>JBGQKZ010000109.1:0-22088 GCA_041499805.1 Gemmataceae bacterium
ATCGAGACTTGAAATGAAACCCGCCCATGTGAAATGATTGAAGGCGAAAAGCGTTCACCGAGTGCAACACCCCGTGCTGCAACGAATTACCCGCCCCTGCAACGCATTGAGGTCATTTTTGGTCAATGCGTTGCAAAGCCCACCGGGACCCCTCGTGCAAGGAAATGCAACGTCGCAATGAAGCCGTGCAACGAAATGCAACGCTGCAACGAATCATCGTAACCCACGGCGATGGCGCGGATTGTGGATGAGGCCGCAAATGACCTCCGTCCGGCGCGGTTCAATAGCCCGACGCCCGCGCTCCTGCTTATGCAGTGATTTGTTGTTGTTCCATCTGCCGAGTGTTCGTTTGCCGCTCGCGCATCGCGGTGCGCACTCCTGTGCTTGACCTTCCCCTTTGTTCACCCCGAGAAGTGGCAAAATGCCGCGCGACTTCGGCATTCTTGTGCGCACGGGCGTGGCGCCACGACGCTTCGAGCCGCGCGTCGAAGCGTGGCGCAGCCGAAACCGTAAGATTGTTCGCAACCGAAATACGGCGGGCAGACTGGCGCGATGTTTGCAATAGTTGAGTATTCGTCCCTCTACCAGCGCCGTGGCCGGCCGGCCACGGCGACGCAGGACGCCGAGCTGTTCTCGCGTTCGATCCGAGTCTGTCTCGTATGGCGGCAACGGCCTGCTCGCGGGGAGTGGGCCGACCGCGGGTTTCACCAGTAAGGAGATTGACACCCATGATCCGTCTACCGAAGTGGCTGCTCGTTATGCTGGCCCTGGCCGTGATCATTTCCATCGCCGCACCGGCGATGGCCGACACGACGAAGGGCAAGATCAAGAGCGTTTCGGCCGACAAGAACGAGTTCGTATTCACCGACAAGGACGCCAAGGACTGGACGTTCCAAGTAGCGGACAACGTCAAAATCGCGACGGCCGACAATCCCGCCGCGAAACTGACCGATCTGAAGGCGGGCGATGAAGCGACCATCACCTACCGCAAGGAAGGCGACAAATTGATCGCCACGGACGTGCGCTGCGAAAAGAAGTGAGCCGTATCGCCCATCGCTTGCAACGGACGCGGCGCGGGAAAGCTCGTCGAGAACAAAGCCCCCGGGTTGCAACCCGGGGGCTTTGTGTTTATCAATGTGTGCGTGCCGCTTGCGGTCGCGAGCGACGACCGGAGACCTGCACGCATGACCCCGCTGGCGCTCGCCAATGGCGCTGTCGATGTTGCCGGGCTGCGCGATGAATTGGCAGGCGCCGTCAGCGGTGAAGCTCGTTTCGACCGCCTGAGCCGTGCGCTCTATTCGACCGACGCCAGCGTCTACCAAATCGTGCCGCTCGGCGTCATCCTCCCAAAAACCGCAGGTGACATTCTCGCCACGCTGCGGGCCTGCGAGCGTTTCCGCATCCCTCTCACCGCGCGCGGCGGCGGCACGTCGCAGGCGGGGCAGGCGATCGGGCCCGGCGTCGTCTTGGACTGCTCCAAGCACTTTAACCGCATTCTCGAGATCAACGCCGCTGAGGCGTGGGCGCGCGTTGAGCCCGGCTGCGTCCTCGATGAGCTGAATCTGCATTTGCAGCCACACGGCTTGCACTTCGCGCCGGACATTTCCACGTCGAACCGCGCGACCATCGGCGGCATGATCGCGAACAATTCCTCGGGCACGCATTCGATTATTCACGGTAAGACCGGCGACCATGTTTTGGAATTGAAAGTCACGCTCGCGGACGGCAGCGTGCTGAACATTCGACCGCTCAATGACTTGGAACTCGACGCGAAATGTGGGCAGCGAAACCGGGAAGGCGACTGCTACCGCACGGTGCTCCGGCTCGCCGGCGAGCACGCCGGGGAGATCGACCGACGCTATCCGAAGATCTTGCGGCGCGTCGGCGGCTACGACCTCACGCCGTTTGCCCACGATCATCAGAGTGGTTTTAACCTGACGCCGCTCCTCGTTGGTTCAGAGGGCACGCTCGCCGTCACGCTGGAGGCGAAGCTCCGGCTCCTCCGGTTGCCGCGTGCAAAAGCGTTGCTCGTTGTTCAGTTTACCAGTCTGCTCGACGCCCTCGCCGCCGCTCCGGGCGTCCTCACGCACGGTCCGTCCGCACTTGAGGTCATCGACCGCTACGTACTCGACAGCACGAAGTTAAACCCTGATGCATCTCGGCTGCGCGACTTCCTGCACGGCGATCCGGGGGCCATTTTGATAATTGAGTTCTACGGCGACAACGCCGCCGAACTCCCGTCGCGACTTGACGCGCTGGAAGCCGACTTGAAGCGGCACGACCGCGGCAACCATTACGTCCGTGCGACGGACAGCGCGGCGCAAGCCCGCATCTGGAAGCTACGCAAGCTCGCCCTTGGGCTGTCGATGGCGGAAAAAGGCGACGCGAAAGCGATCTCGTTTGTCGAGGACACCGCGGTCGACCCGAAGCATCTGCATGACTACATCGCCGAGTTCCTGGAGATCATCCGCCGCCACGGCGCCACCGCCGGCGTTTACGCGCATGCGTCGGTGGGCTGCCTCCACGTCCGGCCGGTCATCAATTTGAAAACGGCAGCCGGTGTCGGTCAGTTTGAGGCCATCGCCGCGGATGTTGCTTCCCTGGTCTTGAAGTATGGCGGCGCCCTGAGCGGCGAACACGGCGACGGCCTGGTCCGCACTCCCTTTCAGGAGAAGATGTACGGTCCGGCGCTTTATCAGGCGTTCCGTGAGATCAAACACGCCTTTGACCCGCTCGGTCTGCTGAACCCCGGCAAAATCGTGGACGCGCCGCCCTTGGCGACGAATTTTCGGTTCGGCGCGACCTACGTCACCCCGGACGTGCCGACGACGTTCGATTTCTCCGCCGACGGCGGCATTGTGCGCGCGGCCGAACTCTGCGCCGGCGTTGGCGAATGCCGCAAGCAACGCGACGGTTCGATGTGTCCAAGTTATCGAGCGACCTGTGACGAACAGCACAGTACACGCGGCCGCGCGAACACGTTGCGGCTGGCGATGACGGGCCAATTGGGCCTGGAGGGATTTACCGATCCCGCCGTGAAAGAAGCTCTCGATCTCTGTCTCGAATGCAAAGCGTGCAAGAGCGAGTGCCCCACGAACGTGGACATGGCCCGGCTGAAGGCGGAGTTTTTACACCAGTATTACAAGAAGCACGGGCTGCCGTGGCGGAATTGGATTTTCGGACACGTCGGCAGCTTCAGTCGATTCGGATCGCGGCGGCCCAGGATACTCAACTGGATGCTAGGCGCCCGCGCGATCCGCTGGCTCAACGAGAAACTATTCGGAATCGATCGACGTCGTGTTCCGCCCAGGCGCGCGACCTGGGACCGGCAGTTCCTGGGGCGCTTCCTCGCATCTCAACTCCCGGAAGGCGTGAATGACTTGCCGCGTACCGCTCTGCTCTTCCCGGACACATTCATAAAGTTCTACGAGCCGCACATCGGCGCGGCGGCGTGCGACCTGCTTCATGATTCCGGACTAAGGCTGCGAACCGGCTTTCTCGAGGGCTGGGAAGAATCGCTTGGTCCACCGGAAGACGACATGTCGGGCGTGCGTTGCTGCGGCAGACCGTTGATTTCAAACGGGCTTTTGGCCGAAGCAGCGCGGCACGCAGAAAACAATGTGGAATGTCTTTATTCGTGGGCAGCGGCCGGACGACCCATCGTGGCTTGTGAACCGAGCTGCATCCTCACCATCAAAGACGACTACCCCGCCCTGGTCCGCGGCGACCTGCGCCGCAAGGCGAAGGTCGTCTCGGCTGCCTGTCACACCTTCGACGAATTTCTGGACTCCACCCTCTCCGGCAACGGGTCACGTAATGCTGAGGACTCAATACTCAGTACTCCGTACTCAGTACCGAGTCCGCCGCAATTCGCCCTTTGCCCCGCGCCCCGCGCCCCGCGCCCGTTCTCGTTCCGCCCCGGTCCCAAGCGTATTCTCGTCCACCCGCACTGCCACGAACGATCTCTCGTCGGCGTCGAACCCACGCTCCGTCTCCTCCGCCGTATCCCCGGCGCGGAAGTGATCGACCTTGACGCCGGCTGCTGCGGCATGGCCGGCTCCTTCGGCTACGAGAAAGAACACTACGAGATTTCACGGCAAATTGGTGAACTGAAACTCTTCCCCGCCGTTCGTGCGGCCGACGCCGACACAGTGATCGTCGCATCCGGCTTCTCGTGCCGGCAGCAAATTGAACACTTCACCGGTCGGAAGGCTCTGCACCCGGCGGAATTGCTGGCAGGATTGCTCGAATCGGCGCCGACTTCGGAATAAACTGCCCGCGCTTGCATCCTATCTCCGTGGCCGTCTGTCGGGTGAATCGCCCGTCGGAGGTTTCCCATGCACCGACTCCGTCTTCCCTTCCTTGCGGGGCTCTTTGCCCTGGCTTGCACGGGCTGTCTGGATTTCGACAAGGAATCCGCCGTCGCCGTTTTTCGGCCGGAAAAGGACGAGGTTCGTGTGCTGTTTGTTTACGAAGGACTGCACGTCGCCGGGAAGGGCGAGAGCGACCTCGATACGGCGCGCAAGGCGCTGACCGCGATCTTCGGCGAAGCGAAGGGCTTCTATTTCGGACACCCGCTCTTTGCCGTCGGCTGGGCGCCGCCCGAGGAAGGCAAGAACGACTCCGGACAGAACCGCCGCGAGTTTTTGAAGAAGCATTTGGACATTCAGAAAACGATCTTCTTCGTTGGTAAGGACAACTATCTCGGCGCCGCTCAGACGCTCGTTGTTCATAACGCGACCAAGTTCGTGGACGGCGTCAATGCGATGGTCTCGGATTCGGTATCCGAGCAGCTTAAGAAACCACCAAAGGAGTACGACGAGGCGACGATCGCCTTGCTCAAGAAAGCCGTTGCCGAGAAACACGCCTGGTTCCAGCTGGAGCCGGGCCGGGTCCGTTTCACGTTCCCCGGCTCCCCGCAATATCTCGCCATGACGAAGCGGAAGTTTTTGGAAGACCTCGGCGTGAAGAACTTGCGCGATCTGGTCAACCCGCCGACGCCGGAGAAGGCGAACGGCACAACAATTGTTAACAACCGAAAAGACAACCGGGATAAGCTGCCGTTGAAAGGCCAGATTGAGGCTACGCTGAAGGACTTCGACACGCTGGAGACGTTTTTCACCGAGACGCCGCTCAGCGTCGACCAGCGGCGCGACCGCATCACGCTCGCGATCGGCGTCGGCGTGGGCGAGCCGTTGCGGGTGACATCTCCTTACCGTTCGAACGAGCCGGGCAATAAGTCCGCCGCGTTGCAGGCGCACGCACGCACGCTCAGCGTGCCGTTTCAGGAGGGCGCAACGCCGGATGGGCTGATCGCGGCGTTTCTGAAGCAACACGGAACGAAGTAAGCCGTGACCGCCTGCGTCAGATTTGTGTGGAAACCGTGACGGTCAGGCGCGAATGGCGGACCATCACGGTTTTGGAGCATTGGTCCGGGTATTGCTCAGCGAGCGCTATTCGGCGCGAAGAGCCCGCGCATGAGAATTGCGCCGTACTTTGGAAAATCGCAGCTGTCGTTTTTGACGCAAGACCCATCAGCTTTATGCCTTGCGTCTCGACGAGGCGCAGCCGCTGCCCCACGAAGAGCGCCAAAAAGTGACACAATCAACCTTTGTGTTACTCTCCTGACGACCGCTGCCGTTCGGGCTCGCAGCGCTTTCCGCTTTGCGCTCTCACACACCGCATCAATCCGCTGTAGCCAGCGGGTTTTCCGTTCGCTAGAATACGGAAACTGGCCCCCATTCCGACCATTCTTCCCTTCACCAGATGGGTCTCTGTCGATTACGACAGGCATCAGACCGGTAGAGGCGCGTCGGCGGGGAGCTTGATTTCGCGCGGCAGGCCGTGAACCACGGTGGCACGAACCGAGCCCCGCACAAGTCGAGTTTTGATCCCTTCTCGAATAGAAGGGGAGGAGTACTGAGGCGACATATGTCCTTACGGATGCGCGTCCACGATCGGGAACCGATCGGAGCGGCCTTGCGGCGCTTTAAGAAACTGCTTGAACGTAGCGGCCTGACGAAAGAACTGCGAAAGCGAAAGTATTACGAAAAGCCGTGCGAACTTCGGCGCCGCGCCGAACTCCGAAAACAGGCTGCCATTCGCAAAGCCAAGCTAATGGGCAGCGTGTAAGGACTCCCCGGGGAAATGGATCGGAATTCCGAAGCGGTTTTCGCCTACGGAACAGTGGTTCAGCCCCGTCGATGGACCGACCGCGCGGAAGCCCGCGTATGCGGCGAACGGTCCGTGACCACTCTGCCCGGAACCGCGGTGAGACCGTGCCTGCCGTTTCTCTCTGCCTCTCTTACGGCGGGATGCCTCGCTGGAAAGACCTTCATTGATCGACCTCTTGCGGAACTTTTTCCATGCCTACCAAAACGAAGCCCCGTCCTGCGGCCCGCGTGAAGGCCCGGCGTACAACTCGCGCCGTCATCGCAACCGCCGCGCGCAGCACCAAGCCGACCGCCTTGGAAACCCCGCCCGATCTCGGCTTGAACACACAGCCTTATACGACCGAAGAACGCCTCGAACACATCAAGGCCCTCGGCGAACGCATCCAGGGTTATCTCCACTTCATGGCCAAGGTCGCCACCATGCCTGGCACCTCGGCTGAAGCGCGCGACCGCGCCGTCGAAGTCTTCTACGACCGGCTCGTCATTGCCGAACGCCAACTCGGACGTGTGCGGGAAGACCTCGAGCTGGGATAGGCGTTTTAGGCATCGGCAGAGTCAGGAATCAGCAGGCAGGGAAAGGCAACCTCATCGGCTTCTTCTGCTGAGTGTTGATTGTGCGAACCCTCCGGCCCTTGACCGCGTATCGAATAATGAAAGCGGAACGGAGAAGCCCCTGATCTTCACCCCCCCCGCATCCAGGGGCCCTCCAAACCCGGAGCCTGCCTGTACTTGCCTACCCCCCAGGCAAGTGGAGTGTCGGGCTCCTTTTTTTGCGCGCCAATGGTTCGTCTATCCGTCAATCTCCCGAACACTATCCGATTCTGGCGCTCGGAGAAAACGTCTTCAAGCGGGAACGCAAACACAGGAACGCACGCCTATTCTTCCACTTGGCTGGCATCCTGGCGAACTTCAGATTAGGATAGTGGGGACAGAAATGGCTTGATGTTTGTCCATTAGGTCGCCTCAACCATGTCTTTCATGCCCTTCGAGGGTGGCGAGCCGATCCCCGGCTACCAATTGCTCAACCGGTTGGGAACCGGCGGCTTCGGTGAGGTTTGGAAAGTCACCGCGCCCGGCGGTCTCGCCAAGGCGATCAAGATCGTCTATGGCCACATGAACGAGGCTCGGGCGGATCAGGAACTCCGGGCCCTCAGCCGCATTAAGGAAGTCCGGCACCCATTCCTTCTTTCGCTCGAACGGTTCGAGATTCTCGACGGCCAGCTGTTCATCGTCACAGAGCTGGCCGATTCAAGCCTGTTCGAGCGCTACCAGGCCTGTCGCGCGAGCGGCCAGCGGGGTATTTCGCGGGATGAGCTTCTCGGTTATTTCCGCGATGCTGCCGATGCCCTTGACTACATGGCGAGCCACTACGGCTTGCAACACCTCGACGTGAAGCCGCAGAACTTGCTCCTGGTCGGCGGCCGCATTAAGGTCGCGGACTTTGGGCTCGTCAAAGATCTGCAAGGCACCTCGGTGACGGCGACCGGCGGCGTAACGCCGATCTATGCCCCGCCCGAGGCGTTCGACGGGCGTATTAGCCGTTTCAGCGATCAATACAGCTTAGCCGTCGTCTACCAGGAGATGCTCACGGGTGTGCGGCCGTTCCCCGGCACAACGGCGTATCAGCTTGCCGCACAGCACACAACCAGCCCGCCGATGCTCGATCCGCTCCCGTTCCAGGACCGCGCGGTAATCGGGCGTGCGCTGGCCAAGGTTCCGGACCAGCGATTTACGTGCTGCCGGGAGATGGTAGATCACCTGGTCCACGGACTGGCGGCGCCCGTGGCCGCACCGCCTACGCGGGAGGCGCCGCCGTCCACGCGGGTAAGCGCCACTCCGGCCCCCGGTTCGGCGGCGGCTCAGGCTGAGATTCTGAACGTCGACACGGACGTGGCCGTCACCGCGTTCAGCCCCGCTGAGGTGCGGCTTCCCACCCCATCGGACAAGGTTCGGCTCACGCCGCCGCAGACCACGCCGGTGCGGCCCGTGCTGTTCCTCGGTGTCGGCGGCTTGGCGGGCCGTGTCCTGCGGCGCTTGCGGCGGCGGCTCCACAAGCGCTTCGGGTCGCTTGCCGCCGTCCCGGTTTTTCACATGCTCCTGCTCGACGTGGACCGCGCCGCCCTCCAGCAGGCGCGCGACGGCGATCCGGGTGAAGCGTTGACCGCGGAGGAGACGCTGTCGGTGCCGCTCTACCGCCCTGAGCATTACCGCGATCGCTCTCGAGAATTGCTGCGTTGGCTCGATCGTCGGTGGCTCTACAACATTCCGCGCTCGCTGCAAACCGAAGGCTTGCGGCCGCTGGGACGGTTGGCTCTCGTGGACCACGCCGCGGAATTGCTCGCCCGGCTGCGGGAAGTCTTAGAGCAAATTGCCAGCGCGGAATCCAAGGAAGCTACGGCTCGCGCCACCGGCTTGACCGTCAGCCCCGACCCGCCGACCGTGTTCCTGGTCGCGTCCCTCTCGGGCAGCACGAGCGGCGGCATGGTCAACGACCTTGCCTACGCGACGCGCCAGGCGCTCGGCGAGCTGGAAGCGCCCAGCGAGAGCGTGCGCGGCTTGCTGCTCTACGCGGCCCGCCCGAACACTACCGATAGCGACGTAGCCCGCGCCACCGCCTACGCGACCTTGGCCGAGTTACATCATTTTAGTCGCCCCGACGCCGTCTATCCCGGCAGCCCAGCGGACGGGCTGGCCGCGGCGGCGCCCGGAGTCGCGCCGTTTTCGGATTGCTATGTCGTTCATCTGGGCGACAACTTGGAAGATCCGGAGGCCGACGCCGCCGCCAACTCGGTCGCTGAATACTTGTATTTGAACGCGGCCACGCCGGGCGGCCAACAGCTCGAGCAACAACGCGCCGGCAGCCGCGGGCATCCTGGAACGGGCGAGGCCAACCCGCTGCGCACGTTTGGATTGGTGACCATCGGCTTTCCCCGACAGCGCTTGGCCGACGCGACGGCGGCGCTGGTGTGCCGGCAACTGGTTCTTCGTTGGCTCGGTGAATCGGAGCGCACCACGAGTCCACGATCCCAGATCGGCACAACGCCGCCGCCTTGCATGGCGGAGCTCGATGCGGAAGCGTTGGCCGGCCAGCTCCACAGCGCCGCCCGCGCCCATTGGCGGCTTGATCCCGATGCACAGTTTCGTCAACTCCTAGCGGACGTGCCCATGTCGTCCGCACCGGGCGAATGGATTGCCGAGCTGCTGGAAAAAGTCGACCGGCTTGTCGGCGCGGGCCGCGATCGGCTCGATCCAAACCGAGCGCCTGGGTCCGCCTTCGAGGCCGCCGTGCGCAAGCAGGCCGAGGAGACGGGGGCCCGACTGGGTCGAGAGATGGAAGCGTGGTTGGTCGGCATGGTCGAAGACCCGCGGAAGCGCATCAAGGCCGCGGATCGTTCCGCACGCTGGCTCGTGCAGCAGCTCAAATCCGCGACGGAGATCGGCCGCACACAGTGGGATCAGGTCCACACCCATCGTATTGCCGCTCGTGAGCGGCTTCAGGCCGGCGATCTGGCGAGCCGCGTTCCCGTGAGCTTGCGCTGGCTGGGCATTGGCCGACGGCAATCCGGCGCCGACCAGGACCAGGCCGTCGTTAGTTACTGCTGGCTGCGGCTTCTGGAAGTCGCACTGGAGAATGCGGTCGGAGTGCTTTCGGCGGTGTCGGGGCAAATCGCCAATTTTAACGTGAACCTGGCCCTGTGTCGGCAACGGTTAGGACGGCTGGTGGATTCATTCACCGCCTCCGCCGAGGAGGCCGAGCCGGCGCCGCCCGCACTAGCCGGCGAGCAAATTGAGCTGTTCCCCGGCGGCGCCAAGACGGTCGCCCAAGCCGCGGACGTACTCCAAAGCAGACTATCCTCCGAAGCGACGCGGCAGATTGACGAGACCTTTCAGATGGAAGTCCTCAATCCGCAGGGCGGCATCTGGCGGATGACGGGCGGCGATCAAGACGCCAGTATGGCGCTCGCCGAGTCGCTGCGAGCACACGTCCAGGCCGAGGTGCTTACGGAACTCGCGGAAACGGACGCAGCCAAGCTCTTTCTCGAGGCCCATTCCGACCCCGCGGAAGCGCTGCGGAAATACTATCGCGCGGCGATCCCGCGGTTGGAACCGCCGGCCGGTTGGCAACATCTCGTGCTCGCCGCGCCCAAGAGCGCCGCGGGCGCCGCGCTAGCGGACCTCGTCGCGCGTACACTTCCCACGTTGCCGCTGACAGAAGTTCGTTCGCAAGAAGAGCTGGTGATCTGCGTTGAGGCGGCGCATGTGTCGTGGACCAAGGCAGCGGCCGCGATTACCGGCGGCGAGCCCGCTTATGCGGAAGCAGCCCAGCGGATAATGACGCGCACCGATGTGGCGTGGACTCCCCTGGAGCCGCTGCCGGCCGCACCCGCACCCGCTCCCGAACCTTGACGCTTTCTGTCCCGCGTGTTTTCCATTTGGGCAGTCAACCGGGCGCCACAGAGAGCTATGCGAGTTCACACCACTCGGCGAGCTGGCCCGCCGGGACCGGACGCCCGAAACGGAATCCTTGCCCGAGTTGACAGCCCAGAGCCTCACAGGTCCGGGCCTCGTCCGAAGTTTCGATCCCTTCCGCGATGATTTGGACGCCGAACTTGCGCGCCACGCGCGTCATGGCGTGGACCAATTCCTGCCGCGCCTCCGCAAGGTCGATGCCGTGAACCAAACTTCTGTCGAGCTTGATGTAATCGGGCGGCGCTTCGGCGAGTTCAAGAAAGCGCGATTGACCGACGCCAAAGTCGTCAAAAGCCAGGCCGATGTCGGCTTGATTGAGTTGGTCATAGAGCCGCCGCATGCGTGTCGCGTCGCTCACCGCGTTCTCGTGGATTTCCACCACCATCCGTCGGCAACCCTTGAGGGCCGCTTGCATCTCGGACAGCGAGTCGATGAGGCCCGGATCGGTCATCTCCGCCGGGTGCAAATTGAAGAATACATGGACGCCGCTCGGCAGCAGATCGACCTGTTCGATGGCCCTAAGCCGAAATGTGCGACTCAGCTCCGCGGACATCCGGCACCGATCGGCCAGACGGAACAGCTCTACAGGACTTGCGCTCAACTCGCAATGTTTGCCGCGGCCGAGTGCCTCGTAGGCGAGGACCTCCGTGGACTCAAGATTGACAATCGGCTGGAAGAGTGTCGTCACGTCTTGCTGCGACAGCATTTCGCGCAGCCGCTCGCCGCCGCGGATCAGGCTCGAGGGCAGAACGCTCTGCACGGGATCGGTCGTGTTGGTGGGCGGACCGTCGAGCATACCGGGGGTGTCCACGGAGAAGCGAAACTCGGCGTGGGCAACATGAATGATGTCGCCATTGGTCAAGCGCGCACGCCCGTCGATCTTGATGCCGTTGACGAACGTGCCGTTGCGGCTGCCCATGTCGCGGATGCGGTAATCGCCGCCAACCCGATAGATCTCGGCGTGCTCCTTGGAAACCTTAGTGGAGTAAATGACGAAATGCGCCGCCGGATTGCGGCCAATGCGGAACGGTTCCTGATCAATCAGCACACGGTGCGGCGCCTTGTCTTGCTCGGGGTAGTGCTCCAAGTACGCCAGTTGTTGCTCGGTCACCATGGGCGGTCTCGCGCTTAACGAACGACGGTGAAATAATTCTCCACGGCGAGGTCGAAATACTCCGGCCGCATCTCGATCGGCAGGTCCATGTATGCACAATAGTTCCGGACTTGTTGCAACAGATCGCGCGGGTGGCAGCGGCGCATCGGGCGATTGCTCGGACGATAATGGCGCTCCAGCAGGTACGTCACGGCTTCGACGTTGTACTGGCATTCGACGGCCGGCGCGCTCAGCTCGAACAGCTTGAAAAACTCCTCTTCATCCGGGTCCGGCACGTTGATCTTGTACGGAATCCGGCGGAGGAACGCCTCGTCCACCAGATCGTTTGGCTCCAAGTTCGTCGAGAAGATGATGAGCTGATCGAACGGCACCTGGATCGTCTTGCCGGACGCGAGCACCAGGAAATCGTAGCGCTTTTCCAGCGGTACGATCCAGCGGTTGAGCAACTCCAGCGGGTTCATGCGTTGACGGCCAAAGTCGTCGATCAGTAGCGAGCCGCAGTTGCTCTTGAGCTGTAACGGCGCTTCGCTGACATTCGTCGTCGTGTTGTGGCGCATTTCGAGGCTGGCCATCGTCAGCTCGCCGCCGGCGACGACGGTGGGACGGCGAATCTTGACCCAACGGTGGTCGTGGTTCTCCTGGCGAATGATGCGTCGTGGTGAAGAGGCGACCGCGTGATGGTATGCCGGGTCGAACAGCTTGATGATTTCGCCCTCGGCCAGCAACACGCGGGGAATCCAAATCTCATGCCCGAAGCAGAGCGTGACACGCTCGGCGAGCGTTGTTTTGCCGTTGCCCGGCGCGCCGTACAGGAACAGACCTGCGCCGGAATTAATGGCGGGGCCGAGGCGGGCGAACATACTGGGGTTCACGCAAATATCGCGGAACGCCGTTTCGAGCTGGCTGCGCCGCGGCGCCTCCGCGGTGATCGACTGCGCGTCCACCGCGTTGACATAGTCCACCAGCGGCACCGGCGCGGGGCCGAAATAAGCACAGGCGTTTTGCAGCGCCTGGGTGTGCTCGCGCCCTTGTTCGGTAAGGTTGTAAACGAAGTCGTTGAGGGCCGCCCCGCCTTTGTGCGTCACCAGCTGGCGCGATCGGAGTTTCTGGAAGCGCGCTTCCAACACGCCGAACGGCAAGCACAAGTACTCGGATAGGTCGCGACCGGTCGCACTGCCAACCGCGGCCAGTTGCTTACAGATGAGGGACTCGAGCAGTGCTTCACTCAGGCCGGTCTCTTCGAGGTTCCGCGGTTCCGCGGGCTTGAACCCCTCGATCCCGAACAAGCTCGAAATGCGTTGTCCGTCGTGGACCGTGACGGCGGCAGCCATTGGAGTTGTTGCGCCCCGGCGGACGCCCTTGCACGCGCGTGGGATTCAAGACTTGGCGCCCCGGGAATACACTTCCCGGGCGTGTGGCAACGGCCTCGTGTCGTCGAGTCTCACGGCGAGGATTGCACGGCGGGGACTGTCGGGGAGGCGCGTCCCAGCGCTCGTCTTCTGTGCAAACGCGGCGTGATCATGCCACGTCTTGGCGTCGGCGAGCATGCCCTTGGCACGCCCACAAGAGAGCACCGCACGTGCTCCCTCTTTGGCTACTATAACTCCTCTTTAGCGCGAATGCGGCCGATGCCCGCCACTTTTTTTGTCAAGTCGGCGAAGTTTTGATGTGGCATTAAATTGCGTCGCTGGAGCGTGGAAATGCTTCAGATCCGTGCGGCGTCCAGCTCGGACGAACACGGAGCACCCCAGCACATGAATATCAGCTTTCCGAGTGGCTACGGTTTATCCGCCTTGCTCGTGGCGCGAGTCGGGGAGGCGAACACGTTGTCGCGCTCCAAGGGAAGCTGGAAGGCGTCCGCCACGCGCGTCATGTAATGGCAGCGGCATGCCCACCAGATTACATCAACGGCCCGTTCCGGCCCGAAATGGCGCACCAACTCTTGAACGTCTTTGGGGCCCACGGAGGCGGGCGCTTGCGCCTGCTTGCGGGCAAATGTGAAAGCCGCCTGCTCCGCGGGGCTGAAGCGTGACCAGTCACCGTCGGCGAGCTGGCCCGTGCGCGCCGCCACCGCCTGAGAATCGAGGCCCGCGACCGCGAGCAGCATTTCGCAGTGCCCCATTCAGTAGAAGCAGTTCAAAGTGCGCGTAACCACCCAGAACAAACTCTCTTCAAAAACGCGGTCCTGCCTCGCCTCTTCGCCGAACGCCCGCGTACACGCGGACCAGCCGGCGGCAAGCTCCGGCTGGTAGCCGAGACAGACCAGGCTCCATCTGATCCGCAACGGTCGATTCGCGGGGGCGCCGGGCGGCAGGCCACGGAGCACCTCCTCCCACGTTGGCACCCTGATGCGAGGCGACCGCTCACGCTGAAGGTCGAGAGCTTGCTGCAATTCGGAGTAGCTGCGCGCCAGCCATTCCTGGTCCGTGATGCGCGAGGGGCCCGATCTGGCCATGTCATCCGGCGGCTTTCGTGCCGGCGCCTGCACATGGCGGTTTAAGGACGGGTCGCGGGCAAAACGCACATCGAGCGGTCGCGGCGGGTCGCTGGCTTCGGGCGCGACACCGAGTGACAGAAACAACCGGTCCTCGAAGTTTGCGTAGCTGACCAACAACACCATCGCGACGACCTGCCAGTCGCCGTAGCAGTCGCGTAAACACGTCATTTCGGCGTCAGTGACGGTTGACGCCGCGAGGGTCAATTTGCGCGCGAACAAGAGCGCGGCGCGCTCCACGTCAGGCAGTCCGCGAAATTCGCCCGCCAGTTTTTCAATATCGGCGCCCACGATTCCTGCACGGCGGAGATCTGCCGCAGCCACCGCCTCACTGTAAACGCAACCATTCGCATGGGCGGCGACCCAGCGCATTTTGGCTCGCAAGCCTGGGGGCAACGGGCTGTGTTCATGGTGCAGTGCGTCCAACTCCAGCATCGCGGCCGTGGTGCGCGGCATGGTGGCGGCCAGCGCCCGCGCCCACGTGGGGAGTGGCTGCCGGGTCCCCTTCTCCAACGCCGGCAGGCGCCGCCAGGCTTCGTCGTCGGACAAAATTGGCAGACATCCTTGCAGCTTCGGCGCCGGCGCCGTCACAGGTGCGGATACTGGCTGATCGAGCAGATGCAGAAGCACCGCCTGCTCCAATTCCCCGACCTTGAACCCGAACGGCCCGCGGCCGCCCTTGTAGACGACGTTGCTATTCTTGTCGAGCAGGTAGAGCCGGTCCGGCATGCCGCTGTAGGCGTGACCGACGCGATCGTTCATCTCGTCCACCACCATGGGCATCGTGATTTCCAAGGCGGCGCAACATTGTTGGGCGACGCCGACACGCTCCAACAGCTCCTTCGGTTGCGACAGCGAAATGCCGGCCCTGTCGTTTGACTCCATCCGCCAGCCATCGGTCGGGTGAGCCTCGCGGACGTAAACGGCCACGAATTGGACGCGATCCTTGAAGCGCTGGTGCAATTCTTCGAGGGCCCCAAACTGGGACCGATAAGGACCTCAGGTGAAGCTGCCAAAGACGAGCACCACCGGCTTGCCGCGGAGCTGCGACAGCGTGATTTGTTCCTTGCCATCCGGCGTCTTCAGAGTGAAGTCAGGCCCGCGTTGCCCGAGTTTTGGACCCTCGAACGGCGAACCGAGCTCGCCACCCAAAAGGCCCTTGAGCAACACCCCGACGGTCGGGCCTTCGTTCCTCGGGGCGTTCGGCGGCCGTGGCGGCGGCGCGAGCGGAAATGCGTCGCGCAGGTCCTCCGCCGTAAGATACGCCTTGCCTTTGGCAACACGCTCGAAGTAGGCGTCCCATTCTTCGCGGGAAATACGGCCGTTGCTGTTCTTGTCAATCATCCGGAACCACTGTCCGGCGGGCATTCCCTGGCGGGCGAGCGGCGATCGTTCCGACCAATCGAAGTCCTCCGCGCTCAGGACGCCGTCGTGATTGCGATCGAGACGGTCGAACACTTCCGCTCCGCCCGGAAAGTCCTTCCGCGCGATCTTCCCTTTCTGCTCGACGTGGCAGCGCTCGGCCAGCCACGCCCACGTATAACGGCTCTCGCTCGGGTGAAACCAGCCATCGCCCGGCCCCATCTGCGAGCCGCGCACGACCGCGGAGAGCATTTCAACAAACTCCATTCGACGCACAGCGGCGAGCTGTGTGCGCAGCGTCGTGTCGACCGGCTTCTGAATCGAGCGGCCTTTCGATTCGTCGGGCGGCGCGGCCAGACCGCCGGCGCCGAAAACCAAGTGAAGTGCAAGCACCGTAATCGGCGTGATCATCCTCATGGAAATCAGTCTCCAAGCTGACGAGCAAATGAAATTCAAAGACTCCTCGCGGAGAACGCAGATGGCGGCAAAACCGATGGTCGTGGGCCCTCGCTCCATTATGGGCAAGCCTGAGCCATTTTCCTACCGGCCTCTACGTCCCCTGCGGTGCGATTCCTCCCTTTACGACGCGAACGAGTCGCGGACAATCACGAGGCGCGGCGCGGTGTCGATGATGTACGTCGCCTGCCGGTCCACGGTCTTGCCGCTCGGTTCCTGCAGCTTAATCTGGACGCGCCAGCGCACCTGCCGGCCGAACAGCGCGCCGGCCGGGTCCATTTTGAAATCGACCAGCCGCTTGCCCGAGCGCCAGTCGTCTTCATTCATGATGATGGGCGGTTTTTGGTTACGAAGTTCGCCCTCGGATTTGCCGCTTTTCCAGGCCTCCAGAGCGGTCCGCAGGGCCGGGCCCGCCTGTTCGGCGTCCGCGTTCTCCGTGACCGCTTCCCCACAGCCTTGGAGAAGGCAAAGTGCGAGAGCCACAAGCCAAGAGAAATGCTTCATCGCATTACGGTCCTTATGAAAGGGCACTGATTATTGGGGATTGCGCGACCCATGCGACGCTCGGTGTGTCCTTGCCGGCACACGAGCCGCGCCGCCGTCATTAGTAGTCGCTGCCAATCACTTCCTGGCAGCAACGTGTGCCGAGCGCCCGCCAAGTGTCCAGGGCGATGTTGCTGCTGACGAAACGCACGGAACCATCACAGAGAAGCAGGTTCACGCCGCCCATGTGGTAGCTGTTGGCGTTGACGCAAAATCGAAGATTGCCGGGAAAGCCGCAGTTAGTGCTGTTCGGCGGGCCGCAATGGATGTAAGCGGTCCCCGTGTTATTGTCATTCAGCCATTCCGCCCCCGCCGAGAACCACTGGTAGCCAAGGTTAGTTGGGTCGATGCTTTGACAGAGCGTATAGGCTTGGTCGATGGTGGTGGGCGCGCCGGCGCCGGTGGCGTTGAGCCAATCGGGGCGGCTGTACTTGGCGTTGTTGTAATCTCCCTTGGCCAGCTCCGAGAATGCCGCCGTGTTGGAGCTGCCGTCGGTGATGTCGGTCACCCGAATGCCGTCGCTGTCGCGAAGGCCGAAGACGCCGTTCGCCGTCCGCGACGTCTGGAAAAACCACGGCTCGGTGCCGTAATTGGCGAAATAGTTGTTGCCGGGCCACCCTTGCGGAATGCCGATGCTGATGGGGTCCGACGGACACAGGAACGTCGACACCCTCATCGCGGTGGGCGCCGCGTTCGCCGCGCTGTTCGCCGGCACGGAGAAGTTGATCCGCGTATAGATGGTGTCTTGTTCGAGATAGCGAAGAATCAGCGCGAGGACGGTGAATCCTTTCGGGTTGGAGCCGACGGGAAACGTCCCGAATTCGCTGTGGTAGTTGTGCAGTCCGAGGCCGATTTGCCGCAGGTTGTTCTGACACTTGGCACGCGCGGCGGTCTCGCGCACTTTCTGCACGGCAGGAACCAATAATCCGATAAGAATCGCGATGATGGCGATGACAACGAGCAACTCAATGAGCGTAAAAGCGGAGCGTTTGCGCAGCGGGACCATAGGGCCCTCCCAGATGAAAACGAAGGATGATGCGTTAGTCGTCAGGATGGTACGCAACCTGTCCGCCAAGGCAGTGGCCCCGCGAATCAAGCTGCACGCGCAGCCGAACCTAACCGCCGAGGATTGCGCACGTCAGCGCGGCGCCGGTCAATCGGCGAAACATGACGCCGCAAGATCACGTTGCCGGCGTGCGGTTCGCACGCGCGCAACGATCCTCAGTCGTGAGGGACGGCTGCCTTTCGTTAAGCGACGATATGGAAGTTAAACTCGGGGAGGATGATAGATCTCGGACCCGAGGCGAACCGGCGCGCATGGCGACGGGTCATTCGGTGCTGCTTCCGGCCTAGCGGACGGAACCGTCTCCATGTACGCGCTGCACCCCCAGCGTTCCCCTCGTTCCAAAGAGTTGGAGGACGGAGCGATGGGAGCGGACCACGGCGCTTGGGAACAGCCGGGCCCATTGCACGGATGTGGCGAATTCGCTGGGAGCGGAACCGACGCATGTTCGGGCATCGGTTCGGCGGTCGTCGGACCGGAAGTGTGGGTCGCCATTTTGACGTAGTCACCGCAGCCGGCTTGTGCGCTCGCGGCGCGCAGGCACAAAACCGCTCCCAGGACGAGAGCAATTCTCAGCCGGCAGACGACCAATGACAACCGCTCCGCGGACTTCATCCCACTCCGCCACGAGGTGACGACCCCGTACTTGTGCGCTGTTCGCACGAAGAGATTTGGAAAGTGGATTGATCGTAATGAGCGTTCGCACGCGGTGCAAGCGAAAAGTGACCATTTTCCTGCATTCCTGTTTTCAGCACAGGCAGGAGCCCACGGCGCAAGCGAGGGGCGAACTCGCTCATGCCGTAGGCTCCGATGAGAAGAACGCCGTTTGTCGTATTGCGATCACTTCTTCCGCACCGTCACGCGATAGCGAACGCCGTTGTGCGTGGGCTGGCCGGTCCACGTCGGCTCATTCGTCGGACCCGAAAGCGTGGCGATGTCGTTGTCACGCCTGTACTCGAAGGGTTTGCCCGTGCCGGGGTCATTGGAGATTGGGACTTCGGTGATGTCGGCGAGTTTGTCGGGCAACTTGCCGTCATGCGCAGCGGCATACATTCGCAACGCCTCGATGACTTGGAGGGCGGTCAGATTGCGTTCAAACAGGACCTGTCGCGACATGATTCGGTCCAGCCCCGGTAGAAGAAGACGGCCCGGGATGTGCCCCTCCGTTATGGGCGCCGCGCGAACCCGCTTGAGGGCGGCGTCGAGAATCGGCCGAGCCTCCGGGTACGGCAAGTAAGCGCCCTTGTACCAGTCGTCGCGGTCTTCGTTGTATGTGCCTTCAATATGGAGCATCAGCACCTGGGCCGGCGACATGGCTGCGACTTGTTCCGCTGAAAGACCGCGCGTGTGGGCAACGAACTTTCGTGCCTCGGGGAGGTCGGGCGACTTCTCGGCCGGGTCGCCAGGAGCAGTATCCTTTGGAAACCATTCGGAGACTTTCGGCTTACCGCCTTCGCCCAGCCCGGAAAGCTCATGCAACTGGGTGCGAAAACCGCGCAACGTGGCGGCCCATTGCTCCGCCGTCCGTTCGCGGTCCAGATCGGTGAACTCCGGGAACTGTAGTTTGAGCATTTGATATTCCCACTCCAGCGCCCGTCGTGGATCGATCAGCGGCCGCGGCAAGGCGGTCAGCGCCCAATAGAGATTCGGGGAGTTCGGCTGCTCCATAAACTCCACGACGGCGTTGAAGCAGTCCTTACCAACGGCGAAACCGACCAGTTTGTGAATCAGCGTTGGCCCGTCGGCGACGTGGCGGGCGAAGGCGAAGCATGTTGCCAGATGATGCGTGGCCCGCGCGAAATCGCCTTCCGCCAGCGCCACGCGCGCTTGCAGGATAATCATTGGCGGATAATTGCGCATCCATTGGATGTCGGGCAGCAGCAGCCCAATGGGGTTGGGCTCGTCGAGCGTGTAATCCCATTCGACGTTGCGCCGGCGGGCGCCGAGTTCGAGCTGGCGCAGCATGTAGCGCTGCCCTTCGAGAAACTTGCGGGCCTCGTCGAGCGGCACCTTATCCAGCGGCATCTCGTTCCACTTCTTGGGTGTCTCCGTCCAGTATTTCCGCGATGCGTCGCCCTGCTCGTGGGCCAGGCGCAGGTAAATCGGCACGGCGTTCCCCTCATGCAACTCCGAGCTGAGGGGCAGCAGCCGATATTTGAGCGCCGGCACGGGCGCGCCCTGCGGCGACACGGTCAGCGAGCGGTCGATCACCCAGGGCGAAGCGGGTTTGTCTTGTGCGAGCAACGCCGGCGCCGAGAGAACGGCGAGCGTGAGCGCGCACCAGAAGCGCAGTCGAATCATTGGCAGTACCTTTTCGGTAAAGAGTTAAGGCGTTCGTTCAGTGCGGATCATTGGGCGAGCAAACGGTCGATTTGACCGATTTTGTAGATGTCCGGTTGCGGCGGCGCTTCGAGCGCCGACGAGCCGTTGGACGGGAGCGAAACCATCCAGCGGTTTGGCTCTTGCTCCATCTGCCGGCGGAGCGTGAAGTAGGCGGAGGGCGACGGCGTGTACGGCGACTCTGGAGGGATCGGTTCCGATCGCGCTGTTGGGGCGCTCGGCACACTCTGAAGTTTGGCAAGGCGATCGTCCAAAGCGCGGCGTTCGGCGTGTTCGCTCAATCCCCACGCGGCCAAACCAACGACCGCCATTGCCAGCACGCCGCAAATCGCCGGCAGAACCAATCGACTCCCTCCGCGCCGACCGGCGGCAAGCCCCGCCGCGTAGAGCATGGCGTCGGCGTCGAGACCTTCAACGCCGGGACGCCAGCCGGACAGCCGGCGTTCCAAATCGCTCAGATCGTCTTGGTTATTGGGGGTGTGCATGTCCATCGGCTTTCGAGCCTCTCTCGCAACGCGGCCAAACCCGCTTGATAACGGCGATGGGCCGTCGGCAGCGAACAACCGACCAGCCGGGCCACTTCGTCAAACGTCAACCCGCCCCAAATGCGGGCCACGACGACTTCGCGTTGTTCCAACGGCAGCTCCGCCAACCGCCGCGACGCTTCATCGCCGTCGATGCGATCATCGGTCGCGGCGAACCAGGTTTCCGCCGCGCTCGCCCGATCCTCGCGGCGACGTCGCCGGGCTTCGCCCCGACCCGCGGCCAGCGCTCCGTTGCGGACCACCGTATACAACCACGGCAACACCTGCTCCGGCGGAGGCGACTGCTGGGCCAGTTTGATGAACGCGTCTTGCACCAGGTCTTCACCACCCGCCGGCCATTGCCGCACGTACAGCCGCAGCGCGGGCGCATGCTCGCGGTACAGTCGGCCCAGCTCCTCCGGTGCAATCCGCGGCATGCCCGGCCCCTAACGTGGCGCGTCTATGGATTTGATGCCGTGCCTGGACCGTTTTCTCGCCTGACCAGACGATTTTTGGCGCGCCTCATCTTACCGCGAACAAGTGCGAAGCCGCTTGGCAACATGGGCGGTTCCCTCCTTGGGCCCAGCCGCTCGCTTTCAAAATGGATTACTTACATTACCCCCCACACATACGAAAGTCACTTTTGAGGAAGGGTGTAACGAATCCGCTCCGACGTCGTTTTTCTGTGTGCGTCCCGCAAACCATCTTTCCCACATGAGTTGCGGCATGAGCAGCAGAAAAAGACGATCCGGGCAGTCCGTTGCAGCCGGCCTTGGAGCGTGCCATGAAAGTAACGAATGCAACGCACGAGGCGGCGGCTGGCGGCTGTTCCGTTGGGGGCACTCAGCGCGCTTGCAGATGCAGCGCCAGTTTGGCCACGATGAGCTGATTGAGGCTCACGCCTTCGGCATCCGCTTCGCACGCCAGAGCGGCGTGGAGCGATTTCGGCACGCGCACATTGAACTTGCCGCTGTACTCGCGCCGCTACGGACCAACCGACGGTTCGGGCAGGCTGTCGATGAGTTGGTCGATCACCCGGCTCTCTTTCGTTTTGGCAAAGGCCATTCGATCTTTGGCGCTGGGAAACAACCGACCGAACGGTCCACCGGGGCCGTAGATGGCGTTGTTCGCTTCGACCCAGGTTACGCCCGATGTTTCGGCCAGCTTCTGCGCACGGGTTAGGAGTTCTGCGGCGCGGGTTTCGACGCTTCGTTTCGACATCGTCTTTCCTCCGGTCATTCCAGGTCGATGATCTCGCCGGCATCGCGAACTTCAAAGTAGATCGCCCGTTGACCCAGTTGTTTGCCGACTACCCCGAAGGGATTAGAGATCGAAGCCGGGGGTTAAGCGGAGCGCAACCCCCGGAAACCGGCGGCCGCGATCGGCAACCCTGAAGGGGCAGGGCTTCCAAGGTCAGTGTTCGCCGTCCGTAAGTAGTTTGTGGGTCGATACATGACCGCCGTTGCGGTAGGTGCTTTTTTTGGGCCACGGCTTTTTCGGGCCGCGTGGACTCTTCTGATACGTCTCGAGATCAACGTGCGTAGCGATC
>JBGQKZ010000110.1:0-22074 GCA_041499805.1 Gemmataceae bacterium
AAGCCGAGGCCGTGCCGGCCTGAGCAACTGGGACGGCACGGCGCATCTCAAAGAACGACCTCTGCTTCGCCGCGCCCGGTGACGGTACGCGCCGCACCACGGGGCCACATCGCCCACGCTTGGGTTATTGAGATGTTACTCTTAAGTTGGGATGTTTTCAACAAGGTTGCCGTGTTTGTGCCATAACTATCTGTCGCCGTGTCCTTTACGCGGATCGATCCACGAGCGAAAAATCGATTTAGCGGTGGTTATCGGTGGTTAATTTGTGAGAATCGGTCTTCGGGGCCGTCACGTTTTCAACCCTGGCAATGGGAGTGATTCAATGAATGCCGGAGCCGCCATCCAGAACGCCCTGACCTCGACGCAGCAAATTCTGAACTGGTACGTCAGCGACCTAGCGGATGCCGACCTGCTCGTGCGGCCGGCGCCGAACGCCAACCACATCGCATGGCAGCTCGGGCACGTGATTGCCGCCGAGCGGGGCTTGATGTCGGCCCAAGGCTTGCCGCATCCCTACCCGGAGCTTGCCGCCGGATTCTCCGAGCGTTATTTGAACAAGGAGAGTTCCGCCGCCAACGAGGGCTTCGGCACGAAGGCGCAGTACCTCGATCTATTCGAGAAAATCCGTGGCGCGACGATCGCCAACGCGGCAAAGTTGAGCGACGCTGACTTCGACAAGCCGACTGTCGGCAACATGGCGAAGTTCGCGCCGACGCTCGGAGCGCTGTTCATCCTGCAGGCGAATCACACGATGATGCACGCAGGGCAGTTCACGGTGGTGCGCCGGAAACTGGGCAAGCCCGTGTTGTTCTAAATCCGGATTCGCCGCGCTGCGCCGAGCGGAGCGCTGGGACCCGTCTAAACGGGGCATGACCATGACTGAAACGACGAACACCCCGGCGCCGCCCGAGCACAATGTCACGGGCATCGACTACTCCGACCGGGCTCACTTCCGCTATCGCGGCCCGATCATCGACATTCACGCCCACGTCTTGCAGACCCGGCCCGACGATCCCGTGAATGGTCCGCCGCGCGGCGAGGGGTTCGGCGCGACGACCGATCAGGCCGCGACGATGCTCCAAGTCGCCGAGGAGTTCGGCATTGTCCGCACCTACTCGATGTGCTTTCCCGATGACATTCCGCCGCTCCGCGAGCGCTTCGGCGACAGTCTTCGTTTCAACGGCCCGATCAGCAAGAAAACCGCCGACGAGCCCGACGACGCGGCTTATCGCCTCCTCGATCGCTACCTGGAAGTGGGGGTGGACATCCTGAAATTCTGGTCGGCGCCGCGCGGCCGGGAACGCGGTCTCTACGTGGATGCCCCGTGGCGCATCGAAGCGGTGAAGCGGGCGAAGGCGGCGGGCGTCAACGTCTTCATGGTCCACGTCGGCGACCCGGATCGCTGGTTTCAAACCGTCTACGCCGACGCCGCCAAGTTCGGCGCCAAGCCGGAGCACTATGTCGGCTTCGAGCGGATGCTGAACCTTTTTCCCGACGTAACTTGGATCGGGGCGCACATGGGAGGCGATCCGGAGCATCCCGATCACCTCGAAGCGCTCCTCGAACGCTATCCGCACGTGCGCTTTGACACCAGCGCGACCAAGTGGCAAGTGCGTGAAATCTCGCCGCGCCGCGACGCCGTTCGTGCATTGATTTGCCGCCACCCGGATCGTTTCCTGTTCGGCTCCGACCTCGTCACGCGGCACCACTTGACCCGCGAGCATTATGTCAGCCGCTACTGGGCGCAGCGAACGCTGTGGGAGAGCGCTTGGGAAGGCCGCAGTCCGATCGCCGATCCCGATTTCGTTCCTGCCGCCGGCGAGCCGGCGACGCCGCCGCTTCGCGGCGTGAATCTCCCTCCCGGCGTGCTGGAAAAGCTCTACTACACCAACGCACTATGTCTGTTTTCTCGCTAGCCGCCTGCGGCTACAGGTTCTCTAAACTCGCATTGCTCGCCCGATGCGCTTTCGGCTACCATCCGCGCTACGCACGGAGTGACCCGCGCCATCCGGCGAATACTTTCAAGGACGAAAGGACGCACGCGTGAGCACGACCGCTCAGCAGCTCGCCGATCTGGTGCAGGGACACATTCAGGGCGACGGCACTCTCGTCATCTCTCACGCGCGCACGTTGCGCGAAGCCCAGCCCGGCGACATCACTTTCGTTGAAAACAACAAGCACGCCAACGCGCTGAAGGAATGCCAGGCGTCCGTGTTCGTGGCGCCGGAATCGATCGCGCTGGAGGGTCGAACCGTCATTCAAGTCGGGGATCCGCTGAACGCGTTCATCGCCATCGTGCGCCATCTGCACGGGCGGGCTGAGCCGCCCCCGCACGGCATCGATCCGATGTCATCCGTACACCCGACCGCCACAATCGGCGCCGGCGTCAGCCTGTTCCCATTCGCCGTCGTCGGTGAGGGCTCGACTGTCGGCACGCGTTGCCAAATTCATAGCGGCGTCGTCATCGGCCGGCACTGCCACATCGGAGCTGATGTGATTCTCTATCCCAATGTCGTTCTTTACGACAACACGATCGTCGGCGACCGCGTGATCGTCCACGCCAACGCGGTCCTCGGCGGCGACGGCTTCGGCTACCGCGTTCTAGACGGCCGCCACGTCAAGGTGCCGCAGCTCGGCCGCGTTGAGATCGGCGACGATGTCGAGATCGGCGCCGGCACCACCATCGACCGCGGGACATTCGGCGCGACGCGCATCGGCGAAGGCACAAAGATCGACAACCTGGTTCAGATCGCGCACAACTGTCAAATCGGGCGGCACAACCTCCTCATCAGCCAGGTCGGCATCGCCGGTTCCAGCAGCACGGGCGATTACGTCGTCGCCGCCGGGCAGGTTGGCATCGTCGATCACGTCCACATCGGCGACCGGGCCGTCATCTGTGCCCAGGCCGGCGTGACGAAGAACGTCCCAGCCGGTGAGTGCGTCCTCGGCGCGCCGGCGACCCCGGTCCGCGAACAGAAACGCATGCTGATTTGCTTGGAAAAACTGCCCGACATGCGCCGCGACGTGCGGCAAATCAAACAACGGCTCGGCATGAACGAAGAGGCGGCCTGAGCGCGCGGGATTTGTGTATGGACGGCCTTACCGCACCCCGATCGAGGATCGCACCGGGACCCGCGGCAGCATCGCGCAGTCCCGTCGGTCTCCTCGCCGGCGCCGGGCGTTTCCCCGTGTTGTTCGCGGAAAAGGCACGGCAGCTCGGTCTGCCGGTGGTATGCGTCGGCATTCGCGGCCTGGCGGCGCCGGAGTTGACACAGCTCGCGCACCGCTTCTACTGGACCGGCATCGCTCGAATCGGCCGCGTCATCCGCTGCTTTAAGCGCGAACGGGTCGAGCGCGTGGTTATGGCGGGGAAGCTGCACAAAGTCGCGATGCACCTGCCGTTTCGCTGGTTGCGTATGATCCCCGACCTGCGCACGCTTCGTTTTTGGTATTCGAGCCGGCGGCGCGACAATACCGACGACGCCTTGTTGCTGGGCGTGATCGACGAGTTCGCGTCCGACGGCCTGCGTATTGAATCCGCCCTCGACCTCTGTCCGGAGCTGCTCGTGACCCCAGGAGTATTGACGCGCCGGACGCCGACCGCCCGGGAAGAGAGGGACATCCACTTCGGCTGGCAGCTGGCGAAGGAAATGGGCCGGCTCGACGTCGGCCAAAGCGTCGCCGTCAAGGAGCGGGCCGTGCTCGCGGTGGAGGCCATCGAAGGCACCGACCGCGCCATTCTCCGCGCCGGCGAACTGTGTCCGTCCGGCGGCTTCGTCGTCGTCAAAGTCGCCAAGCCGCAGCAGGACATGCGCTTCGACGTGCCGACGGTCGGTTGTTCGACCATCGAAAACATCCACAGAGCCGGCGGCCGCGTGCTCGCCATCGAGGCGAACAAAACGATTGTCATCGACCAAAGCGACACCGTCGCGCTCGCGGATCGCTACGGCATCAGCATCGTCGCCCTGCAACCGCCGGTCCCCTCATAATTGTCCTACGCCGCACAACCCTTCCGAAGCTTTCATTCCATTCCGTCTCTCGTCCCCGCCGCCGCGTTCTTTTTCTCTGTGCGATGCCGAGGCCTGTGGTTAAATCGTTCTCATGGCGACACTTCAGGGCAACGCGGTCGTCGCCCAGTCGGGCGGGCCCACCACGGTGATCAACGCCAGCGCGTGCGGCGTTATTCAAGAGACGCTCCGCCACGACGCCATCCGCGAAGTGTTCGGCGCCAACAACGGCATCCTTGGCATCGTGCAGGAAGACCTGTTCGACCTCCGCGCCGAGTCGGCGGACACCATCGAGGGATTGAAGCGAACGCCGTCCGCCGCCATCGGCTCGTGCCGCTACAAACTCGGCGACGACCGCGGCAAGTATCAGCGCATCTTGGAAGTCTTTCGGGCGCACGACGTTCGGTACTTCTTTTACATCGGCGGCAACGACTCGATGGACACCGCCGACAAGCTCAACAAACTTGCCGCCGACGAGCGCTATGAGTTGCATGTCATCGGAGTGCCGAAGACGATCGACAACGACCTGGTCGCCACCGACCACTGCCCCGGTTATGGCAGCGTGGCAAAATTCCTGGCAACTTCGGTCATGGAAGCGGGCCGCGACAACGAAGCGATGTACACTTTCGATACGGTGACGATCCTGGAGGCGATGGGCCGCAACACCGGCTGGATCGCCGCTGCGTGCGGGCTGGCACGCCGCGACGAGAACGACGCGCCGCACTTGATCTATGTTCCGGAGGTTCCTTTTCATCTAGATCGCTTCGTCGAGGATGTGCGCGGCGTGCTCCGGCGGCTCGGCAGGGCGTTCATCGTCGCCAGCGAAGGACTCGCGGACGAAGCGGGTACGTATGTCACCGCCCAGGCCGGCCGCTTCGCCACCGACGCCTTCGGACACACGCAGCTCGGCGGCGTGGCCGACCTTTTGCAACGGGTCGTGGAACAGGAAATCGGCGTGAAGTGCCGTTATAATAAGCTCGGCACCAACCAGCGGAATGCCATGCACTTCGCCTCGCGCACGGATAGCGATGAAGCATACCTTTGCGGCCGGGAAGCAGTGCGCCGGGCCATGGCCGGCGCGACCGGCTTCATGGTCACGCTGCTCCGCGAAAGCGATGCGCCGTACTGTTGTTCAACGGGCAGTGCCCCGCTGGCAGAGGTGGCGAACGGCGTAAAGAAGCTGCCGCGTGACTTCATGGACGCGCCCGGCACGCACATCACGGACGCGCTGCGACGCTACGCGGGCCCGCTGCTTCGTGGGGAAGTCCCGATCCGCATCGCCGCCGACGGCCTGCCGGATTTCATCCGCTTCCGCCGTCGGCCGGTGCCGAAGAAGCTGCCGGCGTTTGAGGCGTAGAGGTCAATGTTCGGTAGTTGTCGGACGTTATAGGACCCATCGCGCGCATAGCTTGGACCTCTGGTGAAGGACTGCAATGGGGCTCGTCAGTTTCCTCCTGCCGCCTGGTGTGAAGCCGGAGCAACTGCGCGAATTGGAGCGCGCCTGCATGGCGGGAGGGCCGGACAACATGCCGTGGCCAACCGAGGTCCACGTCGATCGCGATCGCCTGACGCTCCGGCGGTCGGTGGACGAGAGCGGTTACCTGGTCACTCCCTGGCAGATCAGTGGACGGGGTCTGCTGATGGGCACGTCGGCGACGCTCATGGAGCGCGGCGAGCCGTATCAGCTGCCGCTCGAACTGGCCCGCGGCAAGGTCAATCAGCTCCGCAGCCAGGCGGCCGACTGGCGGGCGGGCGGGCTGGAGATCCCGTCCCCGCTCAACGACGCCGTCGCGGCGGCGAGCCGCGAGTTTGGGCGGACCGTGACTCAGCCCGATCCGCGTCAGGCCGGCGTCCACGCGCAGGACACGATTACCCTCGCGTACGTAGCGGCCCATCAACTCGTGCAGGCGTACGTCGATCAGGTCTTCGAAATCCGCCATCAACGGCAGACACAGCTCGATACGGCGCTCGGCTGCTCCCTTGGATCGGCGACGCCCGCCGGCGACCGGGCGACGCGCTTTGTCCGCGCCTGCAACAGCGCGGTGCTGCCGCTGGCCTGGAAAGATGTCGAACCGACGGAAGGCCATTGCGTCTGGGATACGCAAGACGCCCTGCTCGACTGGGCCGAGGCAAACGGGCTCAGTGTGTCGGCGGGTCCGTTGATCGACATGTCGGCGGCCCGGCTGCCGGATTGGCTGTGGCTTTACGAGCGCGACCTGCCCGGCTTGGCTCGTTTCATGACCGGTTACGTGGACGCCGCCGTCCGTCGCTACGGCCGCCGCATCCGCCGCTGGCAGCTCACCAACGCCGGCAACTACGCCTCGGTGCTGGGGCTGGGCGAGGATGAGTTGCTGTGGCTCACCGTGCGCCTGGTAGAAGCGGCCCGGCAAGTGGATCCGGGTTTGGAAATCAGCACCGGCATCGCGCAGCCGTGGGGCGAGTACATGGCCTTGGAGGACCGCATCCACTCGCCGTTCATTTTTGCCGATACGCTGATCCGCGCCGGGTTGAATCTCTCGGCGCTCGATCTTGAACTCGTGATGGGCGTGTCGCCGCGCGGCAGTTATTGCCGCGATCTGCTGGAAACGTCGCGCCTCCTCGACCTCTACGCGTTGCTTGGCCTGCCGATGCGCGTCACGCTCGGCTATCCGTCCGCCTCCTCCTCCGACGCGCTCGCCGATCCCGAGCAGCGCGTCGGCGCCGGCGCCTGGAACGGCGGCTTCACGCCGGCGACGCAAGCCGATTGGGTCGAGGCCTTCACGGCATTGGTGCTCTGCAAACCGTACGTTCAGGCGGTCCACTGGACTCACTTTTCGGATGCCGAACCGCACCAATTCCCCTACTGCGGCCTCCTCGACGCGGCGGGAAACCCCAAACCCGCCTTTGCAAAGTTCTGCGAGCTACGAAATCAGCACGTTCGCTGATCCCTCCGCGTTTTCCGCTTCTTGTATCTAACCGCCAAAACCGCGACTTTCCCTAGATTCGGCTTGACATGAGCCCCTAAACCTGCGACGGATGGATAGGGGTGCATTCCGCTTTTCTACACCGGGCGCGCGGCTGGGAATTCGTTGGTTCGAGCGGTTCGCCGCTGACGTTGGTTCGCCCCATCCGCCGCGTGTCTAGACAGGGGAGGGTAAGCCGTTCATGTTGCACGTCACGTGTGATTATTGCGGCAAGGAACTGCGGCCGGGGGAAGACCAGCGCTACGTTATCAAAATCGAATGTTTCCCCATCCACGACCCGGCCCAGCTCACGGAAGCCGACCTCGATCAGGATCACATGGAAGCGGTCAGCCAACTCCTTCGCGACATGGAAGACGGTCACGCCGAAGGCGATCTCCTCGAACCCATCACGCACAACTTCCGCTTCGATTTTTGCCCGGAATGCCGCGAGAAATTCGTGCGCGATCCGCTCAGCAAAGAAGCGTCGCAGAAGTTCGATTTCAGCGAGAATTGAACCGCCGGAATTGTCTCACGGCGACGTTCCCGCCGCGTAGAACATGACGTCTTGTAAGTCGTTCTGCGTCATCGTTTGCACGTGGTCGTCGCAAAAGAGCACGTTGAACAACTGCGTGTGCCGCAGCGGGTAGTGGGTCTGCGCCGCCGCGTCGTTGTATGGCTTCCACGGCCCGCGTCCGGGCAGCGGCAGGCCGGGGAGATTGGAATTCGCGCAGCCCGGCGTCTTGGCATGATCCCAGACGAACACGATGTTCGACGTGCCGTTGCCGTTGCTCAGATCGACGAGCCGTTTGCCGGTCGGACCGCCCGTGACGTAATTCATGCCGTAGCTGCACTGATAGGTTTGCAACAGCGTCGCGCTCCCCGGTGTGATGTCGAGCCCGTCGGGGCACTTGAACACCGAACGATTCCCTTCCACCCACGGCCAGATCAGCGCTCGCGACGGATCGAAATCCGGCAAGGGATTCGCCGTCGGGCCGACACGGTTATCGTACGGCGCCCACCAGACCTCATTCGGACCCGTGAACGTCGTCGGCCCCGTGCCGCCTGTTCCCAAAAGCTCGCAATGGATGTCGTTTCCACCTTGCCACGGCGCCGGGCAGAGCCGATAGCGCGGCAGTTCGCCGCGCGTATCGTGGTACATGTGACACGCCAGGCCGATCTGATGAAGATTATTGAGACACTTCACGCGATTGGCGGCCGCCCGCACCTTTTGCACCGCCGGGACGAGCAGCCCAATGAGCACCGCGATGATCGCGATGACCACCAGCAGCTCGATAAGAGTGAAGCCTGATCGCGAGCGGCGCACAGCGAACCCTCCTCGGTGTGCGGATTATCTTGCCATCGCCAATAGCCCGCCGCAAGTGGCACGACAAAACCATGTGCATGCTCGTCATCGCCCGGCCAGCGGCGACACGCTCTGCCCCTTCGTTGTGCAGCCTCCCGCATCGCATGTAACGGCCGTGACTGCTCTTGTCCTCCTGGGCGGAATGGAGTACATCTCCCGACGCGGCATTGCTGCGCCGCGGGTCAGGAGGACCGAGTATGCCCATTCTGGAAGTGCGGGGGCTCGTCAAGTTCTACGGCCGGCGCAAGGTCGTCGCCGGCGTTGATTTCGAGGTCAACGAAGGTGAGATTGTCGGCCTGCTCGGCCCCAACGGCGCCGGCAAGACCACCAGCTTCCGCATGACGACCGGCCAGATCACCCCGCACGCCGGCAGCGTTTCGTTCAATGGCGACGACGTGACCGCACTGCCGATGTTCAAACGCGCGCGCCGAGGCATGGGCTACCTGTCACAGGAAACCAGCGTCTTTCGCAAGCTGACCGTCGAACAGAACATTCTTGCCATCTTGGAAGCGTTGCCGTCGCTGCGCAGCCTCGGCCGCAAGTTGACCCGCACCGAGCGCTGGGAGCGAACCGATACGGTCCTCGCGCAATTCGGCTTGAACAAGGTGCGGAAGAATTACGCGGCCCGCTTATCCGGCGGTGAGAAACGACGGCTGGAAATTGCCCGCTGCCTCGTCTGCGAGCCGCTCCTGATCCTGCTCGACGAGCCGTTCACCGGCATCGACCCGAAGACGATCGGCGACATCCAGCAGATCGTTCTCGACCTGCGCCGACGCGGTATTTCGATCTTGCTCACCGACCATAACGTCCGCGAGACCCTCAAAATCACCGACCGCAGCTATCTGATCAAGGATGGGCAGGTCCGCACGCACGGCACCCCGCAGGAGATCGTCCGCGATCAGATCGCGATTGACGAGTACCTTGGCAACAGCTTCAACGACGACGGTTTCAACCCTCCGACGCCGAGCACGTCGAGCGCCGCTCCGCCACCCGCCGAACCCGAGCCGGAAGCGATCGTGCATCACGTGCTGGAACAGGAGAAGATCCATCGCCTGATCGAGCGGTTGAAGAGCGACGACCACGTGGCGGCCGCGGCGGAACTCGTACAGCGCGGTTCCCGCGTCGCTCCGGCGCTCTTCGACGCGCTCGAACGCCGCGACGTGGAACTGCGCCGGCAAGCGTACACCGTTCTGCAACAGCTGTTCGACGGCAGCGTGTCGTTCGATCCGTACGCTCCCGAAGCCCAACGCCGCCAGCAGATTGCCGTCCTGCGCGAGAAGTACGACCGCAAGGCCGGCTAAACCGCGTGGCCGACGCGTGCCGCGCGCCGGTCGGCACGCGCGGTGCCAGTGCATCACAGTTCCGTGGCGAATTCGTATCATGATCCGCGGGGCGATCCGCGCCGCGGTCTTGATTCGGAGACGTGCCATGGATTCTCTTCCGGAACTCATCGAAACATATCGCGCCGGCTCGAAACTGCTGCGTGACACCGTTGCCGGCATGAACGCCACAGCCTTGCACGCGCGGCCCATTGCCGACAAGTGGACCACGCTGGAGGTCGTTTGCCATCTCGTCGATTCCGAACTTGTTTTGATCGACCGTATGAAGCGCATTCTCGCCGAACCGCGGCCGCTGCTCATCGCCTACGACGAAAACGAGTTTGTGAAAAAGCTCGGCTACCAGGACCGCAACGCCGAAGAAGAATTGGCTTTCTTTGAGCATCTGCGCCGGCACATGGCAAGTATTCTTTCCCGCCAGCCCGCGAGTTGCCTGGAACGCAGCGGCGTCCATGCGGAACGCGGCCTGGTGACGGCGGAGCAAATGCTGAACATCGCGATTAACCACGTGACGCACCACGTGAAATTCATCGCCGAGAAACGCAAAGCACTGGGACTTGCTTGATCCGCGGAGGCGCGCTTGTGCGTCGGCCCTCACGTTTCATAGCTGAGATGCGGCGTCCCGCCGCGGACCGCAACCGCGTGAGCCGTCGCATACGCCCGGCAGTGCGAGATCGAGATATGGATGTCGGTGATGAGCAGCGTCTGCGCCTGATCCTTGGCCGCCCCACACAGGTGAATGTGCGGCTGCCCGTTGGCGTCGTTGCGAATCTCCATGTCGGTCCAGGCCAGACCCTTGCGCCAGCCCGTGCCGAGACATTTCAGGATCGCTTCCTTCGCCGCCCAGCGCCCCGCGAAGTGTTCGAGCGACCGCTTCCGCGCCTGGCAGTAATGAATCTCCCGCTCCGTGTAAACACGCGACAGAAACAGCTCGCCGTGCTGTTCGATCATGCGGCCGACGCGCAGACACTCCACGATGTCGGTTCCGATGCCAACGATTTCCATGACGATTCAAGCCTTCCAACCGCAGTTTCAACCCCCGATCTTAGCAAACGGGGACGGCGCCTGTAAAATCAAAGTAGCCGCACGCTCTCGCCGAGGAGGATGCATGACGCTCGACACGGACGACGACCTATTGGCGGATCTCACGCCAGCCCAGCACGAGGCGGTTACGCACTTTGAAGGCCCGTTGCTGGTCGTTGCCGGGCCAGGCAGCGGCAAGACGCGGGTTATTACGCGCCGCGTCGCTTATCTGCTGCGCCGCGGCGTCAGGCCGCAGAACATTCTCGCGATCACGTTTACTAATAAGGCCGCCGGCGAGATGCGGCAACGCGTGCAAGCCGTCGTGCCCGGCTGCCGCGTCTGGATCAGCACGTTCCACAGCTTCGGCGTCCGCATTCTGCGGCAGTACGGCGACCGGCTGGAGCTGGACAAAAACTTCACGATCTACGACCAGAACGATCGCCAGCGCCTGACCAAGATCGCGTTGGAAGACGCCGACATCGACTCGAGCCGGTTCACGCCCGATCGCATTCAGGCGGCCATCAGCAAGGCGAAGAATCAGCTCATCGGCCCGGAGAAATTCGCGAGCCTGGCCGACGACTACTTCAAGCAAGTCGTCGCCCGCGTCTACCCGGCGTATGAGAAACGACTGCGCGAAGCCAACGCGCTCGACTTCGACGATTTGCTTTATTGGCCGGCGTTGGCAATGAAGCACAACGAGGAGCTGCGGAGCGAACTCGACGCCCGCTTTCGCTTCGTCCTGATCGACGAATACCAGGACACCAACCACGCGCAATACGCCATCGCCCGCGGCCTGTCCATGGAGCAGCCGAACCTGTGCGTCGTCGGCGATCCCAACCAGAGCATCTACAAGTTCCGCGGCTCGGACATCACCAACATCCTCAATTTCAAGCAAGACTATCCCGACGTTCGCATCGTCGAGCTGGATCGAAATTACCGCAGCACCAAGTCGATCCTGCGGCTGGCGTGCGAGCTGATCTCGAACAACGCCCGCGCGCTGAAGCCGAATCTGCAAACGCATAACGAGCAAGGCAAGCCGGTCCACGTCATCACGTTCGGCGACGGCGCCGCGGAAGCGGAGGGCGTCGCGCGGGCCGTGCGCGAAGCCGTGGATCGTGGCAGTCGCTCCTACCGCGATTTTGCGGTTTTCGTACGCATGAATGCTCTGACGCGTGCGTTGGAACAGGCGTTTGTCAAACACGGCGTGCCGTTTCAAATCGTGAAAGGCCTGGCGTTCTTCGACCGCAAGGAGAACCGCGACGTGCTGGCCTACGTTCGCCTGCTGCTCAATCCGCACGACGATCTGGCGTTCGAACGCGCCGTGAACGAGCCGGCGCGCGGCGTCGGCAAAGTCTCGCTGGAACATCTCCGCAATTACGCAAAGCCGCGCGAAATCAGCCTGCTCACGGCCGCCGAGCAAGTGGAGAAGATGCCGCAGATTAAGGGCAAGGCCGCGGCCGGACTGCGCCGCTTTGCCGCACTGATGCAGGAGCTGAGCGCCTTCCGTGAGGCGGCGCCCGAGCGCGTGATGGAGGAGATTCTGGCGCGCAGCGGCTACCGCGTGATGCTGGCCGGCACCGGCGACGGCGTCGATGCGGAACGACTCGCCAACGTCGAGGAGCTGGTCACGGCCGCCCGCCAGTTCGCCGACGCCGACTCCAGCGCGACCATCCGTGATTTTCTGGAGAACATCACGCTGGCGAGCGACCAAGATTCGCTCAACGAGCAGCTCGATTCCGTTTCGGTGATGACGCTGCACACCTCGAAGGGCCTTGAATTTCCCGTCGTCTACATCATCGCCGCGGAAGAGGGCATTTTGCCGCACGAACGCAGCCGCCACGAGCGCGAAGAACTTGAAGAAGAACGCCGGCTTCTATTCGTCGGCATGACGCGTGCCAAGGAGGAACTCTATCTGACGCACGCCGACAATCGCGATTTCCGGGGCCAGTCCCTGCTGTGCGTGTCCAGCAGCTTCTTGAAGGAGTTGGCAGAAAGCGGCGGCGAACTTTTGGAACGGGTCGATCGTTCCACCGAATTCGCCGCTTTGCGCGTGGCGGACGCGTATCGCAGCGGCAGCCCGGCGGCGGTCCAGGGCTGGTCCGACGCCGGCATTACGCCGGGCTGGGGCAAAGCGCCGTCGGCAAATTCCTTCTCCAGCAGCCGGTCGAACGCCGATCCGGGTTACGAACTGGGAATGCTGGTGCGCCACGACACTTACGGAGAAGGCCGCGTCACCGATGTGGGCGGGTATGGAGCATTGAAAAAGGTGAAAGTGCGTTTCTCGAAAGAGGGTGAGCGAACATTCTTGGTGGAAAAGGCGAAGCTGGAGATTGTTGGCTCGAAATGAGTCGGACGATGTTCGGGTCAATTCTGAATGATCCGCGTCGCTCTGTTCAATTCTGCGCGGCCTTTTTTTGGCTTGATACAATCCAGTTATGGATGACTTTCGCAGCATGGCCCGCGATCCGAAGCATCGGCGGCGCTTTGAGAAGCTGCTTTACCTGGCAGCGAAGCGCGGCGACGCCGACCTTGTGGCGGAGAGGCTCTCCTGGGGTATCGACGCCAACTGCGTCCTCGCCAAGGGGCGCACGCCGCTCATCGCCAACGTGAAAAGCTTCTGCCCAAGCGCCGCGACGGTCCGCGCGCTGCTGGATCACGGCGCCGATGCGCACGCGAACCGGCCTGACCGCCCTCGACTATGCCCGCCGCAAACTCTCCCGCCTCCAAGCCAGACCTCGCCGCCGCCACAAGTCCCCTTCGCTGGATGAGAACAACCAGCTTCAACTCAGCGCCGAAGAACAGGCCGAGGTGGACCGGACGCGCGAGGCAGTGGGCAACGATCCGGAGTACATGCGCATGTACTTTCAAGAACGCCTGCGAGCGGCCCGGCGCGTGTTCAACGATCCGGTGGAGGTCGAGAAGATAGTGGAGATGCTGGAAGCGGCGGGCGGGGATGAGTGAGGGCGAGGGAGTAACAGGCGCGCACGTTAGTTATCCGGTTTACGCTTCAGATTCCAAACGCTTACCCGTCCGTCGGCGCTTGCGTAGAGTCGGCGGCCATTCGCCGTTGCAACGGGCCCGGAGGCGCCGCCGAGAATCTCCAAGCGAACCGGCTCGGATTGTGTGGCAAGATATCGCGAATCGTTGACACCAAGCCGCTTGCCCTGCGACAATCTTGCGCAGGCCGGAACTCATCGCGACAACCAAATTAAGTGAGCCCCAGATGGAACGGTGAGCCATGTTTCGCATCAGTGCTTTCGCCGACGAAATCGACCCGAATCCGCAAACGCAAATCGACGTGCTGAAAAAGTGCGGCGTCCGCCACATCGAGTTGCGCTCGATCCTCAAAACCAATGTCCTCGACCTCACCGATCTGCAGGTCGCCGAGTTAAAGTCGCTGCTCACCAAAGAGGACATTCGCCTTAGCGCGATCGGCTCGCCCATCGGCAAGATCAAGATCAACCAGCCGTTCGAGCCGCACTTGAAACGATTCCAGCGGGCGATCGAGTTGTGCCGGGTCTTTGAGACGCCGAACCTTCGTATCTTTAGCTACTATCCTCCAGAGGGGGCCGACTGGAACGAATGGCGCGACGAAGTATTCCGCCGGATAGGTGACGAAGTGACGCTGGCGAAGCAGGCCGGCATCCGGCTGCTGCACGAGAACGAGCACCGCATCTACGGCGACTCGCCGGAGCGCGTCGTCGATCTGATGAAGCTTTTTGCCGGCCCGAATTTCGTTGCCGTCTACGATCCGGCCAACTATGTCTTCTGCGGCTACGATCCGTGGGAAGGCTGGCAGGCGACAAAGCAGTGGACCGGCCATTTCCACATCAAGGACTGGAAGAGTGGCGAGCAGCACGGAAGCCTGGCCGGCGCAGGGCAGGGCCGCATTCCCGAAGTGATCGCCGAGGCCGTCGCCATGAACTACGACGGTTTCGCCACACTGGAGCCGCACCTGCTCGGCGGCGGCCCGACCGGCGGCGTCACCGGCCCGGAACTGTTCCCCAAAGCCGTCGCCGCCTTCAAGAAGATCCTCGACCAAGCCGGGGCGACTTACCTGTGACCGCCTGGCAGACCGTCCACGTCCGCGTCAACGACGCCGCCACCGGGCAACCAACGCCGTGCCGCGTGAGGTTCACGGGGGCGGATGGGACGTATTATGCTCCGCTTGGCCGCCTGTCGGACTTTGCTACGGGCCGCAATCAGGACGTCGGTGGCAACGTGCTGCTTGGCACCAAGCAATTCGCTTACATCGACGGAGTGTGCGAGATTCCGTTGCCCGCCGGCCGGATCGCGGTCGAAATCGTAAAGGGTTTCGAGTATCAGCCGGTGCGACAGGAAACAAACCTGGCGCCGGGACAGCTCGCGCTCCGATTCACGTTGGATCGTGCTTTCGATCCCCAAGCCGACGGTTGGTTCGCGGGGGATACGCGGGTGCATTATTTGCCGCCCCACGCTGCCTTGCTCGAAGGGGCCGCGGAGAACCTTGCGGTCGTCAACTTGCTGGTAAACGAATGCACGGTCATTGATTCTTACGGGAAGCTACATCCTGCGCTCCCGAACATTACCGCGGTCAGCGGACAGCATCCTGCTGTCCAGTCGCTCGGTCATCTCGTCATTGTCAATACCCACAACTCACACCCCGTCCTCGGCAGTCTTGGACTCCTGAATTGTCACCGCACCGTCTTTCCGCTTCATTTTGGAGGATCGGACGGAAAGGACGATTGGACGCTCGCCGACTGGTGCGATCAATGCCATCGCAAAGGCGGCTTGGTCGTCTGGACGCGCGTTTGGCATGAAAGTGAGGACTTCCCGCTTGGAGAACCGTTGGCCGATTTGATTCTTGGCAAGGTTGATGCCTTGGAAATTGACTTCTTTGAAGACTCACCGTTTGACGTTTTGCCCGATTGGTACGCCCTCCTGAACTGCGGATTCAAGGTCCCAATCGTTGGCGGGAGCGGCAAAGACAGCAACGGCATGCTGCTCGGCGCCATGCGGACTTATACTCGGGTTCCGCCCGTCGAAGGGTTTTCTTACAAGACATGGATAGAGTCGGTGCGATCCGGACGGACTTTTGCAACCAACTCGCCGCTGCTGTTCTTGCAGGTGAATGGACAGCAACCTGGCGCTGTTATCGAGCTGTCCGCCCGCGATGCAACGGTGTGCGTGAAGGCAGAGGCTTGTAGCATCGTTCCGTTCGATGTCCTTGAAATCGTCGCCGGCGACAGCGCTCTGGCAACCGTGCAGGCGGCGGGCGATCCTGCGTCGGCGCGGCTGGAATTGGATTTGCCGGTCCCGGAATGCGGTTGGCTCGCGGCGCGCTGCCGGGGTGAGAGGCAACTCCACCATCGACCTGCCAATCAACGGATTTTCGCGCACACGTCGCCCGTGTACGTGCGTATCCCCGGACAGCTTCCGCGAACGAATCCGGCTGCCGTGAAGCGATTCGCCCGATACCTCGAGCAAATGCTCACGTGGGCCGAACACGAAGCCCGCTGCGACACGGACCGTCAGCGCGCACACCTGATGGAAGTCTTTCAGGCGGCGATGGGGGAGTTGGAAGCCCGGGGGTCCAAGGGACAGGAGTAGACCGTGCTCCCGCGCCGCTTCCTCCTCCTGTTTCTAATCGGGGGGAATAAAAAGGCGTCGGGAGCTCATTCTCCTAGACCGCATCGTCGGACTCCCTCATCCTGTCGCCAAACCGCGACGCTTGTGTTGCAACTGGGGCGGTTTCGTCGACCATGCCCTCAATCGGGGCGTCGGCCGCTTTACCGTCTTCGCCAAGTCGGGCGACTATTGGTGCGATCGAGAAGGTGCTCCGCTAAGCGCCGGCCCAGACGCAGATGCGTCTGCTCGCCTGGTGCATCATGCCCAATCACTGGCATCACGTCGTTTCTTGGCAGAGCGGCACTGCTTGCTTTTCGTCGTGCGTCCGCGGATGATACTCAGCACGGCGCCTCCAAGTCCAGGGAGCGGGTATGCGGCCGGCCCTCGGTCGCGACGATGCGAAAGGAGGATTCTCCCATGTTCGGAGCGTTCATGCTCACGATTCTCGGCCTCGCGCCGCCCGCGGCGGGCGAACCGGCGAAGGAATTGCTGCCGCCGATTCGCGTCGAGGCCGCGGGCCGGCCGATCGACACCGCCGTCGGCCACGCCGCCCCGTTTGTCGGCGACTTCTTCGGCGACGGCAAGAAACATCTGCTCGTCGGTCAGTTCGGCGAAGGCCTTCTGTGGGTCTACCGCAACATCGGCACGCCGACCGAGCCGAAGTTCGCGGCGGGGATCAAGTTCAAAGACGGCAATCCGGACGGCCGTGTGCCCACGGGCTGATGCGTCGGTTTCGGTCCCCAGTTGGTGGACCTCGACGGCGACGGCATTCCCGATCTCCTCTCCGGCTCCTGGCCCGGCGAGCTCTTTTTCTTTCGCGGCAAGGGCAAGGGCGACTTCGAAGCGCCGATCAAGTTGAAATACAAGGACGGCAAAACCATCAACATCGGCGGCGGCCGCCGCGACTCGGGCGACATGATCCTCGTCGCCGGCGACGCTACGTTTGAAAACACCGACAAAGGCCACGTCATCATCTACGACGGCGAACGTATCGCCATTCCGGAAGGGAAGCAAGCCGGCATCACCGGCACCGCCTCCGCCGTCCACGCCGTCGATTGGAACGGCACGGGATTGATGGACCTGCTCGTCGGCGACATTCAGGGCAATGTGTGGCTCGTGCCGAATGAGGGCACGCGACAGAGGTACGCCTTCGGCAAAGAGCGGCAATTAGACGCCGGCGGCAAATTGCTGCGCGTCAACGGCGACGCCGGCCCATTCGCGTGTGACTGGGACGGCGACGGCAAGCTCGATCTGCTCGTCGGCGCGGGCGACGGCAGCGTGTGGTTTTATCGAAACACCGGCGCCGGCAAGGTTCCCGAGCTGGCCGCCGGTGTGCAACTGCTCCCGCCGAACGAAACGCAATACGGCAGCAATGCTCCCAAAGAGCCGTGCCGCGGCATCCGCGCCAAGGTGTGCGCGGTCGATTGGAATGGCGACGGCCGGCTCGATCTCCTCGTCGGCGATTTCACGACCCAGCGACCCGATCGTCCCGAACCGACGGCCGCTGAGAAAGCCGAACACGATAAGCTCCGCACGGAGTTGGCGACGGTGCAGAATCGCTGGAGCGAATTGATCGGCAAGTTGCAGGGCCCAAATCGCGTGAAAGACAAAGCCGAGCAAGAAAAGCTCTCCAAGGAGATGCAAACAACGAGTGCGCGGATGCAAGCGCTTCAAGCGAAGCTGCCGCGTGAGTACGAAAACCACGGCTGGGTTTGGCTCTATCTGCGCAAGCCGGCGGAGAAAGCCGGCACGCGCTAACCGGTTAGACGACGCAACACTCGGGCAATTCGTCCGGGAGCCCGAAGCGCGAAGCGCGGGGACCCTATCCGCCCTCGCTTCGCGCTTGGGCTCGCCCGTTCTCTGCCCACGGTACGGCTTATGGAAACTTCAAGGCTCAACCGCCGCCGCTTTTTCCAGCGGAGCGCGGTCGCGGCGGCGTTGTTCGGTCTTCCGCTGGCCCGCGCTGAAGCGGCGTTCGGTGACGACGCGCTTCCGTTGCCCAACGCGAAACTGTACGAGACCGACCCCGAACGCTACTGGGCCGAGTTGCGCCGTCAGTGGCTGCTCGCGGCCGATCGCATCAATCTGAATTGCGGATCAATGGGCTGCACGCCGCTGCCCGTTTTGCGGGCGATGATCGATCACCTGCTTTCGTCTGAAGCGTTCCGCGAGCCGGAGTATCCCTGGTTCGGCTACGAGGAGAATCGCCGGCTGCGTGAGCTGCGCGACGCCCTTGCCGCGTTTCTGCACTGCAAGCGCGACGAGCTGGCTTTGGTGCGCAACGCTACCGAAGGCAACAACGTCGTGTGCAACGGCCTCGACCTGAAGGCCGGCGATGAAGTGTTGCTGACCGACCAGGAACATCCCGGCGGTCGCTGCTGCTGGGAACAAAAGGCCGCCCGCTTCGGCATCAAGCTAAACTTCGTCGCCTTGCCTAAGCCGCCCGCGTCGATCGATGAACTCGTGGAACGCTTCGCCCGGGCGTTGACGCCGCGTACTCGCGTCGTCGCCTTCAGCCATATCACCACCGTCACCGGCCTCGTGCTCCCGGTCAAAGAAATCTGTCGCGAAGCCCGGCGGCGGGACGTGTTGACGCACGTGGACGGCGCCCACGCCATCGGGCAAATACCGCTGGACATGCACGACCTGGGCTGCGACTTCTACGTTACCAGCCCGCACAAATGGCTGCTGGCGCCGAAGGGGACCGGCACGTTGTACGTGCGCGAGGAACTGCTTGAACGCCTGTGGGTCAACATCGCCTCCGCCGATTGGCGCAACTACGAGCGGAAGGCGTATCGCTTTTCCAACATCGGCACGTCGAACCTGTCCGTCGTGGTCGGCTTGCGGGCAGCGCTGGCTTTCTTTGAAACCATCGGGCCGGACCGCATCTATAAGCGAATTCACGATCTGGCCGGTCGGGTGCGCCAAGCACTCGGTACACATCCTCAGCTCCGCTTGGCGAACGCGAGCGCCGAGCCGTTTTATGCCGGCATGGTTAGCTTCGAGCCGGTGCAGGGGAGCCTCCAGCGCGTGCTGGACGAGTTCAAGGCACGCAACATCCGCACCGCGGGTGGTCCGGAGCGCATCCGCGTGGCGACGCATGTCTTCACTCAAACGACGGAACTGAATGCGTTCGCCGACGCGGTCGAACGCGGGCTACGCGGCTAACGATCTGCCAGTGAGAAGAACAAACTGCGTCAAGTAGATTTACGTGTCAATGTTTCTCTTTTGGCGCGGAATTCTTGTCAGAAAATGCCATCCCGAACTACGACAATCCGGCTACAATTCAGGAAAGTTGTGAAAGCGAACAATCTTGTAACGCGCTACTTTTTTCGATTTAGGGCCTATAGCTCAACGGCAGAGCAGGGGACTCATAATGCAAACTCGGCATTAGCCGCAATCGGCGGGAAATCGCAGGAAATGCCTTGTTTTCTCGGATAAAATGCACGTCCGGCCGCTCGGCAGAAATCCTCAAGAATCCGCGTTTAGACGTGCCAGCGGGTGTCAGTGACACCCGAACCCACCGCCGCCGCGCAGCCGGTTTTCCGGTCGGCCACGCGGGGCGCGGTCAGAACGGACGTAGGCGAAGACAAAACGCACTTTTTCTCGGCGAACCCTTAATTCCCAAGACGCGAAGTCTCAAGTGCTCGTGAGATTTGGCCACGTTTTGCCACCCTTTCGACCGCCTGGCGGTGTCCGGCGCATCACAATTACGTAAACGACTGTATTCAAGAGACTTACGAGCAATACCGTGGGAATTTACGCCGTCCGCGCTGAGTTCGCTTTTCGACCGAAATGCGGCGTGGCTGCTCGGGCAAATCCGGGGCGCGACGCACGAAACGACTCCTTTGCTACGATCGAGCCGAGCAGGACTTCATTGTACTTTCACTTGCACACGCCGGACTCGGGACGACAACGGCCTGTCGTGTCTTCCCGAAGATCAGAGCGAACAAGAGTCTGTCATGCGTACTCGCGTCTTCACATTGCTGCGGATGCTGATGTCAGAGACCGTCCGCGCCAACGACGCTGCAAAGCCGGTCAGCTCGGAGGAGGCTGCCGAATCGGTCAGGGCTCACGAAGTCATTTGGCCCCGCTTCGTCGCGTCGAATTGCGCTTCGCTCTCGTGACTCGCAACGGAGGCTAGTCGTCGCGCCTCGTTTCATTCGCAGCCGCGTGCCAAAGCCGCACACTGCCGTCGTGCAGGGCCGCGGCGAGGGTTTGGCCGTCCAGCGAAAAGGCAAGGCTGTTAACCTTTTGGGGCAGATTCTTGAAGACAAGCAGCTCGCGGCCAGTGGTGATTTGCCATAAACGTACGATGCAATCCTCGCCGCAACTGGCTAGGGTCTTACCGTCTGCCGAATAGGCGACGGCGCGGACTTCGCCTTTGTGACCAAGGAGATTCAGCGGCTCGCCATGCTTGCGGACGTCATAGATTCTCACGATTCCATCGCGATTGCCGGTGGCCAAGGATTGGCCTCCAGGAGCGTAGGCCAAGGCGAAGATCGTGACTGTATCCCTAATCTGGCCGGCGCGTTGGCCAGTATCCATGTCCCAGAAAACGAGACCGCCGTCGAAGTCCGTGGAAGCCAATGTCTTGCTGTCGGGTGCAAAGGCAATCCGGTTTACGAAGGCGTCGCACTCGAGCTGAAAGCCTTCATGCTTGGTCGTGACGTCCCAAACGCGAACGATCTTCTCTTTGCCGGCCGATGCCAAGAGCCGGCCGTCCGGCGCGGCGGCGAGGCATCTAATCCGGTCGGCGTGACCTTCCAAGGGGGTCAACAATGCCTGCGTTTGGATGTCCCAGAGCTTTACGACTTTGTCATAGCCTGCTGAGGCCAAGGTGCGGCCGTCGGGCATGAATGCCACCTCGCTCACCATGGCGCCGTGTCGCAAGTTTGCGCGTTCCTTGCCCGTCCGCACATCCCAGAGCTTGAGCGTTTCTTGATCGACCCCTGCTTCATCGTCGTAACCGACAGCAAGCGTTTCGCTGTCGCGAGAAAAGGCGACGGACCAAGCCTCCTTCTTTCCGCGCACAGTCAGGATCGCGTCATCCGGGACATCCTCGAGGTCGCATAAGCGTACATTGCCGTCGGTGCAGCCGATTGCTAACTCGCGGCCATCAGCCGAGAAGGAAAAACTGCATGCATCGGAACCGGGGTGAAAGGTCTTCGCCAGCCGAGTGCCAGTTGCCACGTCCCAAAGGGACACGGGCGGTGAAAGCTTGGCGCGGTCACCCGACTCCCCGCCGACCGCCAATCGTTTTCCGTCGGGGGAGAACGCTAATTGCACAATTCTTCCGGACAAACTCTCTAATCTGTGCCGCAGCAGGCCGGTTTGCGTGTCGAAGAGACCAACCCGCGGCGCACCTTGGCCGTAACTCGCAGTGGCGAGGCTGCGGCCGTCTGGGCTAAACGCCAGATCGTTCACCGTTCCCACGGGCTCGCGCACCGCGGTCACTAGCCGCCCGGTGGTTATGTCCCAGCTACCGATAAACTGCTGCACGGGTTGCTCGACCGTGCCGTTGCGGTAGCCGACGGCCAATTGCTTGCCATGCACTGCCAAAACAGGGTGGATTGCGTTCGCTAAAGCAATGGGATGAACCAACCGGTCGTCTCCCGATTCTGTGTCCCAAAGCCGCACTTTCTCGTCAGAAGAGTTGGGCGTAACCGCTCGTCCTCTACGCCGCCAAGGCGAAGAAAGCCTCACCGGCGACGAGTTTGCGCTGAGGGTATAACCGCTCGGTTTCGTTTTGGATGCGCTGCTCTTGGAAGGTGGCCCAGTGGCCGCTAATCCAC
>JBGQKZ010000111.1:0-21699 GCA_041499805.1 Gemmataceae bacterium
CGACATCTCCCATTACGAGGTGCGGCAGGTGGAAAACCTACTCAACAACCGCCCCCGCGCGTGCCTCGGTTTTCGGACTCCCAGCGAGGTTTTCCTCGGGAAAACCCCTACCAGCGATTGCGATTGAGATTTAAGACCGCCAACAGCTTCGCGGCTGGCTTTCCATCTTGTCACAGGCGCGTAACATCGGCCGACAGATTGATGCGTACGCGAGGTTGCGGCTCCAATTGGAAAACTACTGCGGCATGACCGTTCTGGAATTCGACGATCCCGCGGCAGCCGAGTACCAACGACTGGTCCGCATGCGGCTGCGTCTGAAGACGATGGACTTGAAGATCGCCGCCATTACTATGTCCCGCCAAGCGACGCTGCTAACGCGCAACGTCTCCGATTTCGGCCGGGTGCCTGGACTTCGAACCGAGGATTGGAGTCGGGAGTTCACCCGTTGATGTGGCGGTGCGCGGCATGGCGTGCCGCCGCAGGGATCGCGCGTAGTGACTTGACACTCCGCGCCCTTTCCAGTCACATGACCAAAAGAACACCCCGCATCGGCTTTCTCATTGTGAACCCTCCATGCCGGTAGTTGCGTATTACTTCGTAGGGTCAACGTGGAGCTACTCGACAGTCTGACCGCCTGCTCCGACGAAGAGTTGCTCGTGCGCTTTCGCAAGGGGCGTACGGAGGCGTTCGGCGTGTTGGTCCGGCGTTATGAACGGGAATTGTATGGTTACCTGCGGCGCTACGTCGGCGACGCGAATCTCGCGGAGGACGTGTTCCAGAATACGTTCCTCCAGCTGTACACCAAGATCGAGCAGTACGAACCCGGTCGGCCCGTTCGCCCGTGGCTGTATACGATCGCCACGCATCAAGCCATTGATGCCCTTCGCCGTAACGGCCGGCACCAGGCGGTCAGCCTCGACCGGGAACGCCGCGAGACCAGCGAGGGCGATTTGCGCCAGCTGATGGATACGCTCGAAAGCTCCGGCCCCGGACCATTCGAGCGGGCGCACGGCGAGGAACGCCGCGAACTGGTTCGTGCGAGCGTCGAACGCCTGCCGGATTTTCTTCGACAGGTGGTCACGCTGGCGTATTATCAAGGGCTCAAATACCGGGAAATCGCCGACATCCTCGGCATCCCCGTGGGCACTGTAAAGTCTCGGCTGCACGCCGCCCTGGTAAAGCTCCAGGAGACGTGGGCCGGATCTCCGAGCTTGAATGAGAAGTGATGCGATGGACGAGAACCTGATCGGCTATCTTCTGGGCGCCCTCGATGAGGGAACGCAGCAGAACGTCGAAAACCATTTGCGCGACAATCCGGATGCGCACCGGAAACTAGACCGTTTGCGGCGTGTCCTCGAGCCGTTGTCGTTTGACCGCGATGCGATCGAGCCGCCGGCGGGCTTGTGGATGCGTACGTTGAGCCGGATCGCGGAGCATCGTTGCCGGCACTTGCCCCATGCCCCGGCGCCGATGCCGTCCCAGCGAAGTTCGTACCAGCGTTCGCGCTGGCGTCTGCCCGACGTGGCCGTGGCCGCGGCGATCCTTGTCGCGTTCAGCGGGCTGCTCCTGCCGCTCCTTAGCCGCTGGTGGCAGCAACACGATATTGTCGCCTGCCAAAACAATCTCGCGGAACACTACAAGGCTCTGGCGACGTTTAGCGATCACCACGGCAGCCGGTTTCCCGCCGTTGAGACCGAACAGCCGGTCGGCCGCATCATGGCGATCATGCACGACGCCAACATGGTAACGCCGACGATGAGCATGGCGTGTCCGGCAGCAAACGGCCGCCGTGCCCCGTTGCCGATGTCCGTACAGGAACTGGACGAACTCGCCGCCCGCGACCCGGAACAGTTTCAGAAGACGATGCGGAACATGCTCGGTTGTTACGCTTATTCGCTCGGCTATATGGAGCCCGGGCAAGACGGTGTCGTGCGCCATTACGGTTTGGCGCCAAACTTCCCCGACGGCATGCAGCCGCTCATGGCCGACCGACCGCCGTTCGACGAAGGCCATCAGACGCTTACGGGCAACAGCCTGAATCATGGCCGCTGGGGACAGAACGTCCTCTTCACCGGCGGGCAAGTGAAGTTCCTGCCGTCGCGGTTCATCGGGCCCGACGACATCTACTTGAACCGGGAAAACAAGGTTGGGGCCGGGCGTGACCGCGACGACCGCGTGCTCGGCTGCGGTTGGGCGTGTCCGTGAGGGAGATCAAGCCGCGTCGTCGAACTGCTCGTCAAACTCTTCACACGGATTGACGTTCTTCAGATGTAGCGACGATTTAGCTGCACGTTCTGCCGGTCGCAAGCCAAGTTGATCGAGCCGGTTCACCGAACACCTCCCGCCAGCGACCGATCCAAGGCCGTCGCCTTGCCGCGAGGTAAGTCTACCGGGACGAAGTAGTCGGCTGGGTAGAGATAATCCTCGCCGCTTTCGTCGACAACCCGCAGGTCCCCGTCGCCTTCGGCGTCCGCATCGGGCAGCACGCGATAGACCTTGTGCAACTCCAGCGAGGCGGCGTATTCCGCGTTGTTCACACAGATGGCGAACCGAATCCGTGAACGTTTGCGCGACTTCATGGTGCTAATCCAGGTAGCGTTTCCGCTTGAGTTCCTTTTTCCCAAAACCGTGAGCCTCATACCAGTGCAGCTCGCCGCGTCGGACCCCCTCCGCCGGCGAGGCGGACCAGCGCGGTCCCTTTGAGCTTCCTCCAACGACCTGGTCCGTACTGCTTCCGTAGTCGGGCGAGGTCGCGAATAGCATGACCGACGGCGATGAGCTCGATGTCCGTGACCTCGCTAATGACCTCGAAATTCAGCGCTGTCCAATTGTAGCAAGATGCTGCGGCGCCAGAATATCAACGGCGCGCTCAGTTGACCCGTATTCGCCGAAGCTGTCAAGCGATTGCTGCTGTTTTTTCAATTCAACTCCACCGCTTCCTCCCAATGCTCGTACAAGTTCGCGAGCAGCGTTTTCGTCTCCTCGAACGCCTTCGTTGTCTCCTTGACCCGCTCGCCGTCGCGATACAACTCCGGGGAAGCGAGAAGCTGCTCCAGCTCTCGGAGCTTCGTCTCATTCGCCGCGATGTCGGCTTCCAGCTCTTCGAGCTTGCGGTACGGGAATCGGCGTTTCCGCTTGACCTTGCCGGTGGACTGCGGCCGCGCGGGGGTGGGCTTCGCAGTTTCCTTGGATCGCGGCTTCTCTTCGATCTCCTCTTGAACCGCCTGCATCCGCTCGTAGGTGTCGTAGTTGCCGTGAATGACCTGAGCGCGCCCGTCGCCCTCCAAAACGATCAAAAGATCGACGACGCGATTGAGAAAGTAGCGATCGTGACTGACGACAAGCGCGGTGCCGTCGAACTCCTGAAGCGCTTGCTCGAGCGCCTCGCACGCCCACAAGTCCAGATGGTTGGTCGGTTCGTCGAGAATCAGCACATTGACGCCGAGGGCAACGAGGCGGGCCAGTGCCGCCCGGCTTCGTTCGCCGCCGCTTAGATCGCCCACGCGTTGATAGACCTGATCGCCCGTTAGACCGAAGCGACCGAGCAAATCGCGCATTCGCTGCTCCAGCACTTCTGGGTCATCGTCGGGCCAGACCGCGCGAATTACGGACTCGTCGTCGGGCAACGTCTTCAAATGCTGATCGTAGTAGCCGAACTCGACCAAATGGCCGCGCTGCACCGTGCCGCCGTCGGGTTCCTCTTCGCCCATCAGAATACGCAGCAACGTGGTCTTGCCGCTGCCATTGGGCCCCATGATCCCGAGTCGTCGGCCGCGCGGAAGAGCGAAGCTGAGATTTGAGAAGAGCGGCCGATCATAGGATTTGCTCAGATCGTCCACCTGGAGCACAAGGTCGCCGGTGCGCCGGACTTCGCCGAAGTGCATCCGCGGGGCCTCTGCGAGCACGGGACGATCCACGCGTTCCAGTCGATCGAGGGCCTTCCTGCGCGACTGCGCTTGTTTGTGCAATTGACCGTAGTGTACGCGGCGGATGTAGTCTTCTTGCTTCGCGATGTACTCTTGCTGTGACTCCCACGTCTTGAGCCGCTGCTCGTATCGCTCCTGCCGCTGCCGCCAATACGCTTGGTAGTTGCCTTGGAACGCTTCGAGCTGCCCGTTGCTCAGCTCGAAGACGCGGGTCACGACTCGATTGAGGAAGTAGCGATCGTGGCTGACGAGGAGCATCGCCTCGGGTTGTTTAACGAGATAGTTCTCCAGCCAGCGCGTGGCGTCGATGTCGAGGTGATTGCTCGGCTCATCCAGGAGCATGACGTCGGGCGAGGAGAGCAGCATCTTGGCCAGCATCAACCGGCTTTGCTGACCGCCGCTGAACGATTGCAGCGGGCGTCCGTAATCCTCGGCGGTGAAGCCGAGGCCGTCGAGAACATGCTTGATGCGGTGATCGATGTTGAATGCGTCGTGATGGTGCAGCAGCTCGTGCAGTCGATCGTACCGCGCCGCCAGTGATTTGCGCTCGGCGTCGTCGGTCGCCCGCGCGAGAGCTTCGGCGGTGCGGATCATGTCGTCTTGAGCCGCCAGGAATTCGTCGAGGGCCGTGCGGGCGTCGGCCAGCAGCGTGCGGCCGGGTTCGATGTGCGGTTTTTGATGGAGAAGGCCGACGCGAGCGCCGGCGTGCAGACGCACATCGCCGTCGTCGGGCTGATCGAGTCCCGCGAGCAGACGAAGCAAGGTCGTTTTGCCGACGCCATTGGGGCCGACGAGCCCGACTCGGTCGCCGGCGTAGAGTTCGAACCCGACGTCTTCGAACAGCGGGCCGTCGTCGAAGCCGCGGACGAGATGGGAGCAGCTCAGAAGCAGCATGATCGGCAGCAGGCTCCGTCTTCGGCAACGAAGAGACGTTTCGCTTACGGCGGGCCAGCGTTCAAGAAGGCCTCGACCGCGGCCTTCTCCGGGACGCCGTTGCGAGCCTGTTGGAAGAGCGGCCACGCCTCTTTCCTGCAGCCATCAAACCACATTTCGTAGGCGGAGAGGAAGAGCAATAGCGCGTCATTCGGATGGCGGGCCCGAACCTCTTCGAGCCGCTGCATGTGCTCCTCGAATGTGCCGGGTTCTTTTCCGTAAAGCTCACGCGGTCGAAAATCGGAGGTAGGCCAGTCCGGCTGGAGGCGTAAGCCCGTGGCGATTTCGTCCACGGCTTCGCGATACTTGCCAAGCGCGAGATAAGACTGGGCTAACAGAAAGTGGGCCGCGGGATCGGCGGCGGTCGTGATCGCCTGCTCAAACCGCTGCGCCGCTCGGCCGTACTCCTGAGCTGCGAAAGCTTCGCGCCCGAGCTTGATCAAGCGTGCGCTTTCCGCCTTTGGATCGGCTTCGGGGTGCGGCGTTCGCGGCAACTCCGGCGGCTTGCGGTCCGCGGCCCGTTTTGGCCCTCGCTTCTCCGCCGGTTTTGGTCTGTCGCCATTCTCCGGCTGTAACGCACGTACGCGATTGGCGGCATCGACCGGACGAAATACGGACGCCGGGGCGCCGGGCAACGGTCGTTCCGGAGCCGCGACTGGTTTGCGGACGGTGTCGTCCGGCGCATTCACCGAAATGGATGGCGTGTAGTAGACGTAGTAATTGACGTAGTTCGGCGGCGCATACGGTACGGCATACAGCGGCGAGAGCGGCGGGTAGAGTCCCGGCCCGTAGGTCATCGCGTAGGAAATCTGCGGCCGGGTTGTCGTGATCGATATCCCCGTGCTGCCTGACGGAAAGAGCAGGCTTTGAGCTCGAAGTGGGTTCCCAAAGCAAAGCGCGACGATAGCAATCGCCAGCCATCGCTTCACTCTCATGGCGCTGGTTCCTTTCCTGGCGTCGGCTCCTCAACGACGAGCGGCGGCCCAACTTCGTGTCCAGCCGGCGTTCGGGTCCGACGTTTTTTCTGCTGGCATGCAGACCGCTGCGGAAATGCGGATTGGCCAGATTATGGAAGGGGGACGAACGAAGTGCAAGCGGGAATTGAAGTGGGACCAGGCGTCGATGACCCTCGCTTTGCACGTCGCAGTGGCTAGCAAGCACGCGGAAGGCGCACCGCCCAACCGCCGCTAAAATCCCTGAATCAAGTCGAATCCACGGCGCGGCAGCGCGCATCCAACCGGCTAAGGGTGCTTTTGCCCGCTGTTTGACGGGCCGCCCCTTGCCCCCTTAGAATACTTTCTGAGGATGGCCCGCGACCGATCCCCCAAAGGAGCCCGTCCAGCCATGAAGGTCTTGACATCCGTTCCCGTCTATAACGAGGAGCAACACCTCGAAGCAGTGCTGCGCGAGGTCCGCCGCTATTCAAACGATATTCTCGTTATTAACGACGGGTCGACCGACCGCACCGGCGAACTGCTGGCGACCCAGTCCGACCTGCACGTTGTCACGCACCGGAAGAATCGCGGTTACGGCGCTGCTTTGATTTCCGCGTTCGTGTATGCCCGAAGACACCGCCCCGACGTTCTGGTGACGATGGATTGTGACGGCCAGCATGAACCGGCACGCATTCCTGTCCTTCTGGAAGCGATTCACGACGTGGACATTGTGTCCGGCAGTCGCTACCTGCGGGATTTCCACCAAGATAGCGTTCCCCCGCAAGACCGCCGCTTCATCAATCAGCAGATTACGCACGAGCTAAACGCCCGCTTCGGCTTACCGTTGACGGACGCATTCTGTGGCTTCAAGGCTTACCACGTCCAGGCGCTCGATCGCCTGCACGTTACCGAGACTGGTTGGGGGATGCCGCTGCAACTCTGGGTGCAAGCGGCCCGGCTCGAACTGCGAATCAAAGAGGTCGGCATACCGCGTTTGTACCTCGATCCGAGCCGTGCGTTCGGCGGCGTATTGAACGACAGTGAACAGCGGCTTGCCTATTACCGTCGCGTAATCGAGGAGGCGGATCGGGCGACCGCCGCCTGGAGACCAGTTGCCGTTTGCGGCGCATTCGAACATCGGGCGCCGTGTGGGGAGTCGTGCCGTTGAGCGTCCCGCGCCGGCTGCGTGCGCCGCGGCAAGACGGCGCTTTCGTCGCCGATCCTCCCCTTGATGAAGCCGGCACGCTGTTGGCTGATAATCGTCAACTTCTCAGCGTCCCCGGTTTCGATATTTTTGGCCGTTCCTGGGCGAATCTCCGCGTCCACGCCCGCCGCGCTGTCTTCGAAGCCGCTCAACAATATCTGGTCAGCGCGGGGGAATCCGTTCCGGCTTTCACAGACACGGCGACGAATCCTCTCCCGATCCTCATGGCAGGGCATCAACCGGAGCTTTATCACCCTGGCGTCTGGGTAAAAAACTTCGCGCTTAACGCCCTCGCTCGCCGGCACCGCTGTGTGCCGCTCAACCTCGTCGTGGACAACGACAGCGCAAAGAACAACGCTCTCCGCGTTCCCGTGCTTGGCGGCGCGGAAGAAGCCGAGCGCACACATTTGCAGGCGATTCCTTTTGACGCCGGAGTGGACGAGGCGCCTTACGAAGAGCGCCGGGTCCATGACGAGCGGTGGTTCGCCGAATTTCCCGAACGCTCAGCAGCCGCGTTCAAAGGTTGGGGATTCGAGCCGATGCTGCGGCCCTTCTGGGCCGACGTGAGCGCGCAGGCAAAGCGGACAATGCTTCTCGGCGAGCGCTTTGCGGCGGCCCGGCGCGCGTGGGAGCGGCGCTGGGGTTGCCACAATCTGGAAGTGCCCGTAAGCGCGGTCTGCCAAACGGAGCCATTCGCATGGTTTGCGTGTCACCTGCTGGCCAACCTGACGCGCTTTCATGCCGTTTACAATGATTGCGTCGAGGAATACCGCGTCCGCTACGGGCTGCGCAGTCGCAATCATCCGGTACCCAATCTGGCGGCCGAAGGCGACTGGCTCGAAACGCCGTTCTGGGCGTGGCGCGCGGGAGCGAACCGACGCGGAAGGTTGATGGCCCGGACCACGGAGAACCACATCGAATTGCGCGTCGGCGCCGAAGCGTGGCCTTCGCTGCCGCGCGGTCCTGAGTCCTCGGCGCCGAGTGCGCAGCGCTTCGGTTCTCGTCCCACTTCATCCGCCGCGCGGGGCTCGGCGGATTCACTCGTTGCCTCATGGCGGCAATTGGAGTCGGAGGGCTTCAAAATACGCTTGCGTGCCCTCACGAATACGATGTTTGCGCGCCTCTTCCTGTGCGACCTGTTCATTCACGGCATCGGCGGCGGCAAATACGACGAGCTGACCGACGAGATCATCCGACGGCACTACGGCGTCGAGCCGCCAGGCTTCCTCGTCTTCTCCGCGACGCTGCTGTTGCCGTTGCCGACGTATCCTGTCCAGCCCGACGACTTCCGCCATTTGAAGCGTGACCTTCGCGACCTGCACTTTAATCCGCAGCGCCATTTGGCTGACCCTGATCCCGCGATTCAGCAGTTGGCCGCCGAAAAGCAAGCGTGGATCGAGCGGCAACCCGCCACAAGACGCGAGCGGCGCGAGCGCTTTCTTCGGATTCGGCAACTCAATGAACGATTGTTGCCGTCAATCCGAGGCAACCTGGAAAGAAAACAGCAACGCGAACGGGAATACGAGCAACAACTGCGGGCTAACGAGATCTTACGGCGAAGAGATTTTGCCTTTTGTCTCTTCCCCGTGGACCAGTTAGAGTCGTTTTGCCGCCGATTCTCTGCCCCGGCGTCTCTCTGGGGTATGTCAATAGCGAGCGGGATGAGTTAGCATGACTACTAGCGACTACGTCCGCGACTTGGACGTGGATGTGCGATACCGTGTGCGCTTTACCATCGACGCGGGACAGGTATGTGATTTCGTTGTACAACTCGAAGTCGTTCACGACGCCGAGTGCGAGCCGGTCGTTCGCTTCGACACCGCCCACGGCTTTGCCCACTGTGATCGGTACGCACCGGACGGCGTCGTTGAAAAGCATGAATTGCTCCCAGTGACGAATTACAATCAAGCGCTCACTTGGGCCACGCAGACGATCCGCGTGAATTGGGACGAATTGATCCAGCCCTTCGGATACCCCAGCCATGAATGAACAGTTCTTCAAAGATCTCAACGCCGAGCTAGGCGCCGAGTTCGATCTGTTTGTCATCGAACACCCTGATTGGTCGGCGACGAACGTGCCGTCGGGAGCGGTGGTGGTCATGCAAACAGACAACGCGGAATTCAATGCTTGGACACGCGGAATGGCCGAGCGCAATCGCAGCCGTGAACAGCCACCACGACCCTTGGTGCTGGTTCATGTGCGCGAGCTTCGTCCGCCTCGATCGCGCATTGTTCGTGCGGAGGCCGAAATTGTTGCTTGAATGATTTGTGAGTCTGCGAAGGGATTCGGTTATTCCAACTGGTACGGGCTGTCCGCTTGGTCCTCGTGCCGAATCTCGTCGACCGGTTCCTTACGTCCATTGCCCTTGTAAAGCCGATTCGGGCAGTTGAACACCAGGCCCGGTTCGGCGCCGACATTCTTGTACGCATGCACGATACCGGGCGGCACGATGAGGAGCATGGGCTTGTCGGCGCCGACGATATCCGTTTGCTTCACGTTATGCGTCGGCGAGTCGGCTCGGCGGTCCCACAGGTAAATCTTGAAGTTTGACGGGCCGAGAAAACAGAAGCAGTCGGCCTGGTCCACGTGCTCGTGCGGGCCGCGCGCGACGCCGGGTTCCGTCGCGGAGATATAGGCCATTGTTGGGCGAAACTCGGCCGGCAGCTCGTCGTCGCGGAATAGCTCGCACAACCAGCCGCGCGAATCGTGGTACTTCTTTAGGGGCCGCCAGATTACGCCCGCGATTTCGCCGGTACGGAACGCCATCGCGTCACCTCCCTCTCGATCATTCCGCCAGTGCTTGGCCCGCGTCATGGGCGGCTTCGCTGTCCGCGAACAAACTCGGCTGCGGCGTCGCCGTGCGGCGGCGGCGGGCGACGTTTATTGGCCGGTGGCGCGTGTGTAGGTGGTGCGCTTCCAGCTCACGGAGAACTTCCTTGGCGCGGTCCAGCACCTCGTCCGGCACTCCCGCAAGGCGAGCGACGTGGATGCCGTAGCTCTTGTCGGCGCTGCCCGGCGCGATCTTGTGCAGGAAGACAACACCAACCTGATCTTCGCGCACGACGACGTTGTAGTTGCGAAGACCAGGCAGCCGGTCCGCGAGCTGAGCCAGCTCGTGATAGTGCGTGGCGAACAACGCCCGGCAACCGACTGCGTCGTGTAGATACTCCGTAATCGACCACGCCAGCGATACGCCGTCGTAGGTGCTCGTCCCGCGGCCGATCTCATCGAGAATCACCAGACTGCGCGGCGTGGCGTTGTTCAGGATGTTCGCGGCCTCGGTCATCTCAACCATGAACGTGCTTTGGCCGCGGCTCAATTCATCGCTGGCGCCGACGCGCGTGAAGATCCGGTCCGTAATGCCGACGCGGGCCCGCGCGGCGGGGACGAAACTGCCCATGTGCGCCATGAGCGTGAGCAAAGCGACCTGGCGGATAAACGTGCTTTTCCCGGCCATGTTCGGCCCGGTGATCAGCAGCAACATACCGGCTTCAGGGCTCAGCGCGACATCGTTGGGCACAAACGTGCCCGGCGGCAGCGTCGCGTCGAGAACCGGATGCCGGCCGTCGGCGATGTCGTGTATCGCATCGTCGCACAGCTCCGGCCGCGTGTACGTACGGCTTGACGCCAGCTCCGCCAGCGAGGCCAAAACATCGAGCGTTGCCAGCACTTCCGCGGTCTGCAACAAGCGGCTGGTCTGCTCGGCTACCCGCTCGCGAAGGCCCTGAAACAGCTCGTACTCACGCTGGTAAATCTTCTCCTCCGCCGACAGCACTTTTTCCTCGTACGCTTTCAATTCCGGCGTGATGTAGCGCTCGGCGTTCTTGAGGGTTTGCTTCCGCTGGTAATCCGCCGGAATTTTGGTCGCGTGCGTATGCGTGATCTCGATGTAGTAGCCGAAGACTTTGTTGAAGCCAACCTTCAAGCTTGGGATGCCGGTGCGGGTAATCTCCTCGGCCTGGAAGCGCGCGATCCACTCCTTGCCGCCCTTGGCGACGCCGTGCAGTTCGTCCAGCTCCGCGTCGTAGCCCCGACGAATGATGCCCCCCTCACGCGGACTGAGCGGCGGGTCGTCCACCAAGGCGGCGTCGAGCGCTTCACGTAGGTCCGGACAGAGTTCGAGCCGCACCTCGAGATCCTTCAGCAGCGGCGCTTTTCGGGCCGTGATCTTCGCTTTCGCTCGTGGCAACAACCGCAACGTGCGACCCACGGACGCAAGATCGCGTGGCGAGGCTCTTCCGGTGCTGACCCGAGCCGTCAAGCGTTGCAGGTCGTACGCTTCCGTGAGGTTCTCCCTTAGCTCCTGCCGCAGGGCGTGCTCGTCCTTCAGCTCGGCGACCGCGTCCAGCCGGGCTTCAATGGCAGCCTTCTCCGCGAGGGGCGCGACGATCCATTCTTGGAGCAGACGCGTGCCCATCGGCGTTACGGTGCGGTCCAGGACGGACAACAGCGAACCGTCGCGGCTGCCGTCGCGGAGCGTTCGCGTCAGTTCCAAACTGCGGCGCGTGACGTCGTCAAGGAACAGGTAGTCAAGCTGCCGATACGGCTGAAGCCGGCTTAAATGGTTCAGGCTTGCTTTGAGCGTCTCCTGCACGTAGAGCAGCAGCGCCCCGGCCGCCACAAGACACGGCTGCTCGTCGCCGAACCCAAAGCCGTAAAGCGTGCGGATGCCGAAGTGGTCGAACAATGCTTTGCGCGCGCTGACGCTCTCGAACGTCCAGTCCGGCCGCGGCGTCAGCGCCATGCCCGCAGCCGCTTCGCGCAGTCCTTGACCGAACCGCGCAACACCGGCTTCCGCGAGCAGGCATTCCGCCGGTGCGATCCGTTTCAGCTCGTCGCCGAGCCGCACGCACGGGACATCGGCGGCCTGAAACTGACCGGTTGACAGCTCGAGCCACGCCAGCCCAACTTCCGACCCACGAGGACACACCGCGGCAAGATGATTCGCTTGCCGGGGGTCAAGAAGGTTGTCCTCCGTGAGCGTGCCCGGCGTGACGACGCGCGTCACCTCACGCTTCACGAGACCTTTGGCGAACGCCGGGTCTTCCACCTGATCGCAGACGGCGACACGATGACCGGCGCGCAGGAGCTTACGCAGGTAGCCGTCGAGAGCATGATGCGGAAAGCCGGCCATCGGAATCGACTTGTCCCGGCTCGTGAGCGTCAGGCCGAGCACGCGGGCCGCCGTTTCGGCGTCGGCGTCAAAAAGCTCATAGAAGTCCCCCATCCGAAACAGGAGCAACATGCCGGGATGCTTCGCCTTTGCATCGCGATATTGCTGCATCATCGGCGTCGTTGTCGTAGTTCGCGCGTCGTTCGCCATTTGTCCGTGGACAGTTGTCCGTGGTTGGTCGAAAAGAAAGCCCACGGGTTTGGAGCCCGTGGGTTGTTGTACGCTCACACGAGTGAAAACGGACCACTGACAACGGACTATTTCCTGCCGTTCCGCAGCTTGCTCATCTCACAGCGGTTGCCTTTGCCGGTAAAGCGCACGTGGCTCATGTAATGGCGCATCAACATCAAGCCGCGGCCGCACGGGCGCTCGAGGTTTTCGACCGCCGTCGGGTCGGGCACGTCTTCGGGATCGAAGCCGGGCCCTTCGTCCATGATGACAATGTCGAACCGTTCGGTGTTGATGGTGTAGGCCACGCGGACCGACTTGGCGCGGTCCATCTGGTTGCCGTGCTTGATGGCGTTGACCAGGGCCTCTTCCAGCGCCAGTCGAATGCCGAAAATTTCGTGTTCGTTGAACTGGTGGGCTTTCAGGCGCTCTTCGATGTCATCCTGGACGCGCCGCGCCTCCGCCGGATCGCTGGGGATCGTGCGGTCGATCTCGTGGGCCGGCTCGCTGTCGCGCTGGGGATTCATCGCACCCGCGGTGGCTAGGTTCACGTGAAGCAGTCTCCTGACAACGGGACGACTCCTGTCGGCCCACGGCGGGCGAGGCCCCCATGCCTCGACTTGTCCCCTGCGACTCGAAACACCGCGGACCGACCCGTCGTCCGTGAAACCGTCGATCCGCCGCGTGACGTGCTGAGCGGCAAGGGCGCAAGTATCAGGCGAACATCTGCCGCGGCGAACGATCCTCCGCTGTTGCTTTCGGCTCCGACGTCAGGGGTTCGGAACCGCCCTTTATCCGTGCAAAAAACGGTCGAGACGAAGAGACGTCTGAAACGTGATGGAGTCGGCAGACGCGTCTTCGCGGTCCGGCCTAGAAAGCCTGCAATCCCGTTTGCTCGTCCTTGGCGATCTTGAAGAACTTGTCGAGCTTCGTAATCTCGAACACCTCGTAGATCTGTGGGTCGATGTTGCACAGGATCAGTTTGCCGCCCACGGCTTGCAGCTTCTTGTTAAGGGTGATGAGCTTGCCGAGCGCGGCGCTGGAAAGGTATTCGACGTTGCCGAAGTTCAAGAGCAGCTTCCGCCGGCCGACATCGTCCACCAGGCTAAATAGCTGCTCGCCGATGACTTGAATGTTCTGTTCGTCGAGAATCTTGCGATCGACAAATTGGACCACCGTCACGTCGCCAATGTCTTCCACTTCCAGGCGGCGCCGACGGGGCGGTTGCGCTGACATAAGTGTCACTCCCTCGGTAGACCCACCGCCTCGCGCGAGTGTTCGGCCGGGGTGTCGAGAAAAGGGGTTCTGGAGCAATTTTCCTCAGATTACTGCGTGCGTGCGCCTTGTCAAGCGATTTCCGCGCGAGGACCACGGCCCGAGGCGCAAGAAAAAAAGAGCTGCTTAGTTGTTCGGGCCGCTTGCGTCCTCCGGAATCGAGACGTAAAGCACGTTCAAGCAACGGACCACCTTCAGGTTGGCTAGCCGGGTCAAAGTGTCAAAGGCCCGATTTGCGGGAACGTTGATAAACTGCTTCGTAGCCGTAACGCTTGACGCACGTTGCCGTGCCGTCGGATGCATGAGCAACAACATGCCCATCGTGCGTGACACATCCGTCAACGCGGATTCCAGCGGCAGTCGCACGAACGTATGTTGGGCAAGAGGATAGAGCGGGCGGGTCGAATTTGGCGCAAGTTCCCGCCGCGCTGCCGCTTCCGTCGTCACTTCCAATTTGTCGTCCCGTACGAGGAAGACGGCGCTGCAAGGAGCGTGCGCCAGTAACTGTCGCAACACTCGGTCGAACGAAACTTCGCGCAACGATGGGATCGGATCCTCTGTCATTTTGGCGCCCCATATATCCACTTTTTGGGCCTTGAACGCCTGCACATTCACATCGATAGGAACCCCGAAGCGATCCATCAACGCTTCGACGACCTCTTTCATTGTCGTCTTCGGATCGTCGAAACCGCCTGAGTTGACACGCGAGTTTAGCAGGTCAAGCAGTTCGTCCCGGGGCGTTCTTATTTTCAACTGGACCTGCGTTTCTTGGGCCGTGAGAGCAGGGGGAGAAAAAACGACGAGGACGAAGAGGCAGAATAACGACTCCGCACAACGCATGGCCTTGCTCCTGCGCAGACGAACGTAGATTACGATTCTCTAATCCGCTCCAGCAGCACCACCGACGTATCATCGTGCCGTCCCGATTTGCCCGTAAAGTCGTTCGACGCGCGGAACAGCCGATCCAGTGCCGCGTCTACCGGTTCGTGGTGTCCCGCCTTGAGACTCTCAATGACGCCGCGGACGCCGAACGCCCGGTGGTCGGCGCTGTCGAGGGGCATGGCGTCGGGCAGGCCGTCGGAATAAAGCAAGAGCCGGCTGTTCGACGGCATCAGGACGTTTGCCGACGTGTAATCAATGCCCGGCGTGATTCCGAGCGGCAGCCCGCCGTCGGCGTCGGTGCCGACTTGCGTGACTTCGTTGGTCGCGAGGTTTTGCAGGAGGGCGAGGGGGTGGCCGGCGGAGGTCCAATTGACTTTGTGCGTCAAGGTGTCGATGGATGCGTATAGCAATGTGATGAAGCCGCCGCCCGATTGCACGATGGAATTCTCGCACAGCCGTTGATTCACTTCGGTCACGAACGCCGACGTGTCGCGGTAGCGGTCGCCCGGAAACATGCGGATCAGCGTGTGCATGGCCATGATCGACATGCATGCTTTGAGCCCGTGGCCCGAGGCGTCGCCGATCAGCACGATGAGCGTGTGCTCGTCGGGGCAGAAGAGATCGTAGTAATCGCCGCCGGCCATCACGACGGGCCGGTCGCCGACGACACTCACCTGGGCGGGTTCATAGCGGGCGGCGAAGCAATAGCCGGGCGGCGGCTTGAGTCCTTGCGGAATGATCGATTCCTGCAACCGGCGGACGCCTTCCATCTCCTCGCGCAGCCGTTCGGCAAGCTTTTTCGACTCCTCGGCCCGCTCGGCGGCCACCGCCGACTCAATGCTGGACAGCACCAAGAAGACGAAGTCCCCCTGATTGTCGCGAATGACGTAAAAACGCAGACCGTGCATCAGAAAACGCGGCAGCTGGATCATTTCGCTCGCCCGGCAGCCGAGGACGATGGGCGCCTCCGGCAGCAGCTGGCGAAGCTGTTGGAAGAGCGTGAAGCTCTCTTCAATGGTCTTCGGAAACGTCATGGACAGGAGCACGGCGTCCCACGGACCGCGTCGGGCCTCGGCGAGGAAGCTTTCGCCGGTAAGGGTGACGGTCGCCTCGTTGTCGCCGCCGGTCAGATACAGAGTGACCAAGTCGGCCTCTTGCGGGTCGTCCCACGCAATCAATGTCCGCATGGCGATTCTCGGCGGTGTGAGGACAAACGGGGTGCGGGCAGTCCCTATGTTAGCGGGAAGCGTCGGCGAAATGAATACGCGGACGGCGCGATTGCGACCCGTGCGCGGATTCAAGCGCCCCGATCAGCGTTTTGGCTGCTGGAAGTATTCGCGTAGGTACTCACCGGCGGAAATGGTGATCTGGTCCGCCGCATGCTTGACCTTGCCGTCCATGCCGTTTGCCGGCGCTTTCGCGGGCGCGCTCGGCGGCAATAAATCCGTCGGCAATTCCCCGATCAGCGTCGCGGCATTCGTGTTGAGGCTGAATTCATCCGGCGGGTTATCCATGAGCCATTTCACATCGCTCTCGCGGACGATCTGCACGGGCAGCGGCGTATAGTCGCCGCCAACGACGCGGATGGCCAGCTCCAGGGAGCCGACGCGCAGCACGTCGCCGTCGCGAACGCGAACCTCGCCGCTGATACGGTGATTATTGATAAACGTGCCGTTCGCGCTCTTGAGATCGCGGACCACGACCTTGCCCGCCCAGCGCGCGATGGCGCAATGCCACTTGCTGACGGAGCGGCAGTGCGGCCGCAGGTGACATTGCGTCCCGCGGCCGATCACGAATATGGTCGCCGGCAAGGGAATCTCGCGGGCTTTCGACCACCCTCCCCGGACAACCAGCTTCACTTCCATCGTGGTTTCTCGAACATCGCCTCGATGTTCCCGTGGTGAGCCATTTTTAGGATAAATCGGTGGTGACGATCGTTCCATAAAAAATGAGAAAATTCTCAGCCTCCAGCGCCAACAACGGTCACCCCGGTTGGCGCGCGGTCAATGTCGGTGGCCCATTCGCAGCCCAATCGGTCTGAACGGCACTCCAAAATCCGTGAGTTTTGGCTCGAATCCACTTCGCAAACGTTTAGCGCCAACCGAGGAGTGCAAACAACGTTCCGGAGCGCCGGATTCTTGCCGGCAGGCATGGTTCAAATACGGGTAACACAGCAGTAGGTCCAGCGAGCCGGGCCGTAGCCATTCGGCGCACGGGCCGTACCGACTGCTACCCAGTTTGGACCGTTTTTGAACTTGCCAGCCGTTCTTTTCAGCCGTATCCACAATTCGTGCCATCGCCTTGGGTTACGATGACTCGTTGCAACGTTGCATTTCGTTGCACGAGGGGTCCCGGTGTATGTGCAAACAAACTAGCGCGGCAGCACGCGCTAGGCGACCGGCAGCGTTCGATTTGCTCACGTGGCGGCATCCGAATAATGCTCGCGTCTCTTTCTCGCCACGCTAGAATAAGCGTTTGAATAGCGTCCCACCGTTTGGTTTGGTTCTCCTGCCGAATGATGCGTCCGCAAGCGTCGGCACGCCGTGTCGTCCGCGCCCGCGACAAATGGGGATGGACAATGAAGCGACGGTCCGGTTGGTGTTGCGCGGCCATGATTGTCTTTGGCGGTCTGACCGTGGCCGCGAATCGCGCGGAGCACTGGGCATTCGTGAAACCGGTGCGTCCGGCGCTTCCTGATGTGAAAAACGCCTCATGGGTGCGGAACCCAATCGACGGGTTTGTTCTCGCCAAGCTCAACGCAGAAGGTTTGAAGCCCGCGCCGGAGGCGGACCGCGTCACCTTGACACGCCGCTTGCACCTCGATCTGCTCGGTCTGCCGCCGACGCCCGCTGAAGTGGATCGCGTGCTGAATGATCGTTCGGGGCGGTGGTATGACGACCTCGTCGACCGACTGCTGAATTCCCCGCATTACGGCGAGCGCTGGGCGCGGCACTGGCTGGACGCTGCCCGTTACGCGGACTCCGATGGCTACGAGAAAGACAAGTCCCGTCAGGTTTGGGCCTATCGCGATTGGGTCATCAACGCGCTTAACCGCGATTTGCCGTACGACCAGTTCGTTATCGAACAGATCGCCGGCGACCTGCTGCCGAACGCCACACAGGATCAACGTGTCGCCACTGGTTTCCTGCGTAACTCCATGATCAACGAAGAAGGCGGCGTCGATCCCGAGCAGTTCCGCGTGGAAGCGATGTTCGACCGCATGGACGCCGTCGGCAAAGGCATCCTCGGCCTCACGATCCAGTGCGCCCAGTGCCACAATCACAAGTTCGATCCGCTCACGCAAGAAGAGTATTACCGCATGTTCGCGTTCCTCAACAACGCGCACGAGGCGAACATCGCGGTCTACACCGCCGCCGAGCAACGGCAGCGCGCCGACCTCTTCCGCCAAGTACGCGCGATTGAGGGCGAATTGCGCCACCATCATGCCGACTGGTCGGAGCGCATGGCCGCGTGGGAGGCCAAGGTGAAGGGCAATCAGCCGGCGTGGCACGTCGTTCGGCCGGAGGTGGACGCGACCGGCGACCAGAAAAACTATCTCCTCGGCGACGGCTCGATTCTCTGTTTGGGTTATGCGCCGACGAAGCACACGACCGACTACACGGCAAAGTCCGATTTGAAGAAGATCACGGCGGTGCGGCTGGAATTGCTTAACGATCCGAACCTGCCGCTTGGCGGTCCAGGGCGTTCCATCAAAGGGCTCTTCGCGCTGACGGAGTTCAAGGTGCTCGCAGGACCCGCGGATGGGTCCGCCAAACCGAAGCCGGTGAAGATCGCAAATGCCACGGCGGACGTCAATCCGCCGGAGCGCGAATTGGAAGCGATCTTCGACGACCGCAGCAAGAAACGGCGCGTCACCGGGCCGATCCGCTACGCGATCGACGGCAAGGACGAAACCGCATGGGGCATCGACATTGGTCCTGGCCGCCGCAATGTGCCGCGGAAGGCGGTCTTCGTGCTCGAGAAGCCGATTGAATTCGAGAAAGGGACGGTGTTGACGTTCAAGCTGGTGCAAAACCACGGCGGCTGGAACAGCGACGACAACCAGAACAATAATCTCGGGCGGTTCCGCTTTTCCGTGACCGACGATCCGAACGCCGAAGCCGATCCGCTGCCTACACGCGTGCGCGCCGCCCTCGCCATCTCCGCGGAACGGCGGACGCCGGGACAGACCGGCCTCATCTTCGGATATTGGCGGACCACGGTGCCGGAATGGAAGGACGCGAACGAGCGGATCGAAGCGCTGTGGAAGCAGCATCCCGAGGAATCGTCGCAGCTCGTGCTCCAGCGCCGCGAGGAAATGCGCGACACGCACCTGCTGACGCGCGGCGACTTCTTGAAGCCCGCAGACATCGTCACGCCCGGCGTGCCCGCGTTTCTCCATCCACTGCCGGCCGACTCGAAACCCGATCGGCTCACTTTCGCCAAATGGCTCGTGGACCGGAATTCGCCAACGACAGCCCGTGCGCTCGTGAATCGCGTCTGGCAGGCGTACTTCGGCACGGGCATCGTCAGCACCAGCGAAGATCTCGGCAAGCAAAGCGAGTCGCCGTCGCATCCCGATCTGCTTGATTGGCTCGCCGTGGAGTTCATGGACCGCGGCTGGAAGCTCAAAGAACTGCACCGGCTGATCGTGACGTCGGCGACGTATCGGCAATCGTCCAAGGTCACGCCGGAGATGCAGACGCGCGATCCGCAGAATCGACGTCTCGCTCGTGGCCCGCGGAGTCGAGTGGAGGCCGAAATCGTGCGCGACGTGGCGTTGGCGGCGAGCGGTCTCCTCGATCCGACCGTCGGTGGTCGAAGCGCGTTCCCGCCGGCGCCGGGGTTCCTCTTTCAGCCGCCCGCCAGCTACGGGCCGAAGGTGTGGAAAGAAGACACCAATTCTGCGCGGTATCGACGCGCCGTCTACACGTTCCGGTATCGTTCGGTTCCTTATCCGATGCTGCAAAACTTCGATGCGCCCAATGGCGATTTCGCGTGCGTCAGGCGAGCGCGGTCGAACACGCCGCTGCAGGCGCTAACGACGCTGAATGAGCCGTTGTTCCTGGAATGTGCGCGGGCGCTCGCCTTGCGAACCGTCAAGGAGGGCGGCGCCGGTGACGCGGACCGGTTGGCGTTCGCCTTCCGGTCGTGCGTCGCGCGCAAACCAAAGGATCGCGAGAGCGAGGCGCTGCTCGACCTTCTGAAGACGGAGATAGAGCGGTTTTCGCGGAAGGACGCAAAGCCGTGGGACCTGGCGGCGAACGATCCGGCGAAGCCGCCGACGTTGCCCGCCGGCGTGACCGCGCCTCAGCTCGCGGCGTGGACGGCGGTAGCGCGCGTGTTGTTGAATCTGGATGAGACGATCACCAAGGAATGAGGCCGTAGGCCTACGGTTTTCAGTGAGCCATCTATGAATTGTCAAACGCAACGCCATTCCGGTATCCAGCCGAAACTGCTTGCCCGCCGTTGGTTCCTTCAGGAGTGCGGCGTGGGCCTCGGCGCGATCGCGCTCAACCAGTTCCTCGGCGGTTTCGCGCGAGCGACGCCTGGTAATGCGCCGAATCTGAATCCGCTTTTCCCCCGGCAGTCGCATTACGCCCCAAAAGCGAAACGCGTCATCTTCCTTTTCATGGCAGGGGCGCCAAGCCATCTGGAGCTGTTCGACAACAAGCCGCAGCTCGCGAAATTCAACGGCACGCTGCCGCCGCCGGAATTGCTCAAAGGTTATCGGGCTGCTTTTATCAACCCGAACTCGAAGCTGCTCGGGCCGAAGTTCAAATTCGCCAAGCACGGAAAATGCGGCGCGGAACTCTCGGAGCTCCTGCCGCACCTCGCGACCGTTGTGGACGACATCGCCATCGTGAAGTCGCTGGCGACCGACGCATTCAACCACGCCCCCGCGCAGATCATGATGAACACCGGCGCCCAGCAGTTCGGCCGGCCAAGCATCGGCTCGTGGGCGTGCTACGGCCTCGGCAGCGAATCACAGGACCTGCCCGGCTTCATTGTGTTCAGCTCCGGCAAGAAAGGCCCGAGCGGCGGCAATTCGAATTGGGGCAGCGGGTTTTTGCCGACGCTTTATCAAGGCGTGCAATTCCGCGGCGGCAGCGAGCCGGTGCTCTATCTCGCCAACCCGCGCGGCGTCGATGCGGACACGCAGCGCGACTCGTTGGCGACGTTACGCCAGCTCAATCAAATGCGGCTCGACGAAGTCGGCGACCCGGAAATCGCCACACGCATCAATTCCTTCGAGATGGCGTTCCGCATGCAGACGAGCGCCCCGGAACTGATGGACATCGCGAAGGAGCCGAAGCATATCCTTGACATGTACGGGGCCGAGCCGGGCAAATCGAGCTTCGCCAACAATTGCCTCCTCGCCCGCCGACTGATCGAACGAGGCGTCCGCTTCGTGCAGCTCTTCCACGAAGCTTGGGACCAGCACGGCAACCTGGTCGCGGACTTGAAGGTGAATTGCCGCGATACCGACAAGCCGTGCGCCGCCCTCGTGCGCGACTTGAAGCAACGCGGCATGCTGGACGACACGCTGGTCATCTGGGGCGGCGAGTTCGGCCGCACGCCGATGGTGCAGGGCGGCAGCGACGGCCGCGATCATCATCCCAACGCTTTCTCGATGTGGCTCGCCGGCGGCGGCGTCAAGCCGGGCCTCACGCTCGGCGCCAGCGACGAACTCGGGTTCAACGCCGTCGAGGACCGCGTTCACGTCCACGACCTGCACGCAACGATCTTGCACCTGCTGGGTTTCGATCACACCAAGTTAACCTACCGCTTCCAGGGGCGTGATTTCCGGCTGACGGATGTGCATGGAAAGCTCGTGTCCGGGCTTCTCGCATAGTGCGGCGCATTCAAACCGATACCCGAAATTAACCATGCGATTGCGTGCTAAGGTCCGGCCCTTTCGCGCCGCCCAAATTGGATTGCTTGCATTACACGCCACACACACGCTTGGGCACATTTTAGGGGGGGTGCAACAAATCCACATGGCTGCGTTTCAGCGGCTCTTTTGACGCAAATCTCTGTATGATCGCTCTTTATGCGATTACGCCGTAACTTCCCAATAACCCTGGAAAGAGGCGCAGCTGATCGCTCCGTCTGCTTGTATCTTATCAGGGATGGCGAAGGGACTCCCCGCACTTCCGGACATTCCAGTAGAGCAACGAACGCCGTTGGTCGAGGCGCTGC
>JBGQKZ010000112.1:0-21484 GCA_041499805.1 Gemmataceae bacterium
CGATGTTGTCCACGCCGACGCCGGCGCGCACGATCGCCTTCAGTTTGCCGGGATCTTCGAGCAATTCCGCGGTGACACGCGTGCCGCTGCGGACGATCATGCCATCGGCAGCGCGCACGGCGTCTTGCAGAGCGGCGCCGGTCAAGCCGTGCCGCTCGTCCAGCTCGATGCCGGCTTGACGAAGCAGGTCGAGGCCGGGGGGTTCCAGTTTGTCGCTGATGAGGACGCGTGGCATTTGTATCTGAGGCGTATGGCAATGCCGAAATACCGCGGCCCGACCGAACCATTCAACCGCGGTGCGTGATATTCACAAGATCGACCCGCAGATCTTGTCGCGAGACCACAAACGTAACGGCGATGGGACCATCAACGATCCGCCGTGCCTCACCTTGGGGCATGCCGGCTCGGTCGGGATCGGCTCGCAGGGCCCGTTCGATTCGATCCATTGCTGCCGCCACCGAATCTCTGTCCGGGGCTTGAAGCCAGATTCTGGCGAGTTTCTCGTCCCATTGCTCCGAACTGAAAATGGCGTACTTCATTCCTCTGTCTCGCCGTTGCGTTCCGAGCTTTCTCGAAGCGATCGGACATAGGCAACGGCTTCGTCCCCCGTAAAATCGGGTTCCCCGGTGGCGACACGCCGTCGCGATTCCGCCTGCAACTTACGAAATCGGTCCATTACTTCGGCAAACGGCACCTTAGGCAATTTCATAATCCGTTCGATTTCTTCTTTGGTTGGCGGCGGCTCCAATTCTGCAAGCCGTTGTCGTTTCTGCTGCAAGTCGGCCGGCACGTAAACGCCCAGCACTCGTCCATCCTCGTCGTGGATTTCGACTGGATCGTAGAACTGCTGAAGATCCTTCAACTGCAGGCCCTGGTTGATTTTGATCGCGACCATCGGATTCTCCCTACGTCATGCGAAGCCGTACTTCAGCATTATAACCCAGCCCACACCCGTTGTGCCGCCGCCACGCCGCGCCCCGGTTCAACCGGATGCCCCATTTCCTTGAGCACCAACTCCACGCCCGACAGCGCCGCGAGCACATCGAATTGGTCGATGTACCCCATGTGCGCCAGCCGAATGATCTTCCCCTTCAACTCGTCCTGACCGTTCGCCAACTTGAGGCCGTATTGCTTTTCGAGCTTCGAGAGCAGCACCGAGCTATCGATGCTCGGCGGCATCTTGGCGACGGTGAGTCCGTTGGCGGGACGCGCGGCGAAGATTTCGAGACCCATCGCCTGAAAGGCGGCGCGAGCCGCGGCGCCGTTGCGCGCTTGATATTCAACGATCTTTTCAATCCCCTCCGCCCGAATGCGCTTCAGGCTGAACCGCATCGCGCGGACCAGCGTATGCGCCGGCGTGTACGGCGTGTCGGGGGCGTCGAGCTTGGCGCGATACTTCTTCAGATCGAAATAGAAAGTTCGCGCGCCCGGATTCCTGTCGATGACCTTCCACGCCTTGTCGCTCACTGACACGAACGCAAGACCCGGCGGCATCATCAAGGCCTTCTGCGAGCCGGTGACGCAGATGTCCACATTCCATGCGTCGGTCTGACATTCCATCACGCCGAGGCCGCTGATCGCATCAACCAGCAGAAGTGAAGGAGTACCGGCGACCAGTTTGCCGAACGCCGCGATGTCGTGACCGACGCCGGTGGAAGTTTCACTCAGCGTAGAGCAGACCGCAACCGCATTGGGATGATCGGCGAGCGCGCGAGCAAGCTGCTCCGGCTGCACCGCCTGTCCCCACGGCACGGTGACGCAGATCGGCTCGACGCCAAACGCCTTGCAGATGCTCCGCCAGCGCTCGCCGAAGCGGCCGGCGATGAGGCAAATCGCTTTCGAGCCGGGCGGGCAACTGTTGACGACCGCCGCCTCCAACCCGCCGGTGCCCGACGCCGTCAGCGGGATGACCGGATTCTTCGTTTGGAAGACATATTTCAGGTCTTCCAAGACTTCACCGAGCATCGCGCGGAACTCGGGCGTCCGGTGATAAATCACCGGCTTGGCCATTTCGAGAAGCGTATCTTCCGGAACGGGCGTCGGGCCGGGGGTGAGCAGGCGGGCTTTGAACATCATTCGTGATCCTTCTCGAACGGAATTGCAGCGACTGTTTTCAAGATATTGTAAAACAAATTCGGGCTCGTTTAACCGCGAGCCAATGGCGAGCGCGAGCGCCACTCGCAGGGCCACGTCCGCGCTCGCCGCTGGCTCGCGGTTAAACGATCATTTCCCCGTTCCCTCATTCCAATAAATGCGAATGTTCCCCGTCTGTCGCCCGACCGCGACGATGTCGATCTTGCCGTCACCATTGAGATCGGCTGCGGCGAGGTCTTCGACGGCGACGCCGCCGGGATCGATGTCGTGACGGGCCCATTTCGCGCCGGTCTTATCGAGCGCTTTATAGATGCGGACACCGCGGCGCTTCGCGGGTTCGCTGCCAAGGTCGTCGCGGACGCCGATGATGATTTCATCGTCACCGTCGCCGTCGAGATCGGCGCACCACACGGCGTGGCCCCATTTCAATTGCTCGTCAATAACATGGCGGTTCCACGGACGCTGCTTAGCATCCGGTGGTCCTAGGTCGCCGTCTGGCGGACTCGGCGGGTTATAGACGACGACCTGGTTGCCATGCCACGGTTCGATTGTCGCGATGAAATAATGCGAACCGTGGACCCACCCGGTCTTGATTTCGCTGGCTCCCATGCTGCCCTTTGGATCCGACTGGTTGCCTTCTCCAATCCTCGTCCGGGTCCACTTCAGGTCAGATCCGCTTGGGTCGATTCTCAGGCGAGAAACGCCTTCGTAGCTGGCCGTGAGCAAATCGCTTCCTTTTCCGAAGCCATGTGTATCTGGACAGAAGTTATGGACCACATGCATACTTTGATCAAGGACCTCGGGAACCCAACGCTCCTTTGTCGGGTCCTTTGGAATTTGATATGCAAGAACGCGCACCGGCGAACCGTTCATCCAGTTCGCTTCTCTGGAAGCGTTGTGACCCATAAGCGGCGTGACGATCAACCGTACTTGCCCGTGGTATAGCGTGACAAACCGCATCCGATGCACCGTTGGTTCTTCGCCGATCGGGTACACGGTCCATTCTTCATCCAGCGTCTTGCCGCGTTTCAACCATTGAATCGTGCCGCCGTCTTTGGTGTTGAACGGCTTCCAATCGGCGCCGAGAGCAAGGTCGATTTGGCCGTCGCCGTCGATGTCGTAGGCGGCGAGGCAGACGTTGTCGGGCTTCGTCTTGCCGGAGATGATCGTCCGCCGTTTCCACGTCGGGTTCTCGTACCAGACGACGCGGTTGGTGTCTGCGACGACGATATCGGGCTTGCCGTCGCCATTGATGTCCACGAGCAAGACTGCGTAGCCGACTTTCAGGCCGGTTTCGATTTCCTGCATGCGGAAACGCGGAAAGGCCGGCTCTTTCTTCGGCTCGTCGGCGTGACCAAGGAAAAATGATGATCCGCCAAGCGACAACGCAATCGCGAGCATTGGCAGGTATTTCTTCACGGCGGCATCTCCCGACGGGGACACGGTGCATCTATTCACCGTACTACCGTTGCGAACGCCGGCAGGCAAGGGAAACGCGAAAAACCCGTGCAGCGACCGGACCCTCTCAACCACGGCGGTGTTCATTGTCTTGGAACAACGACGGCGGGGACACGCACGCCCGCCGAGATCTGACAGACTTTTTTGAAGAGGAGGCCATTCATCATGCGCAGGTTCCTAACACTCGCCGGCGTGCTGACCGCTCTCGTCCTTTTCGCCGGCCCCAGCTTTGGCGACGACGAGGCCAAGGCGAAAGCCAAGCCGAAACGCAATCCCGAGGTTCTGTTCAAAAAGCTCGACGCCGACAACGACGGCAAGGTCAGCAAGGAAGAATTCTTGAAACTCGGCGAACTCGGCAAAGGTAAGTTGAAGGATAAGCCGAAACTGCTCGACAAGATGTTCCAGAAGCTGGACGCCAACAACGACGGCTTCCTGACGCTGGAAGAGTTCAAGAAGATCGGTGAGCTTCGCAAGAAGAAGCAAGACATCAAGTAGCCGTCGCACCAGAGGCAGCAAACCCACGGGGCCCAACCCGTGGGTTTTTGCTTTTCCCTTTGCGTCCTTGGCGCCTTTGCGAGAAACTCTTCTTTTCCGACTTCATTCCAGGAAAGGACTCGCCATGCGCCGCGTTCTTGTTGTCGTTGCAATGTTTCTTCTGCCCGCCGTCCTCCTCGCCGACGGCAACTGGCCGCAATTCCGTGGCGGCCCCGCGATCGGCGTCGCCGCCGGCAAAGGCCTGCCCGATTCGTGGAGCACGACGAAGAACGTCGCCTGGAAAGCCGACATCCCCGGCCGCGGCTGGTCGTCGCCCGTCGTCTGGGGCGACCGGGTATATTTGACTTCCGTTCTCAAAGACGGCGACTTCGAGAAGCCGAACAAGGGCCTGTACCTGGGCGGCGAACGCAAAGCGCCCACGGAGACGCACCGCTGGATGGTCTACGCCCTCGACGCCCGCACCGGCAAAGTCATCTGGGAAAAGCTCGTCCATCAAGGCAAGCCGGAAACCTCGGTCCACGTCAAGAACACCTACGCCTCCGAGACGCCGGCAACCGACGGCGAACATCTCTACGTCTATTTCGGCGGCGTCGGTGTTTTCTGCTTCGACCGCGTCGGCAAGGAAGTGTGGTCGCAGAAATGGCCGAGCTACAAAACGCGCTTCGGTTGGGGTACGGGCGCCTCGCCCGTGCTTTACAAGGATCGGCTTTATATCGTCAACGACAACGAGGAGAAATCGTTCCTCGTCGCCTTCGACAAGAAGACCGGCAAGGAAATCTGGCGCGTGGACCGCGACGAGAAGACCAACTGGGCCACGCCGTATATCTGGGAGAACGAGCAGCGCACCGAAATCATCACGCCCGGCTCCGGCAAGGTGCGGTCGTACGATCTCGACGGCAAACCGCTCTGGGAGCTGCGCGGCATGTCGATGATCGCTATCCCGACGCGTCATCGGCGCACGGCCTGCTGTTCGTCAGTTCCGGCCATGTCGCGTTCGGCGGCACCTGGCCCATCTACGCCATCAAGCCCGGCGCGAAGGGAGACATCACCCTGAAGGAGAACGAGACGAGCAATGAGTTCATCGCGTGGAGCAACAAGAAGGAAGGGCCGTACCACCCGTCGCCGGTGGTTTACGGCGATTACCTGTACGTGCTCTACGACCGCGGCATGTTGTCCTGCTACGAAGCGAGAACCGGGAAGAAGGTGTACGACCGCGAACGGCTCGGCCCGACGGCGTTCACCGCGTCGCCGTGGGTCGCGGATGGCAAGATTTACTGCCTCAGCGAGGACGGCGACACGGTCGTCGTACAAACGGGGCCGCAGTTCAAGGTTCTTGGCAAGAACAGTCTCGACGAAATGTGCATGGCGACGCCGGCGGTGGGAGAGGGGAGCTTGCTTGTGCGGACGATGACGAAGCTGTATAGAATTGGCGCGGTTCCGAGCAGAACGACAATGCCGCGATAGCGGCTGCGCGAAGCCATGAGTAGACCACTTGGTGGCCGTATTCACCTTGCAGTTACTCCTTCTCCAACCGAGTTGGAGCACGCGCGCAAGCGCCTGACCCGAGAATCGTGTCCACGCCGGTATTGCTGGTATTGGCACATGCTCGCCTTTGACTGGGAACTCAGCCCCGCCGACGGAAGTGAAGTGGCCGCGCGCCACATTCACAGGCTGATTCTTGAGCAGCGCGGACAAGCGATTCCGGAGTGGCAGGAGTGCTGTCGGGCGAGCGGCAATCCACAGCATCCCGATTACTATGAGCCGCGGGAGCCGCACCTTGCGGCGGATGGTTGGCCGGCAACGTACTTTACGCCCATCGGCAAAGCGCGAACAGCGACGTAGCATTAGCAACGTTTACGGGGAAGGGATGCCAAGGTCACGGCAGATTTTCCGAGCCAGTGGATCGGGGATTTCGGTGTGACGCGGCACGGCAGATCGCCGGTTGTTGGCGGGATTGCCCCACCAGGAATGACGACGGCCCTCGCGAATAAGCACGCACCCGTGCTTGCGAAGATGTGCGACAAATTCGTGCCGCTTCACGCAGGAATACTCACTTCCTCGTACGTACCAGTTGCGGCTGCTCGCGCATCTTCGCGATTCATTTCAAGCGCTTCCGCCAGTGCATCCCGAAGGTTTTCCAGTAACTCTTCGCGCGTCGCACCCTGCGAGTTAACGCCCGGCACTTCTTCGATCCATCCAATCCACCATTTGCCGTGTTGTTGAACGACGGCGGTGAAATTCGGTGACATTGCGTCGCTCCAAAACCAATCAAACTGCTTCAAACTGCCGAACGCAGTATACCACGGTGCATGCGTTATCGGATCAGTGTTGTGGGCGTGGACGCTCCGCACCGATGGGCCGCGGCGTTAAATCGTAACGGACCAAGCCCACAACGAGGCCAACCAAGCCGCCGACAATGGCGCCGGCGCCGGCGAAAAGAGGCGACGCCCATACTCCGCCGGCAATGGTGACCTTCGCTAATCCGTTCAGCTGGTTCTCCGTAAGCGTTCCTTCAGCGCGTGCATGTCCTACTTGATCCCTGACAGCAAACCAGATTCCGAGTCCGTCCACGAGAACGCCAAGAATCGCGCCGGCAAGGACGCCGATCAGCAAACCCTTCATAAACTGCTACCCCGTAATACATGGCTCGTCACGTGTCAACATACATGACGCGCCGATCATGCACCTTATTCCGCAAGCTCGCGGACACGCGCGAAGGCGGGTTCATAGAAACCGCCGCCCTGGTCATCTAGGAAAATTCTCGCAACTACACAACCCCGGTATTCCGATAAAGACAGCGAAGGCACGGGACCAAGCCCGACCTCGCCACGAGCGTCCCTCGCGCAAAAGGCGCAACTATCGACAGGGTGCAAAGATTTGACGCGCCGATAGGGTCATCCGGGCGTCGGGAGGAACTGCGGTCAAGTAAACAACTTATGGCGATGCCGTCAAAAAGGTTCGCGTTGACACGCTTAGGGGGCTGGTTATAATCGCGGTTGTTGGAAAGATCGGTAAGCCTTTCATCTTCGATACTGCGACTTTGCTCCCCTACGATGGCTCACGGATCAGTCCGGAAAAGGTGTCTGGAGCTCTTAGGAAAAGTTCCAGACACCTTTTCCGGCCAGCTGTAAGTGCGAGACGACGGCGGCCAGGCTGGCCGGCGTTGGACTCGTCGGAACGGACCCAGAGGCAAGATCAGGGATGATTTCGGTCCCGGGCAGTCTTTCGGAGAGATCGCCCCCGGACCTAACTCGTGCGACCGGGTAACTCACGCAACCCACTTCTCTCGGAGGGTCGGGGGTGGAGTGAGCGGGCCGGCAAGGGATGGACGAACGCATGAAGACTGTTTTCACGACGGGCGAGGCGGCCAAGATTTGTAAGGTCAGCCAACAAACCATCATCCGTTGCTTCGACAACGGGCAGTTGAAGGGCTTTCGCGTGCCGGGCTCGCGCTTCCGCCGCATCCCCCGCGAAATGCTCTACAAGTTCATGAAAGACAACGGCATCCCGACCGATGCCCTCGAGAGCGGCAAGCGGAAGGTGCTGCTGGTGGACGATGACGCCGAATTGGTCGAGCTGATGACGAAGGTGCTCGAAGAAGACGGCCGGTTCGAGGTGCGCATCGCCTCCAACGGCTTCGACGCGGGCATGATGGTCAAGGAGTACCGGCCCGACCTGATCGTGCTCGACGTCATGCTGCCGGACATCAACGGCAAGGAAGTCTGCCACCGCGTCCGGGCCGACGTGTCGCTGGAGGACGTGCGTATCCTGTGCATCAGCGGCATGATCGAAGAGGACAAGGTCGCCGAGCTGAAGCTGGCCGGCGCCGACGATTTCCTGCACAAGCCGTTCGACATCGAAGAGCTGATCGACCGCATGTGCAGCCTGCTCGAAATCGAGGCGGTGTCGGCGTCCGCGTAAGAAGTCAGAAGCCAGAAGTCAGAAGTCAGAATGCCGAAAGCAGAAGTCGAAACGCCGGCGATGTGTTTCGCCTTCTGACTTCTGGCTCCTGACTTCTGGCTTCTTCTGCAAGGAGCGTTCACGGTGACAGGGATCGTCCCGGCCGCTCTGGGTGAAGCCGCCACGCGCTTGTCTTGGTTGGCGCCCGGCGCTTCCTCTTTAGTGGCGCTGGCCCGTTCGCCGGGCGCGCCGGCGTGGGCGGAGCTGCGCTTCGATCCCGGCGCGGTGCTGCTCGTCGTTCGGCAGGCGTCGGCCACGTTGCAGAACGCTCCGCTCTCCTTCTTTCCCGCACTTTTGCAAGAAGCCGCCGTCGCCGAGGGGGCGTTGCGCCAATTGGCGTCGGGCGAAACCGGCTTCGTCGATTGGAACCAGGCCGAAGCGACGCCGATCTACCGGGCGAGTGTTGTCTATGCCCGGTTGGCGGAATTCATCGCGCGACAAACCGGTCGCTGTGACCCGGACAACGCTTGGGTCGCGGGGTTGCTTGCTCCTTTGGGGTGGCTGGCGGTTGCCGCGGTTTCTCCCAAAGAAGCAGCAGCGTGTCTCGCCGAACCGGAATTCTCTCGCCAACCCCACTTGACTCAGGAGCGCCGCTGGGGTTTTGACCAAGCCGCGATCGCTCGGCGGTTGGCGCGACGTTGGCGGTTGCCGACGTGGCTGACGGCGGTCGTCGGTCATCTCGGGCTGCCCGTGGATACGGCCCAGGCGCTGGGCGCGGACGTCGATCTGTTCCACGGCGTCCAGTGGGCGGTGGCGGAAGCGCAGCGACAAGGATTCGGGCTGAATCTGGCGGTCGGCGCCGCGTCTTTCGAGGCGGCGCAGGCGCTCGGCATGACGGCGGCGCAGGGGGAAGCGGCGAGCCGAGTCGTGAAAGAGCTGGCGAACGAACTGTTGCCGCGGCGTGAATGGCTGGCGCCGTCGAAGCAGCCGTTGTTGCCCGAATTGCTCGGGCTCGCCCTCGAAAATCGCCGCCTCCGCGACACCCAGGCTTTCGCGTGCGTGGAACGCGATGTGGATGATTTGCAGCGCGCCGTCGAAGACCAGCGTGCGGGTGAGGCGGCGAAGTTGCAGGCACAGAAGCTCGGCGCCTTGGCCGAGTTCGCCGCCGGCGCTGGTCACGAAATCAACAATCCGCTGGCCGTGATTTCGGGCCAGGCTCAGTATCTTTTGGGCTACGAAGAAGTGCCGGCCCGGCAGCGCGCGCTGGAGGCGATCGTCGGCCAGACACAGCGCGTCCATCAGATTCTTTCGGAGCTGATGCAGTTTGCCCGCCCGGCCCGCCCGCAAAAGCAGCCGGTCGATCTGGCCAATGTCCTGCGTGAAGTGGCCGGTTCGCTCCGCGAGACGTCGGAACGCCGGCGGGTACGGCTCGTCTGCCCGGAACTCGAAGCGCTCACGCTCGATGCCGACCCGAAACAGCTTCGCACCGCGTTGACCTGCTTGCTGCGCAACGCCATCGAAGCAGCGCCGCCCGACGGCTGGGCCGGCTTCCGCGTCGAAACGCCGGTTCCCCACCGTGTGGAAATCTACGTGGAAGACAACGGCAAAGGACCGGCGCCGTCGAGTCGGGAACATCTCTTCGATCCGTTCTATTCCGGTCGATCCGCGGGGCGGGGCAGGGGACTTGGCTTGCCCACGGCTTGGCGGCTGGCGCGCGAGCAGGGCGGCGACGTTTGTTTCGCCGACGTGCCCGGCGGGCCGACGCGCTTCATCCTCTCTTTGCCGCGCGAGGCGGCCCGCAACGGCACGCCGGCGAACAGCGCGCTGCGTATCGCAAACTAAACTTTCCGTCTTGTCCCAACAAACCGCCATCGCTATAGCCCTCCCACGGCGAGTGCCCCGGCGCTTCGGAACAGCGCCTTCGCGGAACTCGAAGAGGAGGCATCGGCATGGCCGACCATTCGGTCGCCGGCACGTTCGAGGAGCGCCTTGAACGCGGCGACATCGTCTACTTCCCGACCTGTCCGTTTCCGCTGGCGACCGGCGACGATCATCAGTTCCTGCTTCAACAACGCCTCGCCAGCCGCGCGCATAAGAACATCAGCTACGATCCCAAATCGGGCAAGACGGGCGGCTATCTGCACGAATCATCCGAGCAAGCGCACCGCTTAAAGAACTTGCTGGCAAGCTTCGCCCACACGGCGACGGAGTGGCTGGCGAAGACATTACCGCGTTACGCCGGCTCATGGCAACTTGACCTGGTGAGCTTTCGACCCGAAGAAGAAGCGACGCGCAAATTGCGGCTGAAAGCCCGCAACGATTTGCTGCACGTCGATGCTTTCCCAAGCCGGCCGACAAACGGCAAACGCATCCTGCGGCTCTTCGTGAACATCAATCCGACCCAGCCGCGCATCTGGGTGACGACCGAACCGTTCGCGAAACTGCTGGAACGCTTTGGCGAAGCCGCCGGGTTGCCGACCGCCGACGGGCCGGGCTGGGTCGAAGGATTCAAGACCAGCATGCTGCAACTCTTCCGCCCGGATCGACCAAGGCGGTCGCCATACGATTCGTTCATGCTCCGCTTCCACGATTTCATGAAGGCCAACGAGGCGTTTCAGGAACACACGCCCAAGCGCAAATGGAGCTTCCCGCCCGGCTCGCTGTGGCTGGCGATGACGGACACCGCGAGCCACGCCGTGCTTCGCGGCCGGTTTGCGCTGGAGCATTCGTACTTTATCCCGCCGCACGCCCTGGCGTTGCCGAACGAATCACCCGCGGCATTACTCGAACGTGCTTGCGGCCTGCGCGTCCTGAATCGCGCGGCGTAACTCCGGCTACCGATTTGCCGTGGTGCTGCACGCCGCACCGGTTACAATCGCCCTGTCGCCCGTTGTAGCCGGATGCCGCACCGTGAACCTTCAATCGCTCACTTCCGTGGGCCGTGAATTCGCGTCCGGCGTGCTTCATCTCGTTTATCCGGCACTTTGCCACCTCTGCGGACGCGCGCTCGAACACGCCGAGAAATACTTCTGCGACCCGTGTCGCTCGGCTTTGACGACTGATCGCTTTCCGAGTTGTCCACGCTGCGGCAGCACGGTCGGTCCGTTCGTGAGTCTTCAAGACGGCTGCCACCGCTGCCGCGGGACGCCGTTCGCCTTCGACGCGGTCTTGCGACTCGGCCCGTACGACGGCCTGTTGCGCGATGTCGTGCTGCGCCTGAAGCACGGATTCAGCGAGGCGCTGGGCGAGATCGTCGGCGCCACCTGGGCGGAGCACGCGGAACAGCAACTTCGATCCGCGGCGGCGGATGTAATCCTTCCCGTGCCGCTGCACTGGTGGCGGCGTTGGTCGCGCGGCTACAACCAAAGCGCAGCGCTGGCTCGCGCCGTGGCGGCGCGCCTCTCGTTGCCGTGTCGCAGTTCCTGGCTTCGTCGCATTCGGAACACGCCGCACCAGACGGCGCAAACACCGGCCGCACGCCGAGACAATGTCCGCGGTGCTTTCCGGGTTCGTTCGCACGCCAAGCTCAAGGAAAAGACAGTTCTGCTCGTGGACGATGTGCTCACAACCGGCAGCACCGCGCATCAGGCGGCGCGCGCGCTGCGCAAAGCAGGCGCCAGACGCGTGGTCGTCGCCGTCCTCGCGGCACATACACTGCGCTGAGCGGACAAGAAATCCTGGTAGACCTTTCCGCAAGCGTAGACTCTATCAATCAGGCAAATGATGTTGGCACAGAATTCGCAGCCTGTGACTGGAGCGTAAGACGTAGGCGACTTAGCGAAGACAGCAGGGACGCCGCCGGTGTGGAAGCGGGCTGTCTGGCCGAGCAAACTTTCATCCTTGCCCGCTTTGACACCGCCTTGTCACAAGGCGATATAATAGTGTGCCCTAGCCGCCCGTGGGTCTGCCACGGCACTTGCACCTTCGCGGGCGGCGGGGCCGGTACAGCAGGGGACACATCTATGTTGCGCTTCAGTCTGGTCTGTCTGTTGGGTTTGTGGGCGGCGGGGACAAGTTTCGCCGGCTCTTGGGCCGACGGGCTCTTCGACGAAATGTCGCGCGATTTCGGCTCGGTGCCGCGCGGCCCGCTGCTCTCGCATCCCTTCCGCATTACGAACAAGACGAACGGGCCGGTGCAAATCTCCGGCGTCCGCGTGTCGTGCAATCGCTGCTCGAGCGCACAATTGCTCAAGTCGGACTTGCAGCCCGGCGAAGAGACCGCGGTCATCGTCAACATGGACACCCGGACATTTTCCGGCGTCAAGACGATCACCGTGTTCGTCACGTTCAGCCAGCCGAAGTTCGAGGAGGTCCGCCTTTGGGTGCAGGCCAACGCCCGCGACGACGTCAGCGTTTCGCCCGATTCGCTGGCGTTCGGCACCGTGAAACGCGGCACCACGCCGACGGCGTCGGCGACGGTCACGTTCCTCGGCACCAGCGGCTACCAGATCACGGACGCCCAGAGCGAAAGCAACTACGTGCAGACGAACGTAAAGGAATTGAGCCGAACGGGCAGCGAGTCGAGCTATCAGATCACGGCCAAGCTCCGCGGCGACGCCCCGGTCGGCAAGTGGTACACGGATGTGTGGCTGAAAACGAACAGCGCCGCCATGCCGAAAGTTCGCCTGCCGCTGACGGTCGAGATCGAATCGGCCTTGAGCGTCAGCCCCGGCACCGTCATCCTCGGCCAGGTGAAAGCCGGCACCGAGGGCGAGCGCCGCGTCATCGTCCGCGGCGTCAAACCGTTCAAAATCACCGCCGTGAAAGGCACCGACGAAAACCTAACGGTGAAAGACAACACCGACGAGGCGAAGCCGGTCCACGTGCTCACCGTGAAACTGAAAGCCGACAAGCCCGGCGAATGGAGCCGCACCCTCCGCGTGCTGACGGATCTCAAGGAGGAGAGTGAAATCGAGTTCGTGACGAAGGTGCAAGTCGTGCCGTAATCGTGAGTGGTGAGTGTTAAAAAACGAGCCCCCTTGAAGTGCGCGGACCTTGGTCATGGCCAGGTCTTCGTACAGCTTGCGCTGCATGCGCGACGCATATGTTTAGCTGACAGCCCTGTGTCAATTGATCCGGGTGGGCCAAGCCCCGTTGTTAGCCCCACAACTTGTCGCACTTCATTCGTCTGGCAACCACGTCGGCCGAGACTTCAAAATAGCGGCCAATATGGCTCTCCACGACCCGGCGCATCTCTTCATCCACGTCGAGGAGCTCGATTCCGGCTTTTCTCGCTTCTTTGATCTTGTCGCCAAACACGCTCGCGAGCGGCTCGGGGGGAACGAGGATAAGCCCCGCCAAGGCGTAGCCTTGCCATTCGATCCACGAATACTGCTCTTCGGGAATGGAAATGATCGCTGACTTCCATTCCTGGATCGTGGAGAAATGTAATTCCTTGAACACGTCTTGGTGGATCAGCAAGTGTGACAATTCATGCGCGAGACTAAAACGATACCGGGTGGACCGGTTCTCCTGGATGAACCCGTCTACCCGGATTTCCTTTAGATCGCTCGTGACGTATGCGTCAACGTCGAATTTGTCTTGGAGGCCGGGGACCGGCACAATGTCGAGTCTGAACTTGAATTCGACGATCTTCTCGATGGGTATCGGTAACTCACCTGACGGATGATGCTGCCGGAGAAAATCGGCGGCGATGCCGCGAAGTTTTTCGTAGGGCAGAAATGGCGCTACGATTGCCATCCTCAGGATCTCCGCACCTTATCGACGATTTCGTCCAGCTTCTCTGGCGGAAGTCGCGTACCCCTAAGAGTCCTAAAGAGGACGGGAAGCTTCTCCAGTACCTCTTCATCCGAAAGCAAATCCTTCGGGATTTCGCCTCTGCACGTGGCCGCCAAATCGAAAAACTCAAGCCACTCACCGGAACCGCGCCCTAATCCGAGTGCCGTTGCATACTTAGCTAGTAAATCTTCCCGCTGCGGCGGCGCGAAGAGGCCGCGCTCTAGCCTGCTGTAGTTACCAGGATCGAGACCATTTGCCAGACAGAATTCTCTGAGCGTGAGCTCCTTCTCCATGCGGAGTTTTTTCAGCAATTTACCGAATGCGCCGTTCATCTAAGGTATCCTAGGCGATGTGTTGTAATTGGATGACAACATGTTGTATGTAGTGTACAACATTACGTCGCTCGTGTCAACCGGAAACTGAATATATGTCCATTATTTCGTCTGGCGGACCGTTTCCTTCGCAACTACCGATGAATCGGACAACGACCCGTGAGCTCTCTTGTCACGTCAGCCGCTTCCGAAACCGCAGCGCGCTGAAAACGAACACGCCCAGTGCCATGCCCCACAACACGACGGCGTGTTTCCACAATTCCGGCCAGCCGGCGCCGCGCAGGATCACGCCGCGCGCCGCGTCGATCAGCCAGGTCGTCGGAATGATCTGTGCGGTGTAATAGAAGAACCGCGGCATCGAATCGAGCGGGAAGACGTAGCCCGAAAGGAAGATCGCCGGCATTACCGTCGCCATCGACATCTGCCCGGCCGCTTCCCGCGTACTCGCTTTCGTGGAAACCCACAGACCGAAACCGAGCATTGCCAGCACGAACGGCAACGTGATCAAGAGAAGCGTGAAGAAGCTGCCGTGGACCGGCACCTGGAAGATGACGCGCATCAGCAGGGCGATGCCGCAGAATTCAAGGAACGTCACGAACAGATACGGAATGAGCTTGCCGATGATCAGCTCCGTGGCGCTGACCGGCGTCATAAAAAGCTGCTCGATCGTGCCATTCTCTTTTTCGCGGACGATGGCATTCGCGGTCAGCATCACCGCCATGATCTGCGTGAAGACCACCATCAAGCCGGGTAGGAAGAAATTCGGCGAGCGCGTGTCCGGGTTGAACAGAATCCGCGGCCGTGATTCCACGGGGAGCGGCTTGTTTCCCAGAGCGCGTTCGAGCGATTCGCGCAGCGCGATGGCGTTGCCGACGTTGAGCGCCTCCCCGGCGACGCTCGATTCGGAGCCGTCCACGAGCACGAGAATCTGCGCCGTATCGCCCGCTTCCAAACGGCGCGAGTAATCCTCGGGTATCTTGATGCCAACGCGCGCCCGACCGGCGATGATCGCCTGGTTGAGCGCTTGATCGGAGAATACGTACTCGACGATTTGAAAATCTTCCGAGTTCTCGAACTTCTGCAACAGCGTGCGGCTTTCTTGCTTCTGATCGAGATCGAGGACGACGGTGTGGATGTGCCGCACATTGGTATCAATCGCAAAGCCGAGCAGGAACATCTCCATCACCGGCATGAAAAGCGCGAAGAAAAGCGTCGTCGGATCGCGCAGGATGTGCAGCATCTCCTTGCGGGCCACGGAGAAGACACGCTGCGGCGAGAATTTCGCGGCCATCGTCAATCTCCATTGCTCTGCGCCCGCGACAGTGCCACGAATACGTCTTCCAGCGTTGGCTCCGCGGGCCGCACTTCGACATGTACCAGACCGAGGTCCTCCGGCGTTACGTCCGCGTTGACAAGGGCGTTGATCGCCTGGCCGAAGATCGTCGCTTCGAGAACACGCGGATGATGGCGCATCCGGTCTAGCAACACGGCGATTTTCGGGCCGACGATTTCCAACCGTTTCGTGCCGGGCGGGTTGACCTGCGGCAAGTGCTTCAATTCCGCCGGCGTGCCGACCGCGAGCAGATGCGAGAGGTAGATGTAGCCGACGCGGCCGCAGCGTTCCGCTTCATCCATGTAGTGCGTCGTCACGAAGAGCGTGATTCCTTCCGCGGATAAGCGGAAGAGCAAGTCCCACAAGTCACGCCGCGCGACGGGATCAATGCCGGCGGTCGGCTCGTCGAGAAACACTAACCTCGGTCGATGGAGCAAAGCACAGACCATCGCCAGCCGCTGTTTCCAACCGCCGGACAGCCGGCCGGCGCGGCGCGACAGATACTGTCCCATTCCGGTCAGCTCCACGAGTTCCTGCTGCCTTGCGCGCGCTTCCGACGTCGAGAGGCCGTAGATGCCGCTATAGAAATCCATGTTCTCTTGCGAGGTCAGATCCTCGTACAGCGCGAATTTCTGCGACATGTAGCCGATCGACTGGCGAATCTCCTCGGCGTCGCGTTCGACATCGTGGCCGAGCACCGTGGCCTTGCCGGCGGCCAGCGGCAGCAGGCCGCACAGCGCTCGAATGAACGTCGTCTTGCCGGAGCCGTTCGGGCCGAGCAAGCCGAACACCTCGCCCCGTTCCACGATCAACGTGGCGTGGTCAACGGCCGTGAAGGCGCCGAACTTGATCGTCACTTCCCGTGCGTCGATTACCCGTTCGTGAGTAGTGAGTGGTGAATGGTGTGTGGTGAGCGATGGATCAGACGCCACTCTTGGTGTGATCGCGTGGGTTTCCGCGTCCGGCGCCATATCCGCTCCGTTCCGTTCCGCTACCACTCACCACTCACCACTCACCACTCACCACTCACCACTCACCACTCACTACTCACCACTCACCACTCACCACTCACCACTCACCAAACTACCTCTCACTCCGCCAACGGAATGATGACCTGCGCCGCCATGCCCGATTTGAAATTCTGGTCCGTATTGTCCACGCGCACCTTCACGCCGAAGACCTGGTGTCGGCGTTCGTCCTCGCTCTGGATGTTGCGCGGCGTGAACTCGCTTTCGGACGCGATAAAGAAGACGGACCCCGGGTACCGGCGGCCGCTGTCGAGCACCACGGTCACTTGTTGATCGAGCTTGATCTTTTCCAATTCTGGCTCCGGGACGTAGACCTTTACCCATTGGTCTTCATCCCGCAGGATGCGGACGACGGGCTGATTCGGCGCCACGACATCGCCCTTGCGCACGGCGAGCACTTCGATGACGCATTTCCCCGGCGCCTTGACGTCCACCTCGGCGAGCGAGGCGTCCAGCTCGGCGAGCTTGCCGCGCGCTTCTTCGACGCGGGCCGCGGCGGCCGCCTTGTCCTCCGGACGCGTGCCCGCCTTGAGCAAGCGGTAGTTCGCATCCAGGCGGGCCACTTGCGCGCGTTGTTCGTCTTTCTCTTCCTGACGAGTGCCCGCGAGCAACAGGTTCAGGCGGGATTGCAACGCCTTAGCTTGCGCGCGCGTGCGGTCGAGCATCGCCCGGGCCGTGTCGTAGTCCTCTTGCGACGCTGCCTTGGTAGGCAGCAGGCGTTCAAGCCGTTGCACGCGCGGCTCCCACTGGATCAGGTCGGCCTGGGCCGCGGCCAAGTCATTGCGGGCTTGATCGATCTCCTGCGGCCGCGGTCCCGCGTCCAACATCGCCATCTTGGCTTGGGCCGCGTCCCAAGACGCACGAGCCGCGTCCTTTTCTTCTTCGCGCGGGCCGACCTCGGCCTTTTCCCAATCCGCCTCCGCCTGGGCGAGTCGCGCCGCCGCCTGTTGCCGCTGGGCGCGCAGCTCCGGCGCCTCGAATTTGACGAGGACCCGGCCGGCGTTCACGATTTCGCCCTCTTTGATCAGGGTGTCCTCGACGCGGCCGCCGATTTTGGAGGCGAGGCGGACCTCCTGAATCTCCACCACGCCGTAGAGGTGCAGCTCGTGAGTGCGTTTGTAGAACGGCCAGAAGAAGCCGAAACCGACGGCGGCGACCGCCAGCACGGCGACGATGACGAGCACACGTTTCCACTTCACGGCGGGCCTCTTCTTTTCGCTGCGACGTTGCAGGCAACCGGAGGGTTCGCGCGCTTCGCCACCCCCGTCGATCATTTTACTTAAAAAACGACCGAGTTTCTGCCCGAAGTGGCGCCGAACATGTTCGCCGTCGCGCTGTCAAGTTGGGCGCTGCACAGCATCTACGACGCAGCCGGGCGAACTCAAGCGATCCGCGAAATCGTGCGCGTGCGCAAACCGGGCGGACAAGCGGCGCTGCTCGATATCCGCCACACGGCGGAATAGGAGCGGGTGGCGAAGAAACGCGCGAAGGCGGGCGTGACGCGCTGGGGACGGCGATTTTTGTTTGTGACGCCGACGCATGGCGCGACGGGTCGAAAAGCATAGGATGGCGATGCAAAGGCGCTGCTAGCTCACTGCTCTTTCGAGCCGCCCCCTCTGTCGGATTGACAAAGACCCGGAAATTCGCGGACAATAACCGCATGGCGACTACGGTAAGCGCTGCGGCCCGAGTTGCGCACGCGCACCGAAAGTGAAGCCATCCGTGTCGCGTGATTGGCAACTCTATCTGACCGACATTGCTCGTGCCCAGCTCGCAGCAGTAGTGCATTAACCCGACGCGTAAGCGAGGGTTGTTCGGACTCTCTCGCTTACGCGTCGAGTTGCTGTACCCCCGCGATGCTCATTCTCTTAACGCCCCGCCTGCTCTTTCAGCAGCCGTTCGCAAGCGTCCCAACCTTCCGCGGGCGGCGACACGTTCGCCAGTTGCGAGGGGAGATGCATTCCCATCGACTTCATGGTCGCCTGCACTTCGGCGAGACGCTCCATCCCCGCGCGGCTGACGGCGACGACCTGGAGGGGCGTTTGGCCCTGTGCGTTGCGGGCGTTGACGTCGCCGCCGCGGTCGATCAGTAGGCGAAGCAACTCCACGTCTCCGGCGCCGGCGGCAGCGTGAACCGCGGTGCCGAAGCGAGGATGGACGAGATTGGGATCGGCGCCGCCGTCGAGAAGCCGTGCGGCGGTGGACCGATGCTTGTTGGACACGGCGGCGAGCAGCGGCGTCATGGCGATTTGCGGCAACCCGCCGGGGAAGAATTGGGCCATGCCCGCAGTAAAATTGCCTCCGGGGATCGGAACCGGCGTTTCGGCGTTCACCGCGACGCCGGCGACCAGGAGGCGATCGACTTCGTCGGTGTCGCCACGCGCCGCCGCCTGTGCCAGGGCAGTCGCTTGCGGATCGGCGGCGGCGTTGCTTGGCGCGAACCCAAAGTGTTTGGCGAGTCGTTCGACCAGGCCGGCCTTCATCGGGGCGCCGCTCGGGCCGCCGTCATCATCCTCGTCCTCGTCATCGAAGCCGCCGGGCCCGTCCTCGCCGGGCAGATGGCGGTAGTCGGCAATCGCCAAATTGCGGTCGATGCCGAGCGCCCCAGCGAGCCGCCGAATCACATCCTCGGCGAACGTGGTTGCCCGCACGTGGTCCTCGCCAAGGAGCGCCGCGAGCTCGTCTTTTCGTACGCCGGGCCGGCAGTAGCGCAACAGGATGTCTGTGCGGGCGCCGGCCGGGCTGGGCGGCCCGTCCGTGTCGCTGTCGAAGTAGCCGGGGTCGGAATTGTACTCGTCGAGGAGTTGACCGTTGTCGAACAGCCAGTAACACGCGATGTCGCTGTCGTGAACCAGAAAGGCGATGGCCGGCACGCGCAGATCATCCGAGAGGCCGCCGCCGAGCTCGCGGATCCGCCGATCATCCTGCTCGGATGCCTGTTCTTCGTACAGTGCAGTCCAGCCGCTCTGCGCGGGGACGACGCGGTAGCGGCTGACTCCGCGCCGGTTTAGTGCTTGTGAAAGGGCCTTGTCATCGGTTGTTCGGAAATGGAAGTTGACGCAGAACAGTCCCATGCGATGCTCCCCTGACGTGCGGCCGACGCGCGGGTGACTCCGAGAAAACATAACACGGGAACAGCAGGTCTGCGCTCTTTGCCCGGCGACTGGATCACCGCGCCGCGCCGGCCAGGGTGAACGATGGCCTTCGGCGCGGCACGGCGGCCGGCCGGTTAATCAGTTCATGCATTGTGTCACCGGTGTGCCGCGCTCTAAAATCGCGTGCGTCGGGACCGGGACGCCTTGATTCGCCGGAACACAGCGCTTCCTGCAAAGGAATCACGGAAATGCCATCTCTTCCAAACCCACGCGAGGTGGGCGGCGTGCGGTTTGTTTGCACGCTTGCCCACGAACTCATTTCTCGCGGCGCCACCATTGTTACATACGCTGGCTCAAAAGAGCATAGGCCCGATTGTGTTCGGGCACTCCGCGATATTGGACACGTGTTTTCCGAATATCAACCGCACGCTCAGCTTGTTGCGGTCGCTCTCGATGAGATTGCGCGTAATCGAGCGCGGTCTTCTCACGAACCGTTCCGCTGCGCTGGATTGACGGCACTCTCCGCGACGGATTGGGCGTTGCGGTTCGGCGAAGTTCTCCACGAATACGCCAGAAAAGTGTTGCACGGGACTGGCGTGGCCGAACGCAGTCCAGCGGAGCAGTTTTCGGCCATGCTGACTGCATGGAACCGCGATCGTGTCTGTTTCCTTCCTGGGCGCAAACCCGTGACAGGGCAGCATCTCGCGATGGCAAGTCATTGGACAATGACGGAAAATGGGGACATGCAAGTCTTCGCCATCTGGAGCGCGCCATCAACTGAACGACTTAGAGAAATCGACGGCCAAGTTGAGCTGGAATGCCTAAACGCGGACATGAGGATGGCGGTAAGGAGCGATCAGGTAGAGTCGCGGAGAACGCCAGCATTGATCAAGGTGCTATTGTTGTCCGCGAATCCCATCGATTCACCGTTGAACATCGACGAGGAGTCCCGGGCTATCGACCAGAAAATCCGAAGCTCAGAGCATCGTGACCACGTGGATCTCATCAAGCACGGCGCGGTCCGGCTGAAAGACATCCCTGGCCTGCTCATGCGCCACAAGCCGCACATCGTCCATTTCAGCGGCCACGGAGATGCGGGGGCGATCGAGTTGACGCACGCCGATGGGTCGAGTCATCTCGTCGCGCCGGAATCTCTCGCGGATATCTTCCGCGTGCTGAAGGACAACGTCCGCGTCGTTGTACTTAACGCGTGCAACTCGGAGCCGCAGGCCCAAGCGATCGTAAGCGTGATCGACTGCGCTGTGGGAATGAGCGAGGAGATCAAGGACGATGCCGCTATCGCGTTTGCCGCTACTTTCTACGAGGCGCTCGGCTACGGGCGTTCGGTCCAAGACGCATTCGACTTGGCACTCGTTCAGGTCACTGCCACGGGGGCCGAGCGGTCGTTGGCTAAGATGCACACGCGGCCCGGAGTCAAGCCCGCGGACATCGTTCTGGTGAACCCGCAACGCCCTCGGTAGCCTCCGACGCTACTGCTGGCGGGCGTCCGGAGGGAGTTGGTGTAGCCAGTGACCCGAATGCGGGCCTGCCGGAACTCCAGCGGCGATTCGTGAGCGCGCAGGACCGATTCCCAAGGGAAGTATCGTTCGCCTTGGTGATGATCCCGGACGAGGAACGGCAGGCCTGGCGGGAAGCGCGACACTGTTTCGATGACATGCATAGAGCAGCTCCGCCCCAAGAGCTTGGGTGGAAGTGCCTTGCCAGCGCTGGAGGTGGGGATAGGCCGGAAACAGTCAGCATACCCGCCGCAGAAAGAACTGACGGGATGAACGACTGCCCTCTGTTGTCATCAGTGGAGCCGTGGCGGTGCTGGCTTATGAGGCGATCCACTACCGCCCCTTTCCCTACCAATCTGCACTTTCTGTGAAATCCTCAGAGCCGACTGCGGCGTCGAACTGAGCTAGGCAAGAGAACGGCTCTCCAGCACGATAGCGGTGCATTACCCCCGCATCGCACCGGAGAGCCAAGGATGGCGACTCAATGTCTGAC
>JBGQKZ010000113.1:0-21347 GCA_041499805.1 Gemmataceae bacterium
AGCCTTGGCTTCGAGTTCTGGGCTGAGCGGTTGTTGATAAGACATGGTGCATTCCTTTGGCGAAGGCGAGTGATTTCGGACCCGAAGGCGAGACTTGCCTCTTGTGTACAAAAGCTCTACCAACTTTTCAGCTGCTCACACGAACGCCGGGACGACCGCGTTTCTTAATTGACACGCCCTTCTTTGTCCCTCATCATGGGCGCTTTCGACCCACCTGCTGGGACATACGCTTTAAAACTACACTTTTTGGGAGATGCATCCATGATCCGGAGAGCGTGGCTCTTTGCGTTCGCATTCGGCCTGGTTGCGGCATCGTCCGAGACCGTGCCGCAACTGTCGGCGCGCGCCGACGTCAAGCCGCATGCCCTGTTCAGCGATGGCGTCGTCTTGCAGCGGCAAGCCAAGGTCGCCATTTGGGGCACGGCAGACGACGGCGAGAAGGTCGCCGTCAAACTTGGAAACCAGGACGTAAGCACCACCGCGAAAGACGGCAAGTTCCTCGTCTACCTCGAGAACCTTCCCGCCGGCGGTCCTTACAATCTGACGATCGCGGGCAAGAACACGGTCACGGTCAAAAACGTGCTTGTCGGCGAAGTGTGGATTTGCAGCGGGCAGTCGAACATGGAAATGTCGCTCGGCGCCAGCGCCGACGCCAAGAAGAACATCGCCGAGGCGAACAACCCGAAGATTCGCTTTTTCAAAGTGCCGCACCGCATCGCGTTTAAGCCGGAGACGAGTGTCAACGCCAAGTGGCAGGAATGCACCAGCGAAACCATCGCCGGGCGCTCGGCGGTGGCTTATTTCTTTGGCCGCGACCTGCAGAAGAACCTGGACGTGCCTGTCGGCCTCATCGAAACGTGCTGGGGCGGCACGCCGGCGGAGTCGTGGACCAGTCTGCGAACCCTCGAAGCAGTTCCGGAATTGAAGCACTACGCCGGTCTGTCGGGTCTGAAGGAGAAGTACGAGGCGGCCAAGAAGCGGTACGAGGCGGCCAAGGAGAGGTACAACGCCGCCCTGGAGAAGCACAAGGAAGCGGTCGCCAAGGCGAAGGAGGAGGGGAAGGAGCCGCCGAAGCCGCCGCAAGCGCCACGCGCCCCACAGCCGCCGGAGAATAACCCGCACACGCCAACCACGCTTTACAACGGCATGATCGCACCACTGTTGCCGTACGCCATGCGTGGCGCTATCTGGTACCAGGGCGAGTCGAACGCCGGCAATGTTGAGGGGGCGGTCGAGTATCGCACGCTGTTCGGCGCCATGATTAAGAACTGGCGCGAAGACTGGAAACAGGGCGACTTCCCGTTTCTTTTCGTCCAACTCGCGCCGTTCATGAAGATCGAACAGCAGCCGACCGACCCGCCGTGGGCCTGGCTGCGCGAATCGCAGCGGATGGTCAGCGTGCATGTGCCAAACACGGCGGAAGCGGTCATCACCGATGTCGGCGACGAAAAGGACATCCACCCCAAGCAGAAAGAGCCTGTCGGACTGCGCTTGGCTCTTGCGGCCCGCGCGCTCGCTTACGGGCAAAAGATTGAGTTCATCGGCCCGGCGTACGACGGTCTGAAGATTCACGGCGACAAGGCCGTCGTCAGCTTCAAAAACGTGGGCGGCGGTTTAGTCAACAAGGGCGGCCCTCTTCAGGGCTTCACCCTCGCCGGCGAGGACATGAAGTTCGTCAACGCCGAGGCGGAAATTCGCGACGGCACGATCATCGTCCACAGTGACAAGGTGGCCAAGCCGGTCGCGGTGCGTTTCGGTTGGGCGAACTATCCGGTCGTGAACCTGTGGAATAAGGACGGGCTGCCGGCGTCGCCATTCCGCACGGATGAGTTCCCGCCGCCCCTGCCGGCGCGGCGAGCGGCCGCGAAGTAGCCGCGCGATGGAACCGGTACGCCGTTGGCGGCGACATTTTTGAGCAAGCCGCCAACGGCGTTTCTATTGGCACAGGAAAAACCGACTCAAGCGCACGCGCGTCGATCGCCTTGCAAATCCTCCGCGACGAAATCTCGTCGCGAGCGCAATCCTTTTCACGCTGTGAACCGTCATATCTGCGAAGCGTTATGGATGGCTGTCCCCTTTCCAAAGCAGCACTTGACGCTTCGTACACCCAATAGCCCGGCCGTGCCCTTTCCGACTCCGAACGGGTCCGGCCCGAAAACCTTCATGCGGAAATGCGATCCAAGGTCGAAGGTGGGATTACGATCGAATTGCCAACTTTCGGACCTGCGCTGCGTTTGACGCAGGTTCGAGAGACGGGACGAACCGGAAGAGAGCACAAAACTCGCCGATCCGTTGTCCGCGTCCGTCGCAAATTCCCACGCGAGAGCGCGCTTGCTTGACAAGCTGGAACAGTGAGCGAATGTTTGCTTAACCGTTCTGGTTTGCGGGTCTCGCAGAGTTCTTCGTCCTCGGCTCGCATGCCCGCCCGTCACCCTGCCCCTCTCCGCGCGGGACACGGCAGCGTGAGGGGGTCCGATCCAGTGCGAGGTACCGCCATGCGCGTTTGGCTCGTAGATCACCGTACCGGCGACGACGCCGGGAATATTGAGCCGTTGCTCCGGGAACTCGCGAAACGCCCGGGCAGCCCGCTCCAATTGGTCGGGGCTACCTCGTTCCAAACCGACTTTCCGTCGGCGATGCGCAAGTTGTTGCCGGACCTCCTCGATGTCATTTTGATCAACGAACGCGCCTGGCCGGAAAACAGCGGCACCGAAGAAGTGTTCGATCTAGGCGTCGGACTCGCGATCGTCGCGGCGCCGGAGCGGGTCGAGCGGTTCCGCGCCCATGCCGAGCGACAGCCCATCTGGTTCGTGCCGCCCAAGCCTAACTTGGATAGCCTTTGGCTGGCCCTCGTCGGGGCGCGCGCCGGCAAGCAGTGCATCGCCCACTGGAATGTGCAGGTAGCGCACCTGCAACAGCGGCTGAACGACCGCATCCTCATCGAGCGGGCGAAAGGCATTCTCGTGCAACGCCTCGGCATTTCCGAAGAAGACGCCTACAAACGTCTGCGCGTGTTGTCGCGCCGGCAACGGCGGCAAATCCGTGACATCGCCCAGTCGTTGCTCGACACCGAGTGCTTGTTAGTGCCCGAGACCAACGGCTACTTGGAACACGTTGTCGAAAAGCCGGATGAAGCCGAAGCGGGCGTCGGTGTGGATTAGCGCCGCGCGCGGCGACGGCCGTGCGAATTGCCCGGCCCGACTGTTCATTTCTCTAGCAAAGCTCCTCGACGGCGCATGCGCGGAAAAGCGATTGTGCCGCCCGTGCGGCTCGCGCGGCCGCGCGAGGCTGGGGAACCTGACGAAGTGGCCGCAACTTTACGGATAATGCTTGACAGGCAGGCCGCTGCCGCCTAGATTCGCTATCTACTCCGAGACGACGGGCTCGGTTCGTCCGCCACTCGGAGCGGTGCAGGAAGCACGCCGGAACGTGAACCCGCAACGGGAACGGTTTCCTGAGATTTGCGGAAACTGCCCTCCTTGCGAGTTCCTGGCGAGGCCCCGTCTGCCTACGCCTGCATTCCTTCCCATGTCCCGCCGGACACTCATCAAGCGGAAGGAAATGCCAGCACGAGAATCTCCACGCATCAATGGCGTTGCGGGACCGCCGAACACCGCCGCCCGCTTTCGACGCTGGCGCGAGCAACCGTTCTTTCCGAACACGCATGGAAGCGATCCCCAGTGAATTCGCGATTCTCATTGCGTGACCTCGCTGTCCGCAGGCGCTAACCTCCTTAATCAAGAAGGCGGTCGTTTCGTCGCCACGCGTTCCGACGCGGCGGCTGTCAAGTTCGCCCGCGGTCGGCGAAGCGTCCACCGAAGCGGTTGGGCGGTCGGTGAACAGAAACATCCGAGGGTTGCAGCGTGAGACGTTCGGTGCGGCAGTGAAGTAGGGAAACTCACGGCGCGCGTCCGAGCCAGGATTTAGGCCCCGAAGCGGGGACTGGACAAAGAAGCCAAAGGTCCAGTCGGCTTCTCGGGGCGAGTCAGGGAGACGCGATGATGTCAGGCAGTCGTCTTGCGTTGGTCGCCGACGACCAGCGATTGGCGGGCACTCTCCAAACTTACCTCAAGAAGAGTTTGGGGTGGCCGATCCTCCATTGCAACTTCGACGCCATCCGCGGCCGCCTGGGCCGGACGACCGACGGGCTTCTCTTGCTCGCTCTCGCCTTGCCCGAGGAAACCGAACCGCTCTACCGCCTCGTTCAAGAAATCACCCTTCTAAAATTGCCGCCGATCATCCTCATCGTTGAAGGCGATGCTTTGCCGCGCCGCGGCGAACTGGCGGCCCTTGATCCCTATATCGCCAAGCGGCTGCGCTGGCCTGAGGACGCGGGCATCCTACTCGCCGCGGTGCATGAGAACCTGGGCGAAGGCTACGGCTTCCTGGAACCGCGCGAAGAGTCGCTGTCGGAGACGATTAGCCAACGCCTGCTGGCCCAGACGCCGTCGCTGTTGCCGATGGTCGAACGCCTCACGCTCGCGTCGGCGCACGACGTGACGGTGCTGCTCACCGGGGAGACAGGCACGGGCAAAACCTACCTCGCCCGCCTGATGCACGAATGCTCGCCGCGCGGCGAGCATCCCTTCTTGACTGTTCCGTGCGGCGCCTTGCCGCCCAATTTGATCGAGAGCGCCTTCTTCGGCCACGTGCGCGGCGCCTTCACCGGCGCCGATCGGCCGAAGGTCGGGAAGTTCGAGGCCGGGGGCCACGGGACCATTCTGCTCGATGAAATTGACACCCTGGGGCTGGAACAACAGGCCAGTCTGCTGCGCGTGATCGAAACGGGCGATTTCGAGCCGGTGGGGAGCAACGAAACCCACAAATGCTCGGCCCGGATCGTCGTCGCCAGCAATTGGGACCTGGATGAGGCCGTCGAGCGGGGCAAGTTCCGGCAGGACTTGTACTACCGGCTCAACGTGATGTCGTTCCACCTGCCGCCGTTGCGCGAGCGCGTGCAGGACATCGCACCGCTGGTCCGCGGCATCGCCGCCCGCTTTAACACGAAGTTCAAGAAGGACCTCTTCGACATCCATCCCGACGCGATGGCGATTTTGGAATCGTTTCCGTGGCCGGGCAACATCCGCCAATTGGAGAACGTTGTTCAACAGGCGGTGCTTGTCAGCAGCGGGCCGGAGTTGACCATCGAACACCTGCCGCAGCCCGTTCGCGAGTATCTGCCCCCGGCGCACTTGGTGAATGGCAACGGCCATGGCAACGGGCCGCACCGCACGGCCGACTCGCTGCTGCACAACCGGGAAATGCTCGAGAGAAACGTCATCCAGCGGGCCTTGAGCAACAACGGCTATAGCCGGGCCCGCGCCGCCAACGCTCTGGGGATCAGCCGCGTCACGCTGTACAAGAAGATGAAAAAGTACGGCCTGATGGCAGAATCGGTGAAGTTGGCGGCGGAGTAGCCCGCAGCCTACGAGTTACTGGAACAATGCGACTACTTCGGTTTGCGGCGTCCCGCCGGTGACGTGTACCTTCTCGTCCTTATCCACGAACACATTCACCTCGCTGCGCACGCCGAATTCCGGCAGATAGATTCCCGGCTCGACCGAAAAGCACGTCCGCGGCAGCACGCGGCGTTCCTCGCGCGTTTCGAGGTTGTCCATGTTGGCGCCGTTGCCGTGCGTCTCCTGGCCGATGGAGTGGCCGGTGCGGTGGCAGAAGAATTCGCCGTAGCCGGCCTTTTCTATGACGTCGCGCGCCGCCTGATCCACTTCCCAACCTTGCAGCGGCTTCTTCGCCGCGAAGCCCTGCTTCACTTTGTCAATTGCAGCGTCACGCGCCGCGGCGACAACTTTGAAAATCTTCGTGTACTGCTCCGGCACACGAGTACCGACGAAGCACGTCCACGTTAGATCGCTGTAAACGGCACGCGGCTTGTCGAGCTTCGCCCAGAGATCGATCAGGACGAACTCGCCCTCGCGGATGACGCCGTCGCTGTCGGCTTTCGGCTCATAATGGGGATCGCCGCTGTGCGGGCCGACGCCGACGATCGGCGGATGATCGCAGACCATTCCGTGTGTTGCGAAATGATCGAGGATGCGCTTTTGCACTTCGGTTTCGCGCACCGAGCCGTTTTTCTTCACGCGGTCGCGAATGAAATCGAACGCGACGGCATACGCCGAGCGCGTGTGCTGCGCCGCTTCCAGGTGCATCGCCCATTGCTCATCGTCCCAGCACGCCTCGAAGAGCTGCACAAGATCGCCGGACGGCAGCACCTCGGGTCCGCACGAGCGCACCAGTTCCACGGTGCCGGCATCGACGCGCGAAACGTAAGGATTCGCGTTTCGGGGCACGTATTCCATCGCCACCCGCTTTGCTCCCTTAACAAGCTCAGCAACGCCGGCTTCCAGTTCTTGCCAGCGGAGGTAGACGCGGTCGACGCCGGGATACGCTGCCAAGGCCCGCGGTTCAATGCGGTGGACGAGCTTTCGCGGTTGCCCGCTGGCGGGAATGAAGTAGAACCATCGGCGGGACTGCATCCCTTCCGGCGACATGCCCAATACGCGGCGCGCAAGCACGTTGAGCCCGCGGAAGTCGTAGAGCAGCCAACCATCGAAGCCGAGTTGCCGAATCGCCGCCTGCACCGCATTGAGATCAAACATGACGTTTCTCCCGCCGCCCTCGCTTCGCGCTTCGGGCTTCCCGATGAATTGCACCTTTCGCACGCACGTCGCCTTGGGCATAATCATCATGCCGGTTGACGCCGCCGCGTCAACCGGCAAACCCGCCTCGATTGAAACCCGCCGCGACAGGAAGACCCATGACGATTTCGCGTCGCCTGTGTTCGCTTCTTGCTCTCATCTGTTTGCAAGTGTCTGCCGTTGTGGCGTGGTCTCAGACCACGCCACAACGAGGCGTCGATGAGGAAGACCTTCGACCCGGCCTTGTCGCGACTTACCGCGACAATGCCGGCCGCCAAATCATGCAATTGGAGCCGACGATCGCGCAGGCGCTGCAAGCCGGCGAAGCGCCCCATCCGCGGCTCGCCGCCGACGGCGGAACCGCTCGCTGGGAAGGCTATCTGAAAACCCCGCGCGCCGGCACGTATCAGTTCCGCGCCATCGTTCGCGGCCGCTTGCGCTTGACGATTGATGGCAAGGAAATCTTGCTCGTAAATGCTCAAGAAGAAAAGCCCGTCGAGCAAACAAGTGCGGACACACGCCTGGAGAGCGGCGTCCATCGGTTGACTGCCGAGTTCACGCGCTTGCCGGGGCCCGCACGCTTGGAATTACTTTGGCAAGCGCCGTACTTCCGCAGGGAACCACTGTCCTTCGATCACCTGGCTCATCTGCCGAAGGACGTTCCCGCACAGGTTGCCGTGGACCGTGAAGCGGACTTCGGCCGCTACGTCGTCGAAGAGCACAACTGCACCGCCTGCCATCGCCCGGCGGACGGTGACAAGTTGGCGGGCGGTCTTGTTAAGCGTCAAGGTCCCGATCTATCGCAAGTCGGCCGACGTGCGGAGGCGGGCTGGATGTTTCACTGGCTCGGCGATCCGCAGCAGATGCGTCCCGGCGCGGTGATGCCACGCATGTTCAGCGACGATGCCAACAGCCGCGTCGAGCGCTACGCGGTCGCGGAGTATTTATCATCACTCAACGGTTTGGGCGCGACCGGAAATCGACGGGCGAATCGCCAAGACGAGCGCGCGAGCGAGCGCCGTGGCGAGAAGCTCTATGCGACGGTGGGCTGCGTCGTCTGCCATGGGACGAGTATTCAGTTCTCGGAAGGCAGTGCCGTCCAAGCGGTGGACAAGAAAGAAAACCCAGCGGCGGAGTCGTTCATTCCGCGCTCTTCGAGCATCCCCGTCGTCGGCCTCGGCAGCAAGACCTCTCCGGAACGACTCGCCGCTTATCTGCAAAACCCACTCGCGGTCGATCCGAGCGGCCGCATGCCGCACATGCAGCTCCAGGGGAATGAGGCGCAGGATTTGGCCCGCTTCCTCTGCACGTCGCGCTTGCCCCAAGCGCTGACCGACTTGCTGGCGACTCCGACCGCGGAACAGCTTCTGGCCGCATTTCGACGGGTCGAGCCACGACCGGACGAAGTGCCGGCGTTCCGCAAGCTTTCCGCGCAACAACAAAGAGTCGATCTCGGCAAACGCCTTGTCATCGACAAGGGTTGCAACAACTGCCACACGATTGCGCCCGGCGGCAAACCGTTCGCGTCGGTTTTCGCATCCGCGACTTTCAACGACATCAAGAAGAAGCCGACGGCTGGTTGTCTCGCGGAGGAGGCCAAGCAACGCGACAAGGCGCCCGTTTATTCACTGAACGGGTCGGAGCGTCGCGCGATTCGTCGATTTCTCGAATCCGGATGCTCGGGCGCCGGATCGCCCGCGCCGATATTCGCGGCAAAGGCGACCGTGCAGCGCTTCAACTGTCTTGCGTGCCATAGTCGCGACGGCGAGGGCGGCCTCACGTCGGAGTTGGTCGAAGAGTTGCGCCGCTACGAGAAGGCGGAGAACGCCGAGGCGGTCAGCCCGCCGCCGCTCACGGGCGTCGGGCACAAGTTGCGGCCGGCGGCGTTGCGCGGCGTGCTTACGGTCGGCCAGCGCGTTCGCCCGTGGATGGGGCTGCGCATGCCGCAATTTGGCGAGGCGAACGTCGGCCGCTTGTCGGAAGCCCTCGCCGCGAGGGAAGGCACCGCGGCTGATGACGATGTTCATAAGGTTGTGCTCAACGCCGCGACCATCGAGGCGGGCCGGCAGATCGTCGGCAAGACGGCTTTCGGCTGCATCTCCTGCCACGACCTCGCCGGCGTCCCCAACAGCGGCACGCGCGGCCCCGACCTCGCGCTGACGCCGCAACGGGTGCGTTACGACTGGTACCGCCGCTGGCTCGAACAAGCGCAGCGGATGCAGCCCGGCACGCGCATGCCGTCGGTCTTTGTCGATGGCCATTCGACGCTCGAACGACTGCTCGGCGGCGATCCCGATAAACAGGCGGAGGCGATGTGGGCGTATCTGTCGCTTGGCGCCAGCCTGCCGCTTCCGGAAGGCATGGAGCCGCCAAAGGGCTTGATCCTCACCGTGAAAGATCGGCCCGTCTTCCTGCGCACGTTCATGCCGGACGCCGGCGCGCGGGCTATCGCGATTGGCTTTCCCCGCGGCGTCTCGGTGGCTTTCGACATGGCGACGGGGCGGCTTGCCTATGCCTGGTCCGGCAACTTTCTCGACGCCGCGCCCGTCTGGGATAGTCGCGGCGGCAATCCAGCCCGCGTGATGGGCCCACGCTTCTGGAGCGCCCCGCCCGGCTGCCCGTGGGCCGTCAATCAATCAAACGATCCGCCCGATTTCGCCACGCTGGCGCGTGACCCCGCACACGGCGCGGCAGTGCCGGAAGGCGTGATTTACGAAGGTCCGCGGCAATACCAATTCGAGGGCTACACGTCCGACCACGTCGGCCGTCCGCTTTTCCGTTATCGACTCAATGCCGCCGAGCCGCAGCCGGTCGAGGTGACGGAAAAAATGGAGCCGCTCCATTCCCCCGTCGGGGTCGGCGTGAGCCGGCATTTCGGTTTGGATATGCCGGCAAACCAAACCGGTTGGCTGCTGGCGGGCGAAACACATGGGCAGCCGCGCTTGCTGGACGCCAAGGGGAACTCGCTGCCGCTTAATTTGAAGGCGGTCACTTTAGAACTGCCGACTGTAGACCGCGTGCTCGTAATGCCGCAGGGAGAGCGTGCCACGGTGCTCAGCGCCGACTCCCCGGCCGGCAGCGTTTGGCAACTGCGGCGCGTGAATGGAACGTGGCAAACGCTGCTGCGACTGCCGACCGCGGGCGCGGCCGTGAAACGCTTTGTGACGGTCAACGTGCTAGTTCCCTACCGGGACGAGCCCGCGCTGCTCCGCGATTTATTTCCCGCCAAATAGAGCTTCGCCGAGGTCAATTCATGCGCTGCGTCAGGTTGCTCGTTGCTTTGTTCGGTGTGGCGTTCAACGTGTCGCTTGCGCTCGCCGAGCCGAGCGACTCGCGTGTTGGGGAAGGACGGTATTATCGCCTCGTCACGCTGCCCATCCCAAAGGACATCGTCCTCGAAGTCGGCGGCCTCGCGTTCCGTCCCGACGGCAAGCTGCTCGCCTGCACCCGTCGCGGCGAGGTATGGCTGATCTCGAATCCGAACGGCGATGATCCCGCCGCGGTGAAATACAAGCTCTTCGCCACCGGGCTGCACGAAGCGCTGGGTCTACACGTCGAGGGGAAAGACGTGTTCGTCGTCCAGCGGCCGGAGTTGACCAAGCTCGTGGACCGCGACGGTGACGACGTGGCCGACGACTACATCACCGTCTGTGACAAGTTTGGCGTCTCCGGCGACTATCACGAATTCGCCTTTGGCCCGGCACGCGACAAGGACGGCAACTTCTTCGTCACGCTCAACGTCGGTTTCGGCGGCGGCCATCAGTCGAAAGCGCCGTGGCGCGGCTGGTGTGTCAAGATCACGCCAAAAGGTGATCTGGTGCCGATTGCGACCGGCCTGCGGTCGCCGAACGGCGTCAACTTCAGCCCGGACGGCGATCTGTTTTACTGCGACAACCAGGGCGAGTGGGTGGCGACGTGCAAGCTGGTCCACATTCGGCCCGGCGAGTATTACGGCCATCCCGCGGGGCTGCGTTGGGTGAAGGTTTCGCCGTTCGCCGGCAAGATTCCGGAGACGCATCCGAGCGGCATGTTCTACGACGGTCAAAAGGGCGAGAACGGCGTGAGCGGCATGCCGCCGGTGACTCCGCCCGCGATCTGGTTTCCCTACGGCCGCATGGGCCAGTCGGCGAGCGAGCCGCGCTGGGACACCACCGCCGGCAAGTTCGGCCCGTTCGCCGGCCAGTGCTTCGTCGGCGATCAGACCAAGTCGATGATCATGCGGGTGGCGTTGGAGAAGGTCAACGGCCGCTATCAAGGCGCGTGTTTCCCGTTCCGCAGTGGTTTCGAGTGCGGCATCAACCGCCTCGTCTTCGGGCCGGACGGCAGCTTGTACGCCGGCATGACCAATCGCGGTTGGGGCTCCGTCGGCGGGAAGCCGTTCGGCTTGCAACGGCTCGTTTGGACGGGCGTGACGCCGTTTGAAATTCACTCCATGAACCTGACGAAAATGGGGTTCGATCTGACTTTCACGAAGCCGCTCGATGCAGCGACGGCGGAGAAGCTGGCCGGCTACAGCTTGTCGTCGTTCACGCATTACTATTGGAGCACCTACGGGTCGCCGGAAGTGGATCGGAAGGGCGAGAAGATCACGGGCGTGACCATGTCGCCGGATCGGAAGAAAGTCTCGCTCGCGGTGAGCGGCTTCCGGCCGGGACGTGTTTACGAGCTGCACCTTGACGGCATCAAGTCGGCCGATGGCGACGTGGTGCTGCATCCCGAAGGCTACTACACCTTGAACGAGATTCCCTAACGCCAAGGCATGCGTGCGCCGCTCGCCTCGGATTTCTCGCGAAGACGCCAAGAAAGCGAAGCTCGCGAAGTGCCAATGTCTCTTGGCGAGTCTTGCACACTTATTGAGGATACGCAACCAATGCAACACATCGGACACAAGCCTGAGGCGCGAGCGAAGGAATCGACGCCGCCCCCTTCGCTAGCGCTTCAGGCTTGTGTGACATCGGGTGCGCAGCTGTCAGTAGCGCCGTAGCGAGAGACTTGGTTCGCCTTCCCTTCCATCGTCTGTTTGGAACAATGGTCGGCATGAATCCCTTTGCAGACTGGTCTCCGTTTGATCTGCCGCTCACCGATCCGCGACATCCGTTCCATATCGCGCACATGGAGATGGCCCTGGAAGAAGCCGAGCTTGCCGCCAAGGAGGATGAAGTTCCGGTCGGCGCCGTGATCGTTTCCGCCGAGCGCGGCGTCATCGGCAAGGCGCACAATCAACGCGAGATGCTGCACGATCCGACCGCTCACGCGGAAATGATCGCCATTACGCAAGCCGCGCAAGCGCTTCAATCGTGGCGGCTGGAAAACTGCTTTCTTTACGTGACGCTGGAGCCGTGCCCGATGTGCGCCGGCGCCATTGTGCAGGCCCGGATTCCGCTTGTCGTCTACGGGGCAGCCGATCCCAAGGCGGGCGCCTGCGACACGCTCTACCGCATCACGAGCGACCCCCGCCTCAATCACCGCGCCCAGGTGTTAGGCGGCGTGCTCGCCGACCGCTGTGCGGCTGTCCTCAGCGACTTTTTCGCGAACAAACGCACCAAAAAAGAGCCGCGCACGCAGTAAGCGGCCCGGCTCGTCGCTTACTGCGTGCGCGGCTCCGCATCCCCAATCCCTACGCCTTCGGCCACTTCTCGATGGGACAATTCTCGTGCGGAAGCCAGGCTTTTACGCTGGTAAAGCAGCCGCAAATCTTGCAGCGGACGCCGGTGTGGTGCTCGCACGTTGTGCAAACGCGAAGGCGTTTCTGCTGCATCGCGGGCGACACCGTTTTCATGCCGGCGCCGACGAACTTGCCCATCGACTTCGCCGCGGAGATCGCCATGCGCAACAAACCGGGACCGCCGGCTGGTGGTTGTGCGGCCCCGTAAGACGGCGTCGTCATGCCCGTGGCGCCGATCGTCCAGCTTCCGAAAAGCGCACCCGGCAACGCGCCGGCAGGCGGACCGCCGAGCGGAGCGGCCGCGTCGCCCGTGCGATACTTTTGCAAATGCTCTTGCAAGATGTCCACCGCTGGGCTGCCGATGGCTTGATACATCGCCAACGCCTCCTGCGCGAAAGCGAGCGCCTGATCGCGTCGCTGCAATTCGGCATGTTGAATGGCGATGTACCAGAGCAGATCGGCCTGATGCTGCCGGTCGCCGACTCCGCGTGCCAGCGCTAAGGCTTGCTCATAGGCGGTCAGAGCGCGGGCCGGATCGCGCACGTTGACAAACACGATGCCGAGGTGATCGAGCGCGAGTTTCTCTTGAAAGCGGTTGCCTGCGGCATGAGCGGAAGACCGCACGCGCTCAAGCGCCTCCACCGCTTGCGCCGGTTGGCCAACCGCGAGCAGCGCCAGGCCGAGGTTCACGCGCGCATCGTTTTCCGCGACGGCATCGTTCAGCTGCTGAGCAATCTGGACTGCTTCTTGCAGAGCGCTGGCGGCGCGACGCGCGTCCCCGGAGCGCGTCGCCGCGATGCCGAGGTCTGTTAGCGCAGCGACCTCGCGCGGCCGGTCGCCCGCTTGGCGCGCCGCGGCCAGCATGTGCTCCGCTTGCTGTTGCGGGTTCCCGTCCATCGGCGGGGGGGGATTTTCCGGCGCTGCGTCCGTAACGCCGGACACCAGGAACAGGCCGGCTCCTATCTTGCGTATCTCGCTTGCTTCCGGCCAGCGTGCGCGAACTTGCGATTCGTCGAGCTCGGTTCCGGTCGCCGGCCACGCCAGTCGAAGATCGTTGCGGCGTTCGCCGTGCTGTACCGCGCTTTGGCCGTTCGGCAGCAACCAGCGCGTATCGCCGGTTGACTTCGCGCCGAACAGTCTGCTGAACAGCCCGGCGTTCCGTTGCCGCGCCGAAACGCCTGTAGCCGCGGTGCTACATAGGTCATTCGCGTGAATGACGTCGGCGCCGGGCAGGTTGCTGACACGTTGCCAACTTCGTTCGCTGCCCGTCGCCGCGTGAGGCACCCAGACGACGAGCCGGCCCGCATCGGGAGTCGGTTCACGCATTATGCCATGTGCTAGTTCTAGCTTGTGCCATTCAGGGAGAGACACGGCGCTAACTTTCTTTAGTTTCCAGCGCGACAGGTACCCGGTCCGCCGCGCCATTCTCTTCCTCCGCGGCGCCATTCGCGATATTCTACCAGACATCGCAGTTCGCGAGGGCGACAGTCATCCCAGTGGGTCTGGAAAGGAATACAAATGCGCATGCAAAGATGCCGCAGCCTGTTGCTGCTCCTTGCCGTGTGCTGGACACCGTCGATCGCTCACGCCGACGATTGGCCGCAATGGCTCGGAACGCAGCGCGACAGCGTGTGGCGCGAAACCGGCATCATCGCCAAGTTTCCGGAGGGCCTGAAACCGAAATGGCGCGCCCCGGTGGCCTACGGCTACTCAGGTCCTGCCGTCGCCGACGGCCGTGTGTTTGTCATGGACTTCGTCACCGACGCGGATACCAAGGGGAACCCCGCAGCCCGGCCCAAGATCAACGGCACGGAGCGCGTCCTGTGCTTGAACGCCGCGGATGGCAAGGAGCTGTGGAAATACGAATACCCGGTGACGTATCAAATCTCCTACCCGGCCGGTCCGCGCGCTACGCCGACCGTCGCGGGCGGGAAAGTCTACACACTCGGCGCGATGGGTAATCTCACATGCCTCGACGCGGCAACGGGCAAACGCGCTTGGACCAAGGACTTGATGACCGAGTATAAGACCAAGCCGCCTGTCTGGGGCTGCTGCTGGCATCCGCTTGTCGAGGGCCAAAAGCTCTTCTGTCTGGCAGGCGGCGAAGGGAGCGTCGCAATTGCGCTCGACAAAGACAGCGGCAAAGAGCTGTGGCGGTCCCTTTCTGCGAAGGAACAAGGTTACTGCCCGCCGACGATGATTTCAGCGGGAGGAAAGAAGCAACTCCTCATCTGGCACGCCGAATCGCTCAACAGCATCGACCCCGAGACCGGCAAGCCGTACTGGTCGGTGCCGCTCACGCCGAATGCGGGCATGTCGATCGCGGAGCCGCGCAAGTACGGCGACTATCTCTTCGCCAGCGCTGCTTTCAATGCGGCCGTTCTGCTGAAGCTCCACGCCGATAAACCCGCCGTGGATGAAGTGTGGCGCGGCAAGGCGAACACGGCGGTTTACAGCGTCAATAGCACGCCCTTTATCGACGAGGGAACCCTGTACGGGGTTGACCTGCGAGGGGAACTCCGCGGCGTGAAGTTGGAGAGCGGCGAACGCTTGTGGGACACCTTCGCCGCCGCCACCAAGGACGGGAAACAAGCCAGTTCGGCGACCGCCTTCCTCGTGAAGAACGGCGACCGCTACTTTATCATGAGCGAGACCGGCGACCTGATCATCGCCAAGCTGACCCCCAAGGGTTACGAAGAGATCAGCCGCACGCACCTGCTCGAACCGACCGGCTCTGCCTGGGGCCGCGACGTGGTTTGGAGTCACCCGGCGTTCGCCAACAAGTGCGTGTACGCGCGGAACGATAAGGAGCTTGTGTGCGTGTCGTTGGCGGCAGATTGAACTTATTGAGGACTGCGCAACCAATGCAACACATCGAACACAAGCCCGAGGCGCAAGCGATGGAATCGACGACGCCCCTTCGCTTGCGCCTCAGGCTTGTGTAGCATTGGTTGCGCAGCCGTCAATAACCGGCGAACGAGATGCACGGGGCAGCAGAGGCCGCGGGAACCAAACCTTGCGGGTTCCGGCCGCCTTTGCTACTTCTCAAATCTGCCGTCTTCCACGTTGTGTGCCGATCCCAATGATCGCTAAGCCGCCAGGAGCGGTCAAAGAGCCACCATGCAAAGTGAACCGAACACCTCCGAATCGCCGTTTAGGATCGACGTCGCCGACCGCGTCAAGCGCTTGCCGCCGTATCTGTTCGGCAAGATCAACGCGTTGAAGTACGAGAAGCGTCGCGCCGGCGTGGACATCATCGACCTCGGCATGGGCAACCCGACCGACGTGCCGGAACCGCATATCGTCGAGAAACTCTGCGAAGCCGCCCACGACGAGCGCAACCACCGTTATTCCGTCAGCAACGGCCTGTTCAATCTTCGGCGCGAGGCGGCGCTCCGCTATGAGCGGCTACACGGCGTGGCTCTCAATCCCGACACGGAAGTGATCGCCGGTCTCGGCTCGAAGGAACTCTTCAGCCACATGTGCCTCGCCCTGCTCGGCCCCGGCGACACGGCGATCGTGCCGGCGCCGTCGTTCCCGATCCACGTCTACGCCGTCGCGCTCGCCAGCGGCAACGTCATCAGCCTGGACTGCACGCAGCCGGACCGCTTCCTAAGCAACATCGCGACGACCGTCGAACACCTCTACCCGCGACCGAAGGTGCTGATCCTCAACTATCCGCACAATCCCACGACAACCGTGGTCGAAAAGGACTTCTTCGTGGACGTGGTGAAGCTGGCGAAGCAATTCGGCTTCATGGTGATTCACGACTTCGCCTACGGCGACGTGTGCTTCGACGGCTACCGCGCGCCCAGCTTCCTCAGCGTGCCCGGCGCCAAGGATGTCGGCGTCGAAACGACGACGATGAGCAAAGGCTTCAACATGGCCGGCTGGCGGCTCGGCTTCTGCGCCGGCAACGCCGAGATGATCCGCGCCCTGGCGACGATCAAGGGCTATTACGACTACGGCGTCTTTCAACCGATTCAAATCGCCGCCATCGTCGCCATGCGCATGGGCGAAGACCCGGTTGAAAAGCAAGCGAAGGAATACCAAAGCCGCCGCGACGTGCTCGTCGATGGCTTGAGGCGGCAGGGCTGGGAGGTTGAATCGCCAAAAGCGACCATGTTTGTGTGGGCCCGCTATCCGCAGGAGTGGCGCGACCGCATGGGCTCGATTGATTTCGCGATGAAGTTGCTGGAAGAAGCGGAAGTGGCGGCGAGCCCAGGCCGGGGCTTTGGCGATGCGGGGGAAGGATACCTTCGATTGGCGCTTGTGGAAAACGAGCTTCGGTTACGGCAAGCGGTGCGGCAGATGGGGCGGTGTTTGCGGGATGAACGCGCAGCGGGATAGCGCCGACATAAGGAAATACGGTGAACGTTCCTGAAAGTCTCCGTTGGGCTCTCGCAGGGGAGCTTGGCAGAGAAAGAAAAGGGGACGGGGATCATTTCGTTGACTAGACGACCGGAAATGATCCGCGTCCCCTTTTCTTCCTTCTGATCAGCGTGCCTCAATAATCGCCATCTACAAGGAGTATGCGAAATGAACGACATTGAGACGCTGTTTGCCGACCTATCGCGTATTGCTTCCACGATGGAAGGTCTGAAGAAAAACCCCGAGGCTACCGTATCGTATGAACTGCTAAGCGGATCGCTGATGTGGTCTGACGAGCTTCCTAAGGATTCACCGGTGAGCCTGGATTGCCTTCGCTTCGAGAAAGAAAAGGGGACGGGGATCATTTCGTTGACTAGACGACCGGAAATGATCCGCGTCCCCTTTTCTTCTTCGGGCTCAAAGCGAGGCGCCGGGCTATCGTCTTCTCCGGCTGGCCGCTCAGCAGTAGATCGAAGACCCTTTTTTGCGCGTCCGTTAAGACTTCAAGTTGCTTCACGCACATCTCAGGCGCCTTGTTTGTGCGCTTCCCGCAGCGGTCGGTTTTCTCCTCCAAGTCCAGCTGTTTTGCTCCGCCCTCGCTCACAACGAGAAACGAAACGCGCCCAAATCGGACGGTTTGCCCGAGGATCACGCGGCTCGTCTTGACTTGCAGCTCGTCAACGAACGTGCCATTCAGGCTTCCCAGGTCGGTCACGACACCCCCGGACCCGTCCGCGTCGAACCGCGCGTGCCGCCGCGACACAGACGAGTCCTTTACGACGAAGTCGCATTGTGACGAGCGGCCGACGACACACGTCCCCACCGGAAGAATCAGGTCGAGAAACGGCGCTTCAATGCACCGCAGGACGAATTTCCTCGTCATTTGCGACCTTCAAAATCAGTGCTCGACACGGAAAGTCGTAAGCGCGGCTTCTGACCTGTTTAGGTCATTGATTCAATGAGTCAATCTCCGAGAATTCTATCGTTCTCATAGGCCCATTCGAGAGCTTAATCGCGTGTGCGCTGACGCGGGGAGCATAACTCCCTCTCGAGTTGCCGTGCGTTGGCAAAAGGTGTTCGCCCCCAACAGCAGTGAAGGAATCACCATCATGCCCTCTTCCGCTCGTCCGGCGCGCCGTTTCAAGGACCGTCTTTTTAAACTTCTCAACACGCCGCGCCGCCGTCCCTCCGGTGGATATCGTCCGCACATCGAGGGTTTGGAGCGCCGAGAAGTCCTCACGTCCGTGACCTGGGCTGCTAGTTCGGCGCACGTCGACGCGGCTGCCGGCAAGCTCTTTCTCACCGCGGTGCTGGACGCATCGTCCTCGCAAATCGTGACGGCCACGTACGCCACGATCGACGGCACCGGTACTTTTGGGGCCGTGGGCGGCGCTGACTTCGTCGCCGTAAACGGCGGCGCCAACGGCACGCTCACCTTTCCAGTCGGCCAGACCCAGGCGACGGCGACGATCAACTTGATCAATGAAGCGGGATCCGAGCCCGACGAGACCTTCACTGTCCAGCTCACTTACGCACCTCAGGGCGGTCAAGGAGACACGTCGAACACGATCGTCACGATTTCGGACTCCGGCCTACCGGCGGTGACTTTTCAGAACAACAGCTACAGCTCGATGGAAGGCGCCGCCAACGTGCCGATCACGGTCACTCTCAGCGCGGCCGCGACTTCGACGGTATCCGTGAGCTACGCCACCCAGGACGGCACGGCCACTTCAGGGGATTACCTGGGCGCGAGCGGCACGTTGACATTTCAACCAGGGCAAACAAGCCAGGTATTCGAGATTCCCAACATTTTGGCCGACGTCGGCTCCGAGGAATCCGGCGAATCCTCCCCGCCGCCGTCGGTCGAAAAGTTCAACTTGGTGTTGAGCAACCCGGTCGGCGCGGTGCTGGGCGCCGGGGCGGCAAGCACGCCCTTCTACATCGTCGCCGTCGACTCCACCGCCTGGGCGCTGTCCAATGCCGGCCCCGCCTCTACCGATCCGGAGCAAGGCGAGACTGTCAACGTCGGCAGTTACGTCGTCATGCCCCAGGACGGCAACCTGCACCTGGAAGTTCCGCTCGACTACACGCAGGGGGGCGGCGACTCCCTCTTCTGCTGCGGCGGCGCCAATCATCCCGACGACCATGCGGCCCTCGTCTACAACTCGGACACCGTCGCCGTCGAGCCGATCGTCGTGACGGATTTCGCGACGGACCCGGCCTATCCGGTGCCCGGCCAGATCCAGATGCAGCTCACCTGGAACGGCGTGGCCCAGGGGTGGCAAGTGTACAACACGTTGAACCACAGCCCGGGCGACACCTACGTCGTGGCTGAGCAGGTCACAACACCGGTCACCGCGACGGGCCGCTATTCCTGGCAGGTGGAGGTCAAGACGACCGTCACGATGCAGGACGGCTCGTCCTTCACGGTCGATCGCGTGACGCCGCTTGCCTACACGACGGTCGTGGTCAACGACGGGTCCGCCAACCCGATCGGGCCGGGCTGGAGCCTTTCGGGCGTGGACAGCCTGCAGTTCGACAACCCCGCCCACACGTCGGGCGTCTCCCTCGTGATTGGCAGCTTCGGCAGCCGCCACTTCGACTCTTCCGACGGCAACACCTTCACCAGCCCGGCCAACGAGTTTGGTACGCTCGTCAAGAACGGCGGCGGTACCTACACCTACACCGCGCAAGACCAGACGAAGTGGAACTTCGACAGCGCCGGCCGCGTCACGGCCGTGCAGAAGCCCGGCCGCCCGGCATCGACGTACGTCTACGATGGCAACGGCAAACTGCAGACGATCACCGCGCCCGATGGCGGCGTCACGACCTTCGCCTACGACGTCAACGGCCGGCTGCAGACGATCACCGAGCCGGGAAACCGCACCGTGACGATCGGCCGCGATCCGACTAACCACACCGACATCACGTCTGTCACGGACGCCGCCGGCTCCACCCGGACACTTGCCTACGACAGTACCCACCATTTGATTCACGACACCTGGGGATCGCTGAGCACAACCTTCAGCTACGCCTACGGCGGCTTGGCGACGGTGGACAGCGGCACCAACGACGTGGTCACGGTAGCGCCGCCGCCCGTCCGCGTGCTCCAGACCTCGGCGCTGTTGAGGGGCCCTGCCAAACCGGCGCTGAACGCGAACCAGGACCAAGCGCTGTTTACGGACGGCAATAACTTCACCACAGACTACACCTTCGACACTCTTGGCCGGCTTACCCAACAGCAAACCCCCGACGACGTCAACGCCGTGCAGACCTGGGTGCGCAACGCGGCCGGGCAGCCGACCCAGTACACCGACGCCGTTCATAATGTCACCAACTACACCTACACCGGCATCGACCTGACGCGCAAAGACAACCCCGACGGCGGCTTTGAGTTGTACCAGTATGACCCGACGTTTCACGAAGTGACGCAATACACCGACGGCGACGGCAATGTGACGGTCTCCACCTATGATCCGGCCACGGGCGACCTTCTTACGGAAAAACTCGGCACGTTGCCGGCGACGCTCTACGTCTGGTCCGGCGGCCTGCTGCAAAGCGTCACCGACCCGCTCGGCCATACGACAAGCTACACGTACGACGCCGCCCGGCGCGTACACACCGCCACCGATCCCGCGGGCACGACGACGTACGGCTATGATTCGGCGGGCAATCAGAACGCCGTCACGGATGGCCTCACCCACACGACGAACTTCCAGTTCGACGGCATGCGCCGCGTTACACGGCAATACATCATCGTGGGCGGCGTGACCGTCGAAACCGACAGCCAGTACAACGCCAACGGGCAAGTCACGCAGGTCACCGATCCGCTCGGCCACCTCACCACCTACAGCTACCTCACGGGTCCGGGCTGGCTCAGTAGCACGACCGAAGCGTCCGGTCTTGCGGAGCAGCGCACGACGAATTACACGTATGACAAAGCCGGCAACGTCACCGAGACGATCACCGGCAACGGCGCCGCGCTGTACGCCCATACCTCGACGACCGACTATACCTACGACCCCATGAATCGCGTTCTGACCGAGACGGACGCCGTGGGTCAACCGGAGCGGACGAAGACCACGAACACCTACAATGCCGCGGGGCAGCTCGTGACGGTGGTCTCCGGGCAGTCGTCGGACGGCTCTTACGCCCACCCGGCAACGACCCTCTACACCTACGACGCCATGGGCCGCGTCTACCAGGTCACCGAAGGATCCGGAACGCCCGACGCCCGGATTACGACCACTGTGTATGACAAAGCCGGCAACGTCTCCCTGACGACCGACGGCCGCGGCATCCAGACCAAGCACGAATATGACGCCATGAATCGGCAAACGAAGGTGACGTACGCCTTCGGCCGCGGCGGCGCGGAAGAAACTTACACCACGACGGTCTACGACAACGCCGACAACGTTACCTCGGTCACCGCCGGCCAGTCCGCCAATTCCGCTTATACCCGGCCGGTGACGACCAGCTACGTGTACGACGCCGCCAATCGCCTCATCCAGACGACCGACCAGACCGGCGCCATCACCCAGACCACCTACGATGCCGTCGGCAACGTCAAGTCCCAGATCGACGCGCTCGGCTACACCACCACCTATGCCTACGACGAGCTGAACCGGCGCACGTCCGTGACCGATGCGCTGCTG
>JBGQKZ010000114.1:0-21030 GCA_041499805.1 Gemmataceae bacterium
CGCTGCCGTGCTGATCCCCATGCGGCCTTCGTCAACGGCCTTAACGACCTCTGGCTCGGCGTGCTCCAGGACACGGGCAGCGTGGTCTACGCTCTTCCCGCTCACGCCGAACATCTTGCCGAGCTGGTCGCGGGTGTCGCCAGGATCGGTTGGCGGTAAATTTTCCGGAATCCCTTTTTGCTTCTGGCGTCCGCGCTCCTGTCCTTCGCGTTGCCGCTCTTTCGCGCTGTCCGCATACTTCGCCCTCAACTCCGTCGCGCGCGCCGCGCACATGCTGCGCTGTCCGGGGGTCAGGTGGCGGCGATGCAAGAGTCCCCGTCACCATTCCCCCGTGCGGATGAAGGCAGCCCGGCCATCGGCGTCATCCTTTCGTTTGTAAATCTCCCGTCTCAAGCCACGCCGACAGCGCGTCCCTTATTCGCTCCACTTCGTCTCGGTCGAGACGTGAGCGCATGGCGCGTTCGCTCCTCGGATCGAACAGACTCAACGTGACGTTTTTTGCATCCGCCTCAAGCACAGTCTTCTCGTCTATCTTGACCTCGCTCGTCGGCAACATGCCAGTCCGTTCGGCCTCACGTCGCGCTAGGTATAGCCACTTTTTCATGTTTTTTCCTTTCACGCATCCGGCGCCGGCAAAAGTAACCTCGTCTTTCCGGTCGCGTGCCTCGGCGATGTAGTTCTCGAATTTTGCTTTGGGCAACGCCGCGATGCGCTGCCAGCGCGACGAGGCAATACGGACAACGTCGGGAGGTAACACGAAGTTACCTCCCTCGTCCATCTTTTGTTTAGTAAGCATCTCCCCCAGCCGTCTTTCCGCCCGCAGCTTGATTTCCGCCGCGTCCTGTTGTGCGGCGAAACTGTCGCACGCTGCGCCGCTAGACAACCCCCGCCGGAGCGATTACTATCGGTCCGACAGGTGAAACGGAAACGGCCACGGGGCGGAAGCTTCGCGGCCGCTTTCGTTGCTCGCGTATTAAAACACCCCCGCCAACGCTGGCAGATTAAGTGATTGCTCAGCGGCCGCGGCGAGCGGGTCCACGACGTTAGGAATCTGGCCCACTTGGTTCATCAACTCATCGAGTTGCCTGTCCATGATTTTGCGCACGTCCTTTTCTTGCTTGTCCCTCAGCAGTTCCTTGATTACTTCCCTTGCGGCGTTCATGAGCGGCCCGGTCAATGCCCCTGCCAATGCCGCGACCGTGAATTCGCCCTTGATGAAGTTTTCCAACATTGTCACGAGTTGCAGGAACGCAGCCTGATAAGCGGCCCATTCGATGCGGCAAAACATAATGAACTCTTCGATCGTTTCGACAATCGGCACCAAAATCTCGACAACAAACCTCTTGATCGGCAGTAGCAACTCCCGAAGCTCCACCTTCAAATCCATCCACGCATCGGTCAGTTCGGTAAGCGGCCCTTCCAGCGCGTTGGCCTCGCGAATGTCCGCCTGCATCGACTTGATTTCTGCGCGGGCGGACGCCTCGCTCAAGGTCTGGCTGTACGCTGCCAGTTCTTCGCCGCGGTCCACAAACGACTCGACCATTCTGGCGAAACCGTACCCGGCAGCCGCGACTGCGCCGAGCGACGCCGCCACGGGCAGAGCAACCGCGCCGACTGCCGCCAAGCCGCCGGCCGCCGCCACCGCGCCGCCTTCTGCGGCCACCTCTGCCCCGCCCACTGCCGCTGCCTCTTCGCCAACTCCTGCGGCGGTCTGCGCTGCTCCACCGGCCGCTGCCGCCGCTTGTCCCGTGCCGCCGCCTTCTGCTTGCGCCGGCTTCGGCAACGCGAGTTGTGGCCGCTGCTGTGCCCCCTGCGGTCCACCTTGCCCGCCCGTGAACACGGCTTGCTCAACGCGGATCAAGGCGCGGTCGATAATGAACGCCATCATTGTCATTGGCGCGCCGGTCTGCGCTGTTTCCGGCATTGCCGGCACCGCTGCTTGAACAGGAACGGGAAGGTTCGCGCGCTCAACCTTCGGCGTTGCTTGGATAGGAACGGGCAGATTCGCTTTTTCAACGGGCGGCGCCGGCGGCGTTACGATGGTTGGCCGCGCATTTGCCGCCACGGTTGCTGCCGCTGCTATGGGTGCGGCCGTTACTCGTGGACCTATATCAGCAAACACCGCCGACGTGACGTTGATGTTCGCCCGCTCTACCGCCAGCGTCATAGCACCAAACGAAAGCGGCGCAGGCACAGCTGGCGTCGGCGTTGGGGTCTTGTCTGTCGCCGATGTCGGCTGTCGCTCTGGTTTGCTGCGGAAGACAGCGCCGATTTGCTGAACTGCCGTCCCGAGGTTGGCGACGATGGAACCCATGTTCGTGAGTCCCGCGGCGCGAATCACGTTGCCCACTGCGCCGACGATCGTGCCGGCGTGCTCCGCTTCCGTTCTGCCATCGCGAGGCCGATCCATCGGCGGCGTTGCCTTCTCTGGCTTGATTTTTCCTTGCTGCTGACCGAGCCCCGTGATTGCCACCGCCAGCGCGGAGATGTTCTCGCCAAGATCGGCGACCACGGGTTGCAGATTGGGCACAACGGTTGCTTGCGTCGGCGCGCCGGGCTGGCCTGAGGGCGTTGCGGGGCCGCCTGCTGGCGCTGCTTCGGTGTCGTCGTCAATGAGGATATGAAAATCGGCTTCGCCAGATGCCATGTGATTCGCTCCGTAAGTAAGTGTCTGTTCGATTGCCTTGGCATGTCAGTCCGGTTATGCGGGCCAACGGCTTGGCGCGTCGTAGACGCCGGGGCCGGCGCCAAGTGGGCGGGGAACGTCGTACACGCCCGGCCCGCGGGACGGCACTTCGGGTTGCGTGGCGACGTGGCGCGGGACGTCGGCCAGCACGGCGCGGGATAGTTCGTTTCGTCGTTGCCAAGCGCGGTCGAGCGCGAAATTCAGGCGCAAGACGTTCTCCACAAGTGGCCCCGCTTGCTCGGCCAGCAAATCCAGCGCGGCCTTGCGCTCGGCGGCTATGTGTTGACAGTTTTCTGCCTCGGCCGCCGCGTCTACTTGCTCGCGGACGGCGGCCATGTCCTTCGTCGCCGTGGCTACCGCGTCGGCAATGGCGGATTGCGTTTCACGCGCCGCCTTGCAGGTCTCTTCGGCAGCCGTGAGCAAAGGCAACAACCGGGACAGCTCGGCGGACGCGCCGGCAATGTTGCGGCCCTCAAGGATGTTGGCACGTTGCGCCGTCAGCTCCGATACCTTTTGGTCCGCGGCCTCTACCGCGCGATTCGCGGCGTCGAACTCTTTGTGCGCGGATGCCAGTATCGCCGCGGCCTCTGTCGCCTTCTCCGAGCCGGCCAGCGCCGCGGCAGTCCGCGCGGCAAGGTCGGCGTTGCAATGCTCGACTCCCGCGCGACGAAGCGACTGCGCCGGGTCTTCGGCGCGCACCTCGAAGTGCGCGTCCGCCCGCAAGCGACCGGAGCGAGCGTAAATGATCTCAACGCCGGGGTGTAAAGGCTGCGTGGGCGGCGCATCTTTTGAAACGGTCGTTGGCCGCGTGCGGTTGTCTGGGAGGGTCCATTCCATGCTTGTCTCCAAAAAAAAAGACGCCTACAATGAGAATGCATTTGCAGAAGGTTCGGAGTAAGGGTAGTGGGTGCGACTGACTGAGTCACGTCGTTCGGCGTGGCTCAGTTTTTTTTGTGTCTCCTCAACCACGCTTGAACTTCCTCGTACACGGTCAATTCCGCGGCGGCTTCGGCGGTCGCTACATCGCCCCGCGAAAACGGCACCGGCTCCTCAATCTCGTCCAGTTTCCGCGCCCGCTTCTTCTCCGGCTCGTCTCCCGGTTGCCGTTCATCGTCCCGTTGCTTCTGCTCCACAAGATGCCCGAATGCTTCGTCGTATGCCTCATCTTCCGTGACCGGCTCGGGCGCGCCTTGCACCAGCATGTCATAAAGCTGATCGCCAGCCTCTTCGCCACTTTTGAAATACTGCGGATAGTTCGCGGCCATAGACTCGCCCACAACGTCGAGCCCTTTGACAGCGTTAGCATCCAGCTTGCCGGCCGCGTTCCGTGCCGCCAACGTGCGCAGGTCGCCGAAGCCGCTGCGATTCGATTGCTCGCGCGCCTCGCGCAGCATCCGGGATTTGTCCGCTTTGAATTCCCGGTCGTGCGCCATGATCTCCGCCGCGAATTGGTGCAGGTGTTGCGGCGCAATTCCTTCCCTGCGAGCCTTTTTTCCCCAGACGGCGCGGGCATATCCGCGTGATCGGTTGAGCAATTGCCGATGCGACGGTTCGGGGTCGGAGTCCGCGCCAATCGCGTCGATGCGTTTGCCGGTCAGTCCGGGATGCCCCTTAGTGATCCGACCATTGACCACGTAGACGGGACTACCGCCGTGACGCTTGCCGTCTTCGCCTTTGTTGCCGCCTATCGTGATCCACCGGCCGCCGGCGTCGCCGCGGGCGAAGAGCATGGGCGTACGCTCCTCCCGCGCCACACCGCCACGCAACTCCTCTTCTATGGCCCGCCGAACCGTTTCATCGTCCGGCACTTCGACGCCGCACTCGGCGAGCAAGTCGCGAACGTCGGCGATCATGGAGGGGTCAAAATCTGTCATGGGGTCACTCCATTCGGATACTTAGCGGCCCAGAGTCTTCGCGAGCTGGCGGCGAAAGTGGGCCTGGTTCGCAGCCGACGCGCGCGACAAGGAATGCGTGAGCGGTCCGGCAGCTACGCGCGGGGCGGGCGCGTCGCCGCGGTCCTCGCCCAAGGCTTCGGACACAAACCCCGCAACGTCTTCCGGCTCAGCCGAGATGCCGTAGGCTTGCAGGCAGCGCATAACGATCTCTACAAGTCGGTCGGAGTTGACGCCGTTCATGTGGAAACTCCTCTGTTGGGGAATGAGATAGAAACTGTGCGGTTACAGCGCGGGGCAAAGGCGAACGGTCGGGTTGCGTGGCATGTGGGGCAACTCGGCGCTTCGGGCGGATGCGTCTTGATTTTCCGTTTGCGACCTTGCTTGTCTTTGATTAGGCAAAAGCAGGGCCACAAGGCGGCGGGCGGTCGGTGGGTTGTCGTGGTCATAGTCTACCGCCTATGGTCATTTTGAAGGCTCGGCTTAAATCGCCGACGGATGCGCCCATGCGCGACGGCGAACCAAGCGGGCCGTGACTGAGAACCATCGGACGGCTTGTGGCGGGATGCACGTCGGCCTTTGCCGCCATCATGCCCAACACGAACGCCATCGCTTCGTCGCAGTGCCCGCCATCCGAGTCCGGGAATTCGAGCTTCAATTTGCCGTCGGTCTTCTCCACGACGGTCATTGCACGTAGACCACGGAGCAATAGCGGATGGTCATACAAGGCGACGTTGCCTTCGGTGAATTGGTTGACCGTGTGCCGGGTTAGCGCGTCCCAATTCGGCCCGGAGAGCGGGTGCAATTCCATCGGCACGCCGGCGGTCTTGAGGCGCGAGGCCAGGTAATCGCCTTGCCACGGGTCGCACAGTCCGTCCTCGAAATGGAACGCTCTGTGCGCGTCGATGATTTGTGCCTCGACTTCGCCCAGGTCCACCTTGCGGCGCTTGGTCGGCCGCCACGTCCAGACACGGGCCAGGCGATAGCGCCCGGTCGCTCTATGCTGCCCCACAATCACGAACGCGCTGCGGTCCTTTTTGAGGCCAAGATCGAGCCCGGCGCCATATCGCCAGCCGCTTTCCTTGCCTGACTGTTGCTCCACGCCCTTTGCGAGCGCGGCGGCAATGCAGGCTTCCTCCAGCGCGTCGCCGAGCCCCGATTGCCATTCATTCAACCACAGGCGCGCGTACGCGCTGCCGGGAAGCAAGCGGCGTTGTTCCGCAAGGCGGTCTGCGGTAATCCACGATGCACGCGGGCCGTCCAAACGTGAGAAGTACCATGCGGCGTCGGTGCGGCACGCTTCCCTTGCCTTCCACTGCCAGCTTTCTCCGATGCCGAGCCCGGCGTTGCTGATTACCACCACAAGGCAGCGGGCGCGCTTGGCCGCGGCACTAATCAGGCTGTCCCATAGGTCGCGACTCTTCCAATGCGTCAGCTCGTCAATGGCGATGAAGTCCGGCGTCAAACCGTAGGACGTTGGCGCGTCGCAACTGAGGATGGTCAATTCGCTGCCGGTCTTGGTGTTCACGACGCGCCACTGTTGCACGTCCAAGAGCGAACGCAGCCAGGGGTTTGTAGCGGCCAGCCGGTCGATTGCGTGGCGAAGTAGTTGCGCCTGGTCGCGATCGGCGGCACCGGCGACACCGGACAGCCGACGCGGGGAGAACGCCAGCGCCCATGTCGTCATCATCGCGAGGTCACCGGTCTTGCTATGGCCGCGCGCACGCTCCATGTACGCCCGATTCAGACCGCCCTCGACGCTCTGGCCGGCGACGCGGCGCCATGCGGGATCGGTCGCTTGGAAGTCGGCGGCTTGCCACGGATCGGGACGGAAGGGCGTCGGGCCGACGTCGGCATCGATGCGGAGATGCTGACGAAAGACCGCGGGGTCCTGCGCCATGCGCTGCAACGTGGTTTTCGAAGGTGCGGTCACGGTGTCTTCTCCAGCTCAGCGAGGATGCCCCGCCTCTCAACTCGATGCTTTGCCAGCCGTGCCGCGCTCGCTGCCCGCTGTTCGGGCGATAGTTGACGCCGACGCCGCGGCTTCACAATCGCCGCGATTCGCTCGAATAGGTCAACGTGAAATAGGAACGTCTTTTCCCAATCGCCGTCCTGCGCCAGCGTCACGCCGGGAATGGCCGCGACCTTCGCTGCGATGCCCCGCCGCCCGTCCACTTCTAACGCTAGCGTGTCCGGGCCGTGCGGGTATATCACGCCACGGGCGCATGGTAGGGTCATCATCCACGGGTCCGCCCGCTCGCTTGCCGTCCACGCTGCCGGGTCGTGGTCGATCTTGTAACGGTCCCCGAATAGCTCGCGAAGGTTCAAGCAAGTCGCCGGCATGTCCGCTTCCTTTCGTGGAAAGCCTTAGTCCAGGTGCGTAAGGATGAGCGCCAAGGCACGATCTCTCCTTCAAGCGGGATTCTGGTCGTCTGAGTCATTCGGTGCGTCTGTATGCCCCGTTGCCGCACGATCTACGTCCGCGGCAACTGCCCGAATTACGCGAAGGCGACGTATCTCTGCCATGAGCGCGGCGCAAGATGAGCAGCCCACGGTGTGCGGCGACTGACCGCCGGCTACTGCGGGCATGGGACACCGCCTTCCTGGTTGGCGTCCGCTGCGAAGATGCCGCCGATCATCGCCGCCCGGATGCCGTTGCCGAGTGGATCGTCTGCGGAATCAGCCGCTGGTGTTTGCGCCTGCCCCGTGGCGCTGCGATCGGCAGCATCGGCGGGCAATGGTGCGCCATCGGCTTGCGGCGTTTCCAGGGCATTTATTGCGGCGTCGCGCGCTTGCTCTTGCGTCGTGGACAAATCGGAGTAAATCCCGTCGAATACGTCGGCACTGTCCCGACGGTCCAGGCGAAGCGCTCTGAGGCACTTGTCGCGCGCATCGGTCGCGGAGCCGATGTCACGGAGCAACGCCAGGTATTGATCGGTGGTCAACGCATCGACTTCCCGGCGCAGCTTGCGTTGCAACAGCAAGGCGCGGGCCTCGTGCCGGCACGCCGACTGAATGATGCACGCGGCGTACTCGTCTACCTTGTCGCCATGCTCCACGACGGCGCGCTCAAGCCCACGGCGGAGCCCGTTCAGCAAGCGTTGCACGTAGGACGCGCCTTTCGGCCATCTTCCTGTGCTCAAGTAGCTTGTGAGTCCAGTAGTTATGGCATGGCCGTTCGTTTTAGTCACGGTTTCATTCATGATTGACACCCGGTGTCAAAGACAACTCGAATCTCCTTAAGTCGTTTCAGGCAGCTGCTTTACGGTTGCGAGGGCAACGGTTGACTAGACCGTGGGCCTGATTCCAACTCGGCGGCCGATGGGCGGGTCGCGGCGCCGGTTTCACGAGCCGGACACGTACAGGTTGCTCCGTCGCTTCGGGCATTCTTCACGCATCACCACGAGGCAACGCCGCACGCTGGCATCCGACGTGCCGAACGAGGTGGTTTCATGGCCGCAGTCTGAACACGTCGCTTGCACGCTCGGAACGTCGCCGTAGTCGCCTTCCAACTCAATCTCCTCGACTTCGCAATGAATCTTCATGTTGCCTTCCAAGCCCCCCAGGATTGTTCCCGATTGTTCCCTCAGTTCTCTTCGGGCAAGGGTATCCGCGAAGGCGGACGAATAATCGGCGTGCAATTGCACGTGCCGTTTCCGTTCACCAAGGCGCACCACTCGTCGTGGTAAATGTCGATGCGGTAAAGTTGCCCGCGCCTCATCGTGCCGTCGTCCAGTGCTTGCTGCGCCTTGGCGATGGCCGGGGCGACGTAGTTACCACCCATGCGCCGTTCGCGGTTGTGTTTGCTCATTGCCTACCTCACACCGGTCCAGCTTTTACAATCTGACCGCACCGGGATTCGCGACACGGGACACTCACACCGGTCTACCGTCCGGTCCCTATATAGGGACCCGGACGGACCGGTGTGACTGTGACTCCCGTACACAGGTCCATAACACCGGTCGGACGGGTGTGACCGGAGTGGTTTGTCGTCATTCGTCATCGCCGTCTTTTGCGCGTCGGAGTCCTTTTGCTTCACGGCTGCCGTTGTTGCACCGAACGGTTACTTTCGCCTCTTCAAGTATGCCGGCGCTTATAAGCCGCTCCACCGCCCGCTGGAACTTTGCGCCGCCCAACCCTGATAAATCCCTTGCCCGCGTGTAGCCCACCGCCGGCTCGCCATTCGCCGCTTGACGATCGATCACCCGGCACAACTCGGCATCATCCTCATGGTCTTTTATGGCCCGTCCCTCGCGCTGTGCTTGCTCACGAGTATCGCGATCATTGCGCCGAATTTCGCTGGCCGTCGTTGTGCTCACGTCCCACCGCCGCCCCGTGAAATCGTCCGCCAGCGTCCCTTCCTCAATGTCGAGCGCCCAAGCGCTCGAATGCCCGGCCGAACCACCCACCGCCAACCACAGCCGATGGGACCCAGTTCCGGGCTCATATCTCTCCCGCCGCCCCATCAAAATCCACTGCCGGGCAAACTCCTGGATGCCGCTGAACGCCAAATCTTCCAGCTGTGGCTCCGCGTAGTGGTCTGCCCGTGTCAATCGGAAATGGTGTGCCAGGGCCGGCGTGCAGCCGACCGCAAGGCACGTCTGCGCGACCGCCAAAAGCAAGGGTCCCATTTCGTATAAATTGCTGGCCTGTGGTCCGCGTGAGTCTCTGCCGCCCAAGAGCGCCAGGTACAACGGGTCAAAAATGCAGACCTTGACCGCGTTTTCCGCAAGCGATTCTTGGAGCGCCGCGAGCTGTTGCGCGTCCGTGAAACGAGGCAGCTTGAAACCCCAGCGCACGTCGGCCTCTTCGAGTGCGATTCCCTTCGCGGCCGCGATGCGTCGGGCCGTCTCCTGCAACACCGCTTCGCCGCTCTCGCCGGATAAGAGCGCCGTGCGGACCGGCGTGTCCACGGGGAAGCGCCCCAGAAATGGCGTCCCGGTCGCCAGGCTCAGCGCCATATCGACCATCGCGGACGTTTTTAGGCTCTTTTTCGGTCCACCGACGACAGCCGGTTGCGATGCGACAAGGGCGCCGCGAATGAGCCATTCAAGGTTGAATTCCGCGTGAGCGAACGCGGCCGAGTCCATCAGGTCGAAACGGATCGGCGCCTCACGCGGCGGATCGTCCGGGGCCGGCTCGCTCTCGTAGTCGCGACCTTCCCATGCATCGGCCCGGCCGTCGCCGCTGTCGTCAGTTGTCCCGCCCGGCGCCCACTCCGGCGACTCTTTGACGCGCTGCCGCAACTGCTCTACCGTGCCGCCCGCGTCCAGCCAATCGGACACGTCGCCTTTCGCCTGGAGGTTCGGGAGCCCAAGAATCTTCACGGATGCCGCAACGCCGGTAAGCGATTTCGCGACAGCTTCGGCGTGATCTCGGCCCGGTGGATCATTGTCCGGCAAAACCACGACGTGCCGGCCGCGGAGCGATTCGTTGTAGTCTGTTAGCCACTTGCCCGCGCCCATCGCATTCGTGGTCGCGATCAAGCCGAGACTGCGGAGTCGGTCCACGTCCTTTTCGCCTTCCACAACGAAGACGACGCGCTCTTTGGGTGCCTCCAGCAATTCCGGCAGTCGATAGAGAACGCGGGTCACGCCCTTCAAATTCCAGGTCCATCCGTCCTTGCCCTTCGAATCCCGGCGCCGCTGCCGGAAATCCTTGGGCGCGAATCGCACGGCCTGAAAAACCACGTTGCCCGCCGCGTCCGTGTAGTCGTAGGTCGCGACGATCTTGCCGAGTTTCGCCTTGCCGTTGCCGCCGTGCCAGTTCTCCCTCGGATACAGGTCCGCCACTCTCAGGCCGATAGCGGCGCAAATCGACTCCGCCTTGCACCCGGCCGAACGGCACGAAAACAGAACCCTCCCATCGTCGCCCAGGTCCACGTCAAGCGACGGGTTTTCGTCGGCATGCGCCGGACAGCGGACGCGCCAGCCGCGCGCTGTCTTTTTGGCGTCGCCGAGCAACGGCAACACCAGGTCAATCGGATTGCCCGTTGCCCTTGTGTCGCCATTCACGGCCGTCGCGGTCATCGTGGCGTGTCCTCTGAAGCGATTGCTGCGGGCGCTTTGATTTCCCGAACGTCCGTCGCCCGCAGTCCCCACTGTCGGCCGAGCGCCTTTAAGAGCCGCCCAAGCGATTGTCGCAATCCCGATGCGTCGGGTACAAAAAGTGTCACCTGGACCCACACTCCCGGTCGCCGCCCGCTCATGTGCGCTCCGTTATCTCCCCGACCAGCCGCGTGAGCGCGTCCGAGTATTCGCCGCGCGGCAGCCGTCGGAGGATGATCGCGGCCAGCCGCACCGTCTCGCGTATCGACCGACGAAGCGCCGCCAATTCCTCCGCCGTGGCGTCCAGGTCGTCGTGGACCACGGTCTCGCCGAGCCGCCGCAAAACGGGCAGCGCGTCGCCGAGGTCAGGTAGTAGATCGTGAGCAGTCATGGTCACACATACTGGACAAAATTCCCGTCCGCCCGCTGCCGCCGCCTGCGCTGAATCGGCACCGCCGGCTGTGCGGCGCGCGCCGCCTCAAACTCGCGCACCGCGGACCATGCAACGCGCCAGCGGGGTCGCCGGCCAGGGCGCAGTGCGATATTGATCGCGCGCAATTGGCCGGTCTTGATCCAGTGGCCGATTTTCTCTTCGCCAACTCCGAAATACTCGGCCAGCCGCGGCGGAGATGTGTACGTCTCTTCGGTTGCGGTCATCGCGATCCTCCGTCTTGCGGGTGGACTACTGGTGCAATTAGACGGAGCCAAAAGAGGTGAATCAAGCGGAAATGGCGACTTGCGAGGGGGTTTTTCGGCGTAAAGTGGTGTTTTACGCAAATTCACACCAATCTACACCGCGCGGTGCGATCGTTTGTAGTTTTTCATCGCGTCCTTCATACCGACTTTTTTCCCGCCGCTGGTGAGTAGCAGGGATGGACAGGTGTTGTCCACGTGAGCGAAGATTTCTTCTCTTCTCGCGGTCGGGTGCGTGGCAGCGTATTCATCCATCAATTTGTGCCGTTCGGCAACTTGCTCGGTCTTGGTCATCGTTGTACGGCGACGCGACGGCTCCAGCTTTGCTTCAACGGCCGCTGGCGGCGCGGCCGCTTGCACCCGCTCCGCCGCTTGCTCCGAAGCTTCAACAATCGCCGGAGTCGGCGCTGTCTTGGCCGCGGCAGGTTGCACATTCGCCGCTCCGCCCGTCGCGGCGTCCGCTTCGGCGTCACTCGCCAGAGCCGTAGCGAGGGCGGTCTTCATTGCCTCTTCGTAGGGCCAGCGGACGCCACAGCGGTCGAGCGCTTGCCGCTTCTCCAACAGTATTTTCTGTCGCTTGTTCACCAGCATGGCCAGGTTCACGTCGTCCTTGTCCCGGTTGGCCTTGTCCCGGTTGGCCTCATACGTGCGCTGAGCTTGCTCCCATTCCAGCGCCCATTTGCTTTCCCACTTTTGATAGACAGGGTTAGCGAGCAACTTCGTAAGTGCTTCATTGTCCGCGTTGGCGGCTTGGAATTCCTCAGCCGCCTTTTGCTCCGTCCGCTCGTCGCTCTGCTGCCATTCGCGTTCGTCCTCTTCGAGTCTGGCGCGGAGTCCAGGGCGGTCCATCTTCTCAAGGTCCGCCTCAAATAGCTTGCGGCGGCGACGGGCTTTTGCTGCTTCTTGGCGACGCTGGCGGGCTTCCGCTGCTTCTGATGCTTTTGACATGACATGCACCGTTATTTTAGGTGCCTGCTTGTGCGAACGCTTCGCTTTGCGAACCTTGGACGGCTGCTTTACGTTGCCCGGCGCGTTGAGTTTGTGCGACTTCCGCGACGGTTTAGATTTGCGTTGCTTTGGTTTAGTGGTGGTAGACATGATGCTGATTCCTTTCAGGGCAGTGCCCGCCCGGTTGTCGTGGTGGAATCAGCTTTACCACGCTCAACCGGGCAGGCCGCGCGGGGGATCAATCCCGCGGTCCCAAGTAATTCTATGAATTGACGCCAGAGAACAGCCATTGCCTGACATGCTCCGCCACAGCCCGTAGCCGCTCGTCACTGATTCGCTCGCGATACGTCGCCGCCATGCTGCCGTCACTGTGGCCCATGATGTGATTGACGGCCACCTGGTCGCGGGCCTCGCCGCCGATGGTTTCAAACGTATGCCTGAGAGCGTAGAAATTGCGGGCTCCATTAACGCCAATCGCGTCAAGTAGCTTCCTGGTTTCTTTGCTGACGGGGTTTTCAGCGGTTTCCTTTGCCCACGCATGACCCTTTTGCGTGACGAATACGAGGTCCGTGGCCGTGCCTTCCTTGGGCGCCGGTCGCTTCGCCAGTGCGTCGCGGATCGCTGCCACAGTCTCCGGCCACAGCGCACACCGCCGCTGAATGCCGGTTTTCGGCCGCGGGTAGTTCACCCAACCGCCGGCCAGATCGAGATGGTGGAGTCGGAGCCCGCCGCAATCGCCATTCCCGAACCCGCAATTGATGCCGAGCAAGATCATCGCCTTGAGCTGCACGCCGGCCGCGCCGAGCATCCGCCGGATTTCTTCCGCCTCGAACATCATCGGGCCTTTCGCCGCCCGCGCCAGTCGGAGCGTGCGCCGGCTCGGCTTGTCGAAACCCTGCCCGTAGCGCATCGGGTGATCGACCAAGCCCGCGTCGTATCCGTACTTGAACACGGTGCGGATGCGTTGAATCTCGTTTGCCAACGTCTTTGGTCCCCGCGTCTCCGCCAGCGCCGCCCGCAGCCGCTCGAAATCGTCTACGGCAAGGTCCGTCACAAGGCGGGTTACGCCGAAAAACTTGGCGAGCAACAGGCCGACGCGCTTGTGCTCCTCAAAGGTGCGCCAGGCGATTTCGCCCGCGTCCTTCAAGCGACGCTTGGCGTTCAAAAAGCGGTTGACGAGGTCGCGGATGGTGAGCCCGTCGCCCTGGACGCGCGGCGTCCGGCCAGCGTAGAGGTCGTCGCGCTGTTCCTGGTACTTCGCGAGCGCGGCGTCCGGGTCAGACCACGGCCCGAAGTAGACCATGCGGCCCTTGATTTTCTTGGCCCAGCGCTTCGTGGCATGGGGAAAGAGCGGGAAGTCCGCATAGGGCTTCGCCGGCTTGACGGTCTTTTTCTTGCGTGGCGTGCGAGTAGAATTGTTCATGGCGAATGCTTCCTTTCAGCATGAGCCCCGGCCACGGACGTTAGCGCGTCGCGTGGCCATTTTGTTGCCCGGACACCGCGAACGGGTGTCAAAAACGGGTGTCAACTCAGTATAGCGTTGTGATTCTGTTCGGCAATAGAAGGGTTAAAATAAACAAAGCCCACAGGCATTCAACCTGTGGGCTTTTTGCTTTCTGCAGATCGCCCACTACGACTCACCCATTTTCCGCGGACAACTACGCCAGCAACGTCTTGATATCGTCGCGCGTGATCTGCGTGGAAGGTTTGTCCAGCTGCACGCTGAGCCAACTCATCACCGGCGGCGTGTAGGGGAGGTCGCCCTTCTTGATCGTGTCGAGCATCCGGGCATCGCGGCGTGCTCGTTCCTTAGCTTTCTTGAAGCCGTTGACCAACCGGGACGCCTTCATGTCCACTTGCCGCTGCTGCCTGCGAATCCGCCGTGCTCCCATTGCGCATCTCCTCATCAATAACGAAAAGGAAAGGATAGCAGATTGATCGCGGACCGAAAAGGGAGTGCCTTCAAGTTCGACGTGCCCAGCGCAATTTGGCCGAACGTGCCCGCGGATTGGACGTCCGCGCGCCGAAGCTGGCGCGCAGCGGCTCCTCGGAAACCGCGGCATAGACGCCGGCACGAAGCCCGTTGCGAAACGCGGCTTTCACGAGCCGGTCTTCGCCGCTGTGGAAGCTAATGATCGCGGCTCGGCCGCCGGAACGCAGCACGTCCGGCAACACGCGCAGCAGTTGTTCGAGATTGGCAAGTTCGCGGTTGACGAGGATGCGTAACGCCTGAAACGTCCGTGCGGCGGGATGGATCTCCCAACGATCTCGTTCGGGGTGTAAACGCCACTCCTGGCCTCGGGGACGCACCGCCTCCATGATGATTTCGGCTAATTCCGTCGTGCGCTGAATCGACTGCTGCTGCCGCGCGGCGACGATGGCGGCGGCAATCCGGTCGGCCTCCGGCTCGTCGCCGAGATCGCGCAGTGCGCGGGCGAGTTCACTTTCAGGGATGGATGCGAGAAGCTCGGTGGCGGTGCGGCCGCGCGTTCGATCCATACGCATGTCGAGCGGTCCGTCGCGGCGGTACGAGAAGCCGCGCTCGGCGTCGTCCACTTGCATGCTCGACATGCCGAGATCGGCGACGAGCACGTCGGCGGCTTCAACGCCTACTTGGGCGAGCACCGCCGGCAGTCCCGCGAAGTTGCCTTGGTGAAGCGCGAACGGATAGTCAACCGCGGCGAGACGCTCTTGCGCCCGCGGCAGGTTGTCCGCGTCGAAATCAATGCCAACCAGCCGGCCCGACGGTCCCACGCGGCGGAGAAGCTCGACGGCATGCCCGGCCCACCCGACCGTGCAATCGACGGCGACCTCGTCGGGCTGCGGCGCCAGCGCTTCCAACACTTGTTCCAGCAGCACCGGCCGGTGCTCGCCCGCCGGCGTGCTGCGCCGGCCGTGCTTCATGATGCCGCTCCGCCAAGTCGGGCGACGATGGCGTCCACGTCGTAGACACAGCCGCCCCAGGTGCCGCCCCCGACTCGCTGCAAGGCCGCCCACAGCCGCGTGTCGTCCGGCAAGTGCGGGTCGGGAGCAAGATCGGCACGCGGCGTCCGCCGTGCGAGCACGCGCACGCCCTCTTCGGGCCCAAACGTGGCCGCCTCGTCGCCAATGAGGTCGATGCTCCCCTCCAGCCGTTTGCGGTCGATCACGATTTGAATACGGTCGCCTTCGCGCACTTTGCCGATCGGTCCGCCGGCGAGCGCTTCCGGTCCGACATGGCCGATGCAGGCCCCGGTGGAAACACCGGAAAAGCGGGCGTCGGTGATGACGGCGATCTGCTTGCCGAACGCCAGATGCCGCAGCGCCGAGGTGATTTCATAAATCTCCTCCATGCCGGCGCCCATCGGACCGCGGCAGATCAGGACCAAAACGTCGCCGGGCTTGAGCCGCTCCGGGCCGCGGCTCTTAATGGCGTCGATGGCGGCGCGCTCGCTGGTGAATACGCGGGCCGGACCGACCTTGCGATAAACGCCGTCCGGATCGACCACGCTGGGGTCGATCGCGGTGCTCTTGATGACCGACCCTTCGGGCGCCAGGTTGCCGCGCGGAAACGTGACGGTCGATGTCAATCCCGCGGCGCGGGCGCGCTCCGGACTCATGATGACGCCGTCGGGATCGACCCCGTCTTTCGCGTGCAACACATCGCGCAACCGGCGCCGGCGTTCCGACGCCTTCCACCAGTCGAGGACATGCCCCAACGCTTCGCCGCTGACGGTGAGGGAAGTTTCGTCAAGCAAGCCGCGTTCGCGGAGATGAAGCATCACTTCCGGAACGCCGCCCGCGAGAAAAACGCGCACCGTCGGATGCCCGACCGGCCCGTTCGGCAACACATCGACCAACCGCGGCACTTTGCGGTTGACGGCATTCCAATCTTCGACCGTGGGCCGACGCAAACCGGCGGCGTACGCGATCGCTGGAATGTGAAGGAGCAGATTCGTGGACCCGCCGAAGGCCGCGTGGACGGTCATTGCATTCCGAATCGCGGCGTCGGTCAGAATGTGGCGGACCGTCAAGCCCCGATCCGCGAGCTGCACGAGTGCCGCCGCCGAGCGCCGCGCCATGTCGAGCCAGATCGGCTGGCCGGACGGCGCCAGAGCGGAGTGCGGCAGCGAGAGCCCAAGCGCCTCGCCAACGACCTGCGATGTCGCCGCCGTTCCAAGGAATTGACAACCACCGCCCGGACTTGCACATGCCCGGCAGCCCATCTCGGCGGCTTCCTGAAGGGTGATTTGCCCGTGGGCGAACCTGGCCCCGATGGTTTGCACCTTCGCCGCGTCCTCGCCGTTGTTCGGCGGCAGCGTGACGCCGCCGGGGACAAGGACCGAAGGTAAATCGTGCATCGTCGCCAGGGCCATCATCATCGCGGGGAGGCCTTTGTCGCACGTGGCGACGCCGAGGACTCCCGTGCGCGTCGGCAGCGAGCGGATCAAGCGGCGGAAGATCGTCGCCGCGTCATTACGATACGGCAGGCTGTCCATCATGCCCGGCGTGCCCTGCGTGCGGCCGTCGCATGGGTCGGAGCAGAAGCCGGCGAACGGGACGCAGCCCAGTTCGCGCAATCGCTCCGCCGCGGCTTTCATCAACAGACCGACCTCCCAGTGGCCGGTATGGTAGCCGAGCGCGACCGGCTTGCCGTCGGGACCGCGAATGCCGCCTTGGGTGCTGAGAATCAGGAATTCGCGCCGGCCCAACTCGGCGGGGTTCCAACCCATGCCGACGTCTTGCGTGAGGCCGAATAACTCGCCGCTGGGGGCGTGCAGCAACAGGTCCTCCGTGAGCGGCAAACTGCCGGCTGGACCCGCCGCGTTTGTTTGGATGTCGAATAACGCCGGATCGCCGCCAAGTAGGGCATCGCGCTCAAGCATGCTGGTTGGCATCAGAGGTTTCCCCGTGTTAGCCCGATGAATGTGCAGCTGTCTGAGGCGTCGTAACCAGCCATAACTACCGATAACCACCGTTAACGACCGCTAAATCGGATTTCACTCAAAACGGTCTCTATCCTAAGTCATTCTTATATAAAGTCTTACGTTCAGAATAGGCGCCGTTCGCACGATTCGTCCCAACTTAAGACATTTAACTTGTTGAATCGCAATCAGTTGTGGCACGGCGCTGCCTTTCTCGTGCGAGCGTGTGCCAGCTGTCGCACCATCTTGCGTCCCAGCGTATAGTATACATTAGTATGCTTCGTTCTACCAGTCCGGTTGTTAAGCTTCTTAATGGGCTACCCGAAGCAACGGGCTTCGTCAATGATTTCGAGATAATGAAGTTCCTCGATCTGACCCTGCCGACCGCGACGGAAAATGTCGCGCTGGATGAAGCGCTCCTGCTCCACGCGGAAGAACAGGAAGGCGATGAGATTCTTCGTTTCTGGGAGTCGTCGTCGCTTGCGGTTGTGCTCGGCGCCGGCTGTCGGCTGGCCGACGACGTGGACGAAGCCGCCTGCCGTGCCGACGGCGTGCCGATCCTGCGGCGTTCCAGCGGCGGCGGCACGGTGCTGCTCGGCTGCGGTTGCCTTTGTTTCAGCCTCGTGCTGGCATACGAGCGGGATGCTGCGTTGCGCGAGGTCCGATCATCCTACCGGTGTATTCTGGAGCGCATCGCTCAAGCTCTCGGCCCGCTGCAACCGGGCGTCAAACCGAGCGGCGTCAGCGACTTGGCGATCGGGACAAGAAAGTTCTCCGGCAACGCGCAGCAGCGCAAGCGGCGGTTCCTGCTGCATCATGGCACGCTGCTCTATGACTTCGAGATTGGGCGGGTCGTTCAATATCTTCGTCCGCCGCCGCGCCAGCCGGAATACCGCGGCGGCCGTTCGCACGACGCCTTTCTCATCAATCTGTCTCTGCACGCAGACGAACTCCGTCGCCGTCTACGGGACGCCTGGTCCGCAAAAATCCCGTCGCTTGCTTGGCCGCGCGAGTTGACGCAACGGCTCGTCGAAGAGAAGTACCGTTGCCCGTCCTGGATAACGCGGCGGTGAGGAGGAAAGATAACGCCACTGACATTGCGAGCGCGGGTTCGGTTGTAAGGCAGCTGTAACGTTTGACTTGCGCCTAATTCTTGCCTGAGGGAAATGTTCGGTAGCATTTCCTGCGCAAAAACATGGGGTTCTCGCCAGGCTCGGTTCGTTTTCGCCTTGTTTTTCAGCCCCTTGCGATTCTCTCAGGCAGACTTCCGGAGCTAACCCCTTGTCGTCAGCTGGTTCGTGATCGAATCTCCAATACCTCCGTTAGTGGCGTTGCAACGCCCCCTTTCGCCCGTGGGGGCGCTTTGGCAGCACACGGCGCAAGGATAGTTAGTAGGCGCTAACAAATAGTGGCGTACCGTATACTACATGCCGTAGGGTTGTGATGACGTGCTTCGAGCTCAGGCTAGAACGGGATTTCTTGGTCGTACCCTTCAGCTTCGGACACCGCTGGTGTCTCTGTTGCTTCCACGAATTTCGCTAGGGCGTCTGCGAACGGACTGATCCACTTTGTGTTTGGTTCTCCGAAATCCCAAGTCCAGCGTTGGGCAAGTTGCTTGAATCGGATGTCGCCGGCCTCAATGCCCTTAAGCACACGCCGCGTAAGACGAGCAGGTGGCGCGTCGAAGCAACTCTTCACGTACCCTGTGAAGAATCGGAAAGCGTAGTCTTGTTCTTCAGCATCCGCTGACTCAAGCTTGACGCACACCGCCGCCCACAACTCGTCCTTGAGCGTAAACTCGCGCGCAATACTGGAAGCCCAGGTCCCGAGACCACCTGACCTACACCGGTCTTCTCCTTTGGCAATTTTCCCTTGATTTACGGACTCAATCAATTTGTGCTCGGCCCGAAGCCGCGACAGTTCGTCTAATTTTGGCCAGACTGTTGATGGAAAGGCCTGAATTACAAACCGAATCGTAGCCGCGTCATTATCCTCCCTCAGTTCCCGCGAGATCAGCTCGTACATCTCTTCTGCGTCCTCAGGCGCCAGCTTCGCAAGGACGGCAGCGAAAAAGAACTTTACCTTGTCTCCATCTGCGTCAGCGCGTCTCGCGAATACTTCACGACACGTCGCGAGACGCTTTTTCTCCGGAATCTTGCTTACCAGCAATGCGGCGTACCGCTCGCTCGGGACGAAGCCGGAGTCAAGAACCTGCGCGACAAGAGCGTCCAAGGAAAACGGACCCCCCGACGTGTCAACAACACGAAGAAGGTAATCAACGAAGAGCAGCAACGCGGTCGCATCTCGCTCGTTGTCGTTATAGACTTCGTGACTTCGCGGATTACGAATGGCTTGATACAACCCCCGCAGCATCGCTTCCGTGCCGCGTTGGATATTCTGCTCGGTCTCGGTTCGCAGCCGGTTTACCTTCAGTTTCGGCGCATTGCCACCGAATGCCGCTCCCACCAATGACACTCCATCGCCCTCCAACCCCGAGCGTTCCCGGATGACGTCCGTCAGAAGGTGAATGGCATCAAGAATGGCCGAAGAATACTTCCGCGCTTCCACACTTGTGCGAACAGCGTCCCAAAGCCGACGCTCTAGCACGGATTCTAGGTTCATGCATGATCCTTAGCATTATGGCGATCGCAAATCAACAAACTTCTGACGCAGAGACGTTTGTTGTGGTTCGTGGCGCAAAGAAAACCCCGGCGGGTTAGGCCGGGGCGGTTAGTCGCGTTCGACACAGTCGCTGGCCTGAAAAGCGGCGAACCAATCCGTATTCGCGGCCGTCTTTGAAATAGGACTGGCCGCCAGCATTTTGAAAAAAGGAGCGACCGTGGCTTACACGCTTGCGGATTTTCCTCAACTGAGCGCGAAGCTGCTCAGCAAGAACGGGCTATGGGGGATGCTGAAGAAGGACTTACGACAGATCATTGCAATGCCGTGTCATTTTGACCAGCGCAAACAACCCGAACTGGGCTGCGGGCCAAACCTGTCCTTAATGATGGTGGCGATGGGCGGCCTTGAAACGATGGCAAAGCTGGCCAATATCGACGGCCTGCCTGCTGGCTCGAACGCTACCGATTTGGTCCAGCGATTCGCTGAGCGATATTTCGTTGCGATCAATCCTCGTTATCGGCGTCCGAAGGGCGAGTCGTTGCCCATGCTGATTTATGATGCGTACCGCAATGGCGGTCTGCATAACTACTTCCCGAAGCAAGATACGATTCCGACAAGCGCCGGTCAGACGACGGTCATCTTTGGCCTCACCTGGCCTGAAACGTCCATTCTTTCTGAGAAGAGGAGTCTTACGCTGGCTGAACTAATTGCTGCCCGAGCAGCAAATCCGGCAATGGGCGGCCCGCGGTCGCGGCATCTGGCTGCCGAGCTACAGCCTTCCGGCGTTGTAAGTTTCTGGGTTTGCGCACCGATATTTGCTTTGGAACTTATCGACGCGGTGGAGCAGTGGGCGACAGATTTGGTGAGCGACGCGACCTTACAGCAATGGTTCATCGATGGCGCGATCAAGCTGGAAGAGGGTTTGAAACTGCGCAACCCGACGGGGGCAAAGCCTTGCCTTACGAGCATCGTCAATGCAGCGTTTGCAACCGCCTCTTCTACCCCTGCGACCGCATCGACCGGCCCATGAATGTAACGCCGCTGACATTGCGAGCGCGGGTTCGGTTGTAAGGCAGCTGTAGCGTTTGACTCGCGCCTAACCCAAGTTACTGAGTTACAAGAAAAAAGCGCGATTTTCCGGCTGTTTAGCGACGCAAGTCCTTATTTGGCAATGCGCGCTCCGGCAAATCAGCGTGTAGTGAAGACCTACCCCCTTGCATCGGCCCTTTTGCATGTGC
>JBGQKZ010000115.1:0-20872 GCA_041499805.1 Gemmataceae bacterium
CACCGCGCTCGGCGAAGCCCTCATGAGCGCGGCCATCTATGTGCGCCATAAGTACTTGCCGCGAGAACTCCATGAAGCGGCTTGAACTATACGCGGAACATTTGCGCGCCGAGCAGCGCTGCGGGCGAGCTAGGAACTACGACACGGGAGACGCCTTCACGGTGCGGATCGAAGCCACGCGCGAAGGGAGCGACCAGCCATCGGATGAGGAACTTCGCTTTGCGTTCATCGACTGGCAGATGGCGACGTTTCCCATAGACATTGCGCAGTACTTCTTCCTCTGCTTTCCCGATGTGACCGACCATGCCGGGTAGACGCTTCCTCGACGTGGCTCGCGACGTACTGGTTGGGGCGACGGAATACCATTGGCGGGCCTCCGTCATCCATGCGTACTACGCCCTGATGTTGGAGGCGCGCGACACGCTCGCCGTTTGGGGATTCTCCGCGCCGAAGCGTCAAAATGTTCACCACTGGGTGCGGCTGCGGTTTTCTTTCTCGTCCGGCCCGGAGTTGAGGAAGGTCGGCCAGGCGCTCGATGACCTGTGTCGCGAACGAAATGCAGCCAGCTACGACCTGCGGTCCACGCGTTTCCGAACGCCTGCGCCAGGCACGCGGGCAATTCAGAAAGCCTCCACGACGTTGGCGCGACTGGACCACATTTGCGCCGACCCCGCTCGCCGTGCCGCTGCCATCGCCGCCATCCGGCCGTGACGTGGTCGCCGGAAATCGCTTTGGCCTCTCCTGCCGCCGCGTTACAATTCGGTCGTCTCTCCCACCCTCTGCTCCAGGAAAGGCGCCAACTATGAACCACGACGAGTATCTGTTCCCCGTCCGCCGGACGCGGCGGGATTTCCTCAAGACGGCGGGCGCGGCCGCTGCCGCGCTGGCGATGCCGACACTTAGCCGGTCCGCCGAAGACAACAAGGCCACCGTTAAACTCGGCAGCGGCAAGGCGACCTATACCCTCGATGAGAAATGGGGCACACTGCCGACGGGCATGAAATACGGCTTCGGCTGCGCGGTCGTTGTCGATTCGCAGGATCGAGTCTTCGTCACGTCGCGCTCGAACAACCCGTGCGTGGCGATCTTCGACAAGGACGGCAAGCTGCTGGAAACATGGAGCAAGGAGATCGGCGACAAGATCGGCTACTCGCCGGACCAGATCGCCGCGACGGCGCACGGCCTGTATTGGAGCCAGGAGCCGGGCGGCGAGTTTCTGTATTGGACCGAGAACGTCGCCGGTAAGAAGGGGGACGCGAAGAATCCGCGCATCGGCGCCCGCGTTTACAAGACCGATATGCAGGGGAAGGTGCTCCACACCATCGGCAACGTAGACAAGGAATCGGCGACGAGTCAGAAGTTCGACTTTGTGAACCCAACTGACGTAGCAGTCGCGGCCAACGGCGACATCTATGTCGTAGACGGCTACGGCAGCCAGCTCCTGCACCGATTCGACAAGAACTTCAAACTAATCAAGACCGTCGGCGGGCCGGGCAAGGAACACGGCAAGTTCAACACGTGCCACGGTGTTTGGGTCAACACGCTCAAAAAAGAGCCCGAGTTGTACATCGCCGATCGGGCGAACAACCGCATCGAGGTCCTGTCCCTGGATATGGAATACAAGCGAACGGTGCCGGGTGTGCGGATGCCATGCTGCTTCTATCAGCACAAGGGGCAGCTCTTCGTCCCGGAGTTGGGCGCGCGCGTGACGATCCTCGACGATCAAGACAAGGTCGTGGCTCAGATGGGCGACGGAAACGGCGTCAAACCGGCGGACATCCGCCAGCATCCCGACAAGTTCGCCACGCCGCACGCGCTGACGGTCGCGTCGAACGGCGACTGGTACCTGGTGGAATGGCTCGACTGGGGCCGGCCGCGGAAGTTCAGCCACACACCGCAGGGATGACTCGTTTAACCGCGACCCAACGGGGAGCGTAGGCGTCAACCAAAGAACGACGTCCACGCTCCCCGTTGGGTCGCGGTTAAACGAGGCGAAATGGGAGTGACGTCCACGCTCCCCGTTGGGTCGCGGTTAAACGAGGCTAAGACGACGCTAAATGGAAACCGTTTCACCGAGATGCGGCGCCGCCACGTCGGCGAAGCCGGCGTCGCGCAAGCCGGCGGCGAGAAGGACGGCCTGATCGGGTTCGCCATGGACGAGGCGCACTTTTGTGGTGGTAGTCGCCAAATGCGTCAGTGATCCGAGCAAGTCCTCTCGATCGGCGTGGCCGGAGAAGCCGGCGAGATAGGATACATCGGCCCACTTGTTCCACTTGCGGCCGTGCAAACGCACCGTCGGGCCGCGCTCCAGCAGCCGGCGGCCCGGCGTATTCGGCGCCTGGTAGCTGACCAAGACAATGCTGCACCGCGGGTCGTCGAGGTGCTGCTTCAGATGGCGGATAATCCTGCCTCCTTCGCACATGCCGCTCGACGCGATGATGACGCACGGTTCCGCGCGCGCGGCCATCTGTTCGCTCTCTTCCTTTGCTCGCAAGTAATGAACGTTGGCGCCGGCGAGGAACGCGCCGTCCGCCGAGGGCGGAATTGAACGCGGGTCGAGCGCTTCCTTGTGATGGCGGTAAACGTCCGCGATTTCCGCCGCAGTCGGGCCATCGACATACACGGGGAAGCGCGGCAACCGGCCCGACTCCATCGCTTTTTGAAGGACGTGAACCACGAGTTGCGTTCGGCCGAGGCTGAACGCGGGGACGAGCACTTTACCGGCGCTCTCCATCGACCGGCGCACGATCTGCTCAAAGTCGGCCGCCGCTTGGGCGGGCGAGTCGAGCATGCGGCCGCCGTAGGTCGATTCGCTCAAAATCAGGTCGGCGGCGGGCACGGGCGAAGGGTCGCGGAGCAACCCGGCGCCCGGCCGTCCGAGGTCGCCGGTGAACGTCAGCCGCGCGCCGTCATCGGAAAACAAAAGATGGACCATCGCCGAGCCGAGAATATGGCCGGCGTCGATCAGTCGTAACCGGACACCCTCCGCGATTTCGGTGTCGGCGTCATAAGGCACGGCGACACATTGTTCCAAGGTTTGATCCACATCGCGCTGGCCGAAGCGCGCGGGTTTGAGCGTGGCGGGCAGCGCGACGATTTTATGGACGAACGCGTCCTCCTCCTGCATGCGTGCGGAGTTGGCGAGCATGATCGCAATCAGGTCGCGGGTGGCGGCGGTGCAATAGATCGGTCCTGCGAAGCCGTGCCGGACCAGGTTGGGAAGGTTGCCGCAGTGATCGACGTGCGCGTGGCTGAGCACCACGGCGTCGAGCACGCGCGGATCGAACGGGAAGTGCGCGCCGCCCGGATGCGGCGGGCCGTGATGACCGCGGACGAGGCCGCAGTCGAGCAGCACTTTCGCGTGGCGCGACTCGACCAGGTGCATCGACCCGGTCACGGACTGGGCCGCACCCCAAAAAGTCACCCTGGCGGACGAGCCTTCCATAAGGGCATTGTACGGCGAGGGGGCCAGAAAAGAGTTCTCGCAACGGCGCGAAGAAAGCAAAGCTCGCAAAGCGTTGTTGACCCTCTGCGAGCTTTGCCTTCTTTGCGCCGCTGCGTGAAATCTCTACTACTTCACCGCCTCGGCGGCCAGCTCTTGCAGCTTCTGGCGCATCGGCGAGGCGTCAGAGTTCGGCAAGCCGACGCGTTGAATGAGGAGCACCACGAACAAATCCTTCTGCGGATCAATCCATGCTTGCGTGCCGAAGGCGCCGCCGTGACCGAAGCTGCCGGGCGACAGCGACGCGGTGACGCCGGTCGGCGTTTTGACGATGCCCCAGCCGAAGCCGAAGCCCATGCCCGGCGTGAATGCCGCCGGCAGGTCGCCGGTTTGCACCTTCGTCATTGCGGCCACGCTGTTTTCGGAGAGGAAGCGTACACTGCCCCGCGTGCCCCGGTTCAGCATCAACTGATAAACCTTCGCCAAATCGGCCCCGGTCGAATACAGACCGCCGGCGGGAATCGGATAGCGCGTCCCCGGCGGCAGCGCGATGATCGCATTGCTGTTCCGGACCAATTTGCCGTCTTTTTTCGCATAAGTCGGCGCCGCGCGCTTGAGCTGCTCCGGCGTGGGGTAGAACGTTGTATCGGCCATTCCGAGCGGATCGAAGAGCCGCGTTTTGAGAAAACCCTCGTACGATTGGCCGGAAACGACTTCAATGATGCGGCCGAGCGTGTCGATGCCGGTATTGCAGTACGACCATTTCGTGCCCGGCTCAAAGGCGAGCGGCATCTGCGAGAACGCCATCACCGCTTCGGCGAGCGTGTGATTGCGCTTCGTATACAGGTCGCCGATGCCGACCGGCGGGCCGCCCGGCAGCCCGGACGTGTGGGTCAGCAGATCGCGAATCTGAATCGGCCGTGATGGTTTCGTCAGTGTCACGGAATCCTTGTCGCGCTTGGACACGAGCATCTGACCGCGAAATTCCGGCAGGTGCTTTTCGACCGGGTCGTCCACAGACAGCTTGCCCTCGTCCACGAGCATCATGATGCCGATGGCCGTAATCGGCTTGGTCATCGACGCGATGCGAAACAAAGCGTCCTTCGGCATCGGCTCGCCGTTCTCGACCGTTAGGTTGCCGACCGCTTCGAGGCTGAGGATTGCGTCCTTGCGGCCCACGACGGTGACGCAGCCGGCCAATTCGCCCTGCTCCATAAACGCCTGCATGCGGCCGCGGATTTCGGAGAGCTTGCTTTGGTCGATTTCGCCGCCATGCACAGGTCGTGGCACGAGAGCGATCAACGTCAGCAGGCTGAGGAGGACGCCGCCGGCGAGAAGCCAGCGGCGCTGCGGAGCGAGGATCATGCTGTTTCTCCCTTGCGTGATTGGATCGAAAGCACGCCGAACTTCGCGGGAGTATAAGCGAGGCGGCGACAAATCGCCAGCGCCAAGCGGCCGGTTGCGCGTGACAAGCGAAGCCGCGAAATGTTACGCTGGAATGATGACGCACATCATTCTTCTCGCTGTCGCCCTCGGGCTGAGCATTCCGTGGCGGCCGACCGCCATCGCGCAGGAACGGGAGCCAAAGGAACGTGACGCGGAGATCGTGTCGTTGGAGAAAGAGAAAACCGCGGCCGAGAAAGCTCTGACCGAAGCGGAGGAAATGCTGAGCGGCGATGAGCGGGCGTATCGCATCGCGACTGCGGAGAAGCGGCTGGAGCGGGCGAAGAAGGCGTTAAAGGCTGCCAAGCAGGCGCGCGAGTTGATCGCCCGGTTGACTCCGCCTTGTGTTAATCCGGCTGGTGAGCGCAACGACCCCGCCTTATAACAACCGCATGCTCACCGTCGATCCCCATCCTCTACTCGATGTCCGCGCATTCGTCACCGCATTTCCGCAGCCGCTCGGCGAGATGCCGTCGCCGCCGCAGTTACTTGACCTTCTCGCGCTCGACGCCCCTGCCCCGGTGCATAGCGATGTCGCGGTACGCGAAGCCGTGCGGCAGTTGCTCCGGCACGGCGGTTTCAAGCCGACGGGGCGCAGCAAGCCGGCGTCCGAATATCTATTAAAGGCGGTCGGCGAAGGCCGGTTGACTGGGATCAATCTCGCCGTGGATGTTTGCAATGTCGTGTCGCTTCACAGCGGCTTGCCGATCAGCGTCGTGGACCTCGACCGCGCTCGCGAACCGTTCCGCGTCGGCGTTGCGCCGGCGGGGGCGAGTTACATCTTCAACGCATCAGGGCAGACAATCGATCTCGGCGGCTTACTGTGCCTCTTCGACGCCGACGGTCCGTGTGCCAACGCGGTCAAGGATGCGCAGCGCACGAAGACCGATGGCGGCACATGTCGCACGTTGTCCGTGGTCTGGGGAACGACCGCCCTTTCCGGACGAGCGGAAGAAGCAACGGCCTGGTATCGCAGCTTGTTGGAGCATTACGGCGCGACGACCGCCGCGGGGTGATCATTTCCTCGGAGTCCGCCGCGTGCGCAAACGGCTGTCGAAGAATCGCGCTTGGACGCTGACATACGAGGGACGCCCGACATGGAACCAGAAATCCGCCATCTCATTGTTTGCGACAATGCCCGCGTGGATTCGAGCAATTATCATCGCATCAACGTGTTCGGGCTCACGACGACTGTACGTTCGACTGCTGTTCCGGCGTTTCCGGTCGTCCGACCGTGCATTTGTGTGTTACTCATCGTTACCGGCGGCCAGGAGAGTGGGGTGTTGCGCGTCCGGATCGTACACCAAGTTTCGAAGAGGCTTGTCTTTCAAAGTCTTCCGCGAAGCGTGCGCTTTGTTGGCGATCCGGAAGCGGTGCTCGGGATGCTGTTCCGTATCCGTGATTGTTCATTTCCGATGGCGGGTTTATACTGGGTTGAGGTGGTCTTCGGCGCTACGGTCATCGGCCGACAAAAGCTTTGGCTTAAGACTTGAGGTGGAATGTGCAGCCTACGCCATCTATAAGCATTTCGTGTGACGATTTCGTCGAGTTTGATGAAGACGCTGCGCCGTTCGCAAAGGACGATCGGCACGGCCCAGAGCCGGGCAAGCCGACCGCAGTTCCGACGTGCGTGCCGACCGTGCCTGAGCCGCTCGTCCCTCCAGCGGCGCCTAGTTCCGAACCAACCGTTTGACACGGTCCGCGACCCGTTTTGCAACTCTTTCTCACGCCGCCCGCTTTGCTCTTTCGGCTATTTCCGGCTTCGCTCCCCGATTGTCGATCGCCGCCGACGCGATCACCGAATTCGGGATTGTCAGCACCGAGCCTTCCGCGCTCCGCAGCCGCGTGGAGCGGAAGCCGACTTGCTCCACGACGCCTTCGTTGCCGCCGACCACGACGTGATCGCCGATCTTGAACGCTCGTTCGCCGATTAACAAGAGAGTGCCGAAGAAGCTTTTGAGCGCGTCTTGCGCCGCCAAGGACGCGGCCAGGCCGGCGACGCCCAGCCCGGTGAGAAAGCGCGCCAGCAGATCAATCTCGCCGATCTGGTAGATCAAATAGGTAGAGACGACCAGCAGCAGCACGGTTTTGCTGATTCGCATGCCGACGGGGACAATGAGATCGCTCAGGTTGCGGTGTGGGCGGAGCAGCTCGCTGTTGGTATAGACGCCCATCGACAGGTCGATCATTCGCAGGCCGAGCCAGCCGACCAACCCAGCGAGCAGAAAGCGCTCGGCGGCGAACACGGTTCCCGCGAAACCCAACGGCAAATCGAGAGCGGCAAGGCAACGGAAAAAGAGCCACGCGGCGGCAAGCCAGGTGAGCGGCCGCAACGTGGTCACGACGAAAGGAGTCGAAAGAACCGAACCGCTCCGGTGCAAGAGCCAGGCGACGACTCGCGAAACGATCGCCATCACCATTTTGGCGCCGAGCCAGCTCGCGAAGGCGGCCAACAGCATGCCGAGCCATTGATAGAGTTCCAGGCGGCCGACGCGCGTTTGTGCCCACTGCGGCAGCCGCAGACGTAGCCACACGCCGGGCGTTTCGCTGAAGCGGGCAGCGGTCAGCACGTCGGGGGCGTCCTTCTGGGATTCGTCCACGGGCCGTGACAAGACGGCGCGGAACATCGGGTCGATGCGTCCCACGGTGTCGGGCGTGAACAGCCATTGGTCCTTGCCCCGCCCTTCCGCCTTGCGGTCCATGGCGATGCGGCCCCACTCGCCGCGGTAGAGGACATAGCGCGGTCCTTGCGGGTTGTCGGGCACTTCCTGCACGTAAACGCGGCCGATACGGTCGAGCACGTATTTGAGCTTGAACGCGAGCACCGGGCCGAGTTCCTCACGGGCGCTGGCGGGCAGCTCCGTCAAATTCAGGCAGTCGGCGGCCTCGTCGAAGTCGCGGCTTCCCGCAGCCGCCTGAAAGGTGATGAACGTGTCGCGGGCGCTGTCCAGGTGCGAGCCGCCCTGGTCGGACCGCGCCTTGCCGGCCAGCTTGTCGTACAGCTCCGGGATGCGGGCCACGGTCGCCGCGCTGAAGCGCCAACCACCGTCACGCTGGCGAAGAATCTCGACGCGCGCGGCTTCGGTCTCACCGAGGAACTGCGGTGGGGCGTTCCAATCGTCGGGCACGGCGCTCAGGTCGATTTGCAACTTGCGCAATACGGCTTCCAGCTTGACCGCGAGCTTGCCGCCCAGCGTGCCGCGGTCGGCGGGAGGCACGTCGTCCAGGTTGAGATATTCAAGAGCGTCCGCGAGACGGGCGTCGTTGGCGTCGGCGGCTTCCATGCTGCGGAAGAAGCCTTGCAGCAAGGCCCGCGGTGAGCCGAGGTGGGCCGGCACGTCGTCGGGGCGTTTCTTCTTCGCGGTCGCGGCGCTGCCGGCCTCCAGCGGCGGCACGATGAAATTGAGGCGCGCGTATTGGGGCGCCAGCACTTGCGTTTTGGCCGCCTCGTACATGCGCGGCGTGTTACGCACGGTTTGCTTCGTGAACAGCCACGCCTCCTTGCCGTCGGGCTGGCGCAGGCGTTCGAGGGCGATGCGGCCGAAGCGGTCGGCATACCACGTGTACGGCGGGCTGTCGAACCGTTCCGGCACTTCTTGCCGGAAGACATAGCCGCGATGTTGCACGGCGAAAGCGAGCTGTTGGGCCAACACGGGGCCTTGTTCGCGACGTTGCTCGTTGCTGAGGGCGCTCAGGTCGAGGGCGCGCGCCGCGGCGTAATAGTCGCCGTGCGCTACGTCGGAGATGAATTGCCGCAGCGCGGCGCGGGGGTCGGTGAACCCATCGCGCATCGTGGCCGGTGCGGGGGAGCGCTGTGCGCGCCGCTCTTGTGCGCTCCGCCGCATGGCGGGCAGCCGCAGCAGCGTGTCGCCGTCGAAACGCCAGCAACCGTCGCCGCCGCGCACTTGACCAATACGGAATCCATCCCCTTCGTACACCACGGCCATGTCGCCGGCGCCGTCGTCTGGTACGCTGCCCAGCGGCGTCGCCAGCGTTTGCAGGACGAATTCGAGATCGAGCGCCAAAAGCGCCGCGTCTTCTGCGGACACGCGCGTGCGCAGGGCGCCAAGGTCGAGGCACGCGACCGCGTCGTCCATCATCGGTGGAAACAGGTCGTAGGTGATGATCGCGTAATAGAGCGTCTTCAGCGTCTCGCGCGGCGACCGCAGCTTTTCCGTCAGCGGCCGGTCGTTCTCCAACGGCGACCGGAGGCGTTCGAGCAGCGGCTTTTCCTTTTTCGCGCCCGGTTGTAGAGGCGTTTGCGCCACGCCGCGTGCAACCGTTAAGGCAAACAGCCAAGGCAGAGAAAAGACGACGACTACGAAAGCGTGTTTGCTCATGGAATGGATCGAGTTGGGGGAGGATACCGAAGGGCCGCGGTGTCGCGGGCGCGCGACCAGACCGCGTGTACTCGATCAACGAAAATGACGCAAGATGAAGGGGCGTTCCGCTCGTTGGTCCGATGCAGTATGTCTTTCTATAAGCGGTGAGCGCGCGGGGGCTTACGGAGTCTTAGGCGCATTTGGCTCGGGGTGGTGAAAGCAAACACATCGGCCGCATTTCGGCGCACCCCAGCACGCCGATCATCCCCGCGAGTACGGCATAGCGAGCGTAAACCAGCATCGCGGCAGGCAGTTCCAGGCCGCCGAGCGGGAATGTGACGTAAGTCACCGCGTCGAGAGCGACGATCAACCACAGCAACGACCGCCGCCGGCCCGCCAACGGCACGAGGAGCGGCGTTAGCCAGACGAGCCATTGCGGTGAGTAGAAAACCGGCACGGCGATGAACACGAGGACGGCAATCGCGGCCCGTCGCAGCACGCTCGTCAGATCCGGCGGCCGGCGCCAAGACAACAGCAGCACCACGAGCGCGACGCTGCCCAGACGGAAGAGACGGCCGGCGGCGTCATTTTCCTGCAACGATTCCGGCAGCAGATAGCCATACGCCGTTAAACCCATCGGTGGCCGCGTAAGCTGGAACTGGAACGGCTGCCAAACGACTTGCCAGCCTTCATACACGAGCGGCGGCAGGAAACACGCCGCCAGTGCCGCGAAGTAGCCGGCGAGCCATTTGCCGGCATCACGGCGGGTCAGCCAGAGATAATGCAACACCAGCGGCGCCAGGAACGCCGGATAAATCTTGATGGCGGTGGCGACGCCGAACAGCACGCCCGACGCCAAGCAACGCCGCCGACCCAAGCAGGCGAGGCCCGCAGCAGTCAGCAAGGCCGGCACAATATCGAAGCGATTCAGGCTGAAATAGAGCGTGGCCGGCAGGACCAGCAGCACGAGCGGACCGCTTGACGCGCTGCCGGTCTCATAGCCGATCCGCAACACGGCCAGCAGGAGCAGCGTGCAGAGACAGAAGGTCACCAGATAGACTTGTTCGACTTGCCGCAAATGACCCCAAAGTGCCATTTCGGGATCGTTACGCGGCCGATGTTCGACGATGTTGCCGTAAGCGCCGTCGCACAAGGCAGCGGGCGCGTCCTGAAGCGGCTCAATCCAATACGGCAGCCGAAAGAGCGGCAACGTGGCGTGCGGATATTCAAGATAGTAGCGTGGTTGCAGAGGGCGTGGTTCATCCAGCGAGCGAGCGTATTCATCGTCTGAAATCTGTTCCGGATTATCAGCGCGACCCGACGCGCGGCCCAAGCTGGCGTTGAGGCCGCGCAACGCCAGCGCCGTCAGGTCCCAATCGTCGTAGACGGCGCGATTCAGCCACGGCGCCTTGTCCGGAGCGCTGCCGAAGTGATCCGCGGGTTGGAGCCAGAGGATGAACGCCAGATAGAGCGGCGGGATGAAGAAGGGTCCCCAGCGAGTCAGGATGGCGCGACGCATGGCGACGTCCATCCATTCCTCTCAAGACAGCACCAACGTCCGCTGCAGTTCTCGCTTCATTTCTTCGAAGCGTCGCAAAGACGCTTTACCCGCCACAGGAAGTCGGTCGAGATGCGTAAGCGCGTCTTGGAGCGAATAGATGCTGACGGCATGGTTCGACGTGCGTAGGACAAGATAGGCGGTGAAGTGCTTTGCCGCGGCGGGCGCGTTGCCCAAGTTCTCGTAACAGACGCCGAGCCGGAAGCAGCAGTCAGTCAACAGACCGATCGCCCACGGTACGCCCTCGCCGCACTCGTCGTGGGCGACGGCATCGACGCCTTTACCGAGTAGGCTGCCGTAGATCTCGATCGCCTCGGCCGTCCGGCCCACCGCGTCGAGCGTGCCCGCATAATCCCACAGGACCAGCGGGCATTCGGGGCGGCGGTGGTAAGCGAGTTCAATCTCTTCCAGGGCGCGATCGTAGTTGCGCTCTTCGTAATACGTGGTGCTGAGGCGGGCACGGAGCCAGTGACTTTCCGGATCGCGGACCAGCTCCTTTTCCAACACGGCACGCGCTTTCGCCCACTTCTCCTGGGCGAAGAGGCGGTCGACAGTCTTGCTTAGCCGCTTGCCGTTGGTGGCCCGTGCGTCAGCGGCGCTTCCGCCGTTGGCGCTGGCGGCGGCGGTCGCCTTTCTCGCCGGCTTGATTTCGCTTTTTGCGGGCTTGGCCTTCTTCATGTTTCTCACGACTCGACGGCCGAGCATTCTTTGTGTGCTCACGAGTCATTGAAATTCAAATCGCCTTCCCCTGCCCTTGGAGAATTCGATATTGATACATCCGTGATCATAGCACCTCGGCGTCTTGTGGGTCAATCAAGGACGGCGAAGGACCGTCGAGCCGATCGGTCAACTTCGGACCGACTCCTCTAACTGGCGCAGCTTCCGCAAGATCACCTTCCAGTTCGGCGGGCGGCGTCGGCGCCGCGGCCGGAACGCTCACGGTCTCAATCACCCGCATCGTCTTCCACTTGCCGGTCCGGAAGCGCAGCCAGAACACGAACGCGAGTGCGACCACATACGCGCTGGCGAAGCCCCACGCCCAATACAGGCCCCAGCCGTAATGCCACGCGGCCCACGCGGGCAGCACCATCATCGGCCACGACAAGACAAGTGATACGGCCGTCACGAAGCGTGTGTCGCCGGCGCCGCGCAGGGCGAACGAGAAGATCAGGTTGACGCTGTCGAACAGCGAATAGCCCGCGACGAACCGCAGCAACACCGGCACCAATATGGCGACTTGGGCCCAGAGTGTGGGATCACTTTCGCTTTGGAAAAGCCACAAGAACATGCCGGGCGCGAGCACGTAGAGCAGGGCGACGAACGTCATGTACAACCAGGTCATCTGAAAGCCGGCCCAAGTGGTGCGCTCGGCAATTTCGGGGCGGTTTTGCCCAAGCCGCTGGCCGACCAGCACCGCAATGCCTTGGCCCATGCCGAGCATCGGCAGGATGGCGACGAGATTGATGCTGAAGGCGATGTTGGTCGCCGCCAGTTCCGCCTCACCGAGCCGGCCGACAAGGAAGATGAACACCGTGAACGCCAGCGCATCGAGCATCCACTGCAAGCCGTTCGGCACGCCGAACCGCAGCAGCCGGCGGAACAGCTCGGGATCGAATCGCCAACCGGTCGCAGTGGCGAACTCGGCACGATAGCGTGGCCGTAGGAAAAGGATTAACCCGAGCGACGCCGACACCGAGCTGCCGACGGCGGTGGCCCAGCCCGCGCCTGCGATGCCCCACGCCGGGAAGCCGAAGTGCCCGAAGATCCATGCGTAGGCCAGGACGCCATTGCACGTCACGCCGGTGGCGTCGATGAGGAGCACCGTCCAGCTCTCGCCGCGGCCGGCGAAGAAGCTGTTGACCGCCGCCGTAATCAGGATCGGCAACGCCGCGAAGCTGAGACCGTCGAAGTAGTCCAACTCCAATGCCTGCACCGCCGGCGCATGGCCGCCCCAAGCGACGAGCACCGGCGCCAACGGCCGCAGCGCCAGGAACGACAATCCCGCGACCACGCTGAAGTACAACGCCTGCCACACCGACGGCCCAACGCGTTCTTTGCGGCCGGCGCCGAGATACTGAGCGACAAAAGTCGTGGCGTAATTGGAGATGTTCTGGAACAGCGTGAGCGGCGTCCACAACAGCAGCACCGCGGGCATCGCCGCCCCAATCGCCTCGCTGCTATGCCGGCTGAGCAGGATGCGATCGACGGTGACCTGAATCGTCCAGAAGCTGCTGCTGATAATCAACGGCAGGGCGAGTACGAGCAACTCGCGCCCACCGCCTTCGCCTTGCCAGCGTTGTCGCCACGCCCTTCGCGTCATGCGGTCTCCGAACGAGAGAACTCCAAGTCTTTAGCGGACAACAAGCACGGCGGGCAGGTTCACCCGCGGGTGTATCGGCGGACATGCATCGACCTACAAGCTACTGGAAAACGGCAGCTTCGACACCTTGGAAGCCCAAGCGTTTTGCGCCTCAAGCCGTCGCGGGTTCAGAGAAATGACACAGCCCGGGTGTATGAAATGGCCGGAACGATTCGTCCAAACAGAGTTACATCAAGACGTGATTCTGGTTGGCGTTTGCTATTTCCCGCTTCGCGCCCGCGGACGTGGCCGGGGCGCGAAACGAGAAGCGATAGGTTGCCTTGTTGACGCATTCAGCTCGTGTCTATCTTCCCACCGCGGGCGTCGCCGCGGGGAGCGCCGGCTCCGCGGGCAATCCAATCGCAGGCGGGACGGCCGGGACCGCGCCGATGGTTTCGAGCGCGGGACTCGGCGGCGCCGCACCCGTCTTCGTCCGTTTCAGCTCACGCCGCAGCGCGTCGAGTTCCTGAATGAGCGCGTCGAGCTTCCTTTCCACGTCTTTCATCCGTGCCTCCGGGTCGGCCGGCCTGGCTTGTCGCATGCCGCCCATGCCGCCTGGCATTCCCGGCATTCCCGGCATTCCCATTCCCGGTTTCATATCGCCCGCGCGCGGGAGTGCGCCGCCGAGATCAGCACCAGGCGGCAGCGCTGGGTCCGGTACGTTGGGGGCGCCCGGAACGGATCGGACGCCGCCGGTTGGCGCCGGTCCCGGGGGAACCGTGCGCGCCGCGGCGGGAGCCTGTGGGAAGGCTGGTGCGGCGCCGGCGGGACCGAACCGCGCGGGGGCGGGATAACCGGGCGCCATCGGCGGCGTCTTGTTTGGAGCGGGCGAAGTCGTCACGGGCGCCGGTCCGCCGCCGAACGGGACGGGAGGCACGGGACTCATCGGGTCGGTGTTTCGCCGCGTCAACTGCGTCAGTCGTCGCTCCGCTTGTTTCACACGTAGCTGTCCCTCGCGCAACGACGCTTCTTTCACTTGCAAGCGTGCCTCTTGGACCTCTACGTCGGATTGAGCCTGTTCGACGACCTCGGCTGACACGGCCTTTTGGGCAGCGAGACTCTTGATCCGGTCGAATTGCCGCCGCGCCTTCTGGAGCAGCGCACGCGCTTCCTGAAGTTCCGCGTGCTTGCCTTCGAGTTGGATCTGCTGCAATTCCAGATCATCCTGGGCCGCCTGGATTTGTTCCGTTGGACCGCGGACGTTGGACAAACCGAGCACGCGCCCGGCCCGTGGCGCTGTCGGGGGCGGCAGAACCGGTTGAGGCTCCGCGGCGGCCGCGGGTGTCAGTTCTGGCGCGGGCGGGCTTCCCGGCGGCGCATTGGTTTGCGGCTCCGTCTGCGCCCAGCTCGGCATGAGCGGCAGCAGCAGCAACGCCAGGGCCACTATGCCGGCCCAGCCCACCCACGACAACGACTTCGGAGTCGTGCCTTGCACAATCATCGTCAGTCTCCTTTTGAGCGACCGAACCTGCCCCATGCCGCTGGCCCCCATCGGAAGCGCGTGCCGGGGCTTGGAGAGAAACGCCACCGTTTCGATTAAGGCTTGTGCGTACGTCGGACCCGCCGACACCTCGACCGCCCAGGCGTCACAGCACTGTTCTTCCGTCTCTTGAATTTCACGCCTCGCCCACCAGACAACGGGGTGCCACCAGTAGAGACCGACGACGAGCAATTCGAACCGCCGCACCCAGTGATCGCGCCGCCGCAGATGGGCCAGCTCGTGGACGAGCAAGCTTTCCTGCTGTGCCCGTCCGAGATGATCCCAAAGGGCGATCGGCAACAACAACCGCGGCGTCGTTCCTATTGCCCACAACAGCGGCGGCAGCGGCGCCGCGATGAAGCGAACGTCGGGACAGCGCGCCAAACCCAAGCGACGGGCCAGGTCCGCAACCCGGTCGCGCAACTCGACCGAAACCGGCCGTGCGGCCGTCACGGCACGATGGAAGCGCACGAGCCGGTAACACGCGAGCAGCCACCAGAGACACGAACCGCCGAGCCAGCTGACGCCCACAGCCCATTGCCAGGGCACGTTCCAAGCGACGACCGGCGCCGGCGCGTCGGCATGGGCCTCTTCCGCGGGTTGTGCGATCAGGGGCGTGTCGGCGGCCACGGCCGCCGCCGGCTCCTCGTTCTGTGCGAGATCGATCATGCCCGGGTCGTCGTCAGGTAATAGCGGCTGCGCGATCTCCGTCGCCCGGGCTACGGTAACGAGCGTGGGGCTTTTCGAAGTCGGTAGCGGCGTCGATTCCCAGTGGAGAATCGGCACATTGACGAGCGGCGGCGTGATCAGTTTCAACAGCACCAGCAGCCACAACGTATGAACCAGCGCGGGCCGCCGGCAAAGCGACGCGACCGCCGCCACGAGAATCGCCAGCCCCGCCGCGATGAGGGCATTCCACAGACCGATGGCTACGAGCGTCTCCACGGAGCACCTCGCTTATCGGTGTTTGCTTTTCTTCCTGACCTGCTGTTTCTGCTGCGCGAGAAACGCCTGCAATTCGTCCAATTCTTTCGCGCTGAGGGGATGGGCGTTGACGAGGTTCATCATCAGCGGCGTCATCGAGCCGCCGCAAAGCTTCTCGGCCATGTCGCGCAGTCGCCGGCTGATCAATTCGTCGCGGTCAACGGTGGCCGTGAAGACCAGTACGCCGTCTTCACGGGAATGCGTCACGTAGCTCTTTGTTTGCATGCGCTCCAGCAGCTTTTGCACCGTGGCGTAGTGGGCGGCCCCGCCGTCGGGATAAAGCGCGTCGGTGACCTGCCGGCGTGTGGCCCGGCCCCGGTCCCAAAGGACTTGCAACATCGCCAATTCCGTGTCGGTGACATCTTCCGCCGGTCGCCGCATGAGTCGGCCTCCGTGGCTAGGCACATTGACTAAGGCGAGTCTAAGGCAGAATGCCTAAGCGTGTCAAGCGCTTTTTGAAAAGAAAACCGGAAGCGCAGATTACGCAGATGGCCGCAGAGAAAACCATGCGATGCTTTTCTGCGATCATCTGCGTAATCTGCGTTTTGTTTCTGCTTGCTCTTCGTCGCGATTTGGACGATAAACAAGAACGCGGACAAAGTTTCCGTCCCGCCGATTTGTTTTCAGCAAACAACCTGCCGTTCGTTTTCACCATGAAATTCCGGTTACTCATCCTGGCCGTGCTCGCCGCTCCGCCGATTTGCGGACTGGCGACTGCGGACCCAAATCCGACGCCGCCACGCTTCTGGTCGTTCGAGAAGCCCACACGCCATGCGCCGCCCGCGGTGCAAAATGCCTCCTGGCCGAAAGGTGTCATTGATCGCTTTCTACTCGCACGTATGGAGCAAGCCGGGCTGTCGCCGATCGGCCCGGCGGATCGGCGCACTCTGATTCGCCGCGTCTATTTCGACATCACCGGCTTACCGCCAGCGCCCGAGGAGATGGAGCGAGCGCGAAACGATCAATCGGTCGATTGGTATGAGCGATTGGTGGAACGGCTCCTCGCCTCACCGCACTACGGCGAACGCTGGGCGCGCGTCTGGCTCGATGTCGCCCGCTACGCCGAAGATCAGGCCCACATCGTCGGCAAGGACGAATCGCTGTTCTATCCCAACGCCTATCTCTACCGCGATTGGGTGATTCAAGCGCTTAACGACGACATGCCCTACGACCGCTTCATCCGCCTCCAGCTCGCCGCGGATTTGATCAACCCAACCGATACGGCAAGTCACGTCGCTCTCGGCTTCCTCGGTCTGGGACCGAAATACTACGGCCGCGGCAGCCCGGCGGTGATGGCCGACGAGTGGGAAGACCGCGTCGATGTCGTCGGCCGCGGCCTGCTCGGCCTGACCGTCGCCTGCGCACGTTGCCACGATCACAAATTCGACCCGATTCCGACGGCGGACTATTACGGCCTGGCGGGCGTCTTCGCTAGCACGCGGATGTTCAACCGACCCTTGAGTCACGGCGTCGAACTGAAGAAAGACAAGTTCCCCGAGGCCAAATCCGACGCCGACACGAAGGCGATGCCCGAAGCGAAATCGCCGAGGGACGCGATGCACATCGTCCGGGACGGCGCCCCGACAGAGCTGAATGTCGCCATCCGCGGCGACATGAACAACAAAGGCCCGCTCGTCGCCCGGCACTTCCTGACCGTTCTCGGCGACGGTCCGCCGCGCATTTTCCACGAAGGCAGCGGCCGCCGCGAGCTGGCCGACGCCATCGCCAGCCCGCACAACCCGCTGACCGCCCGCGTCATCGTCAACCGCATCTGGGGCCAAACCTTCGGCCGCCCGCTCGTCGCCACGCCGAGCAACTTCGGCAACCTCGGCGAACGGCCGACGCATCCCGAGCTGCTCGATGACCTCGCCGTGCGGTTCATGGACGCCGGTTGGTCGCTGAAATGGTTACATCGGGAGATCGTGTTGTCGGCGGCGTACAAACAGAAGTCAGAAGTCAGAAGACAGAAGTCAGAAGACAACGATCGGCGGGCGGCGATTGATCCGGAGAACAAGCTGTTGTGGCGCATGAATCGCCGGCGATTGACTGTGGAAATGTGGCGGGACAGTTTGCTCGCGGCGACGGGCGAACTGGAGGAGCGCGTCGGCGGCCCGTCGATGAACCCGCAAGACCCGACCGAACGCCGGCGAACGCTCTACAGCCAGGTCAGCCGACTGAGCCTAAATCCGCTGCTCGCCCTGTTCGATTTCCCGGACCCGAATCTCACCGCCGACCGCCGCGTGGAAACGACCACGCCGCTGCAAAAACTTTTCATGCTCAACAGCCCGTTCATGCTCGCCCAGGCAGAGCGGCTGACGGACCGCGTGATGAAGGAAGCGTCCGGCGATGCGGAGCGGATGGATCTGGCCTATCAACTGCTGTACAGCCGACCGGCGACGGCGCCGGAAGTCCGTTTGGGAATCGCGTTCCTGCACGCGGGCGATGGGTCGCAGGAGCGGTGGAAGGAGTATGCGCAGGTGCTGCTGGCGGCGAGTGAAGGGATGTTTGTGGATTAGACGAACAGAGCGCTATAATGAGACCACGGCGACCCGCGATGGGAAACGGCGTCGCCTGTTTGATCTGGAGATCCAACGATGTCCCGAGCGACCCTTGAAGAACGAGTTACGGCATTGGAGCGCCATGTTGGCGCCTTGCTTGCCGATCGCGCGAAGACCCAACGTGCCAAAGATTGGCGCCGCACGCGCGGTGCGTTCACCGGCGATGATTTTATGAAACAGGTATTCGAGGAGGGTCGAAGAATTCGCGCCGCGGAGAGGCCGGTTTCCCGGTCTCGATCCCACAAGAAAAAACAAGCAAGCGCATGATCCTTTTCGACTCCGACCATCTCTCCGTCTTCACCGACGAACGCGATTCGCGGCACGAGGCGCTCAACGCGCGCATGGAAGCTGCCACCGAGCCAATTACCTGCACGATCGTCAGCGTGGAAGAAATTCTGCGCGGCTGGCTCGCGATCATTCATCGGCTACGCGACGTCCATCGGCAGATTCCCGCGTATATTCGCCTCGGAGCGCTCTTCGATCTGTTCAGCGAGTGGGAAATCGTGCCGTTTGCTGAGCCGGCCGCGGACCAGTTTGCAAACCTGCGTCGCCAGCGTATCCGCATCGGCACGATGGACTTGAAAATCGCATCGATTGCGATTGTCCATAGCGCAACGCTCGTTACCAGCAACCGGAGTGACTTTTCCCAGGTTCTAAACCTGCGATGTGAGGATTGGTTGCACGCTTGAGCGGCGTCAATTACGCTGTGCCAGGAGCAGCAGCGGTTGGAGCGGATGACCCAGTTGGACGACGCGGCGGCTGAAGCCGGGCAGCGAGAAGCCCCGTAAACGGGGCTGCGGTCGAGTGACTGGCCCCGCGTCACCCGCCGTCAACGGCGGGCCTAAACCGCTGTCGCGGCCAAGCCCGGTGAACCGGGCTAGTGCTTTGTCAATGTTCTGATTTCGGGTTGGCCGGTTAGTCCCAATCGAGGTTTGAAGCCTATACCGAGCATGGGCACCCGAAATTACAAGTGTGACAAAGCACTAGGTAAAACGTGACGAACCGTAGGCCGGTGGAAGGACCATCCACAGGATTACCGGCGGCGACCGGGGGATCGTTTGCGGCCGGGGTCGTTTGCGGCCCGGGTCCCAGCCCCGTTCACGGGGCTTGTCCGCGGCAGCGGTTTAGGCCCGCCGTTGACGGCGGGTTCGCGGTGCCGGACAATCGTTCTCCAGCCCCGTTCACGGGGCTTCTCGCCGTAACCGCTTCAGCGCCGAACCGGAGACCGCCCCGTGTCGCGCAATTACTACAGCGAAATCAACCTGCACTTGACTTGGCACACGAAATCGAGCGAACCGTTGCTGACGCCGCAGATCGAACCGTTCATGCACCGCTACCTGAAACAACGATTGATCAACGCGCCTGGCGTTTACGTGCATGAAATCGGCGGCACCGAAAATCACGTTCATCTTGCGATCAGCATCGCGCCGACGATTCTAATCAGCGAGCTGGTCGGCCAATTGAAAGGCGCATCGTCACACGAAACGAATAAGCAGTCCGGCCGGAAGTTGTTGCAGTGGCAGGACGGTTACGGCGTGGTCAGTTTCGGTACGAAGGATTTGGAATGGGTCGTGCGGTATGTTCGCAATCAGAAGGAGCACCACGCCCGCGGCACGGTGCAAGATCGTTTGGAGCGGATCACGCAATTGGAAGAGGCGGCGGCTGAAGCCGAGCAGCGAGAAGCCCCGTGAACGGGGCTGCGGCGGGGTGGCTGGCACCGCGTCACCCGCCGTCAACGGCGGGCCTAAACCGCTGCCGCGGACAAGCCCGGTGAACCGGGCTGGAAGAAGCCGGGGTCGCAGGAACGGTCGATAACGGATGGCGGCGATCGCCAACGGCGTGCAGTGGTTAGCGTGGACCGGATTCGCGTCTATTGTGGACTGGATTGCATGACGTGGCTCCGCGGCTGCGAGCAGAAACGCCCGTCGGCCCAGCCCGGTTCACCGGGCTTGTCCGCGGAGCGGTCATAGGCCCGTCGTTTGACGGCGGGTATGGGGTCGCGGACAATCGCCGCTGGAGCCCCGTTCACGGGGCTTCTCGACGTGCCGCTTGAGCGCTGCTCTACGCCCGCGGCACGGTGCAGGAGCGGTTGGAGCGAATCACGAGTTGGAAGAGGCGGCGGCTGAAGCCAGCCAGCGAGAAGCCCCGTGAACGGGGTTGCGGCGGGGTGGTTGACCCCGCGTCACCCGCCGTCAACGGCGGGCCTAAACCGCTGCCGCGGACAAGCCCGGTGAACCGGGCTGGGAACTGCGACCGACGCATTTGCGGTGCAAGGGGCACGAGCAGAGCCTCTTTGCGGCTTGGATACTCGACGGGGTAGCAATGGCAAAGCAGCTGACGTTTATTGGCCTCGCCAAGAAGATCCTGACCGAGGAGAAGCGGCCGCTTTCGCCGAGCGAGATTTGGAAGATCGCCGTCGCGAAAGGCTACGATAAGGAACTCGAAACGAAGGGGAAAACGCCCGCTGCCTCGTTGTATTCGGTAATTTTCACAAATACGCGAGACGACCCTGATACTGAGTTCGAAAAGATCGGCGAGCGCCCCGCTCGGTATTTCCTCAAAGCTCTGAAGGAGCCTGCACTTTCTGTGAAATCCTCAGAGCCGACTGCGGCGTCGAACTGAGCTAGGCAAGAGAACGGCTCTCCAGCACGATAGCGGTGCATTACCCCCGCATCGCACCGGAGAGCCAAGGATGGCGACTCAATGTCTGACCCGCGACGTCCGGA
>JBGQKZ010000116.1:0-20745 GCA_041499805.1 Gemmataceae bacterium
AATACGGCACCGATTCCATCTGCCACTTGCGCGCCGTGTTCAAGAGCGAACCGGACCAATGGCAGGCGTTCTGGCAGCGCCGCATCAACGAAAAAGCGGCGGCGTGAACAAGCGCTCTACCAACCCAAGAGACGCACACACGACTCAACGATCCGACAGTCTCACGATCGGGACGAGGTCCGGTATGCGTGGCACACCAGTCGCCGGCGCGATAGTGACAATGACCTCCTTCTCCGGCTTGCCGTCCTGGAGCGATTGGTCTTTCCGGTGCAAGAGCGGCTCGCGCAGTACATGCTCGAATTGGTACACGGCGGATCGACCGACGACCCAGCTCAGCACCCAGTCTCGATTCTCAGCGTCTTTCATCGCCAGGGCGGCCGCGAAGGATTCCCCTGGCCGATACGTCAGCGAACTCGGCCCGATAGCTCGAAAGACATAGGACGAGACGTGACGCTGCGCGTCGCGCTGACTTTCACCGGCCGGCGCCAACTTCAACGCCGGGCCGTCGGGGTTCGTCGCCGCGTGATAGATCAGAACTTCTCCCGCCGGCCGCAGTTTAAGGTCATCCGGCAGTTCCAGCGTCCAGCGCTCGATCTCAAGCTTGAATTGCGATTCCTGAATGAAGGCCGCCAACGCGGGTACCGGCTCTTCCGGCGTGGGCTCCTGCAGCCGGCTGAGGACGAGAACCAAGACGCGCCAAGACTCCAAGTCCGATGGATGTTCCAACCATCCCGCCAGCGCCCGCCACCGCGCGGGCGTCTCGTCGCTGCCCGGAGCGGCGTCGCGGAGATGCTGCAAGACGACCTCGCGCCCTGCTGCGATCGCATGATCGTAACTCTCCCGCGCCGCCGCCCGCACTTCGCCGAGAATCGCCTCGGGAAGACCGCGCAAGGTGAATTCCTTCTGGAACTGCGGATATGCCTGCCGCAGTTCCTCCGACCGCCGCGCCGCATCGGCGACGGTGAAGCGCGGCGGCGACGGAATTTGCAGCGGCGCGGGCCGGCTCGCGTCGGTAGCGACTCCGAGGGCGAGGCTTACGTCGCGAACGCGCTCGAGGTTGTGCCGGACTTCTTCCCACTGTGTGCGCGCCTCCGCCACCCGGTCGAAGCCTAGTACGGCGGCATCGGTGACGCCTCCGGCGCCGGGGACTTTGTCGTCAGTCGGAAAGGGTGGCTTCTGTCCATCTTGAATGAGGCTTGCCACATCAGTGAGCCAAGAGGTCCACGATATCGGTGTGTTCGCGCCCGATGTTTTTCGACCGTCGAACAGCCAAAGCCGATTGCCCTCGCGTTGCCGCGTGCGATACCAGTCTTCAACCTTGTCCACGGCCCGTCGCATCGCCGCGAGATCTCGAATCTTGCCATCGCGCTCCTGAACCGCCTCGGTACGAGTCCAATCACGGGCAAACGCGGACGGAACTTCGGCGTCGTGCAGCCGTTGCTCGATGTCGTGCAGATCCTGATCGGTGCGGGCGTCGGCGATGGGGCGCGTCTTGCGCACCTTTTCCGAGAAGGCGGTATAGGCCCGCAGTTCTTGTAGCCGATCACGGACGTAGTTCTGATCGTTTACCGGCAAATCGGGGAACCCCGCGTCGTACTCGAAGGCCGCCAACTCGTTGATCTTCTTTTGAAGCCGGGCTTTAGGTCCTGCGAGTCGTATCTCGGCGGCCCTTCCGTCGCGCAGTCGATAGGCCTCGATTTCCGCGGAGAGCTGGCTTTGCCGCGCCGGCTGCCGCCCGAGTAGCAGAGCGCCCGTGAGAGCACTCATCAGCAAAACGACTGTCATTATGCTTGCGGTCGTCCACAGCAGCCGACGGCGTGAGCGCCAACGGCGGCGACGGAAAATTTGGGCCGTTTCCAAACACTGCCGGAACAGTTCCGCGACGCCATACGGCTCACGGGGCCGTGCGGGCGCTCCGGCCAACGCCGGACGTTTCACCGCGGTCGCCCAGAGATGCAGGTCTATCCGGCCGAAGTGCAAAGGTGCGTCGGTCTTCGACTGGCGATCGAGGAACGCTCGGAAGCGCGTGCCGACCGCGCGTTTCCGCTCCTCAATCTGGTCGATCCACTCCGCGAGGGAGTCGCCGGGCTTTGCGAGGAGGTCGCACTTCGTCAGGACCAGGAATGCAGGAAGCCCGCCAACGTCGCTCCGTTCGCCGCGTCCATGCTCCAGCAGCCGCAGGAAACGACCGAACTCCTCAAAGGCGGCGTCCAAGTCCGTTGGCGATGCCGACGCGTCAATCACGAGCACCAGCGTGTCCGCAGCGAGAATCTCATGGGCGAGCGTGCCCTCAGAGTCCCGATCATCAAGGTCGCCGCCGTGGAGTAGAAGGTCGTTCGCCACGCGGCCATCGCAATCGACGAGCATGCCCGCAAGCTTCTCATGCTCCGGCGCGCCGGACGGTTCCTGGGAAAACGGCTGGAATACCACGGGATACGGCACGACCTCCTCGGCCGTTCGCCGCGGCAGGTCGTCGTAGAGGCGATGCTGAAGTTCCGCTAATCCGTTCGAGCTATCCACCAGGCGACCGTGCAGCAGGTGTTCCTGCAACTGCGCAGCCTGCCCGAGGGCGCCCAAAAGCGAAGTCTTCCCGGCGGCGGGCATGCCGAAGAGCACGATGCGGAGAACATCCCGGGTGGGCGGCGGCGACGGCGAAGTGGCGCTGGCTACGGACATGAAAACTCCTGCCGGATCGTCATGGCGCATTGCGGGTTGGAAACGTGAGATGCACCGTCATGTCGTTCTCCTTCGCCAAACGCTCGACGGCGCTGACGGCCTGATGGTCCTTGGCGGGGCTGTCTTTGTAGATGATGACTTCCAACTGATTGAGACTCGAGTGCTCGCGGCGACGGTCCTTTACAAGCTGGCTTAGCTCGGTGATCGTGTATAACCGTTGATCGCCCTCGGGGCGGTAAAAATGGCCGCTCTCTACGCGCGGGTCGCCAAGCACCTCGATTCGCAGCGTGCGGTCCGCGCCGTTTTTCACTTCCGGCGCGTCGCTGTTGTCGGCACGTGGTTTGGCTGCGGTCGAATTGCTTTCCGCGTCAGCGCCGCTGCCGCCTGGACCGAGCCCGACGCCACCGCCCCCACGGCCCCAGCCGGCGCCGCCCGACCCGAACAGCCATAGCCACACCGCAAGGCCGCAGGCGACCGCCCCGAGCGCACGGATCGTGAGCACGATCGGCCGCGGCGCCTTCCGCCGTGCGATGAGCTTGGCGCTCAGATTGATGCCCCAGCCGCCGAGGAGCGCGCCCACCACTGCCGCGCCGAGCACGGCCAGTATGCTGACGACGAAGTTGCCGAGATTTTCCGGCGATATGAACGCCAGGCTTATCATGGCAGCGGCCCTCGATTCGGCAAAACCCCGGGAATGTCATAGCCGTGCGGCACGCCGTCGAACCAGCGGTCGAGCTGCTCGCGCTGCGCCTGCTGCGGAAAGCGGCTCAGCCGCCGAGGATACAGGATCAGATAGTACAGCTCATGCCCGCCCGCGCCCACCTCGCGGCGGTCGCGATCCAGCAGCGCCCGCGTGTCCGCCTGACTGCGAATCTCGACGCGCTCGGGGTCAAGATAGTAGAGCGAACCCGTGTCCGGATCGATCTCCAGCACGCGGACAACGAGCCGTTCCTGCAACGCCTGCCGTCGTTGCTCGCGGAGTTGCTTCAATTCCTCCAGCATCGCCGGCGAGACTTCGCGACCGGCTTCGCGGGCCGAAGCGAGCTGTCGGTCGAGCTGCCGAATACGTTCCTCCAAACCCGCGACCGTCTCCGCCAGCGAGGCGTCGGCTGGATTCTTTACGAACGGCATGAGCAGGAAAATGCAAAAAAGCAGAATAAGCACGTCGATGAGCGGGATGAAGAACCGCGTCACGCTGCGTCGGGGCATCTCAATCATGGCGGCCCCCTAACGTCGCGTCACTTCGGTCGCGCGCGCGGCCGCGTCAGCGCCGAGCGGCGTCGGTTCCCCGCCGGCCAACGCCAAGATCACTTCCCGTCCCATCAGCACCACCCAGGTCGGCAAGATGTTGATCAGCGCCATGAGCAACCCGCTCCCGGTGGCGGTGATCGCCGGCGCATACAGGGCGATGATCCGCTCCGGCGGCACCGGACCCGGCGATGCGCTGATCGAGCCGAACGTTTGCAGGATGCCGGCGACCGTGCCAATCAAGCCGAGCATCGGGAACCATTCCGCGGCCTGAGCGAGATACGACAGCCAGCGGTCGGGCCGCTCGTCGAAGGTTGCGCCGCGCCAGTGCAGCGCTCGCCAGCTGAGAAACAGTTGCAGTACGAAGAGCACGGCGCCCAGACCGAGAATCAACCAATCCATCGGCGAGTTGGCGACCCGTTCGAGGTAATACTCGCGGGCCTGTGTCGGCAGCGCGGCGGCGACAAGCGCGGCGCCAAGCAGCGGCACAATGCTCAGAAGGAGTGGCAGCACACGGCGAATCAGAACGCGACGCACGGCGGGATTCCCCTGTTTCCAACATTGCTTCGAGAGTAGGCTCTCACAAATTCAAGGCCTGGTTCAAAAAAGGGGCATAAGTCCACGCCGCGCAATGTCTGTGTCGCGGCCCGTAGCTCATGGCAACGCCTGTTGCCACGCGGGGGCCAACTCGCGCACACGCCCCATTCGGTCTTTCAGCGGTTGAGCGGTGGCCTGCGTCCAGTCTCCACCCTGCCTCAAATAGTCTTCGGCGGCGATGAGTAGGTCGAGAATCGCTTGGAGCCGCGCATGGGCGACGGCGGGCGCTTCCATTCGGCGTTCACCTTCCTCAAAAGGACGCAATTCGGCGAGGCGACGGACGACTGGAATCAATTCCTCACGCAAGGCGTCGAGATTCGCGATCGCCTTTTGCACGTGTTCCGGATCGCGGCGGCTGGAATGTTGGCCGAGCACGGGGGCCACGGATTCGGCATAAACCGCGAAGACATGCTGTTCCGTCTTGCTCGCCAGCGGGGCGAGTTGCCGGGTGTAGACAAATTCCGCCCACTGTGGACTAATGCGTGGCGCCTCCAGTAATGCGCCAATACATGCAACAGGCAGCGACACGACGCCGAGCAGCGCGAGCCAACGCAGCAGCGGCGGCCCATTCCGCTGCCAGTGCAGCAACAGCGAAGCGAACGCGCCGACCGCGATGCCGCCGAAATGTGCCGAGGCGCTTACGCCCGGCAGCGAGCTGATGATGACGAGCAGGATCACGTTACTGACCGCGTTGCGCGTCCAACTGCCGAGCACTCCGGGCCGCAGACGACCGCGATTGGCCAGAATCCACACCGCCTCGGCGCCGAGCAAGCCGCAGATGGCGCCGGATGCGCCGGCTAGAAGTGCGTGCGGGCTGAAGATCATTGCGGTGCAACCTCCGGCGAGACCCGCGAGGAGGTAGATGACCAGAAACCGCGCATGGCCCCACAAGCGCTCGACGAGCCGGCCCAGCGAGTACAAAGCGAACATGTTCATGCCGAGATGCAGGATGCCGAAATGAACGAAGCAGTTCGCAAGCAGCCGCCACCATTCGTGGTTGAGCAGGGCGTCCGCGGTCAGCGCTCCGGTGTGAAAGAGGATCAAACGAACCTTCACATCGCTGCCGGCAAGAAACACGTTGGCGGGGATGGCCTGTTGCGTCGCGAGGTAAAGGCCATACAGGAAAACGCCGACATTGGCCGCCAAAAGCAGCCGGGTCACGACGGGCGTACTCGCAATCGGCCCCGTTTCGCGTGGCGGCGCTCGCCGCTCTTCAATGGACCTCGTCCCGGTATCGGTTGGGGGCGGCATTTCCGATCCAATCGTCTCTCCTGCCCGCGCCCGCTCCAGGAGGTACGGGTTGCGCAACGCTTGCTGCCCGGCCGGCGTCAACATATAGCCCTGTCCGGATTCGTTCGTCCACTCCGTGAGCTGAGTCAGTCCGCTGAGCCGGAGCCGTTCCAGGGACGGGTCGATGGTGTCGCGATTGACGCCGAGCTGCCGGGCGTAATCGCGCGGATACCACGGCCGCGGCGCCGCCGCGGCACAGAGGTTCAGCACTGCCTGGAGCGGATCGGCTTCAACGTCGGTGAACGAGAGCGGCGCGGCCATGAAGAGCATTATGGCGGATAGGGGGCGGGACGGCGAGACTGGCAACCGCGCTTGCAAATAAGGCTGGGGCACGGCATCCCGTGCGGTACAATTCCTTGCCGAAGCGCTGGCAGGGACATCAATCCGGGCACGACGCCGCCCAATGTGGCGGACAACCGCACGCCTGTCAAATGCCTTTAGCGTGCAATATGGTTCACAACGGAGGCAAGCAATGTTGATCGTCATAGAAATCCTCCTGCTCTTGATTGGGTTGTACGCTCTCATTGGCGGCAAGTTGCCGGTAAACAGCGGCGCGCGTTACGTCGTCCGAGGTTGGCATGCACGCCTGATCGGCGGCATCGGTCTGTTGCCGGTCCCGTTGACGTTCGTGGTCGGAATCGTGGTCGGCTTGTTATTCGTGGGGCAAGGGAAACGGCTGACGCAGGACTCGTTTCTCTTGGTCGGCATCGGCATCGAGGCAGCCTGTCTGGTCACGTGCGTCGTCGCCATGCTGGTGCTCGCGCGCATCTACAGAACGCCCCTCACGGCGGCAGAGATTCCCGACGGCAGCCGCACGTTCGAGGCGCCGTTGCCGACGATTCTTGAAGCAATCGACGACACGCTGCATGACATGAAGGTAAAGGCGATCAAGTGGTCCGACGATGGGCGGCGAGTCACCGGAAGGGTGGGCGCCAGTCTTTGGTCGTGGGCCGAATGGTTGACGGTCGAGGCCGACGAATCGGGAGAGGTCCGCGTTCGGTCGACCTGTGTCGCGTCCTGGCAGCTGATTGACTGGGGAAAGAACGCGCAGAACCGGCGCAGGTTTCTGAAGCGTTTGACGGTTCGGCTGGAATCGCCGGTTAGCGCCTGATTTTGGCGTACGCAGGAAAATGGACGCGAACCCTTCGAAACTCAACAAAACCTGGCACGAGAAGCACCGCATGCTGGTCAAGGCCACGCTCGAACAGCGCATCCAGTGGCACCTGAAACATCGCGAGCACTGCCGCTGCCGGCCCATTCCCGCGAAGCTGGCGGAGACGATGAAGGCCAGGGTCATTCTGTGACGCGGCGAGCACGGTCGCGGCGTTCCGGCTCTCCCATGCGAAGTTCGGAACGCCGTGACCCGCTGCCGCTCACTTCTTTTCGTATTCCCCTTCAAGATGCGACTTCAAAAGGTCCGTGTGCTCGCCCTTCACGCCGTCCAGCGTCGCGGCGTCGCCTTTGACCTTCCAATTGAAGGTGAACTCCAATCCTTGCGGCAAGGCTTCCTTTAGTTTCTGCTTCGCGTCGTCGCGGCCGGCGTAGTCGGTAATCTTGGCTTTGACCATGCCGTTCTTGTCCACGCTGTACTCGCAGACGAGGAGGATGACCTCGTCCTTGCCGTGCGGCGAGATCTTCAGCGTGTTTTTGTCGGCGAACTTGAGCTTCATTTCGGCTTGCTTCATCGCCCAGACGCCGGAGAGGGCGGGTTTGTCGTCCTTCTTGTCGTCAGCGGCGATCAACAAAGCAGCGCAGGTCAGCAGGGCAACGCACGCGAGAGATTTCCGCAGCATCATGTTCGCTTCTCCTTGGTTGAGAGGACCGCGGTATTGCAGAAACTGGCAACGAGCTATTTATTAGCGAGTGCTCGCTTATATGTCAAGCGGATTCCCCACAGTTGCTACGACGGTCTTTCGACGTACTGGCACGCCGCGGCAGGCCGCCGTACACTGGCCGGCATGGGGCGTCACAAAACGATCTCCGATGACGATGTGCTGCAGGTCGCGCGCGGGATTTTCCGCGAGAAGGGGCATACGGCCACGACACGCGAGATCGCCGACGCCGCGGGCATTTCGGAGGCCATCCTCTATCAGCGCTTCGGCAGCAAGGACGAACTCTTCTTTGCGGCGATGCACCCGACGAAGCCCGACATCGACGCGCTGTTTGGTCCCAAGGACCCGCCGGACGACGCGCACGCGTATCTGCGCGCGGTCGCGCTCCGCGCGGGGCAACATTTCGCCGGCGTCATCCCGCTGGCGCTGCACGTGATGACGCATCCGTCGTTCGACCCGGCGTCCTTGCCGCGCATGCAGACCGGCGGACCCGCGCTGTTGCACGAAGCGCTGACCGAGCGGCTCGCGTCCCTGGTGCGGCGCAAACGTATGGCGTCGCCCTCGGAGGCGGCCACGGCCCGCGTGTTGATCAGCCTGGCGCATGACTGGGCGCTCGGCAACGTGTTTCGCCACGAGAGTTCTGCGCGACGTGTGCGCGAGCTCGAGGAGATGGTGGACGTCGTTTGGCAAGGGCTCCGGGCGCGCGGCGCTTAAAGAATCTCTGGTTCAACTATCGTCCCGTCCGACCACCGGAGGCAACAGAACGTGATGGACCTCTTCTCGGAAGAAATGCGCCGAAACCCCTATCCAATGTACGACCAGTTGCGCGGCAGCGCCCCCGTGCTTCACGTCCCGCAATTCGGCAATTGGATTGATCTTTGACTACGACGGCGTGAAGCGCGTGTTGGCCGACCAGGACACATTCAGCTCGCGTTACGGTCCGGAGTGGCTCGTGTTCCTCGACCCGCCGCGGCACACGAAGCTGCGGGCGCTCATCTCACGCGCTTTCACGCCGCGCTCGGTCGCCGCGCTGGAGCCGCGCATCCGCGAGCTGTCGCGCGGCCTTTTGGACCAGGTTATTGAAAGGGGCGAGATGGATCTCGCGGATGACTACTCGGTCCCGCTGCCGATGATGGTCATCGCGGAAATGCTCGGCATCCCGCTGACGGACCTGCCTCGGTTCAAGCGCTGGAGCGACGTGATCTTGAATATGAGCTACACGATCTCCGGCGGCGCCGAAGAGGGCCGCGCCGCGACGGAGGCGTTCCACGCGGTGACGATGGAGATGAATGCCTACCTCGCGGACGTGCTCACAGAGCGGCGTGCAGTGCCGCGGGATGATCTGCTGACCCGGCTCGCCCTCGCCGAGGTGGACGGCGAACACTTGACACAGCCGGAGATTCTAGGCTTCTTCCAGCTTCTCCTTGTAGGCGGGCAGGAGACGACGACGAACCTGGTCAACAATGCGATGTTGTGCTTCATGGAAAATCCGGATCAACTGGCGCGCCTCCTGGCCGCCCCGGAACTGCTCCCGTCGGCGATCGAAGAGGTCCTGCACTACCGCGCGCCGCTGCATTGGATGTATCGCGTGACCCGCCGGGAGGTGGAGATGCACGGCCAGAAGATTCCGGCCGGCAAACTCGTGCTGCCGGTGATTGGTTCCGCGAACCGCGACCCAAAGCAGTTCCCCGACGCGGACCGCTTCGACATCACGCGCGATCCCAATCCGCACCTGGCGTTCGGACTCGGCGTTCATTTCTGCATGGGAGCGCCGCTGGCACGCTTGGAGGCGCGCATCGCGCTTGCGGATTTGCTGGAGCGCGTCAAGAACTTCAAGCGGGCGAACAATGACCCATGGGAGCCGCGGAGGGCGCTGCACGTGCATGGGCCAACGCGGTTGGCGATACGGTTTGCGCCGCGATCACGCGTTCACTAGGCGCCGCGGCTTTCGCAAGACAGCCCGTGCCGAGTAGAATTCAACCAAGCGAACCTGCCGTGCGGGAGGGATCGGAATGTCTCTAATCGAAGTGTTGCCTGAGGTGCAAGCGCTGTCGCGTGCGGACAAACTGCGCGTGATTCAGTTTCTCGCGCAGGAGTTAGCGACCGAGGAAGCAGGCCACATCGAACCAGGGCAATCGTATCCTGTGTGGTCGCCGGATCGCGCACTCACGGCTGCCGCTGCGTTGATGCAGGCCCTGGCAAATGAGAAAGGCGAGCAATCGTGACCACTGTACCCGAGCAATATTCTTAAGTTGCGCGTGATCCTGCGCTCGGCGCCGCCAGCCTTGCTCCGATGTTGCCGCTCACATTGGCGGCGCAGAATTCGATTGCGACTCAAGGCCTGCTCGACACTGGAGCCGCCGTCAACGTCCTACCATATGCGAGTGGCCTTCAGCTTGGATTCGACTGGAACAAGCAAACGGCCCCCGTGCAACTGAGCGGCAACCTCGCCGCCGTCGAAGCTCGCGTCGTCGTCGTATCGGCAGCGGTGGGAGGATTCCCTCGTGCGCGCTTAGCGTTTGCCTGGGCCAAGTCGGATGCCGTGCCGATCATTCTTGGGCAGGTAAATTTCTTTATGGAGTTTGACGTCTGCTTTTTCCGTTCACGCGGAATCTTCGACGTGCGGCCGAAACAGGCTCCCTAATCGAGGGAGATCGTTTTCGGCCGCTGCGTTATGCACAACGATTATCCGTCAGAAGCCGCTCGCGCCGCCAACCGCCGGTCGTTGAACCACTGAATCACGAAATAAAACACCGGCGTCAAAAAGATGCCGAACAGCGTCACGCCCAACATGCCGGCGAAGACCGCCGTGCCCAGCGTGCGCCGCATTTCCGCGCCGGCGCCTTCCGAGAGCACCAGCGGGACGACGCCGAGGATGAAGGCGAACGAGGTCATGATAATCGGCCGCAGCCGGAGTTGGCACGCTTCCAGCGTCGCGTTGCGGCGGTCGTCGCCGGCTTCGCGGCGGGCTTTGGCGAACTCGACGATCAGAATCGCGTTCTTGCAGGCGAGTCCGACCAGCACGACGAAGCCGACCTGCGTGAAGATGTTTACGTCCATCTTGGCCAGCAGCACGCCGGCGACCGAGCAGAGCAAACACATCGGCACCACCAGGATAACGGCGAGCGGCAGGGCCCAACTTTCGTATTGCGCCGCCAACACCAGAAAAACGAGCACGACGGCAAGCAGGAAAACGAGCATGGCGGTGTTGCCGGTCTGAAGTTGCAAGAGCGCCAGCTCCGTCCATTCCCACCGCATCGAGCGGATCAGGCCGTTCTGAACGGCGTCTTCGGTCTCCTGAATCGCCTGACCCGAACTCACCCCCGCCGCGGGCGTGACGTTGACGGCGGCCGCGGGATACATGTTATAACGCATGATGAGCACCGGACCGCTCTTGTCGGTAATGGTCGCCAGCGTACCGAGCGGCACCATCTTCCCGGATTCGGTTTTTACCTTGAGCTGCTGCAAATCTTCAATCTGCCGGCGGAAATCGGGCGACGCCTGCACGTTGACCTGCCAGGTGCGGCCGAAACGGTTGAAGTCGTTGACGTAGAGCGACCCGAGGTAGACCTGCAAGACATTGAAGATTTCGCTGATCTGCACACCCATGGTGCGGGCCTGCACGCGGTCGATGTCGAGATACAGCCACGGCGTGTTGGCGCGGAAGCTCGTGTACAGGTCGTGCAAGTGGATGTTCTTGCGGCCCGCCGCGACCACGTCGTCGGCGGCGTCTTGCAGCGGCTTGAGGCCGAGGTCGCCGCGGTCCTCGAGAACGATCTTGAAGCCGCCGGCCGTGCCGAGTCCTTCCAGCGGCGGGGCGCCGAAGACGTTGACCAGGCCGTCCCCGATCTCCTTTTGCAGCTCGCGTTGCAAGCGGACCGCAATGGCGTCGCCGGACAGCTCGTGATCGGTGCGGTTGCGGAAATCATCCAGCATCACGAACATGGCCCCGAAGTTCGGCGCATTGGCGTTCAGCAACAACGACTGGCCGGCGACGGCCACGGTGTGTTTGACGCCGGGCGTTTCGAGAGCGAGCTTCTCAATCCTCAACATCACGTCCTGGGTGCGCTGCACGGACGCGGAGTCGGGGAGTTGCACGTTCACCAGCAGGTAACCTTTGTCCTGGGCCGGGATGAAACCTTTCGGCGCGGCGGCGAAACCGATGTACGTCAGCCCAAGCAGCCCGCCGTAGAGCACGAGCACGACGACGCTGACGCGGAGCAAGCCGCCGACCGCGCGCGTGTAAACGTTGGTCGCCCGGTCGAAGCCGATATTGAAGACGCGGAAAAACACGCCCAGGATCGTATTCAGGGGCTTGCTCACGAGCCAACCGAGCAGCGCGCCGAGAACTGCGGCAGCCGCGGCCACGGTCCAGCTTGGTGTGTGCGCCAACTGGCTTTGCAAGGCGGGCGACAGCGCAACGGCTTTAGAGAGCCAGGGGGTGATGAATTCCCAACCCATGAATAACCCTGCCAGCGGAAACGCCAAGCGCGGCAGCGGCGGCGCGATGCCCTTGTTGCGCGGCCGCAACAGCAGGGCGGTCAGCGCCGGGCTCAGCGTCAGCGAGTTGAACGCCGAGATGACCGTTGACACCGCGATGGTCAACGCGAACTGGCGGAAAAACTGCCCAGTAATGCCCGCGATGAACGCGCATGGCACGAATACGGCACTCAGCACCAGGCCGACGGCGATCACCGGACCGGCGACCTGTTGCATCGCTTTCAGCGTCGCTTCTTTCGGACTCAACCCGCGTTCGATATGGTGCTCGACCGCTTCCACGACGACGATGGCGTCATCGACGACGATGCCGATCGCGAGCACGAGGCCGAAGAGCGTCAGATTATTCAAGCTGAAGCCAAAACCAGCCATGACCGCGAACGTGCCGACGATGGCGACCGGCACCGCCACTAGCGGGATGATGGCCGACCGCCAATTTTGCAAGAAGAGCAGGACAACGATGGCGACGAGAATCACGGCGTCCCGAAGCGTCTTGAATACCTCGGTGATCGACTGGTTGATGAACGGCGTCGTGTCGTAAACGATGCGGTAGTCGATGCCGTCGGGGAAGCGGCTCTTCATTTCTTCCATTTTCTGCCGCACGTGCTTGGCCGTTTCCAGGGCATTCGAACCGGGAAGCTGATAGATCGAGAGCGCGACGGAGGGCTGGCCGTTGAAGGTGCAACTTTGGTCGTAGGCTTGAGCGCCGAGCTCGATATTCGCCACGTCGGAGAGGCGCACGAGCCGGCCGCGGGCGTCTGTTTTCAGGATCATCTCGCCGAATTGGTCCACGTCGGTGAGGCGGCCCATCGTGCTCATCGTAAACTGAAAGACCTGGCCATTTGCGACCGGCGGCTGGCCGAGCTGCCCGGCGGCGACTTGCGTGTTTTGCTGTTCGATGGCGGCGACCACGTCGGCAGCGGTCAGATTGCGCGTCGCCAACTTCTGCGGGTCAAGCCAGAGCCGCATGCTGTAATCGCGCTGCCCCATATACGTGATGTCGCCCACGCCGTTGAGGCGCGACAGCTCGTCCTTGAGCTGAATCGTCGCGTAGTTTGACAGGTAGAGGTTGTTCTTGCTGCGATCGGGAGAGAAAAGATTGACGATCATCAAGATGCTCGGCGACTTTTTCTTCACCGTCACGCCGCGCCGCTTGACGAGGTCGGGCAGAATTGGCTGGGCCAGCGCGACGCGGTTCTGCACGAGCACCTGGGCCATATTAAGATCGGCGCCGTTTTGGAAGGTCACGGTCAGCGTGTACGTGCCGTCGTTGGTGCATTGCGACGACATGTAGAGCATGCCTTCGACGCCGTTGACCTGCTGCTCAACGGGCGCGGCAACCGTGTCGGCGACCACCTGAGCGTTGGCGCCCGGATAAATCGCAGACACTTCGACCGTCGGCGGCGTGATCTCCGGATACTGTGCGATCGGCAACGCAAACACGGCGATGCCGCCGGCCAGCGTGACGATGATCGACAACACCGAGGCGAAAATCGGGCGATTGATGAAGAAGCTGGAAAACATTGCGGGTCCAGTTGTCCGTGGTCCGTGGTCCGTTGTCAGGTAGTGCTCACGGGCGTTTCTGCCGAGGCACTGGCGCCTTTGCCGTCCTTTTCATTCCTCAGGGCTCCGTTCAATTGTCCGTTCGTCGATGGCTTGACTGCGTGGAACGTCTTCTTGCGCGCGGTCAGGGCTTGGAAGATCCAGCGCAAGCCGAGCGTCAGCACACCGAGGGTGATGGCGCGAAGGATGCGCATGAATCGCGAGTGAAACAGCCGCGACTCACTGAGCCAATCGATCGTGAAGAAAAATACGGGCGTCAGCACGATGCCGAAGAGCGTCACGCCGAGCATGCCGCTGAAGACCGCCGTGCCGAGCGTGCGTCGCATCTCAGCGCCGGCGCCGCGTGACAGGATCAGCGGCACGACGCCGAGGATGAAGGCGAACGACGTCATAATAATCGGCCGCAGACGGAGCTTGCACGCTTCCAGCGTTGCGTCGCGGATCGACATGCCGGCGTGATGCTGCTGCCGGGCGAACTCGACGATGAGGATGGCGTTCTTGCTCGCGAGGCCGACCAGCACGACAAAGCCGATCTGCGTGAAGATGTTGATATCCATCTCCGCGTAGTTCACGCCGATAATCGCGCTCAACAAGCACATCGGCACCACGAGGATCACGGCCAACGGCAGCGACCAACTTTCGTATTGAGCGGCGAGGACGAGGAACACCATCATTACAGCAAAGGCGAAGATCTTCATCGCGGTGTTGCCGGCAATCACCTCGAGATAGGACATATCGGTCCATTCGTAAGACATCGCCTGCGGCAGCTCGGCGTCGCACAGCTTGCGCAATACGTCCATCACCTGGCCCGAGCTGACACCGGGCGCGGCCGTGCCGTTGAGCGCCGCCGCCGGGTACATGTTGTAGCGCGTCAGCACCAGCGGTCCGTTGACCGCCCGCTCATCGGCGAGCGAGCCGATCGGAACCATGGCGCCGCGGGCATTGCGCGAGCGGAGCTGCGGCACGTCCTCCGGCTTCATGCGGAACTCCGGCTCGGCCTGAACGATCACCTGCCAGGTGCGGCCGAAGCGGTTGAAGTCATTGACGTACAGCGAGCCTTCATAGATCGAGAGCGTTTCGGCGAATTCTTTCATGTAAACGGCGCGAAGCGCGCAAGCGCCGGGGTCGGCGGCGATGTGGAACTGCGGTACATTCGCTCGAAATACGGAAAAAGTGCCGACGAGCGGCGGCGTGCCGTCGGCACGCAGCATCCACGGCGTCTTTTGTGGATCGGGGTTGTTGGCGATGCGCGACAAGTTATCGATCTGCGCCTGTAGAGCCGCCGGGCCGAAATCGCCGCGGTCCTCAATCATCACCGCGAAGCCGCCGGCTCGGCCCACGCCTCGGACGGGCGGCGGGCCAAAGACGGCGACCATTGCATCGGGAATTTCCTTCGCGAACTGCACACGCAAGCTTTGCGCGATCGCGTCGCTCGACAACGAGGGTTCGCGCCGCAGCGGATAGTTGTTGAGGTTCACAAAGAGCGAACCAAAGTTCGACCCCGCGGCGTTCAGCACGAACGACTGCCCGGCGATGCCGGTGACGTGGCGAATGCCCGGCGTTTTCAAGGCGATTTGCTCGATGCGGCGCATCACATTGTCGGTCCGCTCCGTCGAGGCGGAGTCGGGCAACTGCACGTTGACCATCAAGTAACCCATGTCCTGCGAAGGGATGAAGCCGCGTTTGGTCTGCTCGAACTTGACGTAGGTAAATACCAGGAGGCCGCCGTAGACGACCAACGCGAGCACGCTGATCCGCAAGATGCCGCCGACCAACCGCGTGTAACCGCGCGTGGCCACGGCGAAGGCACGATTGAAGAGGCGAAAGAAGTCGCCTAGGAGCGAGTTCAGGGGCCGGCTCACGAGCCAGCCGACGACGGCGCCGAACAGCGCCGACGCGACCGGCAACGTCCACGTCGGCGCGGCTTGCAGCCAGTTCGCCGCCGCGGGAATGCGGCCGACGCCGACTTCAAACCAGTGCGTAAGAAAATCCCAGCTCAGGAAAGCGCCGACAAGCGGAAACGCCAGACGGGGCAACGGCGGCGCCCCGACCGTCTCCCGCGGCCGCAGCAGCAAAGCGGTCAGCGCCGGGCTCAACGTCAGCGAGTTGAACGCGGAGATGATTGTGCTCACCGCGATGGTCAACGCAAACTGCCGGAAGAAGGCCCCGGTGATGCCGCTGATGAACGCGCACGGCACGAACACCGCGCTGAGCACGAGACCGACCGCGATGACGGGGCCGGAGACTTGCTCCATCGCGCGAATCGTCGCGTCGCGCGGCCGCATGCCGCGTTCGATGTGGTGTTCCACGGCCTCGACGACGACGATCGCGTCATCCACCACGATGCCGATCGCGAGGACCAGGCCGAAGAGGGTCAGATTGTTCAAACTGAAGCCGAACGCCGCCATGACCGCGAATGTGCCGATGATCGCGACCGGCACCGCAACGAGTGGGATGAGCGCCGACCGCCAATTCTGCAAGAAGAGCAACACGACCACGGCGACAAGAATGATGGCGTCACGCAGCGTCTTGAAGACCTCGTTGATGGACTCACTTGTATACGGCGTGGTGTCGAAGCCGATGTCGTAGACGACGCCCTCGGGGAAGTTCTGCTTCAGCTCTTCCATCTTGTCGAGGACGCGCTGTTTCACGTCGAGGGCGTTGGCGTCCGGCATCTGGAAGATCGCAAGGAAGACGGTGTCGCGGCCGTCAAGCCGAGTCGTAATGTCCTGACTGCGAGCGCCCAACTCGACGCGGCCGACGTCCTTAAAACGCACGAGGCGTCCTTCATTCGTTCGCTTGACGATGATGTTCTCGAACTCTTCCACCTCGCTCAGGCGACCCAACGTGCTGAGCGTGATCTGCGCTTCCTGCCGACCCGCCATCGGCTCCTGGCCGACAGACCCGGTTGCGACCTGGGCATTCTGTTCGCGCACGGCCCTCACAACGTCCGACGCGGTGAGCTTGCGCGTCGCGAGCTTGTTGGGGTCCACCCAGAGCCGCATGCTGTAGTCGCGCTGGCCGAACAAGAACACGTCGCCGACGCCGGCCACGCGCGCCAGTTCGTCCTTCACCTGCATCAGGGCGAAATTGCTCAAGTAAAGCTGGTCGTAACGGCCGTCGGGCGAGTTGATCGCGATGCCGCACAGAATGTCAGGCGAGCGTTTCCGCGTGGCCACGCCGGTTTGTTTGATCACATCGGGCAGTTGCGGGATGGCGAGATTGACGCGGTTTTGCACCAGCACCTGAGCCATGTTGAGATCGATGCCCGGATGGAACGTGACGGTGAGGTTGTAGCTGCCGTCGTTGGCGCACTGCGATGACATGTACATCATGCGTTCGACGCCGTTGACTTGTTGCTCGATGGGAGCGGCGACAGCGTCGGCGACCTCGCGGGCACTGGCGCCCGGATAGTTTGCGGTGACTTGCACGGTCGGCGGCGAAATTTGTGGAAACTGTGCGAGCGGCAACGTGAAGACGGAGATGCCCCCGGCCAGGGTGATCACGATGGAGAGCACCGCAGCGAAGATCGGCCGGTCGATGAAGAAGCGTGAGATCACGCGTGGCCTCGTGTGACAACCGTCTAGAGTGGTCCGGAGTGGTGGGGGCGGGCCCCGGGGGGGCCGGCCCGGCGCCCCCCCCCGGGCGCGGGGGCGCCAGGTGTAAGCCCGCCCGCGTGGGCCGGGCGGGCGGGGCCGCCTCCCCCCGCGTGGCCCACGCCCCGACCCGCCCCGGGGCGCGGGGCCACCACTTTGCTCCGCCGGCCTGACTTCCCGGGGCGCTACGTACTATTGGGTCGGTTTTTCCTGCTTGGTCTCCAGCTTCTTCTCGGGTTCGGCGCCATTCGCCTTGTTATCCGCCATCGGCATGGGGACGACGGCCGGATTCACCATGACGCCGTCGCGGACGCGCTGGAGGCCGCTCACAATTACCTTCTCGTTCGGCCCGAGGCCGTCGAGGATGACGCGCAGCCCCTCGTGCTGCCGGCCGACTTTCACGCGGCGGTTCTGCACTTTGCCGGCGTCGCTCACGACATAGAGGAATTTCTGCCCCTGATCCGTGCCAAGCGCCTGCTCGGACACGAGCGTGGCTTGATATTCCTTCCCAAGCGGCAGGTGGACGCGCACGAACATGCCGGGAGAAAGCACGCGGTCCTTGTTGGCAAGAATGGCTCGCAGGCGCCACGTTCCGGTCTCCGTGTCCACGACGTTGTCGGTGAAATTCACGGTTCCTTGGTGGGGATAACCGGGCTCGTCGGCAAGGCCCAGTTCCACAGGCAAACCAACGTCGGTAGACCACTTCATCGTGCCGTCGCGCATCAGTCGTTGTAGCCGCAACGTCGTGCGCTCGTCGATGTCGAAAGTCGCATAGATCGGATCGAGCGATACAAGCGTTGTCAGAATGGTGTCGTCGGCCTTGATGAGGTTTCCCGGATCGACGAAGCGGCGACTCGCACGCCCGTTGATCTTTGCCTGCACCTTGGTGTAGCCGAGATTGACTTCCGCTAATTCCTTGATGGCGCGGGCCACGCCGATCGCCGCCTCCGCCTCGGCGCGATCGCCGACAACCTTGTCGTATTCCTCGCGGCTGATGGCACGGCTGTCGAGGAGCTTGGCGGCGCGGCGATAATCGGCGTCGAGCCGGTCCCGGTGTGCCTCGGCCTGCACGAGGGTGGCCGCCGCGCGGTCGAGTTCCGCCTTGAACGGGCGCGGGTCAATCTCAAAGAGGAGTTCCCCCGCCTTGACCTCCTGCCCTTCCCTCAGGTTGACCTTGTCGAGGTAGCCGGTCAGGTGTGCGCGAACACTGATCGTGTCCACCGCTTCGACGCGACCGGGGAATTCCTCATAGTCGCGCACGGTACGGACGACGGGTTCGCTAACCTGCACCTCCGCGGGCGGCGGCGCGGGCGGGCCGCCCGCCGGTTGTTGGAGCCGTTCGCAGCCGGAGAACACGGCGGCGCCGAGCAGGGCGGCGGCGAGCAGGCCGGTCTTCAAGGAAAGGGTCTTCACGTTGGCAGTCCTCTTGGAAAGATCGTTGCGCAACGACGCGCCGCCCGCAAAGCGCAAGCGGCGGGAGGTTCAGGAGCCTAGCGCGCCGGGCGCCCGGCGTGGACGTTCGGCATCGCTCAGAATGCCGTGAAAAACGACATCGACAATTTCGCGCGCCTGGGCCACAGGCGATTTCTTCTGGCCGGTGAAGTAGTTGATGAACAGCGTGCCGTAGAGCAACTGGCTCATGACGTCCGTGATGCGTTCGACCGGCATGTCGCGCACGCGGCCGTCGGCGATCAGCGCGCGGTACAGGGCACGCCAGCGTTCGATGTTCGCTTCGCGGTGCGCGAAAAACGTCGGCGTCTTGCGGTCCTTGAAGTAGGCGCGCTCTTGCATCAGGAGTTCGACGAACTCCGGGTGGTTCGCGCAGAAGGCGAGATAGGCGCGTACCGCTTCGGCAATGCGGTCGAGCGGATCGTCGATGCCGGCGATGGCGGCATCGATCTCGCCGCGCATCCGCACCATGACGCGATCGGCCGCCGCAAGAAATAGTTGTTCCTTGCTGGGAAAGTAGCGATAGAGCGTCCCCTTGCCGACGCCGAGTTTGTCGGCCAAAAGCTGCGTGTCGGTATTTGCGTAGCCGTGCTTGGCAAAAAGCTCCGCCGCCGCCTCGAGGATTTCCTCACAACGCAACGTGCGCAAGGAATCGCCGCCGGAGCGGCGGGGCTTCTTGAGAGTTGATTGCTTCATGCGCTTGATCCGGGGGAACGAACGGACTGACCAGTCAGTCCGCAGTCGATCATAGGCTCAGCCGCGAGCGGAATCAAGTCAAATAATCGCATTGCCGTGGCGCGCGCCGCCGGACTCGGAAAAGGCATGTCGCGATTCCCGGTCTGCTTCACGGACAATTCGCGGGAATATCGGTACCCACCGCGACCGACGGGGTTATAATCTCCGGCAACCGTGGCGGCCGGGCGTTTCGTCGGGGGACGATTTGCGCCGGCCCATCCTCTTCATTGAAGGGACCCGTCTTATGAAGCGACTCGTGGCAGCTGCACTTGTTCTGTTCGTGGCCGTCGCCGGCGCGATTGGCGCCGACGACAAGCCGAACCCGACCGGCACGTGGAAGTGGTCCATGCCGGGCCAGGGCGGCAACACGCGCGAAGTGACGCTCAAATTGAAACTGGACGGCGACAAGCTGACCGGCGGCATGCCCGGCCGCAACAACCAGGAAACGGCGATCGAAGACGGCAAGTTCAAGGACGGCGAGGTGTCGTTCAAGGTTACGCGCGAACGCAACGGGCAGAAATTCACCACGGAGTACGCCGGCAAAGTGACCGGCGACACGATCAAAGGCAAAACGACCTTTGAACGTAACGGCGAAAAAATGTCGCGCGATTGGGAAGCGAAGCGGTCGAAGGATTGATTCGTCGTCGCGCTTGCGGCTTAGCGATACCAACCTAAACGTCGGATCGCTAGGCCGCAAGCGGTGACTGTTGCACACTATGAGTTTTCGCACGCACATCGCGGCGCTTGCTGCCCTTCTTTTCGCCGTGCTTCACGTTCACGGCGGCGTGGGCGATCCCCAACTTCGCACCGATCATCCCTGGTATCCGGGCGAGTTGGCGTGTTCGACGTTCGACCGCCTCTTCGCCGCACAGGCAGCAGTCTACGAACGCGTTGTCGGCGTTCGCCCCGCGACCGATGAACAAAAGGCTCTCGCCGCCTGGCTGTGGCGCAATACGCATTACGCCCACGGTGAAGAAGGCGCTCAAGATCTCTGGGGCGAGGGCTTCACCGGCGGAAAGGACCTCCGCACGCGCGAATACTGGACGGGCCTGTTCGCACACGGATTCGGGCTGTGCGGCACCACGCATTCGCAGTGGGTTGCCGAAATGGAGGCCCTCTTGGGCCAGGGCTTCCAAGGTCAGTGTTCGCCGTCCGTAAGTAGTTTGTGGGTCGATACATGACCGCCGTTGCGGTAGGTGCTTTTTTTGGGCCACGGCTTTTTCGGGCCGCGTGGACTCTTCTGATACGTCTCGAGATCAACG
>JBGQKZ010000117.1:0-20645 GCA_041499805.1 Gemmataceae bacterium
TGTGGATTGGCGGCCACTGGGACACCTTCCAAGAGCAGCGCATCCAAAACGAAACCGAGCGGTTATACCCTCAGCGCAAACTCGTCGCCGGTGAGGCTTTCTTCGCCTTGGCGGCGTAGAGGACGAGCGGTTACGCCCGAGCGGGACGCCGACTACCTCAAGAAGATCAAGTGGATCATCAAAGAGGACGGCGCCTGGGAAGTTCTCGAGGATGGCAAGGTCAAGTATCGGGGCAAGCTTACGGTCGATCCGACCAAGAAGCCGAAGACCATCGACTCCAAGCTCGCGGGGGACCAAGAGGGCACGATGGTTCTGTCGATCTACGAGTTGAAGGGGGACGCGCTGAAGCACTGCTTCACCGTCGGCAAGGACCGTCCCACGGCATTCGAGTCGAAGTCCGGCAGCGGCACCATCAACTCGGTGTTCAAGCGGGTGAACAACGAGTAAGGCCGCTCATTTGGGGAAGTCGGCGGCCTCGGCGCACGCGCGGCCCCGGCAAGCCAAGGCCGGCACCGGTGATTCTCGATTCGGGCGACGCCACGCCCGCGTTCACGGATGGTCCCGAGTTTTGGCAAACGATCCAGCAGCGGTGTCAACTGCCGGCGATTCCGTGGGAGGAAACTCGGCGGGAGCTTGACTTGCACGAACCGTTTCCCGACTCGTCCGATCCGTCGGCGACACACCCGCCGTCGCCACGGCGTTCGCGTCCGTTGCTTGCTCCGAAGAGTCGGGATGCGGTGCGGCTGCGGCTTCTTCCTCCGGGACGGCGGCGGTCGCTGGCGCCGCGCGCGGCTCTTCAGGCGGCGCTTCCGTGCAGGTGCAGCCGCAGCAGGGGACGTCCGCAGGAGCGCGTTCCTGGTGGACGGCGAATGTGCTGGGAGCTTCACGAGGGCCCGCATTCGGTTCCGACCCCGTCTCGCCGGCATCCGGGGCGTGTTCGACGAGCCGGTGGTACCCATTGATCAGGTCGTCGAGCTGCTGATCGGTCAGACTTCTAACATGCCGAACCAGGGCGATGTCATTCGCATCGGTCTCGCCGTCCGCTTGTTTGGCCGCGGCGGCGCGTATCTGTAATTCCAGATACTTCAACTCATATTGCAGCAAATCGCGGTAGGCGGCCCGGCGGACCGACTCGCTTTTGGCCCGCGCGGCCAGCACGCGCAAACCCGTGCGCGCCTCGGCGGCGGCCTCGTGGACGCTGCGGCGGCAGGCCGTGGCATAAACGCGATCCCAGTCGTCGGGATAGAGTGCTGGCCAACGGCGGACCGTCTCACCGCTGCGCTGGACCACCGCGCCGGCGCTCTCCCAGCGGAGCCCCAGGGCGCGCTGCTCGGCGACTTTTTCCATCATCTGCAAAATGTGCTTGCATGCGGCGACCACGGCAGGACCTCCAGCGCGGGAGGGACTTCCCATCCAGCCCGGCCCATGAACAGGGCGCGGCGAAACTGGACAGAAGTATACATATCTACACTCTTTCGCTTCGCATGTCAAACGAAACAGTTGTTCCACCGACGTCCCGGTGGGCGGCGGAGCTTCGTCCGGCGTAATATGTTGTCAATAAATGCTTTATGACACCACAACGCAGATCTATCTATAGGCCAAAAACGGTGGAAAACGGGGGACAGGCGGAGACGATTTTCGGATAACGGGCCAGTTTTAGGTGCCTCGGCTGTGTCAGCCGGGCTTTGTAGCAGAGCCCGCAAGTCCGCAACACGGCAGATGCAGCCGTGGCACATTGAAGGACAGCTGCCGGTCTTGTTGCCGAGGTCCACGGTCCGGCGCCGGATCGCGCGTCGATCGCGTGGCGTCGATCTGGACGGCGACTCTTCCGCGGGCCACAATGAGGCTCCGGAGGGCTTCCGCCCGAAAGGAGAGCTGGATCATGCTCCGTTCGCAACGCATCTTTGGCATTGCCGCCTTCACCCTAGCGCTTGCGCTTGCCGGCGCGGCGTGGATCGCGGCCGCCGAGCCGGAAAAACCCGCAACCGCCGATTCCAAAGGGTGGAAGAAGCTATTCGACGCCAAGTCCCTGGAAGGTTGGAAATCGAGCGGGTTCCACGGCTCAGGGAAAGTGCAGGTCAAAGACGGGGCAATCGTATTGGAGGTGGGCAAGCCGATGACGGGAATCACCTATTCCCGCGGCGATTTCCCGAAAATGGATTATGAAGTCTTCTTGGAGGCCAAGAAGCTCACCGGGGATGATTTCTTCTGCACCACCACGTTCCCCGTCGCTGACTCGTTCTGTTCTCTGGTGGTCGGCGGTTGGGGCGGCCAGGTGGTCGGTCTTTCCAGCATCAACGGCGCCGATGCGTCTGAAAATGAGACCACAACGTCCAAGGAATTCAAGCGCGACCAGTGGTATCGCATTCGCATCCGCGTGTCGCAGAAGCTGATTGAAGCCTGGATCGATGATGACAAGGTGATCGACGTGGCGACCGAAGACCGCAAGTTCTCCACTCGAATCGAGTGCCGTGTCTGCCAGCCGTTCGGAATCGCCACCTATGCAACGACCGGCGCGGTGCGCGACATTCGGGTGCGGAAGCTATCGGAAGAGGACAAGAACGCGATCAACCGGAAAAAGCCGCTCGCCGAGAGATGAACGGGCGCAGCTCCCCACAGCGTGGCAACATCTACATGAAGCGCACTTTTTCACTGCTCACTCTGGCCGTGGCGGCATTCGCGGCCGCATACTTCGGCGTCCGCGGGTGGAACGCGCCGCCGGCCACGCCGCCCGGCATGGTCTGGATTCCGGGCGGTGAATTCACGATGGGCACCGACGCCGACATCGGCTGGCCCGACGAGAAGCCGGCGCATCGCGTGCGTGTGGACGCGTTCTGGATGGACGAGACGGAAGTTACCAACGCTCAGTTCCGCGCCTTTGTTGCCGCCACGGACTACGTCACGACCGCCGAGAAGCCGCCGGTGCTCGAAGAGATCATGCGGCAGACGCCTCCCGGTACGGCGCCGCCCGCCAAGGAAATGCTGGTGCCCGGGTCGTCCGTGTTTCGGCCGACGAAAGGGCCGGTGGATACGCGCGATTTTTCTCAGTGGTGGCACTGGACGCCTGGGGCGAGCTGGCGACATCCCGAAGGCCCGGCGAGCGATCTCGACGGCCGCGAAGAGCATCCCGTCGTCCACGTCTCCTGGGATGACGCCGTCGCTTACGCCCAGTCGGCCGGCAAACGGCTGCCGACAGAAGCCGAATGGGAGTTCGCGGCCCGCGGCGACCTCGACGGCAAACTTTACGTCTGGGGCGACGAGCCGTTCAACGAAGAAACGCCGCAGTGCAACATCTGGCAGGGTGAGTTTCCCTATCACAACACCGTCAAGGACGGCTTTGAGCGCACCGCCCCGGCGAAGTCGTTCGCGCCGAACGGCTACGGCCTGTACGACATGGCCGGCAACGTCTGGGAATGGTGCTCCGACTGGTATCAGCGCGATCTGTATCGCCAGCGCGCCGGACGCGGGGTGGTATTCAACCCGCGGGGACCAGACCACAGCATTGACTTTCAGCAGCCCCTGGTTCCCCAGCGCGTGCAGCGCGGCGGCTCATTTCTGTGCAACGATAGCTATTGTTCCCGCTACCGGCCGAGCGCCCGCCACGGGTGCAGTCCCGACACCGGGATGTCGCATGTCGGCTTCCGCTGTGTGCGCTCTGTACGTGAGTGAATCAGGGTTGCTGGAATCAATCGACGAGTGTACATGGACGACGAGCCGGCGTTGCGCCTCGTGTATCAAGACGCAACCTCTCGATCTTTCGACCGTTGAGCGAGCAAATTCGGTTCAGAAAAGAATCGTCGTGGAAATCTCGAGGAATCAACATCGCCCTTGAAGGCCGGCGGAGTCGCAGCCGTTCAAAATGGGTATTTGAGGTTTACACGGGAAAGTGCAATGTTGACGCGACACGGTTGCTTTTTTGCTTGACGTGGTTCATAACGTTCTCATAGACTTGATTCCCGGACCCGTTCAATTCTTCTTACCCTTGTCGGAGTCCGCTATGAGCCAATCGCCATCCTATCGCGGGAAAGCCCGGGACGCTTTCACGCTCATTGAACTCCTTGTGGTGATCGCCATCATCGCCATCCTCGTCGGTCTGCTGCTGCCGGCCGTGCAAAAGGCGCGCGAAGCCGCGGCGCGGGCGCGTTGCCTTAACAACTTGAAGCAGATCACGCTCGCCGCGCACAACTGCAACGACACCTGGCGCCGTTTGCCGCCGATGGCCGGGACGTTCGCTTCCGCCTATTATGGGCCGCTGTTCTTTCACCTCCTGCCCTACATGGAGGAAAAGACGACATGGGACGCAGCGCGCTTCCTCGATTACAACGCGAGCGTCGGCACCACCAACGCGAATCCCGGCAGCACGATTGATATTGGCGTCGTCTGGCCGACGTGGGATTCGGTAAACACGGCGAATTACACGTTTCTCCGCACCAAGCACATGCCGATTTACCAATGCCCCAGCGATCCCAGCATCGGCAACTGTCTCGATTGGTGCGACGGCGACGGCTCGTACGCGGGCAATTTCCAGGTCTTCGGCAAGCAAGGGCCGCTGCCCAACAGCAACAACTGGCGAATCCTGGAGCCGTTCTGGGACGGCCAGGCGAATATCCCGACCACGTTCCAAGACGGCACCTCGAATACGATCATGTTCGCGGAGAAGTATTCGCGCTGCGACGGCACCGGGTCGCCGGGCGGCGTCTGGTGGATGCGCGGCGTGTGGCATGGCTCACAGTCCTTCGGCACGAGCGGAACGGACGACAGTTACCCCGGTGACCGGCTCTCCGCCGTGTTTGCCGGCGGCCGCGGCGTGGACGGCACCGTGTGGCGCACCGGCGCGGCGTCCAAGTTCCTCGTGCGGCCCAAGGATTTCCTGCGCAATCCAGGCCCGTGCGACAAACGCGTCGCCTCCACGGCGCACCCGGCCGGGATGAACGTCGCCCTGGGCGACGGCAGCGTCCGCCTACTGAGCGAAGCGATCGACCCGAATGTCTGGTGGGCGCTCTGCACGCCGTCCGGCGGTGAACGAATCGGGACAGACTGGTAGGTACTTTCGCCGCCCGCATCGACAGGCGTGGACCGCCACAATGGCGGAATCGGTTGAGTTCTGCGACGCGGCGGCCATTGGGTCGCCGCGTTTCTTTTTTCCGTCCGTGAGTCGTTTCCGTGCGTTCGCAGACGCCGGTTCGCATCGGCGTCCGGCGGCGTTGGCTTGGGGCCGATCCTTTTCTGTCCTCTCCCGAAGCTGGAGAACTCCGAATGAACGCGCTGTGGCTCGGACGTATGCGGTCTCGCGTCGCCGTCCTTCTTGGGATCGCTCCTCTACTCTTGCTCGCGGGCGGCTGTAGCGGAAGCGAAGGAAAGGTGTCGGGCCGTGTTAGCTATAACGGTCAGCCCGTCACCGGCGGGTGGGTGATTTTCCGACCGGCCGACGGCAGCAAGAACACCGTGAACGCGGAGATCGATGAGAATGGCGATTATTCCACGAGCGTTCCCGTCGGCGAGGTGCGGATCGCGGTCGACAACGAGGATCTGCAACCCAGCGTCGGCGGCGGCAAGGGTGTGGTGCCGCCGGGCGTGAGGCTGCCGGCCCCGACTCAGGGCGATACCGCCACGCCGAACGAGCCGCCGTCTACGCCGCCGGGCCGCTACGTCCCGATCCCGCCCAAATATTACAATGTGGAAACCTCGGGGCTCGCCGATACGATCCAGTCCGGATCGCAGACGAAGAATCTCGATTTGAAGTGACGGCGGAATTGAGGCGGTGGCAAGTGGTGAGTCGTGCAGGGCATAACTCACGACGATCATTTCTCAGTTTGCTGAATCTTCTTCAGCGCATCGGTCGCGGCCTTCTTGAACGTGCGATCGCGCTGCTTCTTGTCTGTCGCCGCGGTGAGCGCGGGAATGGCCGATTTCGCGTCGGGCCCTATTTGTCCGAGGGCGTTGGCGGCTTCGACGCGCACGTCGTTGTCCTTGAGTGCCTCGGTCAACGCCTTCACCGCCGGTTTCGCGTCGGAACCGAGCTGGCCCAAGGCTTCCGCGGCTTTGCGACGCACGACAGGATCGCGGGCCTTGTCTTTCACCGCGTCGGTCAGCCCGGCGACGCCGTCGGCGCCCATCTTGCCGAGAGCGACGCAGGCGGCCTCGCCGACCTCTTTCTTTTCGTCCTTCACCGCGACCGCCAAGGCCGGCGCCGCCGACTTGGCATCGCTTCCCAACTCGCCAAGCGCTTGGGCGGCAAAGCGACGCACGAACAAGTCCTTGTCCCGCAAGGCCTGGGCCAACGCGGCGACGGCCGGCTTGGCATCCTGACCCGCCTCGCTCAGCACTTTGGCAGCGGCGCGCCGCTTCTCCGGATCGGGGTCTTTCAGTTGCTTGACAAGCGCGGCAATGTCCTCACAGCGGGCCGCTACGCTCACGAACAGGAGCAGCGTCATAACGCCGGCGAACTTCTTCATGCCAGACCTCATGCGGTTGGGCGGGCTTGTTTTCGTTTATTCAGACGGAAGGCAGCGTGCCTTCCATTCAACCCCTTGGCAGTTTAGTAGTTCCGAAGCAGGTGAAAGTTCCCGCACTTTCGAGGGCCTATAGGAAAGCGGACAGGACGTTTTATCGAAAGCCGCTGCCACTTTTTCGTTGACAGCCTCTTTTGGCAGCTGGATAGTCTGCTTCGTTGCAGTGCCATCTCTCCTCACGAGGCAATTCCAATGGTCTTCTGGCACCGTCGGACTCCGTTGCGAAACACTCGACGCTCCTGCTTCAGGCGGTCGAGCACTTACCGGCCGCAACTACAAATCCTGGAAGATCGTTGCGTGCCGGCGGGCACCGTCACTATCACCTCCCTGTCGTTTTCCCCGGCCGTGGAGGGGCAGCTTGCCAACCCGTCGGCCAGCGCGACTTTTACGGACACGGCGGGGCTGGCCGCCACCGCGTTGACCGCCACCATCGACTACGGCGACGGCGCCGCCCTCTCGACCGCCGGCATCACGAGGGTCGGTGCGACGACATCGTACACGGTCACCAACTCGCACACCTACCCTGAGGAGTCCGGCGGGTTCGGCTTCAACGCGACCCTGCACGTCTTCGAAAACGCCAGCCCCGCCACGAACACGGATACGTTGGCGCAGCGGGTCGTCGTCACCGACGCGGCGCTGACGGCCGGCACGCTGCCCGCGGGCGTGACGCACACCGAGTTCAGCGGCGTCGGCGGCACCAATACCAGCGGCGGGGCCCTCACTGCGCTGAACGCGTTTGAGGCGGCCATCGGCGGCGTCAAGAACACGGCGCCGGCGCCGCAGAACGGCGGCTTCCGCACCATCACCTGGGACGGCGTCGCCGTGGACGGCACCGACTTCGGCGGCAACACCACCGTCATTGTCCCCAACAAGGTCGTCGGCATCCCCATCAACCGCTTTCAGACCCAGGGCTCGCTTTTCGAGACCATCTACGCGGTCAGCGCCGATGGTTTCCAGAGCGTCAACCCCAACGTCGCCGCCGCCAGCCCCGCGCTGTTCCCGGCCTTCAGTCCGACGAAAACCTTCGCCATGTTCAACGACAACGGCATCGACTTTAGCTTCATCCGGCCGAGTGGGGCCAACACGGCCGCGGCGCCGGCCGCGTCGCGCGGCTTCGGCGCCATCTTCCTCAACGTGCGCTTGCCGAACACGACCAGCATTGAGTTCTTCAATGGCGACAACAGCTTGGGCAAATTCTTCGTCCCGGTCGGCACTCAGGGGCAGGCCGAGTTTCTCGGCGAATTGTTTAACAGCTCCGTCGTCACGCGCGTGTCGCTCATCCTCGGGACCGACGTGCTCTTCTCGTTCAACGGCACAACCTTTTCGGCGGGCGCCGCCGACAACCCGGGCGCCGGCCATAATCTGGTCGACACGGACGACTTCATCTACGCCGAGCCGGTGGCGGCCCCCGCCCTGTTCTCCCCGGTCAGCGCCACCGCGGGCACGCTCTTCAACAGTCAGGTCGCCACGCTCACCGACGCCAACCCGGCCGCCAGCTTCAAAGACTTCACCGGCAGCATCAAATGGGGCGACGGCTTCACGTCGCCGGCCACGTTCACCGCCAGCGGCAGCGGCACGTTCACCGTCAACGGCAGTCACACCTACGCCTTTGGCGGTGCGTTCCCCGTCAGCGTGCTCGTGCAGGATTTCGGCGGCAACAACATCACCCTGAACAATACCGCGCAAGTGAAGTTCGCCACGCACAACCAGCGCTTCGTTGCGCAAGTGTTTGTCGATCTGCTGAACCGACCCGTTGATCCGGCAGGACTTCTCTTCTTCGGCGGCCTCCTTGACGCCGGTTTGAGCACCCGCACGCAGGTCGCCCAGACCATCATGAGCAGCCTGGAATTCCGCGTTGACCAGGTAACCGCGGCGTATCAATTGGTTTTGAATCGGATTCCCGATCCGGTCGGGCTCAATGCCTTCGTCTCGTTTCTGAACGCCGGCGGGACGCTCGAACAGTTGAAAGTCGGCCTCGCCGGTTCTCCGGAGTTCTTCGCCCTGGCGCAGTCCGACACGAACGCGGCGGCGACGACGCCGAACCAGAAGTTCGTCGACTTCCTGTTCCAGAGAGTGCTGGCCCGTTCCCCGGACGCGACCGCTTTGGCCTTCTTCAGCAATGAGCTGACCGCCCACATGCCACAGGCGACGGTTGCGGCGCAGATCATCCTGAGCACGGAAGGACTCGGCGATGCCGTCAACGGGGCATACCAGTTGGTGCTGCACCATCCCGCGGACGCCAACAGTCTCAACACGCTCGTCAACGCGTTGCAAAAGGGCTTCCTGCGCGACGAGCAGATCATCGCAGCGCTGGTCGCGTCGGAAGAGTTCTTTGGGCTCGTGTAGCGGCCAAAGAGTGGAAAGCAGAGGTCGATGGGAACGGCGTGGTTGGTGGAGAGGAGGCAACCGCGGGTGTGAAGAGGGAGCTACTCAAGCTTCTTCCGAACGCGAAGGCTCAGGCGTTTTCTCCAAACCCGAAGAACCTTGTCGCACGCTTGCCAGTAATCTTGCGTGAAGTCGCTGAACTGGAATTGCGGCAGCGTCCACGACAGAGCTCGGAAATCACAGGCTTCGAAGAGCAAAGGAACGATGCGATGATCGTAACGTTCCTCGCTCAAGACCGGAAGCAATTCGCGCTTCACTCACATCGACTTTACGGCATGGGGCGTGAGCAAAACAATGGCCGGCCGGTGAGTCCCGAGAGCCGGTCAAATGAGCCATGCAACATTACGCGCCCCCGACGGCTGCCTGCCGCCGTCACGGACCAGAAAAGGGTCCAGAACCCCGAGGGCGAAAGTTCCCGGCCCGATTTTCGGAAGGGCGCTTGGCCGCGCGCCAAGATCACAACGTCCAACCTTCCCGATACTCGCGCTGCAACCACCGATTCACGTCGGGAGTGTTGGTGACTCGTCCCGCCTTTTCGTCCCACTCAATCTTCTGCCCGCTGCGGAAGGCGACGTTGCCGAGGAGCACCGTCTCCGCCAGCGCTCCGCTGTACGCGAAGTCGCACGTTGTCGTCTTCCCGTGTTTGATCGCCTCGATCCATTCTTTGTGATGGCCAATGGACTTCGGGATCGTCGGCGGCGGCGGCGCGAAATCCTTGAACTGGTCCTCCGGCAGCAGCTTCCAGTGGCCGTAGTCCGCCAACAGCTTTCCCTTCGTACCCTCGAAGAGCACGCCGCTGCCGAAGCCTTCGTATTGCACTTTCCCGTCCAGACTCGGTCCGGCGACGCCGCTGTACCATGTCAAATGCACCGCCGGCTGCGCACCGCGCGCGGCGTATTGATAATCCGCCTGAAGAACGTCGGGGACATCGTGCGGGCCGGCGGAGAGCTTCTTGCCGCTGGCTTCGACGGTTGTCGGCGTCCGCAGGCCGAGGGCCCAGTGCGGCAGGTCCATGTAGTGACACGCCATGTCGGCGAGGATGCCGCCTCCGAAGTCCCACCACCAACGCCAGTGGAACGGCACGAACGCCGGATCGTACTGCCTCATCGGCGCCGGCCCAACCCACAAGTCGTATTCGAGCCCCGGCGGTATGCTGGCTTGCGGGTTCAGCTTGCGCGGGTCCGGCCGCTTGGCGCACCAGACGTGTACCCGCCCCACGGCGCCGATCGCCCCGCTTTGCACGAGCTCCACCACACGGCGATAGTTGTCCGACGCATGAATCTGCGTGCCCATTTGCGTGACGACCTTGTTCTCGGCCGCCACCTGCATCATCAGGCGGATTTCGTTCACCGAATGGGCCAACGGCTTCTCGCAGTAAACGTGCTTGCCCAACCGCATGAACGGCACCGCCGCGAACGCATGATGGTGGTCCGGCGTGGCGACCACGACGGCGTCGACGTCCTTCTGATCCAGCATCTTGCGGTAATCGGTGTAGAAATGCGCGTCCGGATGTTGCACGCGCGCCTTCTCGGCTCGTTGCACATCCACGTCGCAGAGCGCGACGATGTTCTCACTCGTGACATTGCTAAGGTCGTACTCCCCCTGAGCCGCGACGCCGATGACGGCGATATTCAGCCGCTCGTTCGGCGATGCCTTCTTGTCCTCGCCCCGGAGCGAAGGAACAAGCGAGGCGGCGGTCAGCGCGGAGGTTTGCGCGAGGAAGCGACGGCGCGTGATGCGGCGGGACATGGCGTTCATCTCTCTCTTGCCAAGGTGAGCCGTCAGCCTTGTGCTGGCGGAGGAGCGGCATGATTATCCCACGCTTCCGCGCCGTTGCAAGTCACTCGGCACTGAACCCGCGGGGCAACAACCGTGTCCGTGCCCGTGGACCGTTCGCTTGACGCTCCGAAGCGCCTTTGCTGCAATGACGGCGACGTTCCCGCCCCCGTGGCGCAAGAGGATAGCGCAAGGGATTTCTAATCCCTAGGTTGCAGGTTCGAGTCCTGCCGGGGGTACTTCCAATCACGCCGCGCCTGCGGCATCGGCGTTCATGGTGTGTCGAAACCCTGCGCGCCCGCAGCCGAGCGGATACGTGGAAACGCGAGCCGCGCCAAAAGAAAACCCGCCGTTGAAAACACGGCGGGTTGCGAGTTCCGATTTCACTGCTACTCAATCACCTGACTCCAGTACCGCACATCTTCCGCCGTGGCGTTTCGGTGGAACACGTCCTGATACGCGCTGCTCACCCAATTCGTTACGTCCGCGGCGCCGCGGCGTTGGTTTTGGAAGTATTCCGGCGCGCTGACGAAGTTGGCGACCAGCGTCTCGTTGCGAACGCCCTGGGCGAACTGGCCGACCCAGTAGTTGATCTCGCTCGCGCTGGCAGGGCGGCCGAGATAGGCGAGGTAATCCTTGGCCACGCGCTGGCCTTCGCGTTCGGGGCTGGCGGCGAAGCCGAGGGCCACGGCTTGCGGCTGGGCGCCGTTGGCGAGGGCGTTGTCCCAGAACTTGAGACCAGCCTGGTCGGGACTGCGGCCGAGCAGGTCGTGGTACATTCCCTGCACCCAGGCGCTGCCGGTCCCGCCGTGGTTGGCGATGTACTCCGGCGAGCCGAGAAATGAAGCCTCGATGTGCTCGTCGGTCATGCCGTTCTGCATGGCTTGGAGCCAGAAGTTCAGGCCCGGCTGGTCCGGCGTGCGACCGAGGTCCTGCTGGTAGAGGTTCTTCAACACGTTCTGGAAGAACTCGACGCTGTGCGTGAAGAGGGTCGCGACGAGGTTCAAGTCGGGTGGCGGCGGGGTGTGGTCGGCCGCGGTAACGAAGGCCGTGCTCGTTGCCGTGCCGTCGAGGTTATTCGCGGTGTCGTGCAGCGAGACGGTGATCGTGAACGTGCCGGCCTTGTCATAGGTATTGACACCGTGGACCGTGAAGATCGGTCCGGTCTCGTGCGTCACCACGCCGTCGGTCTTGTGGCCGTCGCCCCAATCAATCGTCGCGCTGAGGTCGGTGGAGAGGACGCCGGCGGCGGTGTCGGCGAAACCGGCGACGGCGCCATCGAACGGCGTGCCGGCGGTGGGCGTGATGTCATGGCCGTGGCCGATGATCTGGTTCGTGTGCGTCTCGATCGTCGCCGTGCTGGTGGTCTTCGCGCTGGCGCCCGTCGCCGTTTCGGTGATCGTCACCGTGACGGTGAACGAGCCGTCCTTCGCGTAAGTGTGCGTGCCGGTCACCTGAAACAAGTTCGCGAGGATCGTTGGATTGTCGCCGGGCTCTCCAAGAGCCTGCACTTCGCCGAGCTGGTTGGCGGCGCTAACGACGCCCGCGGACGTTTGGCCGTCGCCCCAGTCGATCGTGGCGGTGAACTGACTCGCGGTCGGATTCGGAGCGGTATCGATGAAGCCGGCGACACGACCGCTGAACGCTTGCCCGGTCTGGCCTTCGATATCGGTTCCGAACGCCAACAGGTTTTGGTGGTCGTTGGTGTGGACGCGGGCGACACTCGTCACCGCCACGTCAAGATTATCGGCCTGATCGTGGATCGTCACGGTGACGGCAAAGTGGCCGTCCGTGGCGTAGGTGTGTGTGCCCTGGACGTTGAAGAAGATGTGCAAGGGTTCCGACATCACGGCCATTTGAGGCACGATCGTGCCGGCGCTCGTGCTGCCGTCGCCCCAGTCGATGATGGCGGTGAAGTTGGCGGCATCGGCGTTATTTCTATCGACAAACGCCGCGACGTTGGCGGTGAATGCTTGCCCGGTGACGGCTTCAACGTCGAGGCCGAAGGCGTGCAGATTTCCTTGCTCCGCGCCCTGAACGTCGGCGACAGTGTCGGCGGCCGCCGTCAGGTTGTTCTTCGTGTCGTGGATAGTCACGTGAACGGGGAAGGAACCGCCGTGATCGTAGGTGTTCGTCCCGAACACATGGAAGGTGCGGTCATAAGGATTCGGCGGCGGCGGCAGGAACGGCGGCGGTGGGAGAGCCGGCGGCAGCACACCATCCCCACCGTTCACAGGGACCGGCTCGGCAAAGTATCCCTGTTGAATCGTCCCGGTGCTCGTATGTCCGTCGCCCCATGTGATGGTGGCCGTAAACTGATCGACCGTCGCGTTCGGTTCGGAATCGTTGAAGGCCGCGACGGGACCGGTGAATGCTTGACCGGCGGTGGCCTCGATCGGCACGCCTCTGGCCTCAAGTTCCGCGGGCTCGGGCGTCGCGACCGTCGCAGTGCCGGTCGCGACCGCCGTCGTGCCGTCTTTGCTGCTTTTGATCGTCACGGTGAGGTTGAACGTGCCGTCCTTCGCAAAGGTGTGCGTGCCGCTGACCGAGAAGAAGTTGCGGTCGAGCGGGTTGGCGAACGGCAGCACGACCGGGGCTATCGTCCCGTCGCTCGTCGTACCGTCGCCCCAGTCGATGCTGGCGGTGAAGTTGTCGGCGGTCAGGCTGCTGTCGGTGTCGAAGAAACCCGCGACAACGCCCTTGAACTCCTGCCCCGTCGTCGCGTGGATGTCGCGGCCCTGGGCTTGCAGCGTGGCGCTGACGGGGGCGGGCAGAATCGCGGCATTGTTGGCGTTCGACCATACAAACGTAACCGTGTAGCCGTTGATTTCGCCGTACTGACCGTTGGCCAGGTCGCCGATTTCGCCCTGGTTGCCCGCCGTGCCGTCGAACCAGCCCGTGAGGGTGTCGGGGTCGGTCGCGCCTTCGACCAACTCATGGGACGTGGTGTCGGTGAGTTGCTGGAACACGTTCAGGAACTGGTCGGGGCTGTTGCCAATCGGATTGGCGATGACGGCGTAGTAGATCGTTTGTCCGGAGGCGTCGGTGAAGGCGCTGTGGTAGCCGGCAAAATCATGCACGCTGTCGGTAACGCCGTCGGTGACGACAACGCGCGGCGGCGTGTAGACGATGTAGAGCGTTTCGCCGTTGGGCGCGTGCAAGTTTCCGGCTTTGATCTCGGCGGCGAGCGTCTGCTGGATCTGCGTATCATCCACCGTGCTACCGGCGACAGGCCCGGCGGCCACAATGTCGTGGTTGACAAACGTGCCGTGCCCCACGTTGTACTGGTGCAGCACGTCCATGTACGGGCTATCGACCAGATAAGTCACGAACTGGTCGAGCTGATTGGCCTGGTCTTGAAGGGTCGCCGTGCTGCCCCACGCCGGGCCGTCGTAGACGGTTTGGACTTGAACGTGATCGAGCAGCGGTCCGCCGTGAAACGTCACCGAGAGCAGCCGACGGCTTTCCAACATCTCAACGGCGAGCCGCGCTCTGCGTCGCGCGTCCTTGCGAGCCGTGCGATTCTTGCGCTGGAAGAAGCGGTGCATCACGAACTCCTTGGCGAATGTACACGGACGGGCTGCGAAAAAAGAAGCTCTGTGCGAAAAAGCCCGCCGCCCTGAAGAAGAGGATGGGGCGGCCGATGACGCGTGTTTACACGACGGGTGATTCAGGTGGGCGAACGCGAAGAGTATACGGCGAACGGGAAGCGGATGCCAGAAGAAAATGGGCACTTCGTGCCATCTTAGAAATCGCGTACAGGAAGAGGGGGCCCGTTCGGCACACGGGACCTACCAGCCCGGAGGATGCTCGCGCGTCGATATGTCCCAAGCCGCTCAATGCCCCACCCTTCAAGGCATCGCACTGCCAAGTTGTTCGAGCCGTGACAACCATGCGGCGAAGTGAGGGCATTTACCGCGGATCACCTCAAGACCGATCAGTTCCGCCACCTGTGGCCCGACCGCGGGCTTCGCGTCTTCGCAATCTGGAAGCTCCGCGATAATCCGCTTGCTCGGAGCCGAATCCTGGCCGTCGTCGATCAACTCAGGCGTGGCATGCTTATCTGCAATCGCTTTGAGCGCTGCCATCTGCTTCTCGTGGTGATCATAAAAGTAACGGAACCAGGTCGGATCGGAAAAAAGATACGCCTCGTATTCGTGCAACTGGATGTACGGCACGAACCGCACGTCTCCGATGTCGCTCGTGAATGCTTGCTCAAGGGCCTCAACCCGCTTGTCGGGCACGTGGCGCAGTTTTTCAGCCTCCGTCAAACCTGGAAACTCGGGATGGATGGCGTACAGGTCGATCATCGTGGTGAAGAATACCTCTCCACCTCTCTCCTGCTTCAGAAACCGCAGGATGTCGTCCTTCATCGGCGTGTATTTGCGGCCGCCGCCCCGATGGACCTTTCCTCTTCTTCTGGCATGCGCGATAAGGACCGGACGACTCAAGTACACTCCAAACTTAGCGAGGTGCGGCTTGAGGACCGTGTCGGCGAACGTCTGCTCGGTTTCACCTTCGGCGAACAGGTAGAGTCGTGGCATCAGTGCGGCCCTCCGCCGATGACATTCTTTTCCCACACTTCGCCGAGGCTGTACTCCTCAAGCCAGATCTGTAGTGCCGCCGAATCGGGCCGCGCGAACAGCGACTCCTGTCCTTCCCGATTCACCACGACGACGTCTTCGGCTTCAAAATTGTCGATGAACGAACTCGACTGAGTGCTGATAAGCACTTGCGTGTGGTGCGATGCCTTCTTGAATAGCGCCGCCACTACGTTGAGCGCGTATGGATGTAACCCCAGTTCCGGCTCGTCAACGATGATAAGGTCCGGCAATTCGTTTTCCGGCTGCAGGAGCAAGGTAACGAGACAGATTGCTCGCAGCGTGCCGTCCGAAAGCTGGTGTGGACCAAATACCTGATCCGAATCCTTGTGCCGCCAGTCCAGCGTGACGTCCGGACTGGTACCGGTACCGGTAAACACTCGTGGGTCGAGCCCGAAATCGTCAAAAAACGGCGCGATGAGGCGGATGGTCGAGAGGATCCGCTGGTAGGCCGTTGCGTGCTCGTTGCGGAGCCGCAGCAGGAACGCGGCCAGGTTCCCCGCGTCGGGCAGCAGCGAACGATTGTCGCCGATATAGCCATACTGGCGAACGCGTGCCGTCGGTGACGTATCGTGGAAGTGGTATACCCGGCAACGGGTGAGTAAGTGCCGAAGGTTCTTGGCCATTTCTTGGGCAATTGGCATTCCGGCCGATCTACTGTCCGCAGTTTCACCGATTCGTGTCTCCTGGTGTCCTGAACCCAATCCAAAGGCGTTTGACGATGACAAATCTTCCCGCAGGAGCGTCTCCTCTGTGAAGGCGAGCGTATCTCCCGCGGCATGGACCAGATGCATCGTGTATGCGTCGATGCCATGATCGTCGCTAACCTCAGGACGGGCCTTGAACTCCATTCTCGCCTCAATTTCCGGCGTAACCTTGGGACCGAAGTGCAAGAGGGACTGCGCACGCCCCGTCGTCGCGATGTACTGCTGAAGCCGCCCTGCCATCATCTCGTTGAGCATCTTGAAGAACGAGACAAGGTTACTCTTGCCAGCACCGTTTGCACCGATCAGGACGTTTAGAGGGCGCAATTCAAGGTCCATCGCTTTGATGGATTTTAAGCCTTTGAGGATGACTCGTCGAAGGATAGCCAAGTGTCGGCCTCCAGATTACACAGAGATTTGCTGTCCGCCGGCCAACGCCAAGCTCACTCGCCGCGGCCGCAGATGCGGCATGTGGTTCGGCGATCCGAATTCAGTAGCGGAGACAAGCCACATGGAGATCGGGCTTGAGTTTCCGGCGGCTGCGCGTCAGCTTCTGTACCATTCTCCGCGTCCGCGGTGTCGCGCGTCAACTCCCTGACGAGTCTGCTGTACGTGGCTCGACGGTTGCGGTCAATCCTTGGCGCGTCGTAGGGACGGCTCGGCATGTCTATGTTCTATGCGGAGCCGCTTTCCGGCGTCGACGCTGACGTGCCTGCAACGCCGCACGCGTTACGGCTGCGCTGATGTCACTGAATCGCCTTGCAAACGCCGGTCGCTCGAGCCGATGAAGGCGGCGACGGTCTGACTGATTCGACCGCTCGCCGTCAACGCGGCCATGATGCCGACCATGCCGAGGCCGATGAGGAGCGTCACGAGGACGCGGAACACAAGGCCTCCCGCGGAAAACGTTTCCGTGTCCATGTTGATGAGGAGCACCGCTCCCAAAAGGGGGATCACGCCGGCCCAAATCTGGAACCAGCGCAAGCGGCGCTGCACCGAGCCGCCCAGCTCGCGCGCGGCGGTGCGGCGCAGCCCCTGGCCATCGACCCAAAACTTCGGGTAGAAGACGCGGACCACCAGATACTGGGTACCGAACACCGAGTAGGTAACGGCGATCAAGCCGGCGAGCGTGAAGGAAATGGCGAAGTGAAGGTAACTGCTCCGGTGCAGCTCGCCGGTCAGCGCGTCGAGACCGAGCGGAAACGCGATGCCGCCAAGCACCCAGCCGGCGGTGCCGAGCAGCCACACCCAGGTCGGGAGCCTAAGTGCCCGCCGGCGTGCTGCGGCAACCATCTCCGCGTCGGGAAGCGAGGGACCATCGAGCAACCGCCAAACGCGGTTCAGCGGCGTAAGCCAGACATAGAGAAAGATGAAGCAAGTGGTGAAGCACGGGACATCGTAGGCGATCGTCACGAGGTCAAACGCCTGGCGGGCGTCGGGCGTGGGGAGATGGGCCACGATCTGCGTGGCGTTGTAAACGATGCTCACCGCGGTTCCGAGGAATTGCGGGAGGAAGAGCACCGCGAGGAAAACGAGCAGCGGATGGCGCTGCGCCGCCCGCGTCACTGGTCCGGCTGCCGGCAACTCGCGCTCGGCACGGGTCAGCTCGCGGCAGCCTTCCAGCGCGCGGGCCAGCTCGGCGGCTGTCTGGTACCGATGCTCGGGCGCCGGCTGCAAACAGCGGCGGACGACGCGGTCGACGACTTCGGGCAATTCCGGTCGAACCGCGCGGGGCGACAACGGACCGGCGCGGCGTTGCTCGGTCCACTCCTGCAACACAGCGCCTGCGGCGCGGCCCTGCGCCCTTGGCTCGGGCGGCGTTTTGCCGGTCAGGAGTTCGTAAAGCACGATGCCGAGCGCGTAGATATCCGAGCGCGCATCGACCACTTCCGGCGAGGCGCGCACGGCAGGATTGAACGCGTCGAGGTGCTCGGGCGCCATATAGCGCAGCGTGCCGCCGAACATGGCGCCGGTCGCGCCGTGGGCCCGCTCCGGATCGAGGGCGATGTTGAAGTCGGCGAGCAGCGGCCGGCCATAGCGGTTGAGCAAAATGTTCGCCGGCTTGATGTCGCGGTGCAGCACGCCCTGGCTGTGGGCATGGGCTAAGGCTTCCGCCAAGCGCGCACCGAGCCAGCAGACGGCTTCCACGAACGTCGCGGCGGCCAGCGCTTCACGATCGCGCAGCGCGGCGGGGTCGAACGGGGCAGGTTGCGTGCTCAGGTCATCAATCAACTCCACAATCAGACTGCCGCTCCACGTCGCCGGGTGACGCTCCCAGAGGCCCGCGAGGATGCGTTCCAGCGTTGTTCCCGAAACGAACTGCATGCAGAGCAAGCGCAGGTTGCTGGCAGGATCGACGGTTTCCGAGAAGACGTGGACGATGTGCTCGTGTTCCAGGCTGGCGAGAGTGCGCGCCTCGTTGCCGCGGTTCGCGGAGACTTTGAGAGCGACTTGGCGATTCAGCGATACTTGCCGAGCGAGGTAGACGTGAGCGAACGAGCCGCTGCCAAGCACCGCGAGAATCTCAAAGTCATCGAGGCGTTGACCCGCTTGCAACGGTCCGGAGTGGAGAACCGGAACCGGCGCCGGCGCCATTGGGGTGGGAAGGGTCGGCGCGCGGAGCGTGGACGAGGCCAAGTCCAACTTGCTTGGTTCGGTGCGAATCTGCGTGCGTTTCTTTGATCCCATCTCCTCGCGAGTGTAGCGGGAGCGCGATGCGTTCGCGAGTCAGAATGTCCCGCGCTTGTGCTTCGGACGCGCCGTCAATTCATCTCGCTCTTGTGCCGCAGCACTTTGCCCGCAAGCACGCTCTTGGTTTTGCCGTCTTCAATTACGAGCTTACCGTTCACGAAGAGAAAGCGGACGCCCGTCGCGTACTGGTGGGGTTTGTCGTACGTCGCGGTGTCGCGGTAGGTCTTCCCATCGAACACTACGACGTCGGCGTAGTAGCCGGACTTGAGATACCCGCGGTCGGTGAGCCGCAGTACGTCGGCGGGCAAACCACTCGCGCTCCGAAGCGCTTGCGCCAGCGGAAGCACTTTCTCCTCCTGGGCGTAGCGGCCGATCTTGCGGGCGAAACAGCCGTAGCTGCGCGGATGTGGCACGGTGTCGGCGGGCACTTGCGAGCTGCCGTCGCTGGCGGTGGCGACGAACGGCTGTTTCATAATGAGCCGAACGTCCTCCTCGCTCATGCCGAAGTTGACGATCTGCGCGCCGCCGTTGCGCTGGATCTCCAGCGTGATATCAAGGGGCGTTTTGCCCTCTTGCTTCGCAAGGGCGGCCAAGTCCTTGCCCTGCCAGGCGCGTTTCTTCGTGTACGAGGCGATGCGGATGCTGGCGCCGTCGAGGTTACTCGCGATGCGTTCTTCGATGGCCTTGCGGATACGCGGTCCCTGTTCCGGATCGTCGAGACGGGCGAGGAAGTCCTGGTTCGTCCCTTCACGGAACTGGGCCGGGATTAGCGTCGCGGTCAGCGACGTGCTGCTCGCCGTGTACGGATATTGATCGGCCGTGACGCTCTGGCCCTTGGCACGCGCCGCGGCAATCATCGCGATCTCGTCGGCGGCCTTGCCCCACGATTTGCGGCCGGACGCCTTCAGGTGCGAAATGTGAACGGGCAGGTTCGCCTCGCGGCCGATGGTCAGAATCTCATCGAGCGCGGCAAGGACGCCGACGCCTTCGTCGCGAATATGGCTGGCGTAGAAGCCGCCGTGACGTGCGGCGACCTTGGCGAGGACGATCAATTCCGCCGTCGTCGCGTACGTGCCGGGATTGTAGATCAGGCCCGTGGACAAGCCCCACGCGCCGTCGCGCATGCCCCGGTCGACGAGGAGTTCCATCTTCTTCAACTCGTCGCTGGTCGGCGGGCGGTTCGCATTGCCCATGACCTTGCGGCGGACGTCGTTGTGCGGCACTTGATGAATGACGTTGCTGCCGATGCCGCCGCTTGCCAGCGCCTTGAAATACGCGGCAACGTCCGTCGGGCCAGTGCCGCAGTTTCCGGTAACGACCGTCGTCACGCCCTGCATGAGCGAACTGAGATTGGCGCGCGTCAGCTCGTTTTGCAGCGGATAGTCGCTGTGCGTGTGCAGGTCGATGAAGCCCGGAGCGATTATTAAGCCGCTCGCGTCGATGATCCGCGGCGCGCCGGCGACGTTGAATTTGCCGACGGCGACGAGGCGCTCGCCCTTGATGGCGAGATCGCCGGTCCGGCCTTCGTTCGCGGAGCCGTCGTAGAGTGTCGCACCGCGCAGAACAATGTCGACGTCGATGGCAGGATCGGGTTCCGCATTCGCAAGAAGCAGCAAGACCATTGCGACATGAGACACGAGGAACGCTCCGAATAGGTTCAAAGCCCAAGAATCGCACGCAACGCCCGAGCGAGGTCGGAAAGACAGGGATCAGGCAGATGACCCAAAACTCTGATAATGCGGCGGCGGTCGATCACGCGAATCTGTTCGCATAGCGCGACGGAGTCTTGTGTCAAACCACCCTGTCCGGCGGCTACGAGCGCGTGGGAGGACAATAAGACCAGGGCTTCCAAGGTCAGTGTTCGCCGTCCGTAAGTAGTTTGTGGGTCGATACATGACCGCCGTTGCGGTAGGTGCTTTTTTTGGGCCACGGCTTTTTCGGGCCGCGTGGACTCTTCTGATACGTCTCGAGATCAA
>JBGQKZ010000118.1:0-20576 GCA_041499805.1 Gemmataceae bacterium
GGGTCAGACATTGAGTCGCCATCCTTGGCTCTCCGGTGCGATGCGGGGGTAATGCACCGCTATCGTGCTGGAGAGCCGTTCTCTTGCCTAGCTCAGTTCGACGCCGCAGTCGGCTCTGAGGATTTCACAGAAAGTGCAGTCGTTGAAGGAAAGCCAATGCAATTGCTCTTCGTAGGGCAAGTGCCGGAGGTAGCAGATGTAGGCATGCACTTGGCCAGCTTCGTTAACATCGATCCCCTTGAGGTGCCATGCTGCGCGACAGGACACCTCGCGCTCGCTCACCGTGTACTTGTCCCGGTCGGCTTTGTACTTGAGGAGAACTTCGGCCCTGAAGAATGCTGGCGATAGTTCATAGGGCAGCGAGTTACCCTCACCATTGAAGTAGTTGGCCGTCGCAGAGGGGTCTGTCGATATTTTCGCAATCCGCTTGTTGCGCCAGTCGTAAGCGACGAACTCCGCGTATTGGTTGTTTTTTCGTCCAAACCATCTGTCCGTCATTTCGGTAAAGACCGCCTCGTTGGGGCGGCGCGGGCGAACGATCTGCACGCCGCGCGTGTACGCGGCATGCTGCGGCATGATTTTCCGTTGGTAGAACAGGTCTTCCGATTTCTCAATGCTCTTTGGCCGCTCGCTTGACCATCCGGAGAAAGCGCCGGGGCGGAACAGCGTGAAGTCGAACATCCTTACCAGCGAGGCGTTTAATGCTGCCAGATACTCTTCAAGAGGTTTCCACCTGAACGACACAAGAGCCAAGCCGCTGCCTTTGTCTTCGCGGGTCGTGAGGGAGACCACAGACTCAAGATCACCGCGCTCATCAAAACGGCAGTAGGCGCGGCTTTCGGGCCGCCAGTGAATCCCGGTGAGGTGCGCGTATTCCTGATGCAACTCGTAGTAGTTTTTTCCAGGCCCGGACCAGCCCTCGAATGTTCGACCGAAGATCAACTGCACGGCGCCATCGAGCGACTTGCTGCCAGTCCCATTTAACCCGCGTTCAACGCAAATATCGTCACGACCTGCTCCTGACACGTAGCTGGCGATCGAGGTGTAAGGGTTGACATTCCAGCGCATCAGGTCTTCCGTGTCAACAGGTGTCAGCCGGTCATTCGAGATGGCGACGGCGTGAATAAACGTGTATGCGCCTGAAGCGTAGACGACGAGGTCGTCGGCGCGCGCGTTACGGCGCAGGAAGTCCACGTGTCCCTCAGCCTGAATCCATTCCGAAAAGGCTTGGGTGTCTGCCGGTACTTCGTCAAGCTTCGTGACTTCCTCGATCAGTTTCTTGTGTCCGTAGTTGTGCAACGACTGTCTCCTGTCACTCGGGCCCAGTAAAGCAAGCGGGAGAGCCCGAGGAGCTTCGCACGCATGCGACCCGAATTACCTCAGGCGCGTCCGCCTCAATCTTGCATCCTATAGCAGCATCGCTTGAATTTCCGCCCGCTACCGCACGGGCACGGGTCGTTACGCCCGATACGTCTGCGTGTACCATCCTTGCGGAATAGCTTGATTCCGTCTGTTGATGCCACGTTGTCCTTGCTCGGCCGATCTTCCGCGGCGTTGGCCATAAGAGAACGCGGGTCATCGAATCTCGGCGGACCGTTGGCCTCTAATTCGGGCGCAGGCCCGCCGTGTTGTTCTTCGTAGATCGCGTCGAAGACCCGTGAAAAGCCGTTCTGGAAAAAGATCTTCTCCTCGGGACGCGATATCCAAGGATCTAGCGTCCCGTAAAGAACGAATGCACCCACAATCTCCAATTCGTCAGAGGTAAAGGCCTTACCCTGCAACCGCCGTCGCTGTTCGAGAAACGCGCGGAACTTTTCTGGTCCCCATCCTTTTCTCTCGAAGGCTCCGACGGCCGACTCAAGATCGTTGATGTTCACGGCCCAGGGAAACTGGTCCGCGTCATCTTTCTCAAGAAGCATGCTGAGGTCCACCGCCACCGGACCGTGGCTGTTCGCCGTAACGCATACACAAAAGACGGCGTCTAGGTCGCTGCTGACGACCTCCCGGAGCAGCTTGCCTCGCTCGTCGTAGAGCCGGATTGGATCGCGCCTGAGAAATGCTCGGCGCACCCGATCTGATTGGTTGAAGGCTTCCTGGATACCGGTCTCGGACCTGAACGCGCGACGGATTCTATCATAAGCCTTGTTTGGATCCCGGAACGGCTCGGGCGGGGGACTGGCTTTCGACTCGAACACGAACAGCGAACGATGCCAAATCACAACGTGGTCGTGCTCGAACTGAGAGTCCGGCTGCTCGAAACACGCCGGATAGTGCTCTGCATTGGGGAACAATCGGACCAAAAGCTCGGACACCCGCCGTTCGAGCGCTGAATCACGCCGCTTCAGGTAACGTTCCCGGAGCCCTTGGTCGTCGGTCGAGACTTCGCTCAGCTTGGCAAGCACCGCCTCGTACAGGACGTTACCGACGACCATGACTGCCTCGCCGCTCCTGTATTCGATCAGCGGACTTTCCGCGGCCGGATTCAGTTCCGTTGGGTAGGTGAAGTTCGTGGTGCTTTGCCGCGATGATGTGAACAGAGCCCAGTAAGCGGTGCCCTTCGCGGGTCCAAATGCCGCCTGCAGATCGGTCAGAAATACGGACAATGGCGAGCGCTGGTCTTCAAGAGTTTTCTGGTGCTCGTGATACTCCGGGGTAGATTGAGCATTCTTGCGCGCTGTCGCCGGGTCCCAGCCGTACTTCATAGCCTTGTCATATTGGCTCTTCATGTACTTCCTCAGCGCAGTCAACCTGTTGAGCCTACCTTGGACCTGTTCGGATACCCATTTCGTGATTGCGATCGCGTCGGTCGCAGAAATGCCCGTTTTTTCAGCTAAGTCTTCGTCGAAATGAGTCAGAGTAGCCTCAATTCGAGCAGCCGTTTGCTCCACAGAGGTCATTGAGCCTTGATTGAAGTAATGCAGGAATGCGGGCATTGCGACGCTCCGAGGCCTGAACCAAGCGTCCGTCTTCGATAACTCCTTTTCTGTCTCGGTCGGCCAATACATGAACGCGTACGCCAGGTAGATATCGTTTAAGCGCCTAAACACTTGCTCCCATTCGTCCTCCGTGAGTGTTGAATGCCGACGTGGCTCCGGGCTAGTTAGTAACAGTCCCAGCAGGTACTGAAACTGCCTGAATGGTGCCAACACGCGGTGGGTACGGGCGGTCTCGTACGTATCGCCAAGGAGCAGGAACAGCCGAAGGCAAACGTGCTCAGACGACGCTTTCCCGACGAGCGCGCGAAGCTGCTCTACGTCCTGCAGCAACTTCTTGTGAAGTTCTTCTTCCATCGCAGTGACCGGGAAAAAGAGTCTCCTTTTGATGAATGACGCGCGGGCCGGACTGTGAGTTCGCGCTTCACGCTGAACCCCGTTGTCCCAGCGTGAACTTTTTGAGCGAAGGACGCGCCTTCATCAACCCGATGCGAGTTTCCGCGGACGGTGGGACGCACACTTCGGACGGCTCAATCCCTGCTTGGATAATTCGATCAAGCACAAGTTTTCGCCAATCGCTCAAACGATCGCAGCGAATCTCTATGGTCACGCGAACTGAAGCGCCGCCTTCAGCAGCCCATACAGCGCCCCCGGCGGTTCTTCCGCATGCCGCAGCCGCAAATACGCGCTGCTGCCGTCCACCACGCGTAGCCGGCCCTTGAGCCGTGCCGCCAGCCGTTGAATTCGCCGCGGACTGCGGTAGCCGAAGACGACGTCGGTCGGCCCCACGGTCCCTGCGGGCGGCTTTTCGAGGTGTACCGAGGCGATCTGCCAGCGCGTCGCCAGCAAGCGCAGCTCCGCCAGACGTAGGAGCCATTCCACGGCTTCCGGCGGCGGGGCGAAACGGTCGCGCAGTTCGTTGCGGAACTCTTCCAAGCGTTCCTGCCGGCCGATGCGGGCGAGGCGGCGATAGACCGCGGAAAGCGGACGCGGAAGACGCGGATCATTTCTCGGGTTCCATTGTCGGCGGCTACTTGCGTTTTTTCCGCGCCTTCTCTTTCTCCGCCCGCTCGGCGGCCTCGTCCTCAAAATACAATTCGGGGCGAGAAAAGGGGACGCGGATCAATTACGAAATTGCACAGCGTCCTCTCTGTCGTTCCCGCGCTGGGCCCGTAAGCCTACTCTGCCTTGCCCGGTCCCGGACCAATGGCACCGCTCCGCGCGACAAGCCCGACACGCGCCGCGAACCGAGCGATCTCTTCTTTGAATTGATTGATCCGTTTTTTGAGCGAACGCAGAGTCAATTCGCGAACGTGCTCGCTGCTCGCCGGGCGGTCGCGGGTTGTCGCGTACAAGCGCTCGAGTTCTTCAAGCTTCGCGCGGGTGTTCTCCAACTGCTGCTGGTTCTCAATGCTCATGGGAGAACCTCTACCAGTCCCTTGGGCGCCAAGTTTCGGTCCGTGGCAAACGTCCGTTCGGTGAGCTGTCGAAAGCCTTCGTCATCGACCAGCTCGAGATTGATAAACGGGAGGCCGGCGAGCAATTCCGCTTCCGCCGCCGCGTCGCGAGGAAAATCGGGTCCGATCAATAGGACACAATCGACGTCGTTCGGTTCCAACTTGTCTGTGACAAAGCTGCCGTTGATGACGATCCGCCGTGCCCGGGCTCGCCGCGCCAGCTCCACGAGCCAACGCACGGATTCCATCTGCGACTGACGAAGTTCGGAATCCTGACCGAACCTGGCGGCAACCTCCTGCAAACGGGCGCCATAAATCCCAGACGGCAAATATCCGTCATCGTTGAACGGCGGGATCATGGAATTTCCGAGGATTGATCGGCGTCCCTGCCGTCAGAATAGCGGCGCGAATTCGCAACCGCAACACGAGGGGCTGAGAGGCAATTGTACAGTTTGGTCTGGAGAAACCCGGTTTCTTCGAGAAACCGAGTTTCTTGGTCGCGAAACTGTACCACTGCCAGTTTTTCCTTGAATCGGCAAGACGAGCCGTTAACATTGAGAATCGGCTCCCGACCTCCGGCGCCTTTTTTTCCGCTCCTTCTGCCGAACGGCGTGACAGAGTAGAATGGCATGCCAGCACGCGTGGAGTTTCGCTGGATCGGCAGGTATTCGCCGCACCGGTTCATCGTTCACACTCGCTGCCCGGGATCGGCGACAGCATGGCGCCCGGCGCAATGTGCAGGGCGTAGCCGATTCGGCCCAGAGCTTCATTGAGCGTATCGACGGCCAAGTGCTTCCGCTTGGCGAGCACGTGACTGAGCATGTCCTCGGAAAGCCCCGTGGCCTCACAGAACGCGCGGCGCGTAGGGAAATGCGTGCTGATTAGCGATTCCAGATCGTCGCGATAGTCCGGGGCGCGGGCCAAGCCTGCCGCGACGGCAATGCGGCCGCCGATATCCTGCGCGATCCGCCACACATCCGTTGCGATCGTCTCCCTGCGGGTGAGGCCGCGCGCCTTGTAAAGAGCGTACACCTTGGGCATCCAGTAATTGCCATATTCGTTCCAATCGGGATGTGCCGCCGCATAGGATTTTAGTTCATCGACCAGCTCCCGTTCCTCGGCATCGAGATCGGCCAGGACAATCACGCGGCCTTTTAGGTCAGTGTACGTCTTGTTTCGGTTCATGATCGTCAGCCTCAATGAATTCCACTTGGCCGGCGACGCTGAGATAAATGCACTTTTGCTTGAACTCCACGCATGCCTTCGACAACAACTCACGCAACCTTGCCAGATCCGCGCTTGGCACCGCAACCATGTACTTGCGCGATTGATCGTTTACCCGGCTTTGGGTATCAGGGTCCGCATAGAATCCCTGATACAATCCTGGGGCAAGCGTTCCGCCCTTGAACTCGGCAAATAGCTCAGCCTCCAACCAGTTCCACGATTCCAATGAGTGCAACTCTCCGTCTGAGAGAATCGCGTCGCGTCGCACCGGAATGAGGAACGAACACTCCACGATGGCTGCGTGGACCATGAACGTACTCCGTTTGCGAAGTATGAAATCATACGATGCCCTCCATGGCCCTTCGCAGCGCGCGGTCTCCGCACGCTTTCATGATCCCTTACCCGGGATGCTCGCCTCGAATAGTCAATTCGAGACTCGCAGCCGACCCTAGGGCAGGGTCCTTGGCCGCGCGGTTCATCATTCTGCCAGGAATGTTACTAGGGAGTTGACCGACAGTCAAGTTCGAGCGTAGAGCTACTTCCCGCCGCTGGGCGACGGATAGGCTTTCAAAATGGCGGTCAGCGTTTGCTCAGAGCGAAAAAAACGGACGTGGATCAATTACGACATTGCACCGCGTCCTCTCTGTCGTTCCCGCGCTGGGCCGGTAAGCCTACTCCGCCTTGCCCGGTCCCGGACCAATGGCACCGCTCCGCGCGACATGTCCAACTCCAGCCTCAAACCGCGCGATTTCTTCCTTGAATTGATTGATCCGTTTCTTGAGTGAACGCAGAGTCAATTCTCGAACATGCTCGCTGCTCGCCGGGCGGTCGCGGGTTGTCGCGTACAAGCGCTCGAGTTCTTCGAGCTTCGCGCGTGTGTTCTGCGACTGCTGCCGGTTCTCAATGCTCATGGGAGAACCTCTACCACCGTTGTGGCACGGTCTCCTGACCGTGCGACTGTGCCAAATCGTGCGCCTCACGCCTTTGGGGTAAGCGAGACGTGGGGCCGGTCTTACACGGAAAGTGGCTGCCAATCCGACAGCCAAATCAACGCCCTTGGCAGACTTGGCAGGTTCACTTCTGAAACGGCTCATCCCACCGTTGTGGCACGGTCTCCTGACCGTGCCACTGTGCCGAACCGTGCGCGCCTCACGCCTTTGGGGTAAGCGAGACGTGGGGCCGGTCTTACACCGAAAGTGCCTGCCAATCCGACAGCCAAATCGACGCCTCTGGCAGAGTTGGCAGGTTCACTTCTGAAACGGCTCATCTCTCGTATTGCATAACCCGTGGTTTTCCTGCGTTTTACGTTCCGTGTTCCTTCCGGGCACGCCACTTGCTCCCCGCCCGCCGGGAAACTGTTCTCAGGAGAGCACCATGAACATCAAGCCGTTGGCGGATCGTATCGTCGTGCGGCGGGTCGAGGCACAAGAGAAAACCGCGGGCGGCCTTCTCCTCCCCGACGCCGCCAAGAAGAAGCCGCAGAAGGGCAAGATCCTCGCCGCTGGGCCGGGAAAGCTGTCGAAGGATGGCGTGCGTCAACCGCTTCAGGTGAAGGTGGGCGACACCGTCCTGTTCACGAATTGGGCCGGCGAAGAGTACAAAGAAGGGGCAAAGCCCGGCGAGATCCTCCTCATGCGTGAGGAAGATGTGCTCGCGATTTTGGATGAGTAAGTACCTTGTCGGTTGTCAGTTGTCAGTGGTCAGTTGCGAAATGCATTTTTCGCGGCAGGCGACCGGCATTCATGCGACTGACGACTGACAACGGACCACTGACAACTGACAACTAACTTTTGGAGGCAGAATGGCTGCAAAGCAAATCGCATTCGATCAGGAAGCACGGGAAGCGATGCGGCGGGGCATCGCCAAATTGGCCCGTGCGGTCAAGGTGACGCTCGGTCCGAAGGGCCGCAACGTCATCCTGCAAAAATCGTTCGGCTCGCCGACCGTCACCAAGGACGGCGTCACCGTCGCCAAGGAAATCGACCTGGAAGACAAGTACGAGAACATGGGCGCCCGCATGGTGCGTGAAGTGGCGTCCAAGACGAGCGACGTGGCCGGCGACGGCACGACGACCGCGACGGTCCTGGCCGAGGCGATCTACAACGAAGGCCTGCGGGCCGTTGTCGCGGGCGTGAACCGCAACCTCATGAAACGCGGCATGGATCAAGCCGTGGAAGACATCGTCGAGAAGCTCAAGAAAATGAGCATTCCGGTGAAGTCGAAGAAAGATCTCGAAGCGGTCGCCACCGTCGCGTCGAACGGCGACTCGACGATCGGCAGCATCATCGCCGAGGCGATGGACAAGGTCGGCAAGGACGGCGTCATCACGGTCGATGAATCGAAGACGCTCGAAACCAAGGCCGAATTCGTCGAAGGCATGCAGTTCGACCGCGGCTACCTGTCGCCGTACTTCGTCACCGACCCGCAGAAAATGGAGTGCGAGCTGGAAGACCCGTTCATCCTCATCTACGAAAAGAAGATCACGTCCAATAAGGACCTCGTGCCCGTCCTCGAAAAGGTCCTGAACGCCGGCAAGCCGATCTTCATCATCGCCGAAGACGTCGAAGGCGAAGCGTTGGCGACGCTCGTCATTAACAAGCTGCGCGGCACGTTCAAGTGCGCCGCCGTGAAGGCCCCCGGCTACGGCGACCGCCGCAAGGCCATGCTCGAAGACATCGCCATGCTCACGGGCGGCAAAGCGATCTTTGAAGACCTTGGCATCCAGCTCGAAAACGTGCAGCTCAAGGATCTCGGTCGCGCCAAGAAGGTCAAGATCGACAAGGACAACACGACCGTCATCGAAGGCGCCGGGAAGAGGGCGGACATCCAAGGCCGTATTCAGCTCATTCAACGCGAGCTGGAAAAGTCCACGAGCGATTACGACAAGGAGAAGCTCAGCGAGCGGATCGCGAAGCTGTCCGGCGGCGTGGCGAAGATCATGGTCGGCGCCGCCACCGAGAGCGAAATGAAGGAACGGAAGGCCCGCGTCGAAGACGCCATGCACGCGACCCGCGCCGCCAATCAGGAAGGCATCCTGCCGGGCGGCGGCGTGGCGCTCTTGCGGGCCAGCGATGGGCTCAAGCCGAAGGGGCTCGGCCACGATGAAGAGATCGGCTTCAACATCATCGTCCGCGCGTGCAAGTCGCCGATCCAGCAGATCGCCCAGAACGCCGGACAGGACGGCGCGGTCGTGTCCAACAAGGTCGTGGAAAACAGCGCGCAGAATTACGGCTACGACGCTCGTGACGACAAGTACGTTGACATGGTCAAGGAAGGGATCATCGATCCGACTAAGGTGGTTCGCTACGCGCTGCAAAACGCGGCCAGTGTATCAACGCTGCTTTTGACCAGCGACGCACTCGTCGCCGATTTGCCGAAGGACGAGAAGAAGTCAGGCGGCGGTGGCGGTGGGTATGAAGATATGTACTAATCGCTCGTAGTGGCCGGATTTATTCGGCCTTCGGAAGACCCGATGAATCGGGTCACTACAAACAGGCTTGTTTAGCGGCGGTTCTATGAACCGCCGCTAAACGTTTATTCTTCCGCGATCGACATTTCGTCGGTGACTTTTTCCGCCCCGACGGTTGATTCCGCGATCTCCACCGCCCGCCGGCGTTGGGCCATATCGCGAACGGTTCCCTTCAGTTCGACAATGCCGTCTTTTGAATGGATGTGGATGTCGGCCCCCTCGAGGCGTTTGTCCCACCGGAAACGAACGGCCAGACGCGTATCGAGGGTAACCTCGTCCCAGTTCGCGCGTAGACTGCGCCAGCCGTCGTTTAGTTTGGTTGGATCGGCCCCGCTGATCACTTCCACCTTTTCAATGGACTTGCGTCCGACACGCGAAAGTTTGTCGGCGTCTTGCTCGCCACAGCCGGCGACTACAATTAGTCCTGTGGCTGCAAGCCGAGCGAGTCGCGATTTGCCTCGTTTGTCCATGGTCGCGCACTCCGCGCAATTAGTCCGTTTTGCGTTGACTCCGCCGGCGCGGTCGCGGAGTATGCCGACAGGCGGGGCTCGGAACAAGATCAAATCGAATGGAGCACAGTGAATCTCATGGACCCCTACCGCCTGCCGCGGACCGTCGTTCCCTCACGCTACGATCTCCGTCTGGAACCGGATCTGCTCACGGCGCGCTTCACCGGGCAGGTGACGATCGCCGTCGATGTCCGCGAAGGCGTCAGCGAAATCGTTCTCAATGCCGCCGAGTTGGATGTGCAGGGCGCCACACTCAGCGACGCGAACGGAAAGAGCCGTTCGGCGTCGATCGGTCTCGAACCCGAAACGGAGCGCTGCCGCCTGCGGGTTCCAGAGCCGTTGACTCCGGGCGTCTACCGACTGCACCTCGTCTTCCAAGGCATCCTTAACGACAAGCTGCGCGGCTTTTATCGCAGTACGTACAAGGACGCCGGCGGCGCCCCGCGCTTTCTCGCCGCCACGCAGTTCGAGGCGACCGATGCCCGGCGCGCTTTCCCGTGCTGGGACGAACCGGCGTTCAAGGCGGTGTTCAACACGACGCTCGTCATCGATCCCGCTTTCGTCGCTGTGTCCAATACCGGCATCGCGTCCGAACACGTTCGCGACGGCAAAAAGGTCGTCTCGTTTGCCGACACCATTCCGATGTCCACGTACTTACTGGCTTTCGTGGTGGGCGATCTGGAAGCGACGGAACCGGTGCTTGTCGGCGGCACGCCGCTTAAGGTCTGGTGCGTGCCTGGCAAAAAGTGCTTGACGCGGTTCGCCCAGGAAATCGGCGCCTTCTCGCTGAAACTCTACGAGGACTATTACGGCCAGCCGTATCCGGGCGACAAGCTCGACCTGATTTCGATCCCGGATTTTGCCGCCGGGGCGATGGAAAACCTAGGCGCGATCACGTTCCGCGAGACCGCCCTGTTGGTTGACGAGGCGACCGCAACGCACTCCGAGCTGGAACGGGTCGCGGACGTTGTCGCCCATGAAAACGCCCACATGTGGTTCGGCGACCTGGTGACGATGGCGTGGTGGAACGGCTTGTGGTTAAACGAAGCGTTCGCGACGTTTCTCGAAATGGTCGCCGTCGATGCGTGGAAGCCGGAGTGGCAGCGCTGGACGACGTTCGGCGTTTCCCGCGCCGCCGCCCTTCTGGTTGATGGCCTCCAAAGTACGCGGCCGATTGAGTTTCCGGTCGCGGCGCCGAAAGACGCCGACGCCATGTTCGACGTGCTAACCTACGAGAAGGGCGCGTCGATCTTGCGGATGCTGGAACAGTATCTTGGCGCTGACGTGTTCCGCAACGGCGTCCGCGAGTATCTCCGCAAGCACGCGTACGGCAACACGGAAACCGGCGACTTGTGGATCGCACTCGCGGCAGCGTCGGGGCAGCAGATTCCGCAGATCATGGATGGCTGGATCTTCCGGCCCGGTTACCCCCTGATCACGGCGAAAACCGAAGGCGGCCAGTTGGTGCTTAGCCAGCAGCGCTTCTCGTATTTGAAGGACAACGAAACAGCCTCAGCGCAGCTCTGGCACGTGCCGATTCAGATTCGGGTCCGCTCCGGCGGTGTGTGGCGCTCGCAACGCCTCTTGCTCGCCGACGGAGAGACGCACCTGCCGCTTCCCGCGGGCTTTGAAAGCGTGCTCATCAACGAGCAGGGCCACGGCTTCTATCGCGTAAGCTACGCCCAGGAGTTGCTTGATCGGCTGATCGGCCAACTCGATCAACTCGCGGCCATTGAGCGTTTCAACCTCGTCAACGACGCCTGGGCAGCGGTGCTCGCCGGGTTGTTGCCGTTGACGGCCTATCTCGATTTGACAACGCGCTTCCGTACTGAACGCGACAAAAATGTCTGGGCGATTCTGATCGGCTCGTTCTACACGCTGAATCGCATCCTCGAGCCCGCGGACCGTCCGTGGCTCGCGCAGTTTATCCGCGCATCGGTAGGCGCAGCGCTGCGTGAACTTGGCCCCGCGAGTGCCAAAGACGATGAGCTGATCCGACAGTTACGCGGCGATTTGATGCGCACCGTCGGAACGCTCGGCGACGATCGGGCTATGCAGGAACAGTCGCGCGATTACTTTCAGAAGTCGCTCAACTCTTCGACGGCGCTCGATGCCAACCTCGTCGCCGCCGCGATCAGCGTCCTGGCATTTATCGGCGACGCGAACAGGTACGATGACTTCCTCCAGCGTTTCCGATCGGCTAAGACGCCGCAGGAAGAGCAGCGCTTCCTCTATGCGCTCGCGGGCTTCCGTTTGCCGGAGTTGATCGCGCAAACCCTGGCACGCACGCTCAACGGCGAGATTCGTACGCAGGACGCGCCGTTCGTGCTGCGCGCCCTCCTCATGGGCGTCAGCAGCCGGGAAGCGGCGTGGGGCTTCATCAAAGCCAACTGGGAGCAAATGAGCCGATCCTATCCGGAGAACGGCAAACGCCGGCTCTTCGAGGGCGTGACCGGCTTGGCTTCCGCCGCGTGGGAAAAGGACATCCATGCGTTCTTGGCGGAAAAGAAAATCGACCTCGGCGGCAAGACGTTGCAACAATACTTGGAGCAACTCCGCATCGTCGTGTCCCTGCGCGAACGAGAAGGAGCGGCGCTCCACGCCTATCTGGCGCGATTCGCGCAGGCGTGAATCTCGCGATTCATTGAATCCGTCAATGGTCCCCGTCGTGTACCTCTCCGCCGTCACGCACCATTGAAGAAGCCGACCGCGCGGTGGCGGCGAGGCGCGCAAGCCGGCGGCCTGCGACACGTGAGACTTCCGGCAATCGCGCGGCGCGGGCGGCACGGCTCATAGAATACCGGGACGAACAACCGGCGTTCCTTCGCGGTGGCTTGGACAGCTTGTCTTCGCGGCAAGTCGTGCGGAAAGGTATTGCGTTGACCATTTTGCTCTTCACCCTTCTCGTTTGGCTGGGGGCACTGGCGGCGGGGATACTCGGGGCATTGACCGGCCTCGGCGGCGGCGTGGTCATCGTGCCGTTGCTCGCGTTGGGGTTCGGCAAGGATATTCGCTATGCGGTGGGGGCGTCGCTCGTGTCGGTGATTGCCACGTCGTCCGGAGCGGCGGCGGCATACGTCAAAGAAGGCTATTCCAACATCCGTATCGGCATGTTGCTCGAGATCGCCACCACGCTTGGCGCCTTGGCCGGCGCCTGGGCCGCCCTCGTCGTGTCGGCGAACGCGCTGGCAGTCGTGTTCGGCGTGGTGCTGCTGCTTTCCGCGTACTTGTCGGGCCGAGCGCACGCCGAGCCGACGGGGAACGAGCCGCCGGACGCGCTCGCGACGCGCTTGCGTCTCGACAGCACCTATCCCACGCCGGAAGGCAAGAAGGCGTATCACGCTCGCCGCATCCCTCTCGGTTTCGCACTGATGGCGGTCGCCGGCATGCTGTCCGGCTTACTCGGCATCGGTTCCGGCGCATTCAAGGTGCTGGCGATGGATCAGGCGATGCGCCTGCCGTTCAAAGTATCAACGACCACCAGCAACTTTATGATCGGCGTGACCGCCGCGGCCAGCGCCGGCATTTATCTAGGCCGCGGCTATATCGATCCGGGGCTGGCGATGCCGGTCATGCTCGGCGTGCTGCCGGGTTCGTTTATCGGCTCGCGACTGCTCGTGCGGGCTCACATTCCCGCGCTGCGGCTGCTGTTCGGGTTGGTGATTGTGTTGGTGGCGATTCAGATGATTTACAAGGGCGTCACGGGAGGTCTGTGAGATGCCGCGACCGGGTTGGACCGACGAAGAGGTTGAACAGTTCATCGGCAATCTGCTGCGTGCCGGCGTATTGATTTCCGCGGCATTCGTGCTGCTCGGCTGCGGCGTTTTTCTAACCCGTCACGGCGCCGAGCCTGCCGAAAAAGACGGCGAGTTCCACGGCGAGCCGCTGGCCTGGACAACGGTGTCCGGGATCTTGCAAAGCGCTCTCGCCGGCCGCGGCCGCGGGCTCATTCAACTCGGCGTGTTGCTGCTGATCGCCACGCCGGTGGCGCGCGTGGCGTTCTCCGCATGGGCCTTCGCACGCCAGCGCGATTGGACGTACGTGGTCGTTACGCTCATCGTGCTCGCCATTCTGCTCTTCAGTTTGCTGCACGGCGAGCCGGAAGGTGGGCGCGTTGGATAAGCAGCCGTGAGCGCCTTCGCGTAGGTCGGCGCGGAAGCGGCGCCGCCAATCGTGCGGATTCTTCTTTGCCAATCGACACGCGGCGGGTACACTGCCCGGCATCTCCCGTCAAAGGTCAGGAACGCCATACGTTCATTAAGAAGGAGGACATCGTGAAACAGCTCCGGCAGTCACTCGCTCTCCTGTGCGCGGCAATGCTGTTCGGCCTCGCCGCGGCGACCCTTGCCAGCGCCGAGGACAAGAAAGAGAAACCGAAAGCCTCGCTCGACGACGCGACCGGCACGCTCACGGAAACCGTGGACGGCAAGGAGAAGAAATCCAAGCTTGATTTGAAGTACTTCCTGAAGGTCAAAGGCTACTTCGCCGATGACGGTTTCCACATCGAAGACGTCGATCCCGACGGCCCCGCGGCGAAGTTGAGCGGCGGCCAGGCGATGATGGAGAAGGGCGACATCATCACCGAGGTTGACGGCAAGAAGATCAAGTCGGCCCAGGATTATGCGAAGGCCATGAACGGCGCCGCCGACCACGCGACCACGAAGCTCAAGGTGCGCGACGTGAACAGCGGCCAAGAGCAGGAGTTTACCGCCGACGCGGAAAAACGCTGACCGCGAACCGCTCGCCCGCCGGACTGTGGAAGACGCCCCGGCGACATGTCTCGCAATTCCTCCGGATTGATCCGGGATCGGCGCCATTTGATCCCGGATCAACCCGGCAATCCCCCGGCGTTCGACGTTGTTTCCCGGGAATCTCGTTGCGGAATTCTCATAACTGCCCATTTCTGCCACCACTCCCCAGCCCCGGTAGCCGGCGTTGCTGTGGCATGATCTCCCGACGATGCCCCATGCCGACCGAAGGTGTCCACGCGACGCGAGCAACGTTCGGTCAGAGGGGTGGTCATTTTCCGGGCGGCCAAAGGCGTAAAAATAGATTGACGCCTTTTTCCTCATAGAGATTCAACCGTTCCGACGCCGCGTTGCATTTCCGCTTTCTTCCGGGCTTAGAACCCATTGGCCCCCATTGGCCCCCATCCATTGGCCCCCATTGGCCGCAGGAAGACAAGGTGCGATGTCACCCCGATTTGGGCCATACCGCAAAAAGGGGTGACATCGATGTCCGGTTTTGTCCGGTTCTCAACCGGACATTTGCCTTTTGTCGTTTTCCTCCATAGGGTTGCGCTGAAACAAGCGCTGGCCGACCGCGGTCGCTCAGTTATCAAGCTCGCAATACGCCGTTAATGAAGGGGACGGCACGGCGTCGCTTACGGTGTTGTTCAATGAGGCGTCGCCGGGGCCGTTCACCCTCGGCTATACACTTCGCGACGGGACGGCGACCAAAAACGCGCCGAGCCCCGATTACGCGATTCCCGTCGGTGGTGCAGCTGTCGCCGTCCATACCGGCGACACGTCCGAAACCATCAACATACCCATCGTCAATGACACCCTCGTTGAAGGGAACGAGTACTTCAACATTTGGCTGAACCCGTCGCCGTATTTCTTGCCGGCCGACCCGTCGGCCGCGGCCGTGGCCATCATCGACGACGATCCGGGGCCGGTCGTCCAGTTCAGGAACCCGTGGATCGCGGTGCTTGAAAGTTCGCCGTACGTTTCCCTGCAGGTGGTGCTGAACAAGTCCTACAGCCAAGCCGTATCGGTGCAGTACACGACCACCGGACCGTATACGGCTACGCCGGGCAGCGATTTCGCACCAGTGTCAGGGACGCTCAATTTCCCCGCGAATTCGTTGACGCCGCAAACGATCAACGTCCCAATCGTCCAGGACAACATCACCGAGAACGAGGAGATTTTCTACGTCCAGCTGTTCAACGTATCCGGGAACGCCCAGCTGATTCCAACGCTCGCTCTTGAGGGCGTGGTCATTGTGGACCAAAGGCCGGCGCCGGTCGTGCAGTTCAGCGCCAGTAACTACTCGTTCGATGAAGGAACAGGCAACGCGACGCTGACGGTGAATATGACGCCGCAGCCGACGGGCCCTGTCGATATCGCATACACTCTCACCGGCGTTACCGCGACACTCGACGGCAGCCCGCAAAGCGACGTCACCGGACCGTACAACGGCGTGGTGACGTTCGTTCCTGATCCGTTGCAGTCTGCGACTGCAACGCTGTCGCAGACGATCACCGTGCCCATCGTAGATGACGCTCTGGCCGAATTCGATGAAACGTTTCAAGCGACGCTGACTCCGCCTCTCGGCCCGGTCACCTATGGCGGCAACCCCACCACGGCGACGGTCACGATCAAGGACAATGACTCGGCTGCGCCGCGCGTGTCGTTCGAGAGTCTCGCGCTGCCTGAGAACATCGGCACAACGACAATCCAAGCCAGTCTCGATCGGCGCTATTCCTTTCCGGTGAAAGTGCAGTACAAGACCACCGATGTGACGGCAACCAGTCAGCCTCCGAATCCCGATTACGTTGCCATCCCCCTTACGACGCTTACTTTTCCAGCGCTAACAAACTCAACAGACTTGCCGGCGGCGCAGGCTGTGTCGGTCACTATCAACAACGATTCCCTGGTCGAGCCACCCGAGACTTTCACGATATCGGCGCAGGCCCCCGGCGACGTGCCGTCGCAGAACAATAACTTCCTTTACCAAGGATTCGCCGACCTTTTCCGCCGTCCGATCGATCAAGGCGGACTGACGTTCTGGAGCGGCGTATTGCAAACATACTCCCGCCCAGTGACGGCGAAGAGCCTGCTCCTCACTTCGGAAAGCGAAGGCGATGTACTGAGTGACGTGTATCAGAAGTACTTCTCCCGGCCCGTCGATCCCGGCGGCAACACGTATTGGTCGAGTTTCCTAAGAGCGTTCGGAAACAATGAGGCGGAAGCCTGAAAAACAAGGCGTTTTCTTCATTGTTTCCGAACGCTCTAAGCGCCGGAACCTACCGCCAGGAGGATGTCACGGCAAAGCTGCTTGCCAGCGCCGAGTATTACTACCTTAGGGCCTCCCACGATGATTCGGTGTTCCTCAAGTTGCTGTACCTTGACGCGCTCGGCCGGCCCATAGATACCGCATCGTATAACTACTACTATGGATCGCTGATCAACCACAACATCACGCGCGAGACGATCGCCTCCAACCTGCTGTACAGCGACGAGGCACACGGCAACGTAATTTGGGCCCAGTACCTCCGATTGCTGCACCGAGCGCCTGATGCCGCAGCTACCGCTTATTGGGTGCCCGCACTTCGAAGCGGAGGAAGCTTGCGCGTCGAAGACTTGCAGGCAACACTTATCGGATCCTCGGAATATGCTGGAAATGTGCTCGGCGGCAGCGGCACGGGGACGGAAACGATTGTCGATCCTGGTCCGAATGCGCCCGTCGCGACCGACGATAGTTACGCGCTGCAAACCAACCAGTCTCTGACCGATTCTACACCGGGCGTTCTCGGCAATGACACGGACGTCGACTACGATCCGCTCAAGGCGTTTTTTGTGACGGGTCCGTCGCACGGCTCGCTGACTCAATTCAACCAAGACGGGTCATTCACGTACGTTCCGGCTCACAATTACTTGGGCACGGATTCGTTCACGTACGAGGCCTATAACGGCGCGCAGTATAGCAACATCGCGACGGTAACGGTGACAATAAGTGATGACCCGCCCACGGCGACGGCGGACCAGTACGTCGCCCTTGCCAATCACGCCACCTCCGATCCCGCAAAGAACGTTCTGCTCAATGATTCCGACCCGGACAACGAAGCGTTGGCAGCGGCCTTGGTGTCCGGTCCGTCCCACGCCGCGAGTTTTGTTCTTAACGCGGACGGCACGTTTGCCTACACGCCAGTCTCTTCTTACACCGGCGCCGACAGTTTCACGTACCAAGCTTCTGACGGCATACTGTCCAGTCCAGCTGTTGCGGTTAGCCTCACCGTGTCCGGCAGCCCGATTGCGGATGATGACTTCTACGGCGTCTTTTCGTCAGGAAGCATTACGGTGAGCGCCGTCCAAGGCGTTATCAGCAACGACTTCGATCCGATCACCATGACGCTTATAGCCCAACTCACGGACGGTCCGCGCGCTCCGGACGATCCACCTGGAACAATCCGCGGCACTTTAACGTTCAATCCCGACGGCAGCTTCATCTATACTGGGGCACCCGGATTAGGTGGCAAGTCGATCCTGTTCTGGTACAGACTCCAGTCGGGCGGGCTGCTCTCCGCGCCTGCCCTCGTCACGCTTGTCCCCGTGCCGGCCGCGATTCTCTCTCCTCTACAACTCGAGACCGTTAAATTCACCAACGGTATCCTTGTGGACGCAGACCCCGGTGAGCAACGCTATTTTGGTACACCGGCAACTCCGTTGCTCCAAAATCCTTTGAATTTGCACTGGAAGGATGTTAATCACGACGGTCTAATCAATCCCGCCATTGGGGAGTTCTCCTACCCCGTCGCTTATGTGCAGAAATCGACGGTCAAAGTCGCTGCCACATTCCGCGCTGGTACTGGCGTCCCGTATCCGGCGAATCTTGTCGTGCATGTCTCGGGTGAACTCTTCGATCATCGCCCAGCGTTTCAACCGACGGACCTGGGCATCGCCCTCCCTGACACGGTGGCAACATTCAATCGCAACTCGGGACTCTACGAGGTGAACATCACTGCCAACAAGGCGCTGCCCGCAGGGATGTGGGTATATCATCCTCTAGAAATCGTATGGCAGTACAACTTCAACGGGGTCGTCGGTACCACTCAGCCCGCGGGAACTAGCGGAAACGAGTTTTATGTTCTCTTCGCTCCGCCGGCACCAGAAACAGCCCACCGACGATATCATAGCCTCTTCTATCAGGCTTTTTCTGGTGCGGGAGGCCAGACCGCCGTTGCGGACGCTATCAACGCTATTTGGGAGTCGTTCCAATTCCAGAATGATACAAACTACAAGGGCGAAGCGTTGGGCTACTATAAGAACTGGAGCACGCAGAACCTAACCCGGACCACACTTCTAAGCGGGAAGGACGGTCAGTGCGGAGCCTGGGCAGATTTTTTCTTGGGTGCCTTGCAGGTGCAAGGGTTGACCCGTGGCCTCCATATGATGCGTATCGAGCCGAGTTCCAATGGCGGCCTGATACGAGATCAGACGCTGTGGCTTCTTGTGAACATTTGGGCGTTTCCAGACAATGGCACTCCGCCGTTTAACAATGCGCCCGACCCAACTGCCCCGAACGGGAGCGGTCAAGCTCAATGGCCTGCCTACGGTCCAGTCGCCGACGCCCCGAACGGCTGGGCGTATAAAGGGACAAGCGCGACCGTTAATGATCGTCCGGGAATTCCCGGACAGAACAGTGCCGACCCACAGTCCATGTTCCCGAATCACGTGATAATTAAGGTGTCGTTTTCCGACGAACAGAATCGTCCATTCACGCTTTGGTACGACCCGAGTTACGGTGTAACTTATGATTCGCTCTTGGATATGGATAATAACTCGATAGCCGGATTCTACCGGTTCCAAGGGAGCGGCAATAGTAGGGTGTTTAAGATGACCCCAAATGATCGCACAAAGCTTGAACTCGTTGCAACAAGAATCGGACCGGGACTGCCAGTAGGAGTGTAGTACCATATGCGCGCTCCATTACGGCCCTTTCAATCAAATTGGCCTCGGCCTGTCGTTGCGTCTTTCCTCGTGCTAGCCCTTGCCCTAGACACCGCATGGATACCGGCGCTGCTTGGCCAAAGCAAGGACGTTGGCGCGCCGCTAGCGGGGGCGCGCTGGTCAGTAACCTTGGGTGGTGAGATCATAGCACTTGCTGCATCGCCTACGGCTGACACATTGGCTTGCGTGACTCTTGAGCCGCCACGGAACGGAGTTCGGATGGCTGTGGTGGACGTGTTTTCATGCGCGAACGGACGACGACTGACGCGACAGACGCGCTCTGAGCGAATTAACAGTATTGCTTATGACAAGAATGGAAGCCGATTGGCCGTGGCGTGCGGGGCGCTGGAAGTGTGGGATGCGAAGACCCTTCAGATCCAGGACTTCCTTGCGCCGCACCCCATGGAAGATGAGGGATTTGTCCGCTGCGCCTTTTCCACTGATGGGAAGTGGGTTGCGGGAGGGAGCTGGAAAGGAGAAATCGTTGTCTTTGACGCACAGACAAAGAAGAAAGTCGTTCAGCTGAAACAAAAGTGGACAATTGGGAGTCTCTCCTTTTCAGCTGACGGTACCGCACTGCTTGCGTCATGTTCCGACGATGATGCCACTGTATCCGTTTGGGGAACGTCGTCTTGGAAGGAAAAGTGGCATGCAGCCGAGCCCAGGATGTTGCCCGTCGGCCTTGATCCGATTCTTGGGCCGGCCGCCTTCGTGAAGAACGGAAAGGTTGCCTGCGGTGGCTTGCGGCTCGAAGGGCCAATTATTTGTTGGGATGCCGAATCCGGCAAAGAGACGACGTGTTTGGACCGCGAGCGACCACACTCACCTACGGTTTGCGATCTTTGTGCCAAACCGAACAGCGCCAGCTTTGCGACCGCGGAAGATTCGGGGTACGTGGCGATTTGGACGCTCGGTGAGCGTCCGACGAGCCATACGTGGCAAGCACATAAGGATCAGGTACGGTGTGTCGCCTTCTCCGCCGATGGCCGCCTTCTCTTCAGTGGATCGCGTGATGGGAGCGTGAAGGCCTGGGACGTTGCCAAGCTCCCCGCGCCCCTTGAGAAGGCTTCTCCCGACTAGCGATGGAACAAAGTTAAGCGTGAAGAGAAAACGTATTGGGCGTAACCGCTCGTCCTCTACGCCGCCAAGGCGAAGAAAGCCTCACCGGCGACGAGTTTGCGCTGCGGGTATAACCGCTCGGTTTCGTTTTGGATGCGCTGCTCTTGGAAGGTGGCCCAGTGGCCGCTAATCCA
>JBGQKZ010000119.1:0-20487 GCA_041499805.1 Gemmataceae bacterium
GCTCCGCGACTGCCCCTGGTGTCGCCCGGTCTCCACGTCTTGTGGCACGTCCTCCTGACCGTCCCACACTGGTGACCGCTGGTCTCCTTCTTTAGGGGAGACCTCCGGTCGCGACCGTGGCACGGTCGGGAGACCGTGCCACAACGGGCCGTGCCACAACGGGCCGTGCCACAACGGGTCGCTCCGCGACTGCTTTTCAACTCGCGGAGCGAGTTGACCACCATAATGGGCCAACGCCCACGCGGCCCCGATGGTGTCGGCCAGCGCGATGCGCGGCGCCCAACCTGCTTCGGTGAACTCGCACGCCGCCCGCTGGCGCAATTTTTCTTCACCGCGGAAGTAGCCCGCGCAGCCGGTGATGTCCACCAGCAAGCTTTGCGGCGACGGGTCGTCCTCCAAACCGACAATCGGACTGTAACGCTCCGCCCATTGCGCCAGTCGTTTCAGAGCGCGGAGATCGCCCGCCGGATCTTCTTCGTACACATCGAGCCGCGGTTCGATGGCCCGCGCTTCAGCGATCGGCATGCCGGGACGGACGCCTTCTTTGGCTGCCCGCCGCGAGCAGACCACCACTTCCGGCGCCCGGCCCATACGCGATAGCGCTACCGATTTACCCCGAAGCTCGGGCCGGTCGTGGACCAGTCGCTGCAACGGCCAGGCCGGCAGGTACACGCACATCACCCGTTTCATCGTCGATCTCCAGAATCACCGACTGCCCCGCTGTGCCGCCACGACAGCGCAACACCTCCAACCGCACCCGCCGAACCGCGTACGTCAGGCTTTCGAGCCTGACGCTGGAGTCAGGCTCGAAAGCCTGACGTACATCCGAAGCGACCGGCATGACGAGAAACCGCAGAGCAGCGAACGACGGCGTCCGCCGCACCGCGGCTGGTCGCAAGAGTAAACCCAATCCACCGCCGGTTTCCGCCGCCAACTGCAACCGCCGAAACGCGGGCGTCGCCAGCCGGTCGTACCAGCCGATCACCGAGCCCACCGCCGGCGCCCGCAGCGATTGATCGACCGCCAGCATGGCGTCGCGCGCCGTTTTGGGATGCACCACGAGCAAGCGCTCCAGATCGATGCCGAGCTTGGCCGCCGCCGGCGGGTAAAAGCATCTTTGTCCATCCACGATTACAAGGACTTTTTGCGCGGCAGAAAAAGGTGTCTGGAACCTTTCCTCAGGGTTCCAGACACCTTTTTCTGCCGCGCCGCACGCTTGCCGGGCTAAGAACAGGGCAAGCGACCACGCCCCGCCGCCGTCGGCCTCCGACAGCAGCTCCACGAGAGCACCGGACGGCAACCGCCGTTCAGGAAGCAAATCGTGCAGCGCAGAAATGCCCAGCGAGATCGCCACGCGATCGGCCGGTCGCCGGCTCGCTTCGATTTCGCCAATGCGTTGCTTGAGACTTTCGAGCAGTTGCTCGCGCGCCAGGGAAGGCATGGCCGCCTGAATTGCCACCCGAAGCTGGGAAAAAAACGGGAGGCGGAGATCGGTTGGTTATCTGTTCCTATGTATACATCCGAATGGAAGCAGAAGTCAAGCCGTCAAAAGAGTCAAGAGAATGATCGCGTCATAAAGCAATACTTGCTAACTAATTGCATCAATCACCTGTCGCCCCGCGCGGCACGGTTCAAACGATGGTAACACGAGTTCTCAGAAGCGGCGCCGCTGTAGCGTGTTGGCTGCCATTTTGGCGGTTGCATTGCAATGTTCCGAGGACATCTGGGCTTTGCAAGCAATCCATGCCTTGCAATCTACCCGGCCTGCATGAAATCAAACAGCACGTCTTGAAATCCAACCAGTAGAATCGCTCGATCGGGAACGGCCGGCTGATCCCCGGTCGAAAGCTCTGCCAGCGTCGTGGTTTTGACCAACAGCCTCGTTTTGACCAACAGGCGGCGGGCGTGACCAACAAGATTGGCAGTCACGGGAGCCATTTGAGAATCACGCCGACAATGATCCCGCCGATGACGGTAGCACCGAGAGCGACCCACAGATCGCGCGTGCTGGCAAGTCGCTTCCAAAACGGCCAGCGGAGACGTTCCGCCTCATCGGAGCCCTTCACTGTGATTTGCATGTTGGCGTCCTTGCCATCGCTGTGCCAGTGGCCTTGGACGAATACGTTTTCAAGTAGCCAGAAGAATGCGTAACGCGCCTCGTCCAAGCTAATCCCGGCGTGCTTGGCCAGTTCGGTGAGTTTGACCGCGACCTCTGGGTTGTCCTTGGTAAATTCACTGAGCGACATGAGGAGACGCCCCCGCGTTGCAATTGATGCGCGTAACGCCATCTCGCACCTACTATTCGGACCGGCGAAGTGGTGATGCGGGGTAGGTGCGGCCCACACCACCACCCCGCCGCTTGACCTCCCGCGCGGCCGCTTGGGAAGTCGTCCCGATAGCATCAAGGTACACGAAGCGCCCGCAAAAGATCAGGCTTGTTAAGATCGTTTGCGGAGAAATACGACGAGGATGACGACCAATACCACTGCCACTACTGCCGGGCAGAGAAGTAGGCAGAGCCAGTGTAAGATCGACTGTTCACCCAAAAGGCCAAACATCATTTACTCCGGCCGTCCCAGCCTAATCTACGCTTCACAGCAAATCAGGCACTTCAACGCCCATCGCCTTCGCAAACCGCTCCAACATGCTGATGCGCGGATCGTCCGTCTGCCGAAGGAACTGCCACGCCGATTTGCGCGCACTCTCTTCGGGATAGCCCATCTTCAGGCCCAATTCGTGCAACGACAGCCCGGATTTCTCGAAACGGGCTAGTACCCGTTTCATCGCGGGGTGCGCGGCTCGCTTCTTCGCCATGCTGCAAGTCTATGGACAATAGACCACGCAAGTCAAGGCGTTTTGTCTTAATAGAATAGACGGCACGGCGGCTAGGGTAGCTCCTGAAAAGCGGAAGTCTCACCGCCTGCCGCCGTTCCATTGAGACGCCAGCCGAGACACTGGCATGGCCCGAAAACGCATCTCCAAGGCGGACGCTGCGCGTCCGTCCACGGCCGATGAACTGTTGACGCTCTATTACAACGTGCCGCCAGGGGAACAGGCACGCTTTTGCATGGCACTTCTGAGCGATCCTCACTCAGAAATCCACGCGCATTATGCGGGGCTCTTTCATGCATGGCGTGCGGAGACGCGAGCGCACGCGGAAGCCGCTGAGAAGCTGCGCAGCAGGACCGTTGCTCCGCGGAACAGCAAGCGGGACGCGGCTATTGTGTACCTGCGAGATGTGGACGAATTGACGTTCGGCCAGATTCCGCGCCGACTGATCGTGCTCAATTCCAAATGGACGGACCGCGACGGCAAGCCTCTGTCGCGGAAGGCCGTCGAAAATGCCTACCACAGATTCAAATCGCGGCCTACCCACAAATGAATTTGTAGGTATTTCCCCGAGCAGGCGCTACCCACAAATTCATTTGGTCGCATTGCCCTTCCAGTATCCCACGCAAGAATGCCTTTCGGTGACGCCGCAGAGCGCGGCGCAAGAATGAAGCCGAGCGGGTAGGACCGCTCGGCTTCGACCCCTCAACCACGAGGACGAGATGACCGTCTCATCGTGGCGTTCAGGGTGCCTTTGCACCCTAGCACGTCCACCACCACGCACGCCAGTTTTTTCTCTTTTCTTGTCCATTATCCATTGACACTTTCCCTTTCTGTCCATATAGTATGGACGGAGGGAAAAACAATGAGCGCTAATCTGAGTCCGAGAGAGCAACGGGGCTTGGTCATCGCGGCAACGGCGAAGTTGGTCCAGAAGGGGAAGGTTTGGGTGGTTCCTTCCCAGACGGCCGGCGGCAAGAAGTACACGGTTTGTCCTGATCCAGAGACCCCGTATTGCTCGTGCCCGGATTTTGATTCCGGCTGCGGTGGCGATGGCGTTTGCAAGCACTTGCACGCCGTCACCTTCACGATCCAGCGCGAGCAGGGAGCGAACGGCACCGTGACCGAAACGCGCACCTTGAGCATCGTTCAGAAACAAACCTACGCGCAAAACTGGCCCGCATACAACTTGGCGCAGACGACGGAGAAGCACCGGCTTTTCGAGTTGCTCAGCGACTTGTGCAAGGGCATTGAGGAGCCGCCAGCCGCCAAGACGGGCCGTCCGCGAGCGCGGATTGCCGATGTCGTGTTCATGGCCTGTCTGAAGATTTACACGACGCTGAGCAGCCGTCGCTTCGGGAGCGACCTCGCGGACGCGCACGCGAAGGGATACGTCCAGCAGAAGATGCACCCGATGACGGTTTGCTCGTTCCTTGAAAACCCGATGCTGACGCCGGTTCTCGAAGCGCTGATCGCGCGGAGCGCTCTGCCGCTCAAGAGCGTGGAGAAGGATTTCGCGGTTGATTCGACCGGGTTCACGTCCTCGCGGTTTATCCGCTGGTTCGACCAGAAGTACGGCTGCGTCCGGCAGGAGCATACATGGTGCAAGGCGCACGCGGTCTGTGGGGTAAAAACGAATGTCATTACCGCCGTGCGGATTCTGGACCGGGACGCAGCGGATTGCCCGCAGTTCAAGCCACTGGTTGAGGCGACGGCCAAGAACTTCACGATGGACGAAGTGAGCGCCGACAAAGCGTACCTGTCCGTGGAGAACATCGAAGCGGCCTTCGCGGTTGGCGCTGTGCCGTACATCGCGTTCAAGGCGAACAGCACGGGCAAAGCGGGCGGGCTGTTCGAGAAGATGTACCACTACTACGCGATGAACAAGGAAGAGTACGCGGCCCATTACCACAAGAGGAGCAACATCGAGTCCTGTTTCTCAATGGCGAAAGCCAAATTCGGCGACGGCGTGCGGAGCAAGACGGATGTGGCCATGCGGAACGAAGTATTGGCCAAGGTGCTCTGCCACAACCTGTGCTGCCTGATACAGAGTCAGTGCGAGTTGGGGATCGAGCCGGTATTCTGGGGGAAGGAAACGGAAGTTTTGCCGCGACAGGAAGCAGCGTCATCGCCCGTTTGCCTGGTTGCCGCTCCCGCCGAGAAGCCCGCGCAGATCATGCGGCGCACGATGGAGGTCTGCGGAGCATAATGAATTTTCATGGCAACGGCAGCAGCACCGTGGTAGGCTCGCGACCGAGTTGCTGAACTAAGCGTTTGGCGTGGTGAGTTAATGGATGTCGGCTTCATGTTTTTTGCAAAGTTCGCCGACGTAGCGCCCGACGGGTTAGTCAACGTAATTGGCGGCGGGGTTGATGCGCTCATTGTGCCGGGTTTTCCGTGCCATTTCCCCGTACTTTCTTTGGTGGTTGGCTTGAAGTTACTGGAAGAAGAATGCAACCGTCCGCATCAAGTGACGTTCACGCTTGTCGCCCCAAGCGGCATGTCCGGGGCTCCCATTTCACAGACCGCTGAGTTCATCGCCCCTGCAAGCCAAGCCGGACCGGACGAAAGAGTTACTGCTTGCTGTGGATTCAACCTAACCAACCTAATTTTTCTGCACCCTGGCGCGTACAGCGTAAATGTCGCCGTGGACGGGTGCCAAATAGGCGCTGCGTCATTCTCTGTCGTACAAGATAAGCGCACGAGGGAAGCTCGCTCATGAGCGAATGGGCACCATTTCGAGAAGCGGCAAGCGGCGCGCTCTTGGATGACGCGCGGGCCGTATGGGTTGCCCCGACACGTCCAGAAGCAGCTAGGGCGCTCGTCATGAATTCTGAAATTAGCGAAGTGAGAACAGTCGCGCCGAGCGACGGGACGGCGGACGTCATCAGAATATCGCCGCTCGCTTTCCTGCGATCAATGTTCGCCCTTCTATGGACAGCATTTCGGCATCCCCTGAGTACAACGTACATCGACGTAACAACAGGAGATATTCTCGCTGGCGATGGGAGCGAGTAATGGGGTCGGTATCGGCCAATTCTGGGAGGAGGGCTAAGCGTGCGGTTGTCGTTAGCAACCCGCTTTTCAAGTTACTCGTAATCTTGGTCGGCGCCCTGTGCCTGGTATGTCTCATTGTCCTCGCCGCGCTTGCCAGTCTCGCGCCCGAACCCATGACGAAGGCGCAAGACCACCTCATGATGGCTTCTGGATGGGGATTTACCACCACGCTCGGCGCACTAATTGGGCTTCTTGGCGGCCGGGCCGCGTCGCCAGACTCGCTGCCAAAACGACTCGAACCGCTCTGCAATCCAACCCACGCCCTTGCAATCCAACCCGCCGCGCTGCAATCTAACTGGCGGCAAAATGATGGATTTCATGCAAAGCCAGGACATCTGTGTGCGTGCAAAGAATGCAAAGAAACGCATACCAGCGCCAGAGAACTCTCTCGCATAAGGACTTACGACCGGCCGTTTCTTTGCACGGCACATGCAAAGAAACATCTCTTTGTGCAAAGAAACGAGCGCGGACACTGCCAAGTTGACACCCAAATGGTCCGGATTTGAACCACGCCTCCCTCGCCCACCAACTCGTTTGAAGAAAGAGAGTAACGCATCGTCAGCTGACGATTCCAGAAATGCTTTTCGCTTGACGACGCACCGCCGAATGCCGCTAGTCCGCCGCAGGCGCCACGATACCCCGACACGTGCCAAGTCCAATCCGCACAAACCCCTCGCGCTCGGCGTACCCCGCCAGAATCACTTCATCGCCGTCTTCCAGAAACGTGCGTTGCTCGCCATTCGGCAAACGCAGCGGCTCGGTGCCTTTCCAGGTCAATTCCAGGAGGCAACCGCGGTTTTCTTTTTCCGGGCCGGAGATGGTGCCGCTCGCGATCAGGTCGCCGGGGCGGAGGGGGCAGCCGTTCGAGGCGTGGTGGGCGACCATCTGGCCGAGGGTCCAGTACATGTCATGGAACGACGCCCGGCTGAGCCGGACGGGCGCGGGGAGCGACGGCGTCCGCAGCCAGGCTTCCACCGTGATGTCGAACGCGCCGCGGCCGCCTTCCTGCAAATAAGGGAGGACGGGCACATCGTGCGGGGTTGGATCGGCGCCGAAAGGCGCGAGCGCTTCGGCAGTGATGATCCACGGCGACACCGAAGTTGCAAAGTTCTTCGCGAGGAAGGGACCGAGCGGTTGATATTCCCAGCGTTGAATGTCGCGGGCCGACCAGTCGTTCATCAGGCAGACGCCGGCGATGTGTTCTCGCGCTTGTTGCACCGCGATCGGCTGGCCGAGCGCGTTTCCCGGGCCGAGGAAGGCGCCTAGTTCCAGTTCATAATCGAGTTCGCGGGTCGGTCCGAACTTGCCTTCGCCGAGTTGGCCGCGTGGTCGGCGCACGTCGGTCCCACTCACCACCAGCGACGAGGAGCGGCCGTGATAGGCGATTGGCACATGTTTGTAGTTCGGCAGCAAAGGATTGTCGGGGCGGAACATGCGGCCGACGTTCGTCGCGTGGTGGATCGACGCGTAGAAATCGGTGTAGTCGCCGATTGCCGCCGGCAGCAGCATCGTAATTCCTGCCTGCGGATAGAGCGGCCGCTCGACCGCCCCCGCTTGCAGAGCCTTGCTCCACTTGTGCCGTAAATCCCGGCGCTCCGCGGCCGGCAGTCCCAAGTAGCCGTTCAGCGTTTCGCCGGCGAGCCATTCACCGGCGTCGAGAATGGAATCGCCGATGGCGATGCCCAGGCGAGGCCGGCTCTCACCCGGAACGCGGAATACGCCGACGGGCAAGTTTTGTATCGGGAAATCACAGCCGGGTCGATTCGCCGAGTCCACCCAGCTCCGCAGTTTGGGATCGTGCGTTTGGTCGATCATAGAAGTCCTAGCATCTCAAGTCCCTCGATCGGTTCCTCGAAGGAACACGAGCCGAACGAATGTGCAAAATGCGTCCGCGCGTCGCGAATCTGGCTCGCATCCAAGGATCGGTCTCGCCAATGCGCCCCGTCGTCGAAGTGGAACGTTGCGGGGTCCATCTCGGCCAGAATGGGTTCGATGTCACGTTCGCCGTGCCAGGCAAAGGCGGCCGCCATGAAGACGTTCACGAACCCGTGCAGCACCGCTTGTGGCGCCTCGGGATCATACGTGAGCGGATAGAGGGCGCGAACGGGATGGTGCAAACCGGCCGTCGCCTTGAAAGGGAGGCGGCGCTCGGCGCACGCGCGGATGAAAGCGGCTACAGCTTCGACGCCGGGAATCGCATCCGGCGTCACGCCGCCGGTCCGAAGCTTGGCGAACGAGCCGGACTGCTGCACTGCATCGAGATCGTCGATCGCGACCTCACAGTAGACAGGCCGGTTGGCGCGGACGATGCGTTTGGCTTCGATGACGGCGGCGCGCGGCTCGTCGGCGTCGCTCAAGACCGCCAATGAACCGTCCAGTTCTCTCGGTACATGCGCAAGTTCCGCGGCGCCGATCACCAGCCAACGCAGCATCCAGGCGTGCTGCCCGTTGCGGTAATTTTCGTAGTTGGCGATCGCGCTGGCGCGCGGCAGCGTTGCCGGCGGAAACATGCCGGCATAGTCGATAAGGCGGTCGAGCAAGGCCTGGAGGCCGGGTGGTACGATTTTGGCCATGACGTATTGTAACCCGGCTTCCACGCGCGCCGCCGCGCTCCGCTGCCGTTTCATGGAATCCACATCGGCCTGTTTCTGTCAGCGGCAGCCGGTGACACATACCATGAAGAGAACAAACCGCGTGCCGGCGAAGCGCGTGGCGAGGAGGCGAGGGTACGGACATGGCGTGGATCGGGGTCCTGGTCGCGGCGGCGCTGATCTTCGGCGTATTCATCGACGCGTTCGAGGTGATGATCCTGCCGCGCCGCGTGCGCTATAGCTACCGGCTGGCTCGTTTGTTTTATCGAACTGTCTGGCTCCTCTGGCGCGCGGCGGCGCGGCTGCTGCCGGCCGGTCGCCACCGCAACGGCTTCCTGAGCGTCTTCGGTCCCCTGTCGCTCTTTGCCCTGATGATCGTCTGGGCCACGGGACTGATCGCCGGCTTCGCGCTGCTGCACTGGTCGCTCGGCACGGCGCTGGCGTTTCCGCGCGAGGCGGAGGTCGGCTTCACGAGTTACCTGTATTTCAGCGGCACGACGTTCTTCACGCTAGGCTACGGCGACGTGGTGCCGACCGGCGCCGGGGGCCGAGCGCTCAGCGTGGCGGAGGCAGGCATCGGCTTCGGCTTTCTCGCCGTCGTTATCAGTTATTTGCCGGTGCTCTACCAGGCCTTCTCGCGGCGTGAGATCGCGATTTCGCTGCTCGACGCGCGGGCCGGGTCGCCGCCGAGCGCCGGCGAGTTGCTGCGACGGCTGGCCGACGCGCGCAGTTTGTCCGGCGTGGCTCCGTTCCTCGCCGAGTGGGAGCGGTGGGCCGCGGAGTTGCTCGAAAGCCACCTGTCGTTCCCGGTGCTGAGCTACTATCGCTCACAGCACGACAACCAGTCGTGGGTCGCGGCGCTGACCACGATTCTCGACGCCTCGGCCGTCCTCGTCGCGGGCGTGGACGGCGCGCACGGCCATCAGGCGCGCTTGACCTTTGCCATGGCGCGCCACGCCGCGGTGGACCTGGCGCTCGTGTTCCAAACGCCGCTCCGCCCGCCCGAATCGGACCGGCTGCCGTCGGCCAACCTCGCGCGGCTGCGTGAGTCGCTGCGCGTGGTGGGACTGACATTGCGCGACGAACCGACAACGGAAAAGACACTCGCGGAGCTGCGCGGGCTCTACGAGCCGATCGTCAACGCGTTGGCGGCGCACTTTCAGTTCGCGCTGCCCGCTTTCCAGCTGGAGCAGCCGCCGGTGGACAACTGGCAGACAAGCCCGTGGATGCAGCGCTCGCCCGGACTGGGCGGCTTGTCGGCGGCAGGGGGCGGCGATGAGCACTTTGATTGAGGCGGTGCGGTACGGCCGCTAAGGCCACACCGCTTCGGCGCGCCGTCGGGGGCGAGTCTGGTCCCGGTCCAGCCGTGACGGATTCCACGATGCCGGCGCTGGACATTGTTCGCGCGATAAGCGACACTCGTGCCCGGTGAAGCGGCAAACCAACGTCGTCCATCCAAAGGTGGAGGAGGAATCAATGTTGGAAGATGATCCGCGCAACGCGGCCGACGAAAAGCCGAACCCGGCGGCTATGACGCGCACGAAAGAAACAGAACCTGTCCCCCAAGCCGACGAGCGGCCGGAGAGCGGCACGAGAGGAGTGCTGCGCGACGCCATTCAGAAGGTCCTGGAGGAGATCGCCCATCACGAAACGGAAGCGAAGAAGCACTTGCAGCAAGCTCAGGAATTGCGCAAAGACCTGCGCGAAAGCTTCGCTTTCCTGCAAGATCGCGGTCCGAAGGGCAAACCGACCGCGGCGCCGGTCGAGAGCAATGCGGCGAAGGCAACGGAGCCGACGGCGACCTCGACCAAGTCCGCAGCGACGCCCCGGCGCAAGCCGTCCGGTACGAAGAAAACGCGGACGGCGGGAAAAGCCGACGAGAAATGAGGACGCCGAGGGACGCCCAAGCGCCGGACGGACCTTGACCGCCGGTCCGGGTTGATTATTCCTTTTCCCATGAAACGAGCGCGGGAGTCCACCATGTCGGAGTTGACGCGTCGCCAGGCCATGACCGCGGCGACGGCAATCGCAAGCGGACTTGCCGCCTCTTCAGGCCACGCGGCAGCGGCGGAAAAAGCGGACGAGCTACCCACCTTTCGCTATCCGATGGAAGAGCAAAAAGGAAAAGTAAGCGAGGGCGGTTCGGCCAAGGAGGCGACGGTCAAACAACTGCCGATCTCAACCGGCCTCGCCGGCGTCTCGATGCGCCTGAAACCGGGCGGCATGCGCGAATTGCACTGGCACGCCAACGCCGCGGAATGGGCCTTCGTCCTCAAGGGGCGGGTACGCACGACCGTCATCGGCCCCGACAGCCTGGCGGAAACCAACGACTTCGATCCGGGCGACGTTTGGTACTTTCCGCGCGGCCACGGTCACGCCGTTCAGAATCTGAGCCACGAGGAAGCTCATTTCATCCTCGTCTTCGACAACGGCGCATTCTCTGAACACGGCACCTTTAGCATCACCGACTGGGTCGGACTCACGCCGGGGCCGGTGCTGGCCAAGGTCCTCGGCCTGCCGCAAGCAGCGTTCGCCAAGTTCCCCACGGACGAACTGTACATCGTGCAGGGCCGTATACCCCCTGAGAATCCCGAGCCGAATCACCAAAAGTTGGTTCGGACCGCGCCGCAGACACACCGCTTTCCGCTCATGGCCCAGCAGCCGCACGCGCGTTTCGCCGGGGGCGAGGAACGCCGCGTCAGCGCCAAAGAGTTTCCCATCTCGAAAACGATTACCGGAGTGATTCTCGATTTGAAACCCGGCGCCGTGCGCGAGCCGCACTGGCATCCCCATGCGAACGAGTGGCTCTATCTCGTTAGCGGGAAAATTCGCATGGGCCTATTCGGCTCGCACGGGCGCTATCGCAGCGAGGATTTCAACACGGGCGACGCGGGCTACATTCCGCAAGGGTTCGGCCATTACATCGAGAACGTCGGCGACACGCCGGCACGCATCCTAGTGACCTTCGACAAAGGGGAATACGAGGAGATCAGCCTTTCCGCCTGGCTCGCCGCCAACCCCGTCGCGCTTGTCGCGGACAATTTCAAGATCTCGGATGCGCTCGCCGGCAAGATGCCGGATCATCGCGTGTTTGTCGCGCCGGGAGACGGTGCGGCGAAGTAAGCGTTCGCGCGCGGCAGGTGAGTTCCGAACTGGTTCCGCCGCTCGGACGACGGTTTCTCTTGCACGCCGCCGCCCGCTGCACAATAATCACGGCACAACATCGAACACGGCGGATGGCCCTTCTTCCTCGCTTCGAGACGCCGATGCCGCGCCATGCCCCCAATGAGTTGCAGACGCAGCTCGACGCGCTGGGCCACACGGGACCTGAACGTGCGACGCGGCTCGTCGATGTTCTTCTCCGCGACGCCGCCGCGCGGGCCGCGAGCGATGTGCATCTGGAGCCGACGCACAGCGCCGTGGAAATCCGCTATCGGCTCGATGGCGTGCTGCACCGCATGGGCGCGGTAGACCGGGACCTGGGCCCCAATCTCGTCGCCCGCCTCAAGGTGCTCGCGGAGTTGTTGACGTACCGCATCGATATTCCGCAGGAGGGAAGCATTCGCGAGGGCGCCGGCGGCTACGGCGTCGAAATGCGCGTCAGCACGTTTCCCACGATCCACGGCGAAAAGGTCGTTGTCCGCCTCTTCGATCCGTCGGGCCGAGTGCTCGATCTCGATGAGCTGGGCCTCGATTTCGATCTTCTCGCCCTGCTGAAAACGGTGCTGCGGGAGCGGACCGGGGCGATTTTGCTTACCGGACCGAGCGGCAGCGGTAAAACGACGACGATATACGCCTGCCTCCGCCATTTAGTGCGGACCGGCGGCGGCGGACGAAACATTGTAACCATTGAAGACCCTGTCGAGCAGGCGCTGGAAGGCGTCAGTCAGTCACAAGCGCGACCGGGCGCCGAGTTTGATTTCGCCCGCGGCCTACGGAGTCTGCTGCGGCAAGATCCGGAAGTGATTCTGATCGGCGAAATTCGCGATCCGGAGACCGCGGGCATCGCCATTCAGGCGGCGCTGACGGGGCACTTGCTTTTTAGCACGCTTCACGCCGGCTCGGCCTGCGGCGTGATCGGCCGATTGCTCGACATGGGCGTGGAGCCGTACCTGCTCACGAGCGGTCTGCGAGCGATTTTGAATCAACGTCTGGTCCGGCGCGTGTGCCGGGGTTGCCACGCCGAAGCGGTCGCCGTCGCTGGCTGCGAGTGGTGCGCGGGAACCGGTTACCACGGCCGGCTTTTGCTCGCGGAGTTGCTTACGCTCGACGACACGCTCCGGCAGGGAATCGTCGCGCGTGCCGACACCGACACGCTGGAGACGCTTGCCCGACGCCTTGGCAGACAGTCGATGCGTGAAGCCGCCGAGCGCGCCGTCGCGGACGGTCTGACCACCGCACTGGAGATCGAACGATCGCTCGGGCCACGGTGAAGACGTTGCGGAAGGCCCATAAACGACGATAAAGGATGGGCGCACGATGAAACCCGATGATCTGATCGCCCTGAATGACGAGCTCGCCGCCATGGCGCGGGCGGGGCTGCCGCTCGATCAGGGACTGGCGGCACTGGCGAAGGAGATGGGGCACGGGCGATTGCAACAGGTGACGGCGGGTCTGGCGGCGGACCTGCGCGCGGGGCGCACGCTGCCGGAAGCCCTTGATCGTCAAGGAAAACGCGTGCCGCCGTTCTATGCCGGCCTGGTCGAGGCGGGGGTGCGGTCGGGGCGCGTCGCCGAGGTACTGGCGACACTGACGGAATATGCTCGGTCCCTCGCCAATCTGCGGGCCCTCGTGATCGATGCCGCACTTTATCCCATTGTGGTGTTGGTGCTTTCCTGCTCCATTTTGGGCGTGGTCATCGGCTACCTCGTGCCGCAATACGGCACGCTCTTCCGCGAGTTTGGCCTGCAACTGCCGGCCGTGACACAGTTCGTGCTGACCATTTCCCAGCAGCCGGCGACATATTTGCTCGTACCGCTCCTTGTGGTCGTTGGCATCTATGTGCTCGCCTACGCCTTCCTGGGCGGCACCGCGCGTTGGCGATGCGCCTCGGCGCGCATGCTCTACGCCACGCCGATCATCGGTACGCTGGTACGCTCGGCGCGGATGGCGGCGTTCACCGATTTGCTGGCGATTCTGGTCGATTACGGCCTCCCGTTGCCGCGGGCGTTCCGGCTGGCCACCGAGGCGTCGAGCGATCCGCTTCTAAGCATCGCAGGCCTCAAAGCCCAGAAGGACTTGGAAGCCGGCCAGCCGTTGGGCCCGGCACTCCGCCAGCGCTTGCACGTGCCGGAGTTGATCGCGTGGATGTCGGCGGTCGGCGAGCAGCGCGGCGAGCTGGGTAAAACGCTGCACCACGTCGCGGAGCTGTACCGCCACCAGGCCGAGCGCCGGGCGGCTCTGCTGCGCACTGTGCTGCCGCCTTTCCTGATCGTCATCACCGCGGGCATTCTCGTGTGCTTGTTCGTCTTCGCGTTGATGCTGCCGCTCGTCAAGCTTTTGGAGGGCCTGAGCCAGTGAGCTTCCGCGAGCAAGAAAGTGGACCACCGCAACCCCAGACCGGCGCGGCGGCGGCGGAAGAATTGGGTTTTTCCGTGCTGGACCGCTCATGGAAACCCGCCGCGATTGTCGGCACGGTGTTTGCGATCATCGTCGTGATCGGACTGCTCGTCAGCCTTGGGGTTTTCGGGCTGCTGCCGTTGCTGTTCCTCGTCGGCATCTATGGCTGGATGGTGTTCGCCTTCCTCCATTATCGCCAGTGCCGGCAAGAGGAACTGTTGCAGGTCCTCACCGCGGCCGCGGAGGCCAACCTGCCCCTGGCGCCGGCGGTGGCGGCTTACTTGCGCGACCGACCGCACGGCAGGCTGCGTGAGTTTTCCGTGGGCGTTCTCTTGTTCTTCGTGTTGCCGGGTTACTACTGGCTGTGGTATCGCCGGGCCAGTTTCGACCATAAGATCGAACAGCTCGTGCTGCTCTTGGAGGCGGGGCACACGCTCAGCGAGGCGTTGCAGCTCACGCCCGGCGTGGCGTCGCGGCAGACGCTGTTGGCGGCCGCGCTCGGTGAAGAAACCGGGCAGCTCTGCCGCTGTCTCGTGTCATTCAGCAACCCGGCCCGCAGCCGGCTCTCCACGCTCTGGCTCGAGATGGTGCCGCGTTTCGCCTATCCGTTGCTGCTGCTGTTCGTAATGACCGGCATCCTGCAATTCTGGGCGTTGTACATCGCGCCGAAATACGAGAGGATTCTCCGCGAATTCGATATGGGCCGGCCGCGCGCGATGGAGCAGGCGCTTGCGCTCGGGAGATTCGCGCTGAGCTGGTCGTGGGTGCTGGGGCTGGTGATTCCCGCTTTGTTGGTGATCTTGATTCTCCTCATCCTCAACCCCGGCTTCCGCTGGCATTTTCCCGTGGTCGGCTATCTTTATCGCGGCTACGTGCGGAGCCAGATCTTGCAAGGGCTGTCATTTCTCTTGCAGCTCAAGGAACCAGCGCCGGACGCGTTGGCGGTGCTGGCCGGCACGGGTTGCTTCGTAGGGGCGGCAGTACGGCAATTGGATTTGGCCCGCTGCCGCGTCGAAAGCGGCGAGCCGCTGGCCAACAGCTTGAACCGCGAACTGGTGTTGCCGCGGGCGATGGTGCCGCTCGTCAACGCCGCGGAACGCGCCGGCAATCTGCCTTGGGCGCTCACCGAACTGGCCGACGTGCTGGCGCAGCGCGCCGCCCGCCGCGTGCAGCGTGTCGGAATGGCCCTTTCGCCGGTGCCCGTCGTCCTCGTCGGCGTCCTCGTGGGCATCATCGCGCTCGGCTTGTTCGTGCCCCTCATCCACATGATGGAGGGATTGTCGCAATGAGAACCCGCTTCCTGCAACGCGATGTGGGCAAACGGCGCGGCGTCACGCTGATGGAGACGTTGGCCGCTCTCGCTGTCCTCGGCGTCGCCATGCTGACGCTGTCGCAGATTGCGTATCTTTCCCTCTGCGAACGGCAGCGGAACGCCGCTCGGGAAGGCGCCGTGGAAGCCGCGGCCAACCTGCTGGAGGCCGCGCGTGCCTGCTCCTGGGAAGATTTGACGCCGGCCTGGGCCGAACAGCAGCGGTTGCCCGAAGCCCTGAGCCGGCGTATGCGTGACGGCCGGCTGGAAATACGCGTCGAACCGGAAGCGTCGCTGCCGCACACCCGGCGGATCACGGTCGCCATCCACTGGCTGCTCGACGACGGCAAGCCGGCGCGCCCGGTGCAGCTCGTCGCCCTCCGGAGTGCGCGAACGTCCGCCGCTGGAGGAACGCCACGATGACTCGACACACGAATTCCGGAACGCCCATCCGCCAACGACGCGGCTTCACGCTCATCGAAATGAGCGTGATCATGATGGCGCTGGCCCTCGCCCTGGCACTGACGTCCCTGATCACGTGGGGCGCCATGCGCCTGGAGAGAACCGCCGCGGGAGGGCTGCAAAGCTTGACGGCTCGGCAAGCGTTCATCGATCAGTTCCGCACCGACGTGGGCGCGGCTGCCGACGCGCCGGAGCGCTGGCAGGAGGACACGGCCGGGCCCACCTGCCTGATCCTTCACCGCGGCGAGAAACGATACGTCATTTACCGATGGAGCGAGGAGCGGCTGGAGCGCTCGGAATTGGACGGGGAAACCGCTCGGTCGATTCCGGTCTCTCTCGGCGCGAATCCGACGCGCGTCCAGTTCAGCCGCACGGGCCAGGACGGCCGGCTGCTTGTGGCGCGACTGTTCACGGTGCATCCGGATGGCCGAGAAGACCAATCCGCCGAAATCATGGCCGCACTGGGAGGCGAATTGAAATGAGACTGCGACCGTTGGTCCAACGCCGAAACGGCGCCGCGCTGATCGTCGCGGCGGTGGCGCTCGCCGTCGTGGGTGTGTACGCGGGATCGGTCACGTGGAACCTGCTCGCCGGCCGCCGCGTCGTCAACCACCGCGAACGGCAGCTTCAGGCCGACGCGCTCGCGCGTTCAGGCGTCGAACGCGCCGCTGCCCGCCTGCTCGCCGACCCGGCCGCTGCCAACGACGAAACGGTGGAGCTGATTCCCGATTCGCAGCTTCGTGTCGCGGTTCGACCCGAACCCGGAAAGCCGAACGTTTTTCGTGTGACCAGCGAGGCGCGCTTTCCGCGTCAGGGCCCGGAATTTGTCTCCCGCTCGCTGACGCGCTCGCTGCGGCGCACGACGCATGATAAAGAGGTTCGCATCGAGATCGTGCCTGAAGCCGCAGTCCAACCGTGAGAACGAGGAACGCGGGTTGGTCACCTGAATCCGCACAACTGACTGAATGAGAGGAGCCTCTCCGATGAAACGATTGCTGTTAGCCGGTGTGGGAATGGTTTTGCTTGGCGCCGCCGGTTTGATCCTCCTGCACCAGGTCTTCGATGCGCCGCCGAGAGCCACGGCCCAGGCAGGCGCCGCGGCGCCACCGGGAGGCGGCTTGGGTCTACCCGACATCGGTCGCCAACCTGGAGGCGCCGGCGCCGTCAACTTCAAGGATCTCGTGCCGGCTCTCTTGGAAGCGCTGGCCGATACGGACGGCGACGTGCGTATGTTGGCGGCCGCCACGCTCCTTAAGATCGGTCCGGAAGCGGTTCCGCCCTTGACCGAGGCGTTGAAGAGCAAGGACCGGGATACACGCGCCAACGCCGCGTACCTGTTGGGCCAGCTTGGTGACTTCGCCGGCTCCGCCGTTCCCGCCCTGACGAAAGGGTTGAAAGACGAGAATACCGATGTGCGCCGCCGGGTCGCTTACGCGCTGCACAACATCGTTTCCCAAAGCGAAGGCGGCGCCGGCCTGTCAGGACCCGACGGCATTCCGGGCGGCGGGAGCGCGCCGGTTGCCGCGACGCTGGCGCGTCTCGCCGGCGGCCGCTCGTACACCCCAGGCGATCCGGGCCTCCTCCTGCCCGCGGCGAATCCAACCGCAAAGCCGGAAAAGGGACGCTGATCTTCGAGAATTGAGTGGCTCACCGGCGCGTCATGCGTCGGTCCGCGTCCACACGCCGGGCGCTAAGCATAGGCCAATACGATCGCGCCGGCGACAATGAGCAGTCCGCCGACCCAATGCTGCCACGTCAGTTGCTCGTGCAGGAAGATCGCCGCCAGGGCAATCGCGAACACCACGCTCAGCTTGTCCACCGGCGCTACCTTCGAGGCGGGACCGAGCTGCAAGGCCCGGAAATAGCACAGCCAAGAGGCGCCGGTTGCGAGACCGGAGAGAACAAGAAATAGCCAGGTCTTTCGTTGGACGGCGCCCAGTTCCACCGTCTTGCCGAGCAGCGCGACGCTCCACGCAAAGACAAGGACCACCGTCGTGCGGATCGCCGTCGCGAGGTTCGAGTCAACATCCCGCACACCCATCTTTGCCAGGATTGCCGTTAGACCGGCGAAGAAGGCGGACAACAGTGCCCACATTTGCCAGTTCACCGCGTGCCCTCCGAATGTTCGGCCAACAGAAACGATGGCCGTATTCTGTCATAAAACTCAAGCCAGCCAAGCAAGCCGGCGATCACGACTTCGTCGCGTCCACGCGCCGAACGCCGTCTCATCGCCGTCCCGATCCTTGTTCGGCAGGATGCCGACGGTACAATCAACGTCTAAGTCCACGGACGTGCCACTTGGCGATGGGATGGACGCCCGTGGGCCCGGTACAGTCGAGGGTGAGCGATGGCGGGGATGCGCTTCATTATGAACGCCGGCCGGACCAGCAAACAGGGCCAGCAGATCAACGTGGGCAAGGACAATGACGAATACAACGCCATCGTGGATACTCTGACCCTGCACCCCGAGGATTTGAAAGCGTTGGGCGTCGCCGTGGGCGGAAGCGTCCGAGTCAAGTCTGAATACGGGGGCGAGGCCGTTTTCCGCTGCCAGGAAGGGAAGGTGCCACGAGGGATGATCTTCGTCCCCTATGGCCCGCCGACTTGTCGTCTCATGGGGTCGGAGACGGATGGTACGGGGATGCCGACCTCCAAGAACTGGGAGGTCGAGGTCGAGCGAGTCGCTCTTGAAGGATGAAGGATGATGCGAAGAGAAGACGAAGTAATGGGGCGTAAAGACGGCAGCGAGACTGAGCGGGCCACGGCCGCGCAATTCACCGACCAGGCCGAGCCGGGCGAGGCTACGGCTTGGGAGGAGATCAACACGGGAAGGTACATGCCGCGCCGCATCAGGGGGAGTTGCAAGGGCCGGGCGCTTGGCTGAACGTTTGTCGTTCCGTCCGGTTCGGACGGCCAAATCAGACGGTAAGGGGAGTAAGGGCATGGGGTTGACTGTGGTTAAGAACGCGACCTGCACGTTCTGCGGGTGCGTTTGCGATGACATCGAGTTGCATTCCGATGGCGAGCGGATTACCCACACCAAGGCCGCGTGTGTTCTTGGGGTAAGTTGGTTTAAGAACCACACTGCCGAGCGCCTCTACCCCGACGCGCTGATCGACGGACAGCCCGCGTCGGTCGATGAGGCGGTCGAGGCCGCGGCCGATCATCTCTACAAGGCCGACCTGCCCCTCGTCTACGGACTCAGCAATATTACCTGCGAGGCACAACGAGAGTCGGTGGCCCTGGCGGAGTTGATCGGAGGGGTGATTGACAGCCACACCTCGCTCTGACACGGCCCCACGGAGATCGCCGCCCAGTTGGGCGGTAAGGTTTCGTGTACGCTGGGCGAAGTCAAGAACAGGGCGGACCTCATCATCTACTGGGGCGGGAACCCGGCGGAGTGCCACCCGCGGCACTTCACCAAGTACACCCTGACGCAGAAGGGCAAGTTCATCCCCAACGGTCGCAAAGACCGGACTATGGTCCTGGTCGATATCCGGGAAACCCCAAGTGCCAAAGCCGCCGACATCTTCCTCCAGGTACGCCCGTCCAAGGACTTCGAGGTCATCACCACGTTGCGCGCGCTCATCAAGGGGCAGCGCGTGGACGCACAGCTCGTGGCGGAGACCGGCCTGACCGTCGAGCAGCTCCAAGACCTGGCCGACCGGATGAAAAAGGCTCGATTCGGCGTGCTGTTCTTCGGCATGGGGCTGTCGATGACCCGCGGCAAGCACATGAACTCCGCCGCCCTGCTGACCCTGGCGGCGGAGCTGAACGCCTTTACCAAATTCGTGGCGATGCCGATGCGGGGCCACGGCAACGTGACGGGCGGCGACGTAATCATGCGCTGGACCACGGGCTACCCATTTGGGGTCAATCTGGCGCGTGGTTATCCTCGCTTCAACCCCGGCGAGTTTTCGACGATCGACCTGCTGATCCGCGGCGATTGTGACGCCGCGCTCGTTCTGGGGGCTGATCCGGGCGCCACCATGCCCCAGCCAGCTATCGACCACCTGGCCCGCATCCCGACGATCGTGCTCGACCCCAAGGTGACACACACGAGCCGTTTGGCCCGGGTCCATTTCACCACCGCGGTGACCGGCATTAGCGCGCCGGGAACGGTGTATCGAATGGACGAAATTCCGCTGCCGCTCCGGCCCGCGCTAAAGTCGCCCTACCCGACCGACGAGGAAGTGATCCGACGGATTTACCGGGCGGTCGCAGCCAAACCCCCGCTGACGCCGCCGGTCGTGCCGAGTCTGTCCGCCGCCGGCTAGCCCGCGCGGGCACGAAAGCGGCGCGGCTTCCCGCTAGCGTCTCCGACCGCCTGGGACACGCCGTCTGACAGCGGATATGGTCAATCTCCTAAGGCCTGATTCGCAACAGCGAAAGTGGCTGGTTTTTCCGCGCAGAAGGAGGCAATCATGATTGAGCTGACCGAACAGCAGAGGCACGCCCTAAGAAACGGGGAAGCGATCCGTGTCGCCGCCCCCGACATTGGGGAAGACGTGGTCCTGCTGAGCGCGACTCTGTACCAGAAGGGCGTAACCGCTCGTCCTCTACGCCGCCAAGGCGAAGAAAGCCTCACCGGCGACGAGTTTGCGCTGAGGGTATAACCGCTCGGTTTCGTTTTGGATGCGCTGCTCTTGGAAGGTGTCCCAGTGGCCGCCAATCCACACA
>JBGQKZ010000120.1:0-20047 GCA_041499805.1 Gemmataceae bacterium
CCTTCAAGGCATCGCGCTCGCGCTGACTCATGGCGATCCGGTCTTCGAAGCCTTTCACGATAAATGCCCTCCTTGGCGTAAATTGCCCAAGAGGACATTTCTACCTTGTTAAGACCGGACATTTCTATTTTGGTTTGACAGCATCGATTTGCCACACGCTGCGGAACATTCTCGACCAGCCCGCGGGGCCGCATAGCGCCGCGGCCACTTCGTAACGCGTGCCATAGTCGGAGTTCGCCACCGTATCCACTTCCGCCGCCAGGTGCTGGCTGCGCAAATCGGAGTCCAGCCGCTGCCAGTCTTCGACCCATTAGCCCATAGCCACCAGCAGCCGCGCTTTCGTGGCGCCCTTTCGGTGCTCCACGTTCAGCAGGTAGTCGCACAGCTTGTCCTGCGCGATGATCGCTCGGTCGGCGTTGGGAACTTTCATGTCGCCGTCGCCTCCTCCACAATCCGAACCGCCTCCTCCGTCAGGCCGTACAGTTCGTACACCAGGCGATCGATTTGGCGGTCGGTGGCGACGGGAATCAGCGTTGTGGGCGTTTCCTGCGCGCCTTGCCGGCAGTCGACAGTTTGCGGAGATCATCGAAGGTGACGCGGTCCACCCACTCGTGCCGCTCCCGCGCATAGTCGCCGTGGCCAGCCTCGAATTGCTGAAGGAAACGAACCATGCCCGCCCGGCCGAGACGCTCGCGAAGAGCCTCCAGACCTCGACGATAAATCTCATCTTGCGTCAGTCGCATGTTCGACCTCATCGAACCATTCCAGGGGATTTCTCACCTTAACACGTAGCTGTTTACATGCCGCCGGGCGTTGCGGCAGAAGCGGTCGTCGCAACTCAGGAGAACGTCTGCAGCCGCTTTCTCCGCGGCCGCGATGTGCAAGGCATCCGCCGCCTTGAAGCCCAGCGCCTCAAGCTCTTTGCCCCGCGCGAAAAGCGCGGGGGTCAGCATGACAAGGTTGTCCGGCGCCGGCAAGAGAAGCTGCACGCGCGCCCGCCGGTTCGCGTCCGGGTTTGCGGCGATCTCAATCTGGGCAATCTCAGAAGAGACGTGTATCCAGCGACCTTCATCGACCGCCTCGAGGATCATCCCGACGGCCGCCGCCTCGAGCCGAATGCGGGCTTGCTCCTGATCATCGAACGGCCGATTGAGACACGACACGTTCAGATAAATCCTCACGCTGTCGCCTCCTCCACGATGCGAATCTCCTCCTCCGTCAGGCCGTACAGCTCGTAAACCAGGCGGTCGATTTGGCGGTCGGTGGCGGCGATTTAGCGCTTGGCGGACTGAGCGCGGCGGTCAACTGGTTCGATGGAACGAATGAGTGAAGCGTTCCCCCCGGTTCTCCCACGGAGCCGTCGGCAGGATTGGACGGGCATATGTCGCGGACTCACTCAGCGATGGCCGCGTGAAGTCCAAATTGGCCAAACGACGGGCCATCAACCAACTAAGGTCGTGGTGCAGTCGCCATCCGGCTCATCCGCTGGAGACACGTCTTTGCATCTTCCGTCAGGTCGGCACTGCGATTGCCTCGGCCAAGCGCCTCCAGAAGCTGGCAGGCGTCCCGCGTCGCCAGCTCTTCCAACACCTCGAGCGCTCGCGCCGTGCGGATGAGAGTTTGCAGCGCGCCGTCCGCGTCGAGCTTGTCGACCAGTTCGCTGATGCGGCGGCGAGCTTCGGGGGAAGACTTCCCTTCGCGGGCCGCAACGAGGGCGGAACGTGCGGCAGGTCCGATTGCGGCCAATTCACGACTCGCCTTTTCGCGCATTTCAAAGTTATCGTCGTCGAGGAGTGTTACCCACTTGGCGATGACGTCCGCCCCGGTTTCGTCGCCGGAAGGTTTGAGGTGCTTCCCGACCAATGCAACCGCTTGCTTCGGCGAACTCCGTAGCTGCTGCATGACCTCAAATGCCTTCGCGGCGTCGACCGTGCTCAGGTCCTTCCAAAGCGACTCCAAGCTGTTCTCGTCTAACTCGCCCTTTCCCCGCGTGGCGACTCCCGGCGCGCCAAGCGACCAGACGAGCACTATGCCATCTTGGCCATTTGAAGCGATGGAGCGGCCCCTCTGCGAGTAAGCGAGAGACGTAATCAGTCCGCGATGTCCCTCGAATTGATGGCGCAGTTTCCCGCTTGCCACCTCCCACACTTGCACCTTCGGTTCTTCCCCCGCCTTGGGCTCGCCGCGAACTCTGGTTACTGGCATCCCAACAGCAAGCGATCGGCCGTTCGGACTGAATGCCAGCGGGATTGCAGAGTACGAATTGGAGCTTGAGTTGCTCGGCACCGCAATCTGTTGAAGCCGAAGTCCCGCCTTCGTGTCCCAAAGCGTAATACCTCGGTCTGAGCTCGCTGCTGCCAAGGTACGACCGTCCGGCGACCACGCCATGGACGTCCCCAGTGCGTTGCTCACCACCGGGGCGTCCGTAATGAGCCGCCGCGTCTCTTTGCCGTCCCTGATTGAGGAAATTCGGACTTCGGAAATGGGGCCGCGCGCGGTATCCTTCCGATCGTGGAATTGAGCCAATAACGTCTTATCCGGCGAGAACGTTAACGCACGGATGTCTGCTGCTTCGTCCGAGAATGTCTTGACCAGCTGTCCACTTTCCAGGTCCCAGATATGAACCGTTCCGCGCAAGCTGGTGGCAAGGGCGAGCCACTTACCGTCCGCTGAAAACGCCGGAGCTGCATGCGCACTGGACAAGCGCTCAAAGTTATACAACTCGAGTGCCGCCGCGATATCGAAGACGCGAATGCCGCCTAGCTGTGCTGTGATCGCTAGAAACCGGCCATCAGGCGAAAGTGTCGCCGTGGTTCCGACGCGCGCTTGGCCGAGCGGGCTGTCATCCCTTCTCGGATCAAGATTCTGCCGGCGTCGTTCCCGGTACGTGTCCGTATCCCAGAAAACGGCCGTGGCGTTGGGAGTCGCGGTAAGAAGCGTACGGCCATCGGGTAGATACGCCAAAGCCTGGCGCGGACTAAAGAACTGGCCCCCCGCGCTCAGCGGCTGCCCGCTATCGACGTCCCACAAGTTCAGCCTTGCGTCCTCGATACGGTGAGCCAATATGCGGCCATTTTCGGTAAATGTCACAACGACCGGCTGCCCGTTCATTGAGATTGGCGCGGGCGGGTCGACGGTCTTTAGGCGCTTCCCCTGGGAGTCCCAGATTTGCACGATGCCGTCTTGCCCGGCCACGCTAAGGCGCTTGCCGTCAGCTGAGTACCGAAGCACGCCATTTGTTACACCCCGGCCCGCATACCGGCGCAGTTCCTGCCCCGCTTTCCAGTCCCAAAACGAGAGCGTTCCACCGAACCAAAGCGCGAGTGTCCTCCCGTCCGGTGCAAACGCAGCGGAGGTCTCGGCGCCAAGGCTGTCGATGCGCAATCGAGTTAACTCAACGCCCTCGACGACATCCCAAAACTGCATTGTGCGGTTTTCTTCGCTGATCTGTGGTTGACCTGGACCGGGGAACATGGAGCCCCACGACGCGACAACCTTGCCGTCGGCGGAAACAGCGACGCGCAGCCGACCGTTATGCAACGCCTCCAATTCGGCGATACGTTTGCCAGCCTCAAGATCCGAGACGACGACATGCCAGCCGCGGCGGCCGAAGCCCGTGCCCGCTTCTACGGCAATCTTTCCGTTGGTCGCAAGTTGAGGGGGGATGGACCGAGGGGGCCCGATCGCAGCTTGGCACAGCTTTGTTCCGGCTGCCAATTCCCACGTCTGAAGAATGCCCGCTTGACTGAGGGTAAGAAGCGTTGCGCCGTCTTGCGAGAACCGGAGCCAGCTAACCCCCGCCTGGTCCATCGGAAGACGCCGTACTTCTCCGCCGGTAGCGACGGCAAAGACGCGTACCGCTTCTATTTGATTACTTCTCAACGCTACGGCAATTTCGTCCCCACGGGGCGAAAGTGCAGCAGCAATGATCGTCCCACCGGCATTGAACGCCATGGCGCCGAGTTGCGCGACCGCGCGGCGAGGCAACCGCGGCGTGGCCGGCGGCGGCGAGTCCTTCTTCTCTTGCCCAAAACAATTCGCTATTGCCGAAAGACCAAAAAGCAACACCGAGCACAGACGAAAGGTGCGGTTCATGGGCAGATCTCGCAGAAAATGTAATTCGTGTCGACCACGAATGCTGGGATCGTAGCGGCGTCCGCTTGAGAAGTCCAACAGAAAGCGATCACAAACATTGGAGCATCCTCACGAACTGGAGCTCGGTTCGGGGACAACTGGCAAGTGCGTGTCTCAACCGGATTCGGTAAAAAAGAGCCTTTCGGAAACGGCAATCCGGCGCCTTGGTGGCGCCGCCGATCTTAATGGCGTCCTCATGGATCACGTCCTTGTACGCCTCTGCAAGACCCTGCTCGTTATCCATGTCCCAGCCGAGGGCCTTGAAGAACGGATTGATGAACTCCTGCCGGAGTTGGGCCTCGTTGTAATGGCCGGATCGGTACGCATCGGCGTTGCGGTCAAAGTGTTCGACGAGATCGAGGATTTTCTTCGGGGCGGTCATGGCGACGCAGCCTTTGGGCTTACGGAGAACGGACGCGGAATTGCTGCGATTGTGGTGGCGAGCACCGTTCACGTCAATGGCCGACCGATGTCCCCGTCCATGCACAACATCGCGGCCGCCTGTTTCTGCCGTTCGCGGACGACGATCCGAAGACGGCGGAGGTGCTGTCCAAGGTCTTGCTGTTGGCGCGCGACGACGAGATTCAGGACCCGAACATCCTGGATCAGATTCGAGCAATGTAAGAGGGCGGCTGACGGTCAGGCGTCACTACGGTTTTTCCTCGCCTCCTTCTCGAACTTTGCTTCCATTGCACGGGGGGGTGGGCATGAAATGAGTGACATTCGTTACACCGATTTGGGCCGAAGATGCGTCGTGCCGGTTTCGTCCGCGCGGGCGCATTCGGCGGGCGCACTCGCCCTAATCTATTTATTTGCAACAGATTACGGTCGGACAGGTCAGAGGAACGCAAGTTTTGCGGATTCGTTACACGCCCCCCCCAAAACACGAATTGGTGTGTGTGGGGTGTAATGTAAGTAATCCATTTTCGGCGTCGCGAACAGGAGCGGGAGGGCGCGTTCCGCGGGGCTGTCGTCATTTCGCCACGCCGCTCGCCATCCGCCCTCCCTTCCCTTAAAATCGCCAGCAGTCTTCCCCACCGCCGCATCTCCCAGGAGCCCCTGCTCATGGCCGTCAAGCCAAAGGTCTTCGTCACGCGCCTTATTCCAGATGCCGGCCTCAACAAGATCAAACAAGCGTGCGACGCCGAGATTTGGACCGATCCGCTGCCCCCGCCGTATGCGTTGCTTCGTCAGAAAATCGCCGGCTGCGACGGCCTGGTGTCGCTGCTCACCGATAAAATTGACGCAGCGCTCATGGACGCTGGCCCGCGCCTGAAAGTCGTGAGCAATTACGCCGTTGGTTTCAACAATGTCGATATCCCGGCGGCGACCGAGCGCGGCATCGCGGTCGGCAACACGCCTGGCGTGCTGACCGACGCCACCGCCGACATGGCGTTTACGTTGCTGATTACGGCGGCACGCCGCGTCGTCGAGGGGCACGGCTACACCGTCTCCGGGAAATGGAAGACGTGGGAACCGCTCGGCCATCTCGGTCAGGATTTGGCGGGTAGGACCATCGGCATAGTCGGCATGGGACGGATCGGTTATGCGATGGCGCAGCGCTGTCGTGGCGGCTGGGGCATGAACGTGCTCTATCACGATGTTTATCCGAGCGAGAAAGCGGAAAAAGAACTGGGCGCTCGCCGGGTCGAGTTCGACACACTGCTGGCGGAAGCGGATTTCATCTCGGTTCACACCGATCTCAATGAAAAAACGCGCGGCATGTTCGGCGCGGAACAATTCAAGAAAATGAAGCGCACCGCCGTGTTCGTCAACACAGCACGCGGCCCGCTGGTCGATCAAAAGGCGCTGCACGACGCGCTGAAGTCGGCGACCATCTTCGCGGCGGGACTCGACGTGACCGACCCGGAGCCGCCGGCGACGGACGATCCGCTTTTGAAGTTGTCCAACGTGGTGATCGCGCCTCACATCGCCAGCGCGACGGTTGGCACACGCAACGCGATGGCGGAGATTTGCGCGAATAACCTGATTGCCGGGCTAACCGGCCAGAAGCTGCCGGCGTGGGTGAATCCGGAGGTCGAGCCAAAACGTCGTCAATCGTAGAGGAAGGCCCGGAAGATACGCAAGGAACGAACAAGAAAAGTCAGTTATGGCGACTGGTTATCCCTGTCCCAATCCGGCGTGCAGCCATTTGTTTCCGTCCGGGTCGGCGACCGGAGCAACGGCGCTGAAGTGCCCGGTGTGCGGGAATGTATTTCACCTGCGGCCGAGCGCGGCGGCGCCACGACCGCCGGCACCTGCCCCGAAGGCGCCGCCGCAAGAAGCGTCTGCCGCTTCCGCGACCATCTTTGCGCCGCCGACGGCTGCCGGTCCCATCGTCCGGCAAATCCAGCCGAAACGGCGTCGCAGTTGGGCGCCCGTTATCGTTCTCACGCTTCTGGTCGCGCTCTCGGCCTGGCTGCTGTATTACTTTTTCACCTATCTCCGCAATCACGGCGACGCGCCGGCGCCGATGGGCGCGGCGCTCGATTTCGAGAAGAGCAACTTTCGCTTCCGCCCGCCCGCTGAGGGATGGGAGCGCGACGACGGTCCGCGGGCCCCGCTAAAAGCGGTCTTCGCGATACGGCGGCCCGATCCGATTTCCTGGCTGGCGATTGCCTCCAAAGACTGCAAAAACACGACGCCCAAGGACGGCGAGTTGCTTCAAGAAGCGGACCAGCGTCTGCGCGGCTACTTCAGCAACGTGGAATGGGAGCAAAAAGCGGACGAGCAGCTCGCAGGACAGCGCGCCGTTCGCCTGGTGTTTACGGGACAACGAGACGACACAGCAATGGTCGGCGAGTGTTACGCCTTGGGATCGCGCGGCTTCGGCTACTGGTTTTTCACCTGGATGCCGTCGGGAGACGCCGCGACGCAGAAAGCGGCCGCCGCCGAGTGGAGCGAATTGCGCCAGGGCTTCAGCCTGGGTCGGGAGCGTGAGAATTGGCAGGAAAAGAGCGTAAAGCACGCCGCCGTCGCGGGCAAGAAAGCGACTTACTCGCTCCGCTACACGGAGGGGGTTTGGGAAGCACGCACGCCGGAAGAATACGATGCCGACGCCGATCTGGCCCTGTTTGGACGAGATCGCTCGGACGGACCGGCCGCCGGCAGGTTCGCGACAGTGCTGGTGCTTGTGCTGCCGCCGCAGGGCGACCTCGCCGGCGCGGTGGCTGCCGCCCAGAAACACCTGCAAAGCCGGCAACCGCCGAAGGCGACGGTCACCGTGTTGGAGGACAAAACGGACGCCGACCGCCGCGAAGCACACGTCGGCGGCGCCGCGGGGCGCATCAGCAAACTCAGCGTCCACGTGCCCGACAGCAGCTACCAGCGCTTCGTTTTGTTAGCGGTGGTTCAGACGGCCGAGCAGACGCTCGCGATCCAGTGCGAGTGCGCGTGGGAGCGACGAATCTACTGGGAGCCGGGATTCTACGAGCTGCTGAACACGTTTGCGTTGAAAAAATGATGGCTCCCGCCGAAGCGGCGCTGGTGGTTTCACGCGCAACGCCGGTTTTGTCTATTCGGAACCGCTGGGCAACTCGATGTTAGGAATGTTGGCGGAATCTACCCGCGCGCGAAATACTCATCCGTTGCCACCAGCGCCTTCACCACGTCTTCGTCGCGCAGCGTGCCCTTCTGCAACGCCGTGCTGAAGAACGACAAACCCGCGGAATCCGGCGCATGGTGCAGGTAAAGCTGGTAGTACCCCTTCACCAGCGTGTTTTCGGCCTCGGGGAAGCGCACAAAGGCATTGGCTAAGACGACGCGCGTCAGGCCGTGGTTCTGCATTCGGTCGAGCCAGAACTGCTCGCCGCCCGAATCAATCGCGCGGTTGAACAGGTCCTGATAGACCGCCTTCAAGTAGCTGTCGTTGTTCGAGCCGTGCAGCTTGAAATACTCGTCCGAGCCGAAGATGAACGACTTCACGCCTTCCAGCGGCAAGCCGGCGGCGAGGGAGTCGGTCCAGAACTTGAGACCGGGCGCGTCGACGGTGCGGTGTAACCAGTTGGTGTAGAGCGGCTGGATTTCCAGCGAGCGAAATTCGACGCTGCTGACGAGCGTTTGCGCGAACCGGGCACGCTGGATGGCGCCGGCGTCGAGCTGGCCGGCCCAGAAGTCGAGGCCGGGCTTATCGACGGGGCGTTGCAAGACGTCGAGATACGCCTGGGCGACATAGCGCTGGTTGTCGTCGCCGACGATCGCGTTGGCCGTCGGCGGGTTGGTCGTGGCCGTGCTGCCGCCTTCGTCGAGGATGGTTATGTGAGGCGAGTAGCGTCCCGGGGCGCTGAACGTGTGGCTGCCCGTGACGGTGAATGTCGTCCCCGCGAGGCTGATCGTGCCGGTACTGGACGCTGTGCCGTCGCCCCAGTCGATGGAAGCTCCTCCGGAGCCTGAAGTGAAATCCGCAGGCAGTGAACCGGGGTAGGCATCGCTGAAGGTGGCCACCGGGCCGGAAAACGCAACACCCTTGGTCACGCGAATCGACACGGCAGTTACGGTTAAACCGGCGTCAGCAATCGTGGCCGAGGACACGACTGCGGTCGTGCTGGAACCACGATCATTGATGGTTACGGTAACCGTCTGAGAACCTTCATCCTGATACGTATGGCTGCCGCTCACGACAAAGACCGTCCCCACTCCGCCGGGCTGGGTGATTACGCCGGCAGTCGCGGCGCCGTCGCCCCAGTCGAGGGTCGCGCCCCCACTCCCCGTCGTAAAGTCACTGAGCGGAGCGTTCAGGTCGGCGTCTGAAAATGTCGCCACCGGACCGGAGAAAAGAATACCCTCGGTGGCGCTAATGGGAGTTCCCCCGGCCGTCAATGAGGCGTCGGCGACCGTCACCAGAAATAACCCCGACGCGGAGCTTGCATCCGAGTCAGAAAGCGAAACCGTAAGGGTGAACGAGCCTTCTTCACTGTAGGTGTGGCTTCCCAGGACGTCAAAGCCGCCGCTGGCGTTGGCTTGAATCGTTCCCGGCGACGTGGCGCCGTCTCCCCAGGCAAGGGTGGCCGAGTAATTGCCGGCGGCCTCGTTCCCCAGCGGATCGGTGAAGGTCGCCACGATCGCGTTGGTTCTCGTTTGGTTCTCCACGACATTGCTCAGGCCGTTGATCTGGGCCAAAAGGGGAACCGCGATTTCAAACATGCCGCGGCCAAAGGTGCCGGCGGCGAGCACGTTGAGTTTCGCGTTCAGCTCCAATTGATTGACGCGTGCATGAGGTAGGCCTGCCCCAAAGGGAGACCAGCTTGCTCCCAGGTCATAGGAAACCCAAACGCCCGTATCGTTGCCGACGAACAGGGCCGTGCTTCCCGGCGCGACGGCAATCGTATTCGCGGGTAGATCGGGCAGGTTCCCGCTGATGTCCGTCCAGGTCGTCCCTCCGTCCGCGGTTCGGAAGACGTGGCCGTTGCCGAAATTGCCGCGCAGCGCATAGGCGACTCTGTTGTTGAGAGGATCAACCTGGATACCGCTGATCGCTCCTGATCCGTTGGGGAGGTCGATTTCCTGGACGCTGGAGCCGTCGTCAAAAGTCATCGCGATGAACGGGCCCGCGGACCAATAAATGGTAGAAGGGTCGCTCTTGGAAACGGCAATCCGACGGATGGGCACACTGGCCGGGGTCGTTATCGGGGCCCAATGGTCTCCCCGGTCCAACGATTCGTAAAGTCTGTTCGTCGCCAAAATCAAGCGGTTGGGGTTAGTCGGGTCCATGACGACGGGTGCGGAAAAATTGCCGGGGTCGGTGAGATCAATTCCCGTGGTGATGTCGGTCCAGGTTACGCCGGCGTCGTCCGAGCGTTGGATGAAATTGGGGAAAGCCGGGGCTTCATAAAAGAACGTATGGTAGATGGTTTTAGGTTGCATGGGATCGACAAGAACGAGGGCGCCGTCCCCGTCTTTAATCAGGGTCCAGCCGAGCGAATCATCGAATCTTTCCGTGCCGTTGTCCTGACTCCCGCCATAGGCGATATTCACGTCGGTTGGATCGAGGGCGATGCCGTAGAATTGCGTAATCTGGAGGTTGCCATTGACGTTGAACCACGCCAAAGAGCCCGCAATCGGGTTATCCAGACGCCAAATGCCCCCGTCGTTGCCGTCCAATAAGTGCCCGCTCGCGTCGAAGGCAAAGCCGTGCTGGTCCGCATGTGGACCCACAAATGCGGCATCCCCCACGGTAATATCGAGCCAGGTGTTTCCTCCATCTCTGCTTTCCAAAATGCTATTGATCGGTCTAAAGCTCGGGCTTGGAGCGAAATCGATCGCCCCGCCGACGTAGACGACGTTGGGGTTCGAGGGATCGACGATCAGCGCCGAGTCAAATCCACCTTGGTTTCTCAGGTAATTCGGCGCGTTGGCGGTCAAGTCCGTCCAACTCGCCCCTCCATTGGCGGATTTCAGCAGGGCGAACAGCGCGTCGGTAACAGGATCGGCAATCGATGCGTACAGCGTTTGCGGCGAGGACGGCGAAATAGTCAGTTCGATTCTGCCATCGACTGCGCCACTGGGGAAAGTTCCGCCGCCGGTGGAGAGAGCCCACGACGATCCGCCGTTCAGGGTTTCGTAAAGACCGTTCCCTGGCGCGCCGAAGCTGGTTCCCGCCGCGGCAAAAAGATGTTGAGCGTTGGCGGGATCCATTGCCAAGTCCGTATAGGCCACACCAGTAATGCCCGAATTCACCGTGGTGTTGGTCCAATTCAGGCCGCCATCCGTCGATTTCCAAATGCCGTGGTTTCCACTCAGGCCGTTCGTGAAGGTCAACCCGATCGCCACATAGACGGTATCGGGGTTGGCCGGGTCAACGACGATCTTGATGATGCCGCTTCGATCGAAAACGGAATTGCCGAGAAGGGTCCAGGTAGCGCCGCCATCGGCGGACTTAAGGACGCCGCGTCCGTAGAAATCGCCGTTATCGGCTTCACCGGTGCCGGCGTAGATGATCGAGGGATTGCTGGGCGCCGGGGCAATGGACCCCATAAAAAGGGTGGGTTGCGAATCCGTGAGAGGCAACCAGGTGACGCCGCCGTTTGTCGTCTTCCACACGCCGCCTCCGGTAGCCGCGATATAGATGACGTTGGCGTTGACCGGGTCCGAGGCGATGGCGTTGATTCGCCCCGAAAAGGGCTGATAGAGCGTACCGCCGCCGACAAATCCCTTCTGAATCGGGGCCGGTCCGATGGCTGTCCAAGTCGTTGGATTCAGCGGAATGGAGGTTGAAAGCAGCCGTCGGTGTTCCACCGCTTCCAGGTGTGGGCGGAACGAACGGATGCGCGGACCAGCCCGCGAACCTTTCCGAACGGCTGCTGGCCGTAGTGCGCGGCCGGATGATGATTGGCGGACCCCAAATGCCATGTTATTTGCTCCAGTTCTGGATCGTATCAAAAGGCGCAGGACCCCTACATCGGCAGCGTGCAATGCGCGTACTGCCGGTGAGCCCCGTCACCCGCGAGCGAAATACTCGTCCGTGGCCACGAGGGCTTTCACCACGTCCTCGTCGCGCAGCGTGCCCTTCTGCAACGCCGTGCTGAAGGACGCTAAGCCCGCCGCGTCGGGCGCGTGGTGCAGCAGGGCTTGGTAATAGCTAGTCACCAGCGAGTTTTCCGCTTCGGGGAAGCGCACGAATGCGTTGGCGAGATTGACGCGCGTCAGGCCGTGGTTTTGCATCTGGTCGAGCCAGAACTGTTCGCCGCCGGCGTCGATCGCGCGGTTGAACAGGTCTTGATAGACGGCTTTCAAGTAGAGGTCGTTGTTCGAGCCGTGCAGTTTGAAGTACTCGTCCGAGCCGAAGATGAACGACTTGACGCCTTCGAGCGGCAGGCCGGCGGCGAGGGAGTCCGACCAGAACTTGAGGCCGCCGGCGTCGATGGTGCGGTGCAGGAAATTCTGATAGAGCGGCTGCACTTCGAGCACGCGGTATTCCAGGCTGCCGACCAGTGTCTGTGCGAACTGGACTCGGGTGATCTGATTCAAGTCGAGCAGGCCCGCCCAGAACGCGAGGCCGGCGGCGTCCACGGGACGTTGCAACACGTCGCGATACGCTTGCGACACGTAGCGCTCATTCGCGTCGCCGACGACGGCGTTGGGCGTCGCCGGGTTGGTTGTTGCCGTGCTGCCGCCTTTATCGAGGATTGTCACGCGCGGCGAATAGCGTCCCGGCGCGACAAACGTGTGGCTGCCGGTGACGGTGAAGGTGGTCCCGGCGAGGGTGATCGTGCCGGCGCTGGCCGCCGTGCCGTCGCCCCAGTCGATGCTCGCGGTGTAGTTGGCGACGAGCTCCGGGCCGCCGGCGTCGGTATAGGTGGCGACGGGGACGTTCGTGGCGACGACGCCTAGCGGAGTGGTGACGGCAACGCTGGCGGCGGTCAACGGGGCATCGTTCACCGTGATCGTCATTGAATTCGACCGGCCGCCGCCCAGAGGTGGAGTTACGACGGTGATGCCCAAACTCCCTTCGTCGGCAACCAATGCCGCCGGCACGGTCGCACCCAAGTGCCCGGCATCGATGAACGAAGTACTTAGCGAAACACCGTTCGCCAGCGCGGCTGAATTAGTCACGAAGTTCGATCCGGTGATCGTCAGCGTTAGGTTGCCGCCGCCTTCGGAAACGGAAGTCGCACTCAAACTCAAAATACTTGGAGACGGATTGAGCACCGTCAACGAGTTATTTGCCACCGAGGCGGCGAACAATGCATCGCCCGAGTATGACGCGCTTACAGCATGAACAAGCGCGCTAAGCGATCCTGTCGAGACGGTCAACTGGGCGAAACCACCACTTAGGGCTGCCGTTCCGACGTTGTTGTTGTCAACGAAAAAGGTCACGGTACCGCCAGGGTTGTTGGACGCAGGACCCTCGGCAAAGACGAATGCGTCCAAGTTCACGGGGTCGCCGCGGGTCACGGCGGCGTTGGAAAAGCCGAGCGACGTGATCGTGTCCGACCGATTCAGCAACACGCTCACGTTGTCGCTCGCCCGATTCGCCGTGACCACGTCGAGCAGGCCGTCGTTGTTGAAATCGCCCGTCGCCACGGAGGCCGGCGCAGAGCCCGCGCCGAAGCTTACAGGACTTTGGAAAGTCCCATCAGGATTGCCGACAAGAAGACTCACGCTGTTGTTAGAGCTAGAAGTGACGGCCAAGTCCTGGACAACGTCGCCGTTGAAATAGCCGACAGCGAGGGAGGTAGGCGCGGCAATCGGGCCGTAGAAGACACCATTCTGAAACGTCCCATCGCCGCGGCCGGAAAACGTAACGATGTCCCCGGAGGTGAACGCCACGACGAGGTCGGGCTTGCCATCGCGGTTGAAGTCGCCAACGGCTACGGAAACCGGCGACAGTGCGGTGATAAAGCCTTGGTCGCCGAATTCAAACAATCCGGGCGTGAAGCGATCATTAAACAGTAAGGAAACAGCATCTCGGGCGCCACTACTGTCGCCTTTGCTGGCCGCCGCGATGTCAAGGAAGCCGTCGCCGTTCAAATCGGCCACGGCCAATGACGTGGGGTGCCCGAATGTGGGAGAGACGAGATTAGCTCCGGCCAATGTGGTGTCGAAGCCGCCATCGGATCTACGAATGTACTCGGTGATCGTACCGAAAGAATGGGATACATCCGCGTTGTCGTTGCCCACGATCACGTCGAGTCGCCCGTCGTGGTTGAAGTCTTCCACGGCCACAGAGAGAGGGTCTCGGCCTACGTTGAAGTCCCCGCTGATATTCTGATTAAAGCCGATGAACTTCGTGAAGCCGCCGTGGTTGTCGCCGATGAACAAATTGAAGTTGCCGAGGGTGTTGCCTTGAGCGGTTACATTGCTGTTCACGACGACCAGGTCCGGAATGCCGTCGGGGAGCTCGCTCGTTGGACTACCGAAGTCGCCGACCGCCACGGCCGTCGGCTTGTTGCCGACGGCGAACGTGCCGCCGAAATTCTTGAATGTGCCGTCGCCCATGCCCGTGAGCAAGGTAAATTGATTGCTCGCGTTGTCGGCGACGGCGAGGTCAAGCTTGCCGTCGCCGTGGAAGTCGCCGACGGCGACGGAAACCGGCGCGGTTCCCGTGGCCGCGTTGATCGGCGAACCGAAACTGAGCAGCGTCCGGTCCTCCAGGCGAACAACGCGCGGCCGGAATAACGTGGCTTTAGAATTAGCGCGGCCGCGACGTTGAACCGCTCGCTCAGGCCGATCTGCACCATGCTTTGTCTTAATATTCAACATGTCGAAGCTCGCTTTCTGAAAAAAGTCGCGCACCGCAGGCGCCTTTGGAAGCTCTGTCGCGGCGCGCACACCGAAAGGGGGCTCTGAAGTTCAGAGCCATCCCGGATCGACGATCCTTTCCCCGTTCAACTCAGCTTGTCACGCATGGACCGAGAATTGGAACCGTCTCACTCGGTCGGCGAAAGCAGTGGCGATCTTCGTGGCGGAATTCATCAGAATTCCGTACGGCCCTTTGCGGAATTCGGGCCAATTCCGCGACATCACCGTCCAACCTCGCTAACGGACTCGGGCGCCGCCGTGGAGGCGGATGTAATAGTCTTGCATCAGGTCTTGCATCCAAGCGGGCAAGGTGACGAACAGCTCCATGGCGTTGGCGTAAAACTTTCCCAGGACCGGCACGCGGTCGAGCACCACCGTGAGCGCTTCCAAGGCGGCCGCCTCTTTCGGCTTGAAGCCTACGTCCGTGAGCAAGACGACGTGAGCGGCGCGTTCCTGGATTTTTCCAATGGACCCGTGGATATCCGAGATGACCTCGGCCATGCCGACAATTCGGCCGACTTTGTCTTGAACAGAAGGCGCCCCCCACAAGTGCGGCTCGACGCGCTTGCCCCATTTCACAATGCCGTCAAGCGCCTTGCCGATTTGATCCCATTGTTTCAGCTCGCGCTCGCTGCCGCGGTCCAGCGATTCCTTCTTCGACTTAAGATCGGCCGCCGCCTCCTGCACGATCGCCAACCGGTCCTCGACGGCGAACAAGAAGTTGGTCGCCGCGGCCGGGGCGTCTTCCACGTAGACCGAAAAACACTTGGGTTTGTCGGGGCGGAAATAATACCGCGCCGTATTGTTATCCTTCCACCGGCCGCCGTTTTGACACAAATGCTGGAAGGCCTCTTCGAGATCGCTCACCCCGAGTCCCCAGCCGGTCGTGGCGGCATCCTCAAGATCGCTCTGCATCTGCTGCCGCACTCCCTGGTCAGGGCATTTTTGGATGCTCGTGCGCGCGTCGTAGTAAATCTCGAATGCCTTGTTGAGAATGTTGACCTTCGCGGCGACGGGCGACTTCTCGAAGTTCGTGCCGGCATCCCACGTGGCATCCACGTGATTCTCTTGCAGCCGGGCTTGAACCGTTCCAAGCCAATACTGGTTCGCCATGAGTTTGCTCCCGATTCGCGATTGCTGTTATTCCGGCGCTTGACCGGCGGCGTCCGCGCGTTTCTCCAGCGCGGACCGTGTTTTGCCGGTCCCAACGCACCAGTTCGTTCGGATGTTGCTGCGCGCTATTTCTGCTTCGGCGCCGACGCCGCTTTTTCCGATCGTTCCGCGGCGAGACCCAACATTGCGGACGCCTCCGTCCACAGACGGCGGTATTCAACGGCGCGGGGGCGGTGCTTGTCTTTCCAAGCGACGGCTCGGTCGAACCAAAGGCGGGCTTGCTGTTTGTCGCCGAGTCGCTGGCACGTCATTGCCAGAATGAACCCTTCGCGGCTGCTGTCACCGGCGCCGTTGAGCTGAACGGCCTTTTCAACGGCCGTGCGCGCCGCGTCGAAGTCCCCGGCGCGATACTGGGCTGCGCCCAGGGCACGCCAACTGTCGGATTCTTCGGGCGTCAACTGCACGGCTTGTCGCGCCAGCTCCACGCTTTCGCGTACGTCGGCCGCCGGCTTGGAATCGGCGGCGCGGAACCAGGCGAGCGCACTTAGCACGTGAGAATCGTTTGGCTTTTGTTTCTTCATGTCTAGCAAGAGCTGCGTCCCCTCAGCGGCACGGCCGTTCTCAGACAGAAACTGGGCAAAACCGCCGGCGTAGTTCGCCAACTGAATCTGGTAATCGACCACTTCGGGAGCATCCGCGGCGACCTTGCCGGCGAGGTGTACCGCCTCCCGGTACTCCCGCTCCGCCTCGCGCGCCTGCCCGGCGTCCGCCAGCAGGTTTGCCAGGTAGTAATGGCTGGTCGCGATGCCGTCGCGCGGCCGAATTGCGAGCGGATACTGTTCGGCAAGCACCGTATAAAGGTCGAGAGCGTGGCGGACGGCTTGCTCGGCTTCCCGCGGCCGCTCAAGCGCACGCAACGCCTCGGCCAGCGCGAGATGGCCAATCCCAAGATTGATTCGGTAGCCGTTGGCGTTGGGCGGCGCTTCCTCGACCAGTTTGGCGATCAACGCCATATTCTGTCGGTAAGTCGTTTCGGCTTCCTGCCAGCGCCCCTCCGCGGCGACGAGTTGGCCGAGGTTCATTTGCGTCGCCGCCAGCGCGCCTTTGTAGTGACGCATCGTGGGGTTTTCGGCGACCAGCCCGTCATACAACCCCTGAGCCTTGCGCCAGGCGCGCTCCGCTTCCGCATCGCGGCCGCCGCGCGACAGCGCTCGCGCTTGGGCGTCCCAACCCTGCGCGCACTGTTCGCGATACGCGGCAACGTCGGGAGACTCTTCGACCAGTTTCTCCGAGCGCGCGCTGGCCTGGCGAAACGCCTCGAGCGCCTGGTCGAGCTCGCCCAGCTTTAGATGAATCTCGCCGACGCGAAAGTAGGCATTGGCAGTTGCCTTGCGCGTCTCGGCGTCGCCTTCCGGCTCCTGGACGAATTGCTGATAGTAGGCGAGCGCTTGCAACAGCAGCTCTTTCTGCACAGGTTCCAAACCCGCGCGGCTCTTGAGCCATTTCTCGGCGACTTTCGTGTACATCTCATCGACCGCGCGACGGGCGCGCTGGCGCTGCTCTTGCGCGAGCCGCCCTTGTTCCAGCGCCGTCGCGAAGTTGGCGCGCGCCTGCTTCAAGGCTTCGTCGGTTTCCCGCTTCGCCTGCCAGATCAGCAACGTGCTGGTCGCCAGACCCGCGACGCCGAACAGCAGCATCACAACGCCGGCGACGACGACCGTACGGTGCCGCCGCGACCACATGCGCGCCCGCTGAACGAGTGAGGGCCGTCGCGCCTTGATCGGGCGGTCCTCCAGAAAACGGCGCAAGTCATCGGCCAGCTCCTGGGCGCTTGAATAGCGCGCTTCCGGGTCCTTCGCCATCGCCTTGAGCACAATGGTTTCCAGCTCGGGCGGAATGGCCGCGTTCAGCCGGCGGAGGGGGCGTGGTTCCTCCTCGCCAATGCGGCGCAGGACATCCTGCCGATCCTGACCAGGAAAGGCCGGTACGAGCGTGAGCAATTCATAAACCGTCGCGCCCAGCGCGTAAACATCGCTGCGTTGGTCCACGAGATAGTGCCGGCCGAGGGCCTGTTCCGGGCTCATGTAACGCAGCGTGCCGACCAGGTCGCCGGTGAGCGTCAGCCGGGCGTCGTTGTGAATCTGGGCGAGGCCGAAATCGGTGATCCAGACATTGCCGGCGCCGTCCACGAGCAGGTTGGCGGGCTTGATGTCGCGGTGTACCACGCCCTGGCGGTGCGCGTGCTCCAACGCCTCGGCGGCTTGCAACCCCAACTGGGCCGCCGTACCGTACGGCGTCCGGGAGTCACCCGCGCCGGCCGTCGAGAGCAAACCCAGCGGCGCCGTGGCGGCCGCACTGCCGGGCGGTGCAGAATCTTGCTCCCGCAGCAGGGCGGCGCCTTCCTGCAACCCGGCTCGCTGCCGCATTTCCTGAATGACGGCGGCCAGTGTGCGCCCTTCGATGAACTGCATGGCGTAGTAGTGGACGCCACGCTCGCAGCCGACCGCGTAGACCGGCACGATGCCCTGATGGTGCAGCAAGGCGGCGGCCTGCGCTTCGGCACGGAAGCGCTGCAAGTGCCGCGCGTCGAGGGCGGAAGCGAACGGCAGCACCTTCACCGCCACACGGCGGCCAAGCGAAAGCTGCACCGCCTCATACACGACGCCCATGCCGCCCCGGCCGATTTCGCGTACGAGACGATAGTCGCCGAGAGGGGCCTCCGCACTCAGTCCGGCGTGCTCGACAACGTGCGGCGGCGCCGCTTGCAGTTGCGGAGCGGCGGCTTGAACGAAATCGAGCGCGTCCAGACACGCCGACAACTCCGCCGCCGCGTGCGGAAAGCGGGCCAAGACCTCGCCCCGGTCGGGCAACATGCCCGCTTGCCGGGCCGCGCGGTACTCTTGCAGCGCACGGACCACGCGCGAATCGTCAAGGGCGTACACGCCTTCCGACGACGCTTGGGCTGCGTCGGCTTCGGGAAGCTCGATCATGGCATCCCTCCGAGAACCCCGCGCAACTGGAGCAGTGCCCGCGTCCAGAGCTTTTCCACGCTGTCCGCCGTTCGTCCCATGCGTGCGGCCGCCTCGGTCAAACTAAGCCCTTCCAGGTGGTGCAAGATAATCACTTCCCGATAGTGCGGCGGCAGGCATTCCAGCGCGTCCGCCAGCAAAACCGCCTGTTCCCGCCGCGCCGCCTGTTGACTGGGCGTGCTGTGCGGCGCGACCACCCACGCTTCAAGGGCGCGCGACGAGTTGTCCAACTCGTCGCCAAGTTCGCGCTCCAAGCGCACGTTCCGTCGCTGCGTGCCCAAATAGCGACGGATGACGCCGGCGACGTTCGCGGCCAGAATCTGCCGCAACCAACCGACCAACTCCGCTTCCGTGGCCCCGCGGAACTGGTGAAAGTCGCGGTGCGCGTTCAGGAACGTCTCCTGAACCAGATCGTCCGGATCCACCTTCCCCTGAAGTCGGCGGCCAATCTGCAAGCGGGCCAGGAGCGCCAAATAGCGCTCGTACAAGGCCAAGAGTTGACCCAGCGCGGGACCATCGCCCGCCCGCGCTCGCGCGAGCAGTTCAGCCGGGCCCGCGGCATCGTTGCAATTCATGACCACGGCTCTCTTCTAACCTAGCTGCGCTTGCACCGCAAACTCCGCCGCGGTATGCGCGCTTTTTTCTTGCTCGTTCAGAAAGGGCCCGCGCTTTTCCGGCCGCGAAGGCGAACCACCGGGTGTTGCTGAAGTCGCCTGTGTTCTGCGTGTCTTACCAACGCGTCACGGCGATGGATTGGGATGCCGGCGACGGGGTTCCGCCGTGTTGGATTATCACCGTTTTCCACCGCTTTGGCGAATGCACGCGAGCGGTGGTGGTTGCGTAAACCATGTGCGATCAGCCGCTTACGACGCGCCAAAGGCCACCGCCCACCGTGGGGCCGGTGGGTGGCCAGGGAAAGGAGAATTCCTGTCAAAATGGCAGTTTGAGGGGAAGCCGGTGCGGCGACTGCCAAAAATGGATTGGTTGGATTGCACGTGACATACACCCAACGGCCAATTTGCTGACCCGGTGCAATGAATCCGCGATCGCCGGAAGCACTGGCCGCGCGGTTCCTCAGGCCGCAGCTGTGCCGGTCGCGACGGGATCGAGAGAGGCCGCCGCGGACGTGTCGGCGGGGAAGGGAGCGAGGTCCCGCAGCAGTTCTTCCGACGCATGCAGAAAACGGACGATCAGGTCGCGCACCAGCTCGATGCGGTCGTCGAAGTTGGCGGGCGTGATATTATGCCAGAGGGAAGTTGCGGGCCAGCTCGCGCTCGAAGTCGCTCACGGGGCGGGCGGCGGCAAGGTCGATCGGTGGCATCGTTCTTCCTTTTGGACCGGTTTTGTCGCAAGACGGAGCTGCGTAATCTGTTACGTAAAGTGTCACTTTCGTCCCAACGCCACTAACAAATGCAGGTTTACACACTCTCTAAAAGCCTATCCATTAGGTGTTTAAGGTCGCTTCCCATCTTGAGGATTTTCGGTGCTGCGGGCGGTCGATGCGGCTCTCGTGCCGGCCAGGGACGACGCAC
>JBGQKZ010000121.1:0-19559 GCA_041499805.1 Gemmataceae bacterium
GCATCCCGCCAGCAGTTCGTCCTTGCGCAGCTCAAAGCGCCGTTCCATCGGCTATCTCCTTCGTCAAAGGGTCCATCCTGTGCGAAGGATTGTCACAAAAGAACTTGCGATCACGCAAGACGGCTTAGACAGTCGAATTAGCGAAGCAGCTGGACACCTTGGAAGCCCTGGCCCTCTTGGGCCACAACCGTGGCCGCGGCGTCGGCGTCGAAGGACATAATGCCTTCGAGGTATTCTTGACCGGCGGCCCCTACGGCAGCGGCAAGTGGGTGCTGCTCGATCACGATCTCTCGACCGTCATTTACAACCGCGACGGCGCCGCGCTCCTTTCGCTCGCCGAGATTCAGAAGGACTGGAAACGTCTCAGCGATCGGAGTTACCTGCCGGAGAAGCAACACGGCTGGCTGGTGTGCGGGCTGCACCTCAGCGACGGCGCCTCGTATGCCGCCTATCGCACCGCGGAGTATCTCGCCGGTTATTCCGGACCGCCGCCGCTCGTGCATCTGCGCCGCGGCGAAACGCTGCGCCGATACTTGCAGCCTGGTTTGGAGGACGGCAAGACGTTCGTCTTCTGGGGCCGCAATTACAACACCGGCGGCATTCCCGGCCTAGAACGGTCGATCACGTGGGTGAATCAGCCGGAGAAGATGCACCGCTCGCGCGACGGCGCCGGGTTTCATCCGGGTCAAGCGCGCTACGGCAACGCCGTTTACACGTATCGACCCGACTTCGCGAATGGCGACTATCGCGAAGGCGTGATCGCGGAAAATGAAAAGTACGTCGTCTTCGGCTTCCGCACGCCGTACATCATCGCCGCGACGCCGCCGAACGCCAAACCGTGGGCGATTTACGAGCCGGGGTGCCGGAACGGTCTCGTGCTCCACGGCAAAGCGGATGGTATCGTCTCGGTCTCAACCGATGACGGCACTACGTGGACTGACTGCGGCCGATTGACCGACGGACTCGATCTCACCGACCATGTGAAAGGACGCCAGCATTATTGGCTGCGTTTCGGCGCCGGCGCCAGGCACTTGGCCTCGTCTCATCTCGCCGTTACCACCGTGTGTCAAGCGAATGCGGCCGTTTTGCCGAGATTGAAAGACGGGGGAACAGCGATTCACTTTCTTGCAAGCGGCAACGCCGTGGTGTCGGCCGGCCCGGAACTGCCGAGCGCCCAAGCGCACGTCGTGGAGGGTAAGTTCGGAACGCCTTCGGTAACGCTGGAATTGGCGACACCACATGGCGAGCCGGCCGTCGCGCTTTACGCCGCCGCACATGTTTTTTCCAGCAACCCGCCGCAGCCACAGATCAAGTATCAAATCGAGCTTTCCGCCGATGACGGCAAGACGTGGAAGGCGGTCGTTCAGGACTGGCAAATCACCCGTCGTGGCGATGAACCGCCGGATTTTTGGTCGCAAAGCCTGTGCTGGGGAAGCAAGGAGATTGCGGGATTGAAGGCCGCGAAACTGCGTGCCCGCTTCCGTAACGACGGCGGCAAGAGCTACGCACGCGGCGAGATGCACCTGGTTTATCCGCCCGAAAGTCAGGACGCGACCCGTGTCACGTTCGCATGGAACGACGATCAAGGCGCCCACCGCGCGTCGCACGTATTTCCGACGGGACGAATGGAATCGTCATGGAACTTGCCCACTGGCAATAATGTCCAGACGCGTTGGGTCGATCTCGAACCGATCACGAATCGGTGAATCTCACGGCGTCAGAACGATCTTCCCCGATAATGTCCCCGCCTGCTGCACGGAGTTTTCCTCCTGCAAGCGATGAGCGGCGGCGGCTTCCGACAGTAGAAAAGTCTTGCCGATCAACACGTCGAGCTTCTTCTCGCTCCTCCAGCGGTTAATGTCCTCCGCGGCGCGAAGCTGCTCGTCGGGAGGGGCGTTGAACATCGCGAAGCCAAAAAGTGACAAGTCTCGGGGATAGAATTGGCCCACGGGAAACACGGGCTGCGCTTGCCGACCGGCGATGAGGACGATCCGGCCGCGGAACGCGACCAAGGGCAGCGTCTTCAGAAAGTCCGGCTCGCGTTGCGTTTCGTACCAAACATGAACGCCTTGACCTTTCATGCACTCACGAATGCCGGCGGGCACATCATCCGTTTTGTAATTGAGCACGCAGTCGGCGCCCCAGCTTTTGCAAAGCGCCCCCTTCTCGGGTGAGCCGACCGTCGTAATCACACGCGCCCCGACGGCCTTCGCCATTTGCACGACCATCGAGCCGACGCCGCCGGCGCCGCCGTTGACGAAGACCGTCTCGCCCGCCTGCAACCGTGCGCAGCGGAACAGGCCGAGGTGGGCCGTAATGCCGACCAGCGCCGCCGCCGCCGCGTCACGATCGCTCACACCCGCGGGCATCGGGTAGATCCAGTGCTCCTGCACGCAGGCGTACTCAGCGAACGTCCCTTGCCGGCCAAGCAAGCCCTGATTGGAGCCCCAGACACGGTCACCCTTCTTGTAGCGCCGAGCCTTTGGGCCGACCGCTTCAACCGTTCCGGCAAGGTCGCATCCGATGATGAACGGTTTCGGCAGCGGCATCGACACCGAGCCGGAGCGGATGTAGGTGTCGATCGGATTCACCGCGACTGCGCCAACCTTGACAAGAACCTCGTCGTTCTTCGGCGTCGGTCGCGGCAGGTCGCCGAAATGAATCACGTCCGGCGTCCCGGTGGTTTCAATGAAGGCGGCTTTCATCGCGTATCTCTCGCGGCGTCAATGCTTGCCGGCGGTCCCGTGACTATAATAAGAACGGAAGCACACTTTTTCCTCTTTCGTGTTTGTCGTGCCTTCCATCGTCTCTTTTGGGACATTCGCGCATGGCCAGTGAAGTGCTGCCGCTGCGGCGGATCGATCACGTGCGTTTCTTCGTTGGCAACGCGCGGCAATCGGCGTATTTCTATCGCAACGCCTTTGGTTTTGACGTGGTCGCGTACGCCGGCCTCGAAACGGGCGTGAAAAACGAGGCGGCCTACGTGCTGCGTCAAGGGCAGATCACGTTCGTGCTGGCGTCGCCATTGACGCCCGATCACTTCGAGAATTACCGCCTCGTGAAGCACGGCGACGGCGTGCAGGACATCGCGCTCGAAGTTGCCGACGTGACGGCGGCGTACAACGAGGCGGTGTCGCGCGGGGCGGTCGGCGTCAAAGGCCCGACGCGACGGGAAGACGAGCACGGCGTCTACGAATACGCCACCATCCGCACCTACGGCGACACGACGCACAGCTTCGTCAATCGCGACCGCTACAAGGGCGTTTTTGCCCCTGGATACAAAGCGCTCGACCCCGACCGCTACAGCCCGACCACATTCCGCTCCGTCGGCCTCGTCGCCATCGACCACGTCGTCGGCAACGTCGAGGAAGGGAAGATGGACGAGTGGGTGGGCTTCTACGAGAAGATTCTTGGGTTTTCGCAGCTCGTTCATTTCGACGACAAAGATATTAGCACCGAGTATTCCGCCTTGATGTCGAAGGTGGTGCAAAACGGCACCGGCCGCATCAAGTTTCCGCTGAACGAACCGGCTGGCGGTCGCCGGCGCTCGCAGATCGAAGAATACCTGGATTTTTACGGCGGGCCCGGCGTGCAGCACATCGCGCTCGCCACCGGCAACATCGTCGAAACCGTCCGGGCGATGCGTCACAATGACGTATCGTTCCTGCGCGTGCCGCACACCTACTACGAAATGCTGCCGCAGCGCGTCGGCGAGATCAAAGAGAACATCGACGAATTGGCCGAACTAGGCATCCTCGTCGATCGTGACGACGAGGGCTACATGCTGCAAATCTTCACCAAGCCGGTAGAAGATCGGCCGACGTTGTTCTTTGAAGTCATTCAGAGACGCGGGTCGAGGAGTTTCGGCAAAGGGAATTTCAAGGCGCTGTTTGAGGCGATTGAGCGCGAACAGGCACGGCGCGGGACACTGTGAACGACGCGTTTCGGTCCTACCGTTGTTGTTTGAAAGTTACCTCCTCAGGAGCACGTGCTATGATCAGGCGACGATGGGCGGCAGCCCCTCAAGAAGCTTGAGATTGTCTTTCTCACCGGCGCCAAAGTGACAGACGCGGGCATGAAAGAGTTCCAAAAGGCACTTCCGAATTGTCGGATCATCAAGTGCTCCATGCGAGGGCCTAAAAAGACGAGGAGCTTGGACCATGGGAATAAACACCATTGGGCGCATCTCGCAAAGGCAGCTGCGCACGCTGGAAGAAGCGCTTGAGGCCGCGCACGGTGACGGGGAAGACTCATGGAAAGACGAGAAACGCCGGAGTGCCGCCGCCCGGGACTTGCGCCGCATCGTGCGGCTCTGTTTGCGTATCCCAGAGACGTTGAACGATCTGGTTGACAGTTCCATCGATCACCTCATGGCACACCTTATCGACGACCGCGAGGAGACCGCGCGCGAGGTGCGTGAGGAATTCAATCGCGGGCAAAGAATTCTGACTCGAGTTATCGAACTGATTGAGAAGTTTGCGGCACATGGAGACTCAATTCAGGGGACGGATGAACTCCGGGACGCGAGCGAACGCGCAAAACGGCGCGAGGCGGAGTTTTTCGATTTCTGGCCGCGCCCACTTACCGCCGAAGAGTTTGTGGAAGCGCAAGAGGCGATACAGCGCGGCGAAGGAATTGAGTTGGACGAAGCATTCGCCCAAATTGCGGGCGTCGATCGAGAGACTTGGCTGCGCCGGGTGGAAGAACGGAAGCGCGCTCGAAAAGCGTAAGCCGGGAGACCGTGATGTCTTACCGCGTGACGGTCCAACCCCACGTCGGCCGAAAAATCGCCGGCTGGGGCTTGTCCGATGGGGTCCTGGTGGAAGTGTGGATCAATCTTCGCGAAGTGTTGCCGACGGCGCCGACCATGTTTCTCCGGCGCGCTTCCGAGCCCTTCGATGGCATGAATTTTGAGTTCTGGATGGTTGATCCGGAGAACCGATTCCGCGTTCACAGTTTTGCGTTCCAGGCGGTCTACGGACAGGACGAGGAAACAATTCTCATCGTTCGGGGCGCTTACATGCGGCGAGAAGGCGTATGAAGTCGTGCCTCGTGACAGATGGCTCTAAGAGCGAGCTACGGAGCAGACGGTCGTTGGTCGTCCGCTGTCAGTAGTAATGAGCAAGCGACAATGTGCGTCATCCCGATTGGGGGAAATTCCCATGTCGTCTTACACCAAACTCGGCTCCATCCCAAAGAAGCGCCACATCGCGCATCGCCGCGAAGGCGGTTATCGCGGCGAAGGCATTTATTACGAAGAAGTCGTCACCACCGCCGGTTTCGGCCGCGCGTACAGCATTTGCTATCACCTGCGGCCGCCGACGCGGGTACGCAAGATTGAGAGCGCGGGGACGGTGAAGCTCGACGTGGCGCCGGAGCAGGCGTTGCGCCATTTTCATCTCAAGACTGGAGGTATGCGTGCCGCCGGCGATCCGGTGACGGGTCGCGTGCCGCTGCTGTTTAACGACGACGTGCTGATGGCTCGTTGCCGGCCGGTTCAGCCGCAAGGCGAGTTATATCGCAACGCCGCTGCGGACGAAGTGTTGTTCATTCACAAAGGCAGCGGCAACGTGCAGACGATGTTTGGCGTACTGCCGTTCAAGCCGTTCGACTACATCGTCATTCCGCATTGCACGACGTACCGGATCGACTTCGATCCGGGCGTGCAGCCCGATATGCTCGTCGTCGAGGCCAGCAACAACATCGTGATCCCGCCTAAGTATCTCAACCCGGACGGTCAGATTCGGCTCGGCGCGCCGTACAGCGAGCGTGATTTCCACGGACCGAACGAATCGCTTGTTGTCGATCGCGAGCAGGACACCACGGTCGTCATCAAGGACGGCGCCCGGCTGACGCGCTACACGCTGGCGAGTCATCCGTTCGACGTTGTCGGCTGGGACGGCATGGTCTATCCGTTCACATTCAATGCCGACGATTTCGAGCCGATCACCGGCACCGTCCATCAGCCGCCGCCGATTCATTTGACGTTCGAGGCGACCGGCTTCGTCCTGTGTACATTCGCGCCGCGCCTGCTCGACACGCATCCGGACGCGATCAAGGTGCCGTACGCTCACTCCAACGTGCAGGCGGACGAAGTGCTTTATTACGTCCGCGGCAAGTTCGGCAGCCGCCGCGGCGTCGAGGAATCGTCGATCACGCTGCACCCGCGCGGCATTCCGCACGGTCCGCACCCGGGCACCATCGTCGCCAGCCGCTCGGTGACGCGCACGGACGAATTGGCCGTCATGGTCGATACGTTGCGGCCGCTGGCCCTTACGCGTCAGGCCCTTGAGCTCGATGATCCGACCTATCCGTATAGCTGGCTTGAATGAGAGGTACACATGGTCCACGCGTTGGCCGGTTGCGTGCTTGCATTCCTTGTTGGGGCAGAGCCGCTGAATGATGCGGCCCGCAAGGACTTGAAAGCGCTCGAGGGCGAGTGGCGTGTCGTACGCGTCGAAACGCGCGGGATGGGTCAAAACCTCGGCGACGAACTTCGTGTGGACGTAGTCATCGAGGGAACGAAGATAACGCTTCGGGCCAACGGCAAGGACGTGGAAACGGGGGACATCGCGGCGCTCGATCCATCCACCACGCCGAAGATTTTCGACACGAAGAATAGAAAGACAAACGTCGTCGTGGAAGGGATCTATAAACTCGAAGGCGACGATTGGTCGCTCTGCCGCTTCGTGGGCAAACCAAGCCAGCGTCCGACCAGTTTCGAGACGCCAAAGGACGAGGGGACGCTGCTCATTAAACTGAAGCGCGTCAAGAAATGATCCTGGTCGCTGGCGCCGGCGCCACAAATCCGATCCCGGCGTCCACTCCTCGTCGTCTTCGGAAATCCGATTTTTCTCCTTGATCTCTAATCTTTTCTTTGCATAAGATGCCTTGGAATGTTACTTAGCACGCTAATCAATTACGCCCAGGTTGAACTATGTCCACCGCATCGACCCGTCGAGTGAATTCCGGACGACCCGAGGAACTCGCGTTTCGCGAGTTGATCCGGACGTTCGGCTTGGTTGAACGTGTGATGGAGCCGTATTTCGCCCGTTTCGGAATTACCGGGGCGCAATGGGGAGTTCTGCGAAACTTGCACCGGGCGGAGGCGGAAGGGAAACGTGGGTTACGCTTAACCGATCTCGGCGAGCGCCTGCTCGTTCGGCCGCCGACCGTCACCGGCGTTGTCGAACGCTTGTGCCGGGCCGGCCTCGTCGAAAAGGAGGAGGCCGCGAGCGACCGCCGGGCGCGGCAAGTGTCGCTGAGCGTCGCCGGCCGGCGACTCGTCGGGCAAGTCCTTAGAGTCCACGCTCAACAGATTTCCGGCGTGATGGCAGGGCTCGAAGCGGCGGACCAGGCGGAGCTTTATCGGCTGTTAGAGAAGCTGGGCCGGCATCTCAGAATGAAACTGGAAGCGGGGCGGAAGATCAGGCTGGTACACTCAAGCGAGGAAACGCGAGATCCACGAGGCGTGTCGTCATGAAATGGTTCATTCGGATCGTTCTTCTACTCGCCGTCGTCGCGGTAGGCGGCTTCGGCTTCTGGTACTGGCACAATAGCGCGAAAGCCGCCGAAGGCTACCGTACGGCCCCCGTCGCCAAAGGCGACCTGGTCGTGACGATCAGCGCTACCGGCACTTTGGAGCCGGAGGAAGTGGTTGACGTCGGCGCCCAAGTCGCCGGGCAAATCATGAGCCTCGGCGAAGATCCCCAGAGCAGCTCGAAGACCATCGACTATGGCTCCAAGGTGACGCAGACCACGGTCTTGGCGAACATCGATCCCAAGATCTACCAGACCCAGGTCGATAACGCCAAGGCACAAGTCGAGCAAATGACGGCGCAGGTTGTCTCCGCACAGGCGCAAGTGGAGGTAGCCCAGGCGAACGTGCAAAAGGCACAGGCCGATTTACAACAGCTCAACGCTAAGGTGTATCAAACGGAGCGCGACTGGGGCCGCGCCCAACGGCTGTTCTCCAACGGCAAAGGCGCGATTTCCGACACGGATTACGACATCGCCCGCACGAACTTTGAAACCGCCAAGAGCGGGCTGGCGGTCGGCGAGGCGACGCTCGCACAGAATCGCGGCGTGCTCAAAGACGCGACCGCCGCCGTGGACAAGACGAAGGGCATGTTAAACGCCGCCAAGGCCACGGAGCAGCAAGCGCTTGCCAATCTGGGTTATTGCACCATCCGCTCGCCGGTCCGGGGCGTGATTCTCGACCGCCGCGTGAACGTGGGCCAGACCGTCGTTTCGAGCTTGAACGCGCCGAGCTTGTTCCTCATCGCGAAAGACTTGACGCGCATGCAAATTTGGGCGTCGGTCAACGAGGCCGACATCGGCCAGATTCACGCGGGCCAGCCAGTCACGTTCACTTTGGATGCCTACCCCAACGAAAACTTCAAGGGCGAGGTGCTGCAAATCCGCCTCAACGCGCAGATGACGCAGAATGTCGTGACGTACACCGTCGTCATCACCACGGATAATTCAAGCGGCAAGCTGTTGCCGTTCCTGACGGCCAATGTGAACTTCGAGGTGAACCGGCGGGATAATGTGCTTACCGTGCCGAATAGCGCCCTCCGTTGGAAGCCGCAACCGGAACAAATCGCGCCCGACGCCCGCACCCCAGACGAAAAGCCCAAGCAGCGCAAGCCTAGCGGCGTCGGCGGCGACCAGCGCGACCGAGGCGTGGTCTGGGTCGCGGAAGGCGCCTTTGTTCGGCCCGTCCCCGTGAAGGTGGGCGTCTCGGACGGCACGGCGACCGAGATCGCGACGGACAAGCTAACCGAGGACGACAAGATCGTGGTCGGGACGACGCACGGCACGAACGGCGGCAACGGGGCAACGAACCCGTTTACGCCTCAGTTGTTTGGCGGCCAGAAGAAGCCGGGGTCATAAGGGACACGATCGAGCGGAGCCATTGATCGGCACTGCTTGAGTACAAGCAATGGCACAAGCGATCGAGAGAGCGAGCCATGGAATTCATCACCCTTGAAGATATTCGCAAGACGTACAAGCTCGGCGAGATCGCCGTGCCGGTGCTAAACGGCATCACGCTCGACATCCGCCGCGGCGAGATGGTCGCGCTCATGGGTGTGTCCGGTTCCGGCAAGACGACGCTCATGAACATCCTCGGTTGCCTCGACCGGGCGACGTCCGGCAACTACTGGCTCGACGGTGAGGAAGTATCGCAGCTCTCGTCGGACGCGCGCGCCATGGTCCGCAACAAAAAGATCGGTTTCGTGTTCCAGAACTTCAATCTCCTGCCGCGAACCAGCGCGCTCGAAAACGTGATCATGCCGCTTGCATATACCGCCCAGGAGCTTTCGGATCGCGAGGCGGAGAAACGGGCGCGCGCGCTGCTGGGACTCGTGGGGCTTGGCGACCGGCTGGACCATGAGCCGTCGCAGCTTTCCGGTGGGCAGCAGCAACGCGTCGCCATCGCACGGGCGCTGATCAACCACCCGCCTCTCGTCTTTGCCGACGAACCGACCGGCAACCTCGACTCGCGCACGAGCGAGGAAATCTTGCAAATGTTTCAAAAGCTTAACAAGGAAGAGGGCATCACGATCGTGCTGGTGACACATGAAGCCGACGTGGCCGCGCACGCGCGGCGAATCATCCGCATCCGGGACGGTTTGCTTGATGAAGCGACGTCTCACGAACGAATGCCCGAAGCATTGCCGGCGTAAGCGCGCATTTCATCGTGCGCGCCGCCGGGTTTGGCACGGCTACATGGCCGCACGGCGGGCGTAAAGTCCGCCGCTCGCCCGGAAGAGGTAGGAGTTATGCGCTTTTTCTATCGAATCTTCCGCACCGCCATTCGCGCGTTGATGCGGAATGTCATGCGTTCGGCGCTGACCACGCTTGGCATCGTTATCGGTGTCGGCGCGGTGATCGTCATGACGGAGATCGGCCAGGGGTCGTCCAGCGCCGTGCAGGCGACGATCGCGAGCATGGGGGCCAACAATCTGCTCGTCATGCCGGGCACGGCCTCCAGCGGCGGCGTCAGCTTCGGCAGCGGCAGCGTGATGACGATGACGCCGCAGGACGCCGAGGCCATCCTGCGCGACTGTCCCGCGGTCCTAAACGCCGCCCCGGTCGTCCGCGCGCGCACCCAGGTCGTGTACGGCAACCGCAACTGGGTGCCCCTTTACATTTACGGCACCACGCCGGAGTTCTTGCAGATTCGCGACTGGACCGATCTCGACGAGGGCGAGGCGTTTACCGAGCGCGACGTGCGCAACGGCAGCAAGGTATGCCTGCTCGGGCAGACGCTTGTGCGCGAGCTGTTTGGCAGCGAAAACCCGGTCGGCAAGGAAGTGCGCGTGCAAAACGTCACGTTCAAGGTCGTCGGCGTGTTGACGCACAAGGGCGCCAACATGATGGGCGTCGATCAAGACGACATCCTCCTCGCACCGTGGACGACGATCAAGTACCGCGTCAGCGGCTCGTCGCTGGGCAACGTGAACCAGAGCGCCGCGACGGCGAACACCGATCCGACCAAACAGGTGAACTCCTTGAATCAGCTCTATCCCAGCGTCAATAGTACGCCCTATCCCACGCCGTCGCCGACGCAGCAGGCCGACACGCCGCAACCGGTGCGTTTCACGAACGTCGATCAGATTCTGGCGCAAGGCGCTTCGACGGAGGAAGTGCCACAAGCGATTCGTCAGATCACGACGGTCTTGCACGAGCGCCACCGGATCAAATCCGGCCAGCCGGATGATTTTTCGGTGCGCGACATGACGGAAATGACCAAAGCGCTCGCGTCCACGTCGTCGCTGATGACGCGGCTGCTGCTGGGCGTGGCCGTCATCTCGCTGATCGTGGGCGGTGTGGGCATCATGAACATCATGCTCGTGTCCGTCACCGAGCGTACGCGCGAGATTGGCCTGCGCATGGCGGTCGGGGCGCGGGCACGGCAGATTTTGTGGCAATTCCTCGTTGAAGCGATTCTTCTCTGCCTCGCGGGCGGCTTGACGGGCATTTTACTCGGCTGGCTCGCCTCACTGGTATTCAGCTGGGTCGGTTGGCCGACCGAGACGTCGGCCCTCGCCATCGTTGCGTCGGTGTTGGTTTCCGCGACGGTGGGGATCGTCTTCGGCTTTTATCCGGCGTGGAAAGCTTCGCGGCTCGATCCGATCGAGGCGCTGCGGTACGAGTGATTCTCAGGAACCGGCGGCAGTGTTGATTCGGCTCCCTTTGCGAATCGGAGTCGCGCGCCCACGGCCATCCGGATTGCGGCGCCCCGCGACCGCTCCGGCAGCCGGTTCGGCGCCCTGCCGATAGAACGCATAGCCGACGCCGAAGTTAGGGATCGTCGCTTCGTGCAAATAGCGGCCGAGTTGACCCCACTTGCTTTCGACCAAGACGAAGCCATCCTTGCCGGTCGCTTTCACCACACCGCTGTGCAGCGGATCCGCTCCGGGTCCGTAATAAATGATGACATCGCCGGCCTGCGGCCGAACGACCGGCGCGTAGCCGCCGCTTGCCAGCAATTCCTTTACGCTTCCGTAGACCGTGCCGTTGGCGCCGCCGAAGAAAGCAAAGTCATGGCAGTTGTAGCTTGGATCGGGCGGCGCTACTTGAATGGCGCCGTGCGGCAGCAGATGCCGGATATGCTCGGCGTCGTTCTCCGCCAGCGACAGGGGAGCGCCCAGTGCCTCGCTCCGTTGTTCGACCCGGACACCGAGGAGCGCAAGGGCTGTCAGCCCCGAAGCGAGCAGTACCACGGCGCCGCCGCGTCCGGAAAGACGCCCGGCGACGGTGCGAAGTCCCACCGCGACGCCGCCCGCAGCGAGGGCGGGTGGCAGAGCCAGCAACGCGTCGGCGAGACCAAGCGATGAACCGCTAGGGCGTGTCAGCAGAAAGAGGCCGGCGGTTACCAGAAACAATGTCGCCGCCGCACCCGCACCGGCGGCGTGCCGCGTCGCCGGCCGCACGAGACCGAGGATCCCCGCAAGCAGCGCGATAACCCCCACGGCGCAACTCGCCTGCAATGCCAAACTGATCCACGCTTCTGTTCCGAAGTCCGACATTCGTTCCGTTCCTTTGAAGCTGCGATAGGTCTCGGCGGCAGCACGCGCGAGCGCCTCGAATTGCGCACGCGCCAACCACGGTTTCGTGGCAACTACCAGAGATCGAACCCCATCGGCTTCTCGATGTGTTGCACCTCTCACACCGAATTCATGGGCCTCTCATACACGGCTCATTTGCTTCTCATGACGGAATCGCGGTCCGGACGCGCGCGCTCCTCCTCTTCGCATGGCCGTGGCAGCGCGATGAACGACCGAACGGAGATGGGGCAAAGGATGTGCCGCAATAAACCGACGACGGGCAGCGGACTCAATGTTCTCGAGCCCGCTGTCCGCCGCGCGTTGATAGCCGTCACTTAATTCGCGACGAGCGTGCCTGACGTGTCTTGTGAGCGATCGGACGTTTGAACCTGGCGGAGCACGCGCCCCGGCAGGTGAATGTGGCGCGCGAGGCCGAAGACGCTGAGGATGCGAATGAGCAGATAGGTCGCGTCAAATTCCCACCAGCGCAAACCGTGACGAGCCGATCGGGGAAACGCGTGATGGTTGTTGTGCCAGCCTTCGCCGAGGCTGAGGATCGCGACCCACCAAAGGTTTGTCGAGTGGTCGTGGGTTTCGTGGCTGCGATACCCCCACGTGTGGGTGGCGCTGTTGACCAGCCACGTCGCGTGATAGAGCAAAGCCGTGCGGACGAAGAGGCCCCACACAAGCCACGACAGACCGAGCCCGCCGCACAACTGGCCAACGCCGTAAAGGAGACCGGCGAGCACGAGCGACGGCACAATATGGTATTTTTCGAGGAAGCGGTGAACGGGGTCCCGCGCGAGATCGGCGACGTAGCGCAGATATCGGCCCTTATCATCCAGCGCGGGAACGTAGGGCATCCACCAGAGCATGTGTGCCCACCACCACCCGTGCAACGGCGTGTGCGGGTCGTCGTCGGTATCGCTGTGTTGATGGTGGATGCGATGAACCGCCACCCAGCGCAGCGGTCCACCCTGCGTCGCGAGCGAGCCGAACAAGGAAAGCAGCCGCTCAACGAAACGCGGCGTCTTGAAACTGCGGTGGGTCAGCAGCCGGTGATAGCCCATCGTGATGCCGAAACCGACGATGGCGTACAACACGGCGCAAATCGCCAGGCCCGACCAGGAAAACGTAAACGGGGCCAGCACGCAACCGATCTGGATGACGCTCCACCATAGGATGTGAATCCAGTTGAGCGTCCAGAACCCGCGGCGTTTCTTGGCAACGACCGGAAGAGACGGTGTGGAAATTAGAAAGCTCCTTAGGCCGGGCCACTGCTATGCCTCGTCCCCGAGGGGGGCCTGCGACCTGTTTCGAGATCAACGTGAGACGTACTGCGGAATGGGGACAGGACCTTTGAGCCGAGAGGTCCTGTCCCCATTCTTTGTGGACCTCTCGACGCGCCCTTGGGCGCGCTAATTCCGCCGCGAGCCCGGTCCGCGGGGACCAGGCTCGCGGCCGCATGTTCGAGAGCAGCGCCGTGTGTATTTTAGTACCGACGGCCGCCGCCACCGCCGCCACCGCCGTAGCCGCCGCGGCCACCGCCGCCGCCGCCGCCACCGTAACCGCCGCGGCCGCCACCACCACCGCCGCCGCCACGGCCGCCTTCGGTCTTCGGCCGGGCTTCGTTCACGGTCAACGCGCGACCGCCCGAATCCTTGCCGTTGAGCGCCGCGATCGCGGCCTGAGCTTCTTGGTCGGTCTTCATTTCGACGAACCCGAACCCTTTGGAACGCCCGGTGTCGCGATCCATGATGACCTGCGCAGATTCCACGGTGCCGTGGGCCGCGAACATCTGCTCGAGTTCGCTGTCGGTCACCCCGTAGGACAGGTTGCCGACATACAGCTTCTTACCCATTGCCAAGCTCCACAAAAAGAGGCCGCTCATCCGATCGGAGGAGGAAGGCCGGTCAACGAAACAGACAGCAAGAATCGCCTCCGTACCACGCGGAGGAGGGTCTTCAACGACACGACACCAAGTAAACAAGGACACGCAAGCCGCCGTGTCTCGCCCCGACGCGAACCGCGTCTTGGCGTCGCTTCACCCGAATGCGGCATCGGTTTGTTGGCGCCGAACAGTTGACGGGCGCGATCATGGCCGGCATCCCCGTGCGCGGGACCCTTTCGGCGGTCCCACTCCACCCGCTTGATGTCCGCCAGATCCGAGGAGGAAAACTCTGGGAAGAGGTAGGCACCACGAAGGAAGAGCAACACACAGAGAGTATAGCTGACGCGCGCGAGAACGACTAGCGCAATTCCCGTCGTTGACGATCCGCCCGGCTGCTCCTATCAAGTTGCGGTAGAGATTGGTGCTTCTTCCTTGCTTTGTCTTTTTCGGGGGTGTGCCTGTGCAAGACACGCTCGCGCAGCTCGCCGCGTGGTGGCCGGACGTTCTTCTCCTTGCAATCTGGGTGCTAATTTTTCTCTGCGCCGTGAATTGGGCCAAGATGGGCCCGGTATTGCGGCAGGGCGGCTGGGCGCCCGCGTTGCTCCTGCTCGCGATGGCGGCCCTCGTCTGGTCGCGGCTGGCGCCGTCGCAGCGCATCCTCTTCGGCTTCGCTGTTGTCCCCAATTTCTGGTGGCAGCTCGGCGGCATCGCCTTGCTCGCGTGCCTGGCTTTATTCTGCGGCTGGCTGCAAACTTACCTGGGCTTCCGCGTGCCGGAAATCAGCACCGAGCCGGCAGCGCCGGCGTCACACGATCATGGACACCATTAGGGATGACCAGGCGACACGGTGACAAGGTGACAAGGTGACAGGGTGAACCGCCGCCTTCCGCTCAGCCGCTTGCAATACCCCGTCAACTTGTCAGCCTGTCACCCTGTCACCCTGTCACCTTGCCATCTGAACCATGCCTCTGTTCGGCGCGCACATGTCGATTGCCGGCGGCTGTCATAACGCCTTGCACGCGGCGCTTGCTCGCGGCTGTGAGACGGTGCAGCTCTTCACCAAGAATTCCAATCAATGGGCGGCGCGGGAGCTGACGCCCGAGAACCTTCAGCTCTTCCGCAAGACGCTGCGCCAATCGCGGCTCCGTTGTCCCACGGCGCACGACTCCTACCTCATCAACCTCGCGTCGCCGGATGAAGTGTTGTATCGCCGCTCGATGGAAGCCTTTCTCATCGAACTGGAGCGCGCGGAGCAACTCGGCTTGCGCTACCTCGTCACGCACCCCGGCGCGCACATGGGCAGCGGGGAGGAAGCCGGCTTGTCGCGCGTCGCCGCCGCACTTGACGAAATCCACGCGCGCACGCCCGATTACCGCGTTCAAGTTTTGCTGGAATCCACCGCCGGCCAGGGAAGCTGTTTGGGCCATCGTTTCGAGCATTTAGCGCGCATTCTGGAATTGCTCAAGAAACCGGCGCGGGTTGGCGTGTGTCTCGACACCTGCCACGTCTTCGCGGCGGGCTATCCGCTGTCCACGGAAAAAGAATACACCGCGACAATGCAGGAATTCGACCGGCAAATCGGTTTAAGACAGTTGCGCCTCTTCCACGTCAACGACAGCCTCAAGCCGCTGGGCAGCCGAGTCGATCGGCACGCCCACATCGGTAAGGGCGGTCTCGGCCTTGAGGCGTTTCGGCACTTGGTGAACGACGCGCGCTTCAAAACACGGCCGATGATTCTCGAAACACCGAAAGAAGGAGCGGACGGCACGGACATGGACGCAGTCAATCTTGCCACTTTGCGCGGCCTGATTGCAGATTGACGATTTCAGATTGTAGATTTCAGATTGCAGATTTCAGATTGAACGCGGAATACGCCCGGCGCAAGGCTGTGTGTTTGCAGACGACGCCGCGCATTCCTTACGCCGCCGCGCGCCCTGCTCAAGCTGCCGCGTAACGCTACCGATATAGACCTCTGCCCCTGAGACAACACGACGGGATTGCAGATTGCAAATTGGCGACGCCATTCCATCTGCAATCTAAAATCTGAAATCGACGATCCGCGAGTTGTCCGCCACCGACTCAAGGGGCCCCGGCATTTTAGCTTCCTGCTTCGCGACGGCTGCGAATCCGCGACGACCCCACGGAGACTTCCCCCTCGCAACCGTCCCTTGCTTCGACCCCACGCCGGGGCCCCGATCTTCTCTACGCCGGTTCGGCTCATACAAAGTTTAAGGAATGCCGAATGTCGAACGCCGAATGTCCAATCAATGTCTGAAGCTGAAAGGCCGAATCTCTGGGCCTTTCAGGCGCTTTCGTTTATTCGACATTCGGCATTGATTGGACATTCAACATTCAACATTCGACATTCGGCATTTCGCCTAATCTCCGAGATAGGGGCAGCCGACCGATGAGCATCGAATCCGTTCTGGCCCGCGAAATCCTTGACAGCCGTGGCAATCCGACCGTGGAGGTCGAAGTTATCTTGAGCGACGGCTCCACGGGCCGGGCCGCCGTGCCCAGCGGCGCCAGCACCGGCGCCTACGAGGCGGTCGAGCTGCGCGACGGCGACAAGAAACGCTATCTCGGCAAGGGCACGCTCAAGGCAGTCAAGAATGTTGACGAGATCATCGCTCCGCAGATCATCGGGCTCGATCCCTTTGAGCAGCTCGCCATCGATCAGCTGCTCATTGAGCTGGACGGGACGCCGAATAAGGCCAAGCTCGGCGCCAACGCCGTGCTTGGCGTCTCGCTCGCGGTCGCGCACGCTGCTGCCGCCGCGCTGGGCCTGCCGCTCTACCGTTACATCGGCGGCGTCAACGCCAAGTACCTCCCCGTGCCGATGATGAACGTGCTCAACGGCGGCAAGCACGCGGACAACAACGTTGATTTCCAGGAATTCATGATCATGCCCGTCGGCGCGCCGTCGTTTCGCGAGGCGCTGCGCTACGGCGCCGAGGTTTTTCATGCCCTCAAGGAAGTGCTCCACGAGAAGGGATTGAACACTGCGGTCGGCGACGAAGGCGGTTTCGCTCCCAATCTGAAAAGCAGTGACGAGGCCCTCGCGGTCCTCGCCGAGGCCGTCGAAAAAGCCGGCTATAAGCTCCGCGATCAGATCGCCTTCGCCCTCGACCCGGCGACGACCGAGTTGTTCGACGAGGCAAAGAAACGGAAAAAATCCGGCTACTGTTTTTTCAAAAGCCAGCCCGACCGCATCGCTTCGTCCGACGAGATGATCGACCTCTGGAAAAGGCTGTGCGAGAAATGGCCCATCCGCTCCATCGAAGACGGCCTTGCCGAGGACGACTGGACCGGCTGGCAGAAGCTGACGAAAGAACTCGGCGACCGCGTGCAGCTTGTCGGCGACGATCTCTTCGTCACCAACGTCAATCGACTGAAGGACGGCATCGCCAAAGGCGCGGCGAACAGCATTTTGATCAAGGTGAACCAGATCGGCAGCCTCACCGAAACGCTCGACGCCATCGAGCTGGCCCGCCGCAATCGCTACACGACGGTCATCAGCCATCGCAGCGGCGAGACGGAGGATGTGACCATCGCCGACATCGCCGTCGCGACGAACGCGGGACAAATCAAGACCGGTTCCGCCAGCCGCACCGACCGGATCGCGAAATACAACCAGTTGCTGCGCATCGAAGAGGACCTCGGCGAAGCTGCGCGATACGGCGCGGAATTGCTGCCCTGGTCGAAGTAACGACGCTCTCTTGTTCGCTGCGCAGCGGCGCGAGCGAGAATTGTACGCGCGCATGCTATTCCCATCGGCCACGCGCTGGCTTTTTTACCTGACGCTCGCCTTGGCAAGCGTTCTGATTTCGCTCGTCATTCTCATGCCGCTCGTGGATAATGGGAACGTTCCCGAACGCTCGCGTTTCGTCGCCGTGTTCGCGCGCGACGCCACGCTGCGCCGCACCGCCGTTGGTTGCGCCATCGGCCTCAGCGTGACGGCATGGGTCTTCTTCCGCAAGCCGAGTCGTTCTTGGACCGCCAAACGCAAAACGAACGCGCGCCGCAACGACGTGATCGGCGCCTGACGCGGCGCATGTATCGCATACGGCGGCCGCCGCCCGACACGTAAGCGCGCGTTTGCAGCTTTCCTCAGTTACGCAGCGAGCCGGGAGACGTTCCATGCCTGATTTCCTCGCTGAAAACCCGGCTACCGTTTATTTGGTCCTCGGCACGTTCGCCGTCATTTTCCTGGTTGCTTATTGGGTCACCCGCAAAAAGCGCTTCCTCATCGGCGTCGGCGCGATGGCCGCGCTCGGCGGCATTGTCTGGCTGATTGACTTCCTCGTCGTCACCGATCATGAGCAGATCGTCGCGAGCGTGGAGGAAATGGCGAACGGCGTGCGCGCGAAAGACGCGAATCGCATTTTCGGTCACGTCTCCGATGAATTCCGTCTTGGCGGCTTGAACAAAGCCGGGTTGCGCAGCCGAGCGGACGGCATTCTGGCGCGCGGCGACTTGCAAGACGTGCGCGTCTGGGATTTCCAGCACGCCGAAATCAACCGGCCCGCGGCCGACCGTCCCACGGCGACAATCGTGTTCAAATTCAAGCCGATCGGCAACGTGGCCCCGGAAGACACCTTCTATCGCTGCCGCGCAAACTTCGTCTTGGAAGCCGACGGCAAATGGCGCATGACGAGCTTTGAAATCTTCAATCCCTTCGTCGATACCGAACGGCCGATGCAGATTCCGCAGTTGCAATGAAAATGGGTATGTCTAGGCGACACGCCTTCCCCGCCCTCACAAGCGCCACGTCCAATCCCTCATTTCGTGCAACAACGCCGCGTGCGTCAGGTCGAACTGCAAGGGCGTCACCGTGATCCAGCCCTCCGCCAGGGCCGTCACGTCCGTGTCCGGGTGTGGGTCCGGGCACGAATAATCGGGGTTGTTCCAAAAATAAACGCGGCCGCGCGGGTCGGTGCGGCGATCGTAGCTCTCGATGTACGGCGCGACGTTTTGCGGCACCGAACGAATGCCGCGAATCGGTCCCTTTTCCAGACTCGGGATGTTGATGTTGAAGAGCGTCCCGCCGGCCGGCTGGTGCGCGAGAATCTGTTCGATGACTTGCCGCGCCAGGTCGGCGGCGCGCGCGAAGTCGAGCGGTTTCGGCTTGGTGTATTCCAGCGACACGGCGATGCTCGGCCGCAGGTAAAACGCGCCCTCGATTGCCGCCGCCACCGTGCCGGAATACAGCACGTTGATGCCGGCGTTCGAGCCCGCGTTGAGGCCGCTGACGACGAGGTCGGGCGGTTCCTTCAGCAGCTCGACGAGCGCGAGTTTCATGCAATCCGCCGGCCGACCTTCGACGGCCCAGCCCATCGACCGGTTCTGCTCGTCAAGCACTTCCTGGACGAGGAGCGGCGTAAGAAGCGTAATGGAATGCCCGACGGCGCTCTGCTCCGTTGCGGGCGCGACCACCGTTACGTCGCCGAGCTTCATCAACTCGTGGCGTAACGCGCGCAAGCCGGGCGCATAGATGCCGTCGTCATTCGTGAGCAGGATTCGCATGTCCCTTATGATACGCAACTCGCGCGGCAACCGACGAGAGTGGCGGGGCCCCGACCGCCGGCGGCCCCCCACAAAACAACAAACCA
>JBGQKZ010000122.1:0-18760 GCA_041499805.1 Gemmataceae bacterium
AGTACTTGCCGCGAGAACTCCATGAAGCGGCTTGAACTATACGCAGAACATTTGCGCGCCGAGCAGCGCTGCGGGCGAGCTAGGAACTACGACGTGCTCAACCGTCTCACCGACCTCGTGCAGCAAACCGCCGGCGGCACGCTTTTGGCGTCGTACCACTACACGTACACCGCCGACAACCAGAAGGCGTCCGTCGATGAAACGCTGCGCCAGCCGGACAACTCGCTGCAATCCGGCCACACCGACTGGACCTACGACGCCCTCCGCCGCCTGGTCGATGAGGTCTACACGAACTACACCGACTCGACGCTGGTTTACAGCACCGCGTACGTGTACGATCTAGTCGGCAATCGTTTGCAGAAGCTGACGACGAACAACAGCGGCACGGATCAGGCGAACGACCAATTCAACGCCGCCGACGAGCTGTTCAAGGAAATCGGCACGCACAACGGCAATCCGCCGGACGTCGGCAGTATTTCAGTCGGCCTCGCGACCTGTCCCTGAAGGACATAACCAACTTCTTGACGCTGATACGATATTTTAGTATACTACATAGACGGTTGCCGTTTCTCGGCTCTTTTTTGCGGCGGCAAGACGGAAGTCCCTGAAAATGAAGCGCTTAAGAGTCATCCTTGCCGGTCGTACAGCGCTGGTGTCAGCGCAACTCTATGGCAGAAAACGACAAGTGGAAGATTGCCGGTTGAAGAACCGGCAAGAACCGGCAATGAAAAGCACGCCGCGCGTCGGGCTGCCAGCGCTTGACGTTTTTCGGCTATTTTTTGAGGCGAGCACACTTAAGTATCTGATAATGAATAACTTACGAGTCGAGATGTCCGGTCGATCAGCGCTTGTTTCAGCGCAACCCTATGCAGGAAAACGACAAAAGACAAATGTCCGGTTGAAAAACCGGACAAAACCGGACACGCAAAAGCGGGCATGCGGCAGCGGCGTGGTCGCTCTCACGTCGCCTCACACGCCGAATTCTCGCTTGTTTCGTTCACGGATCGATTTGAGGGTAAGGACGAAAAGCCCAATAAACATCATTGCCGGTGGCATATTGCCATTCCCGATGCAACTACTTTGCAGAAAACGACAAAGGGAAGATTGCCGGTCGAAAACCGGCAGAAAGCGGCAATGCGTTTGAAACCGTGGTCACTCGGTTTGTCCGCACGACTCGCTCCAAGGTACTTCGCAGCTGACTGTGTTTTCTCTACCCAATTTTCCAACTGCCGCCGCACCAAGGACTTAAGTGTCTTAAATTGGGATGGTCGCCGCAAAACGACGAGAATCCGTGACGTAACCTATGTTCGCGCTGTGGCTTGCGCGATAACCACCGTTCTAGGAGAAATCAATTTTGCGGTGGTTAACGGTGGTTATGGCGAGCGGCGGGCGATAGTCTACCTCTCGTCCCGCCTCGCGGAGCGAGGCGGCTACAATGTGGAGTCCTCGCTCCGCGAGGACTGGGTAACTTCTCGCCTGCCGCAGGCCTAATCGAGGACTCGCCCGTGCCAACGATTACGCAGGATCACGTTGACCGCAGTACGCCGCTTGGGGCCAACCTCGTTGCGAATGGCGCGACGTTCCGGGCGTGGGCGCCTGGGGCAAACGAGGTTCACCTCAAGCTCAATACTCCGTCGGGACAATTTCAACCGGGTCCGGCGACTCTGTTGGCGAAAGACCCCAGCGGTTTCTGGGGCGGCTTCGTGGCCGGCGTGCAGGACGGCGATGCATACCGATTCTGGGTCGTGGGCCCAGGGGGCGCCGGCTTCAAACGGGACCCTTACGCCCGCGAAATGGGCCTCGATCCCGCCTGGCCCGACTGCGACTGCGTTGTCCGTGACCCGAATTCCTATCCCTGGCACGATCAAGGCTTTCGGGCGCCCGCGTTCAGCGACCTGATCGTCTACCAGTTCCACGTCGGGACCTATTACGCCACCAACCCCGACGGCGCCGACCGCCGGGCCGCACGCTGCGGCACGTTTCTGGACGTACTCTACAAGCTTCAACATCTGCTGGACCTCGGCGTCAACGCGCTGGAGCCTTTGCCGGTCGTCGAATTCGAGAGCGACACCAGCATGGGGTACAACGGCGCCGACCTTTTCTCGCCCGAAATGCGTTACGCCGCGACCGGCCCCGAACTCGATCGCTATTCGGGTTTGGTGAATGGATTGCTCGCCGCCAAGGGAAAATCTGCGTTGACCCGCGAGCAACTTCGCAGTCAAGCGAATCAGCTCAAGGCGTTCGTTGATGTGTGTCATGTGTACGGTCTCGCCGTGCTGTTCGACGTGGTCTACAACCACGCCGGCGCGGGGGCGCCCGGCAACAAAATGTTTGACGATCAGAGCCTGTACTTCTTCGACTTCCAGGTCCGGCACTCGGACAACGACAGCCTCTATTTCACCGATCGCGACCAGGCCGGCGGCCGCGTTTTTGATTACCAGAAGCCGCCGGTTCGACAGATCCTCATCGATAACGCCAAGCAGTGCTACGCCGAGTTCCACGTCGACGGGTTGCGCTTCGACGAAGTGACGGTCATCGACAATAACGGCGGCTGGGGCTTCTGCCGGCAAATGACGGATGCCTTACGCGCCGCAAATCCGGAGCGCATTCAAATCGCCGAGTATTGGCGGTCCGACCCTACGTGGGTATTCAAGCCGACACGGGACCAAGGCGCGGGGTTCGACGCCGTTTGGTCGGACGTGCCGAGGAATACAATCCGGGACGCCGTCCACCGCGCCTCCACGGCGTTTGGCGGCCTGCTTGACCTGAGCGACCTCCACGCGAGCCTGGCGCCGCGGTTCGGACCGGGAGAGGCGTGGCGCTCGGTCAACTGCGTGGAGAACCACGACCTGGTTTATTCCGACCATACGGAAGGCGGGCGCATCACTCACTTGGCAGACTCGACCGATGCCCGCTCGTGGTACGCCACCAGCCGCTCACGGGTCGCCACGGCGCTGTTGCTCACGGCGCCGGGCGTGCCGATGCTCTTCATGGGGCAGGAACTCCTTGAATACCGGCCCTGGAATGACAACCTCGGCGCCCACCCGGACGATCTGGTCCATTGGAACGAGCTCGGCACGGTCAAGGCCGTGGGCGACTTCTTGCGCTTCACGCAGGAAGCGGTCGCGCTACGGCGACGACTCAGGGGCTTACGCGGCGCCGGGTCACGGCCCTACCACAATCCGGGCAACCGCGTGATCGCGTTCCACCGTTGGGTGGAGTGGGAAGGCTGGGATGTTATCGTAGTCGCGAGCCTCAGCGACTCGACCTACTACAACTACGTCCTGGGTTTTCCACGCCCGGGCCGCTGGAATGAGGTGTTCAATTCGGACGTGTACGAGAATTATCCGAACGCGCAAGTCGCGGGGAATGGCGGTTCCCTCGACGCGGGCGGTCCCGCGACGGAGGCGATGCCACATTCGGCTTCGCTCGTGATACCCGCGAACTCCGTGCTGGTGTTCGTTCCGGCGGCATAGAAGCCGAATCGAGCGGAACGAACGATGAAGAATGAATAAGTGGACTACGTTGATCTCCTTCATCGCTCGTTCTTCTTGATTCAATTCGACCCGGTGTCCGACATACGAGTTCGGTGCGTTTCATCATCGATCGACGCTGGGAGGCAGGTGGCTGTTTTCGGGGTTTGGGACCGATGTCGCGCTCTTCGGATTGGCGGCGCGCCAACGCAGCGCCATCGTATCGTAGCTGCCGCTGATCAGGTTGTGCCCGTGCGGATGGATAACGAGTGCGGTGACCGCGCCCTTGTGATCGAGGAGAACGCCGCGGGACTCGCCCGTGGCGGCGTCCCAGATTTGGATCGCGCCGTCCCTACTCCCGCTCGTCAACACGCGGCCGCTCGGGGTGAACGCCAAGGCCGTGACGGGCTCCTTGTGACCGCTCAGCACTGCGGTTTCCCTGCGATTTGCAAGGTCCCATAGCTTCACGAGGCCGTCGTCTCCGGCGCTGGCCAATACGCCCTGTAAGCTGAACGCGACCGCGCGAACGGCGCCTTTGTGCGCCTTTAGCGTCATCACGTCTCTCGTCACGAGGTCCCATGCTCCGATCGTCTGGTCATCGCTGCCGCTGACCAAGGTGCGGCCATCCGGCGAAATTGCCAGGCTCCGCACGGGGGCAAGATGACCTTGCAAAACGCCCACTTCCAGGCCCGTTGCCGAGTCCCAAAGACGAATCACGCCGTCGCGGCCAGCGCTGGCAAGTGTTTTTCCATCCGGCGTAAACGCCAGCGCAAACACGTCGGCGGTGTGCCCGTTCAACGTTCGCTTTTCCGCGCCGGATTCCCAGTCCCACAGCTTGACCGTGCAGTCGGAGCTGCCGGTTGCAAGCGTGCGACCGTTGGGCGCGAAGGCGACGCAGTTCACCTGCCGGCCGTGACCCGCCAAACTGCTCAGCACGTCACCTGTCTCGGTATCGCGGATTTGCACGACGGTGTCGGTCGTGCCCATCGCCACCACCTTGCCGCTGGGCGCATAGGCGAGCGCGAGGATTGGCTGCGTGTATGGCGACCAAGTCGTGACCGTCGCCGCGCCCTTGCCGCCCGGCATGTGCCAAACTTTTGCCGACTTATCGGCGCTGCCGCTGGCGAGAAGCCTGCCGTCGCGCGTGAAGGCGAGGGCCCAGACAACGCCCGCGTGCTTCTCCAGACGTCCGACCTGTTCGTGCGTCCGGGGATCCCAGAGCGCGATCGTTCCATTGCCCATGGCGCTTGCCAGCAACGTGCCATCGGGCGAAAAGGCGACGGCGAAGGCGGAGTCGTCCTCGTTGTCGAGCGCGGCCGTTTCCTGTCCGGTTTCCGCATCCCAGAGTCGAATCGTGCGGTCCCACCCCGCTGTCGCGATCAGGCGATCGTCGGGTGAAACGGCGACCGATTCGATCGCGGACTTGTGTCCCCGCAAGACGCACTTCTGCTGTCCCGTGTTCAAATCCCAGACGATAGCGGCATTATCCCGGCCGCCGCTGACAACCGACGGGGAATGATGAAAGAAGGCGACCGAGAAAACCATGTCGGCGTGGCCGCGGAACGCTTTGTGTTCGCGCAAGGTCGTGGCGTGCCAGAGCTTCACAATGCCGTCAAGACCGCCGGTAAGGAGCGATGTCCCGTCGGGCGAGTACGCCAGACTGGCAACGCCGTTGTCGTGCGCTTTTACCGAAGTCACTTCCTCGCCGGAGAATGCGTCACGGATGCGAAGATGACCGCTGCAATCCGCAGTGGCGAACGTCCTGCCGTCCGGCGCGAAAGCGACCGAGCGGACGCCAGGCACGCCGCGGATCGTCACGAGGTTCTGTCGGGTCGTCACGTCCCAAATCTGAATCTGTCCGGGCGGTGAATTGCGCCCGCCTGCCGTGAGAAGCTTTCTCCCATCCGGCGAGAAAGCGACGGCGAGGACCTGTTCATCAATCGGCGTTCCCAAGGCGACCGGCGGCGGGACAAACGTTTCCGGATCGATCACGACAACCGGCTCGTCAAACGCGGCGACCAAGCGAAGGAGCGTGGCGACGAAGAGCACGCCGACGACCAGCACAAGTGCGGCGGACACAGCGATTCGGGCTATAAGCCTGCCCCGGCTCATGCTCCGAATGATGGCATCGGCAACCGCGACAACGGTCGGCGAAAGCATTGCTCCGGTCGCTTGCCCGGTGAGCGCGGCAATCGTCCCGTGGAGCGTGGTCTGAACGAGAACTCCAGGTGCCAAGGCCCTGGCAGAACTCTGCGTGAGAGCCAGCGACGTCAAGGCTGCAGACAAGGCCACGCCGCGCCGCGCCAAGCGGCTTTGCAGAAGCTTACGCGCCTCTGCCAATCGTCCGGATATCGTCCCGTGCTTCCAGCCGAGCGCCGCGGCGGCCTCGGTCTTGCTCATCCCTTGCAAGCAGCAAAGGACAAACGGCTCGCGGTACTTGGCCGCCAGGCGCTGCACTTCTTCATCGAGCAACCGTTGCAGTTCGCGGCAGGCGGCTGCGCTCACAGGTGAATCTTCTGGTCTCGTGGACGCCATGCGTCGTTCGTGCTCCTCCCGCCGCGACGCCGCTTGGCGGACTTTCAACGCGGTCCGGTAGGCGACGCCATAGAGCCAACTCCCCACCGCCTGCCCTTTGCGGATTGACGCCGCCTTTCGAGCCAGGACGAGAAAGACCGCCTGGAACGCGTCCTCCGCGTCATGCTCGCGACGCAGCACGCGCCGGCACACGCTCCAAACCGTCTTGCCGTGCCGCTCCAATAGGAGAGCGAACGCGGCTTCCTCTCGGCGCGCGATGAACCGCTCCAACAGTTGTTGGTCGCTCACGGTCGGCATCGGTTCCGGCGCCGCGGGCTCATCCCGCTCCACGGCGCGGGCCGGAGCATTGGCCATGGATCGGTGCTCTTCCACCACGCCGCTTACCTCTGATAGTTCCCGAACGTGCGGCAACGGGTATGGGTTTTGTCGCTCCGCGCAGCAAGCCGCTCACCGCGCGGTCCGTTTCCGCCAGTGTAATGCATCCGGTTCTATTTCGCGTGTTGACTCCACCACGCAGGCCAAGGCGGGTTGCACTTCGGCGCGGCAGGAAGTTTCGCCGCGGTGCGGCTCTACGCGTCAAGGACATGAACAAGCAATTCATTTGGAATCAAGGATTCGATACATTGGGGGTAACCGGGGCGCTGCGCCAACGCGCAAGCGCGGGCAATCGAGCACAAACAGGAGAGTACGATGGCGGATCTCCAGATCACCCTGACGGCGGACGAACGTGAGTGCCTCCAGGGGCTGTTGGAAACCATTCTGAAGGACACACGGGTTGAAGAGCACCGAACGCGCGCGCCCAGCTACCGTCAACACGTGGTCCACCAGGAGGAATTGATCGCGAGTGTGTTGAAGAAGCTGCAACCTGCCAACTAGCCGTTCGCGGATTGCCGAGGTCAGGCCAGGATGTCGCGGATCACGTGTCCATGTACGTCGGTTAGCCGGAAATCGCGGCCGGCGTAGCGGAACGTCAAACGCTCGTGGTCCAATCCCAGAAGATGTAGGATGGTCGCCTGAAGATCGTGGATGTGGACGCGATCCTCGACGGCGTGGAATCCCAGGTCGTCCGTCAGGCCGTGCGTAAGACCGGGCTTGATGCCGCCGCCGGCGAGCCACATGCTGAACGCCTGCGGATGATGATCGCGGCCGAGGCGCGTGCCGCGCGTCGGATTGGTCTCGACCATCGGCGTGCGGCCGAATTCGCCGCCCCAGATTACCAGGGTTTGGTCCAATAGGCCGCGTCGCTTCAGGTCTTTGACGAGCGCGGCGGCGGCGCGGTCCGTCGCGCCGCAGTTGTTGCGCAGGTTGCCGATCACGTCGGAGTGGGCGTCCCAACCTTCGTGGTAGATGTTCACAAAGCGAACGCCGCGCTCGATCATGCGCCGCGCCAAAAGACACGCACGCGCGAAGGAGGGCTTGGCCGGATCGACGCCGTACAAATCGAGCGTCGCCTTCGATTCGCCGCAGAGATCCATCAGTTCGGGCGCCGAGGTCTGGAGCCGGTAGGCCATTTCATAGGAAGCGATCCGCGTCGCGATCTCCGGATCGCCTTCCGCCTCCAACCGCTGCCGGTTCAACGCTCCGATGACGTCAAGCGACGCGCGTTGCAGCCGAGGATCGATCCCCGCCGGGCTCGTCGTGTTAAGGATCGGATCGCCTTGGTTCCGCAGGCGAACTCCGGCGTAAACACTGGGCAGGAAGCCGCTGGACCAGTTGGCCGCGCCGCCGCTGATGCCGGCGCCGGTGGACATGACCACGAATCCCGGCAGGTCGCCGGCCTCAGCGCCGAGACCGTACGTCGCCCATGAGCCGATGCTCGGCCGCCCGGGTTGCGCGAAGCCGGTGTTCAGAAAGATTTGTGCGGGCGCGTGGTTGAATTGGTCGGTATGCATGGCCCGCAAGATACAAATGTCATCCACCACCGTCGCCAGGTGTGGCAGGACTTCCGACAACTCAGCGCCGCATTGGCCGTGCTTCTGGAACTTATACTGCGGCCCCAAACACGCGGCATCGGACCGGATAAAGGCGTAGCGCTGCCCCTTGATGACCTCGGGCGGGATCGGCTTCCCTTCGAGCTTCGCCAACGCCGGCTTGTGATCGAACAAATCGAGCTGGCTCGGAGCGCCGGCCATGAACAGGTGAATCACGCTCCTGGCTTTCGATGCGAAGTGCGGCGTCCGGAGAGCGAACGGATTCGCCGACGGCACGTTCGCCGCTCGACTTGAAAACGGATTGGTCAGCAACGATGCCAGCGCGATTTTGCCCACGCCCACGCCGCATTCGCGGAAGAAATGGCGGCGAGTAATGTCCAGGAGACGGCCTTGAAGATCGTACACAGGGAAACTCCCGCCAAGGTCAGTTTTTCGTAATGGTCTCATCGAGATTGAGGACGACACGCGCGACTGCCGTCCAGGCGGCGCGTTCGCAAGCGTCGCCCTCCCCAGGTCCGGCGACGGCGGCTGCATCCAGCTCCTTGCACGTGAAACGAGCTTTCTGAGCCTCGTAGAAGTCCACGAGCATGCGCAGCTCTTGCGCGCTCGGCGGCCGAACGAGGCAGCGGCGAAACAATGCATCGGCGCCCGCCTCGACGCCGCCCTGCATTGCAGCAATGGAACGGCCGAGCGCTTGCGCCGCTTCGACAAAGGCGGAATCGTTCAGCAGTGTGAGCGCCTGAAGCGGCGTGTTGGAAAGCTCGCGCCGCGCCACGCACGCTTCGCCGCTCGGTGCGTCGAACGCACTGAACATGGCGAACGGCGCGGTGCGTTTGCTGAACGTATAGAGACCGCGACGGTAGCGATCCTCTCCTGGGCTCACTGTCCACGGCAGCGCTCCGTAGGCGCCTTCCGAAGAGATGCCCGGAGGCTGCGGTGGAAATACGCTCGGCCCGCCCACCTTGGTCGCCAGAAGGCCGCTCATCTTCAATGCCGCGTCACGCACCAGCTCGGCTTCGAGCCGCAAACGCGGTCCGCGGGCCAAAAGCTTGTTTTGCGGGTCCTTCTCCAACAACTCCGGCGTCGTGTACGCGGCCTGTTGATAGGTCGCGCTGGTGACGATCAGACGGTGCATCTGTTTCATCGACCAGCCGCGCTTGACAAACTCTACCGCCAGCCAGTCGAGCAAATCCGGGTGAGTGGGCGGCTCGCCCTGGAAGCCGAAGTCCTCGGTCGTGCGCACGATGCCTCGACTAAAGAACGTTGCCCATTGGCGATTCATGCTGACGCGACCGACCAATGGGTTCTCGGCGTCCACCAGCCAGCGCGCGAACGTGAGACGATTCCGCGGCGCATCCTTCGGCAAAGGCGGCAGCACGGATAGCACGCCGGGCTCGACGCGTTCGGCGGCTTTCAAGAACTCGCCCCGCTCATGTAGATGCGTGATCCGCGTTTCCGCCGCCGGCCGCTCCGCCATGACAAGCGTCGTCGGGTAGGCGGGCCTTTGGGCTTCGAGTTTGCGGATGGCGGCGTGTTCAGCGGCAAGCTCTGGCGCTGTCGCGAGAAAATGGCGGAGAAGGCGTTCGCGCTGATGCGATGTTCGCACGTCGGCCGGAAGAAGGAGCAGTTCCACGACCTCGGAAGGCAAGTCGCCGGCTTCGACCGCGCGAGGTTCCGTCGTGACGGAAATGCGGAAGCGCCCGAGTCCGGCGGCGTAATACTGCTCGAAGAGAAGCTGAAGCGTTAGCTCTTGAACGTCCGCCAGTGGACTTGCAAGATTGAACACCGCCGTGTGCGCCTTGCCCTGCCCGCCGTTGATGGACCAGCCGGTTTGCGGACTGCCGTCGATAGCGTTCGCGATCTTGTTGTTCCCCGCCGCGAAGCTGCTGCTTGCGTGACGAAACGGTACGGCTCGGCCGTCGGCGCGGAGCGTAAGCTCGCTGAGAAAGAAATCTCCCACGGCGCCTTCATAGAAAACTCGCCCCGGCCCGCCCCGCGGCAGACTGGCGTGCGGCAGCGCCTCCAGTCGAAGCGCGGTGATGCCGTGCAGGTTGGTCCGGTACTTCAAGTCATAGACATCGCGCTTTGTTTGATCGCTGCTTACCAGTACCGAACCATCTTCCAAGACCTTTAGCAGCGGCATATTGGCTTTCGCCTCCACCGGCCGCAATATCGTCCAGCGCACCGCGCGGGCGCTTTCGCGCGCCAGCCAAGCGTTGAATTTGCGCTCCAGATGCGCCTGCCGGCGAACCGCGAGCGGCCTGTCGTCAACGATGCGCTGGCCCAATCTAAGGCGCAGCCGGCCGATGGTGTGCTGCATTCCGTGCTGCTGATCGAGCGTGACGGTCCAGCGCGTGCCGCCGGAGAAGGAGATCGGTTTCTCGAATGTGAAAGTGGCGTTGCGCGCGACGTTCCATTTTCCCGCTCCCTGAATCGCCCAGCCCGTTTTGGCATTGCCGTCGATGGCGTTCGCCGCGGGGAAACCGTCCTGCGCGAAATCCGCCTCGGCGCGGACCAATTTGACGGGCTGGCTTGGCGCCGGCGCGTCGCGCCGTGCCGCCAAGATGCTGATCTCGCTGAGCACGAAGTTGCCGTGCGGCGTTCGTCCCGGCCCAGCGCTCGGCAGCGCCGGATCGGTCAGCACTTCCAGGCGCAGCGCGGCAACGTCGGCGACGTCATCGTTCACAACCAGCGTGTAACTGTCCTTGTCTGGGTTCTTCCCAGAAAAGCGGACGGAGCCGTCGTCCAGTTTCTCCGCCGTGGCGCCGCCCGCGGAGACGGCGCTCGTCACTTTCGCGACCGACCACCGATAGTCGCCCTCCGGTGGAAAGCGCTGCGGCAAGTCATCGACGACGGCCTGTACTTGCGCTTGGATGTCGGCTCGGCGTTTCGCCACTTCCGGCGTGACGACGTCTATGACCGGCTCGTCGGCGTTGTTCAAACACCCCAGAATCTGGTAGTACTCGCGGTGCGGAATCGGGTCATACTTGTGCGTATGGCACTGGGCGCACATCAACGTCAGGCCTAGCCACGTCGTGCCCGTGGTGCCGACGCGATCCGTCATGGCGTGGAAGCGATACTCAAGCGGATCGATGCCCCCTTCCTCATTGAGCATCGTGTTCCGATGAAAACCGGTCGCGATCCGCTGTGCCAACGTCGCGTTCGGCAGCATGTCGCCCGCGATTTGCTGAATCGTGAATTGATCGAATGGCAAGTCGTCGTTGAGCGCTTGAATGACCCAGTCGCGATACGGCCAGATCGAGCGGACGCGGTCCTTTTCGTAGCCATTGGTGTCGGCATAGCGGGCTAGATCGAGCCAGCGCCGTGCCCAGCGTTCCCCGTAATGCGGCGAGGCCAGCAAGCGATCGACCAGCCGGTCGTAGGCGTCGGCGGAATTGTCATTGACGAAAGCGTCGGCCTCGACCGGGCTTGGGGGGAGGCCGATCAAATCCAGATAGAGCCGGCGTACCAGTGTATACCGATCGGCTCGCGGCGAAGGCCGCAAGCCCGCGGCTTCCATGCGGGCGAGGGTGAAGAAGTCGATGGCATTGCGCGCCCAGTCCGCGGTCTTCACCGTCGGCAGCGACGCTTGCCGCGGCGGGGTGAAGGCCCAATGCTGCTTGTATTCGGCGCCGGCCGCGATCCAGCGGCGGAGAACTTCCTTGTCTCCTTCCGAAAGCGCAAGTTTAGCGGCGGCGGGCGGCATTCTCTCGGCTTCGTCATCGGCGCTGATTCGCCGAATCAACTCACTCGCGCCCGGTTGATGGGGGACGATGGCTTGGCGTTTCGATTTGCCCCCGGCGAGAGCCGCGTCGCGCATGTCGAGGCGCAAGCTTGCCTTGCGAGCCTTGTCGTCCGGCCCATGACACTTGAAACAATGCCGTGCCAAGATGGGGCGAACGTCGCGACTGAAATCCGGCCCGTCCCCGCGCGCGGCGTTCGTGCTCCCAAAAAGGATAGACACAAAGAATGGGATCGCAAAACGGAGCGAACGCACGCTTCGTTCTCCACGAGTAGACAGTGTCTGAACGGATCCAAGGGTAGGCCGCAACTATTCTACCAGGTGCGGCGGCGATGGCGCAATAACCGCAAGCACGGTGAATGCAGGCGAACGCTGGGAGGATCGCCTCGGCGGAACCGTTCCGTCTGCTGCGCGTCTTGTCCGCCGCCAGGAGTCAGCACGCGCTCCGGTCGTCACGCAGCTTTGGCGGAGCAAGCATTGCCGGTTTCTGCCGGTTTTCCAACCGGCAATCTTCCCGTTGTCATTTTCTTTCCAGAGGTTGCGCAGCGACCTGCATTGTCGCACCGGCAGGTAGCTTTTTGACCTTTTCGTCTTCGCGCTCCCCTCGATCATGCCGAAGTCGGTTTTCATTGGGGCAGTGGGGGCACGTATCCTTAGGCGAGCGGCAGGAGATAATCTACCTGCCGTCCCGCCTCGCGGCGCGAGGCGGCTACCATGTGGCGCCCTCGCTCCGCGAGGGCCGGGTAAATCCTCGCCTGCCGCTCGCCTTATGTTATGACGACACGGTTAGAGCATATTCACATGTACACTTAATTGTGGGAGAATGCAAGCCCCCGCAGGTGAAAGTCTGAGGGACTATCATCGTGTGAAACGACGTACCACTGATAAGGAAGTCCGATGCCCCCACGAAATGGGCCAGGTTTGGCAACTCAGGCGTTCCGACAAGGCCGCAGAATTGAGATGCCAGCGAATTTGACCGTGGCCTGAATGAAGCTTACTGTTTTGATATGGGCTCGTATTTCAGTTCCAGCAACCAAGAGGCTGTTGTGAGCGACGTGGCCGCGTCTCCCGCGGAACAAGCCGCGTGCCCGCCGGTCGGCGTGGAGCGCCGCGCGTCCGTGCGGATTGCTGTCCGTATACCGGCAGCCGTGTCCATGGGCGCGAAGCCGGACGGGCAACGGCACGCGGCGACCATCAAGGACATTTCAGACACGGGGGTCGGACTATTCGCCGAATGTCGCTTTCCGGTAGAAACCGTCCTGTATATTCGCGGGACGGAAAGCACGGAGCCGCCGTTCGTGGCCGAGGTCGTACACAATCGGGCAGACGGCGACGGCTGGTTTCACGGGTGCAAGATTCTTTGGAAAGGCGATCCGAGAAACCATTCGTAAGCGTTCCCGGTTAGTTGGCTCGCGCCGCCCTCTGGACGGCGCCCCGCCTACGCACGTCACGCTCATCAGGTCAGAGCCAATCCACGCCAAGTGGACGAAAACGCCCCCCAACAAATTCGCTCATCGCGGACACCGGCCTCAAGGCAACGGGCGAACCTGGAACGGATAGTCCTTCACGTTCAACTCCGCGAACAGCGCAGGGTAGACCGTTTCGGGGCCGATGATCCAGCGGCTCAGGTGTTTCGCGACGGCTTGGCTTGCTTCTTGACCCCATTGCTGACCGAGGTGCAAGCCGCCGTTCTCCAAATCGATGTCGCTCACGGCGTGAATGCAATTACTCGCCTGTTCCGGGCGGTAGCGATCATCGACGGCCTTGTAGAGCACCTTACCGCTGTTAAGGCGAGTCTCCTGAGTAATTGCTCGCTCGTAAAGCTCGCCCTGAATTTGGTACGGTCCCCACACCGAGACGGTGGCGCCGAGCTCGCGTGCCCAGGCCAAGGTCTTGGGCAGATCGAGATTCACGCCCGGCTCTGGAGTACGACGAAGCACGACAATGCGCAGCGACTGGGGCAGCCAGCTTATCGTGTGTGCTTCGATCTTGGGCTTGCCGCCGCCGACCTGACGCACGTGGACAAAGGTTGCGAACGTGTGCGCCATACGCGCCTGCCGCCCCGGTCCGTCGGAGCCAAATACCATCATGTAATACGAGTTTTTTGCGTCGTCCGCTAGCGCGGACGGAGCGAAACTGAACAATGACGCGGCGAGCACAACCATTGCGACAAAGACGCTTGGACGCATGTTCTTATCCCTCTGTTCCGTGCGGGCGAACCCCATTTACCTGCCGCGGAGGAGAGCATACGGTGTGCCGAAAATGGGGTTGGATTGCGACGTTTTGCTTGGACACTTCTAGTCTGAGAGAAAGGTGTGCCGCGCTTCTTCTAAGGCCGCGACGAGCGCGTGCAGATCATCCACCTGCGTGCGATGATTCGTAACACACGCGCGCAACACCGGGGTCGTGCCGCCAAGGCGCGTGGTTGAAATCCAGCACTTGCCGCCGGCAAAGACAGACTTCGCGATGCGATCGAGATACGCGAAGGACGTGCCCTCCGCGTGGCGGTCGTCCACGAAACAAACGACGGGCAGCGGCGTGCGGTTGACGACGCGCCAGCCGCCGGCCGCCAATTCTATTCGCAGGCGCTCGCCCATCGTGGTTTGGTGACGAATGACGGTTTCGTAGCCCTCCCAGCCGGCGACAAGGAGGGACAACAACACCTTCAAGCCGATGAACCGCCGGGACCATTGAATGGTGTGGGCGTGCGGGTCGATCACGTCGCTGCGGCCGTGCTCTTTGGGCATATAGGACGCCGGGATGCGGAACGTGTCGTGGAGAATGTCCGGATGGCGCGTGAGGTAAAGGCCGGCGGCCATTGGCACGGAAAGCCATTTGTGGGCATCGAACGTGATGGAATCGGCGCGCTCGATGCCGGCGAGGAGCGGGCGCAATTCGGGAACCAAGGCCGCCGCGCCGCCCCATGCAGCATCGACGTGCAGCCAGAGCTTCTCGCCCGCCGCAATTCCCGCCAGTTCGCCGATCGGATCGACGGCGCCGGCGTTCGTCGTGCCGGCGGTGGCCACGACGAGAAACGGCAACAGGCCCGACACCTTGTCGCGCACGATCAGTTCGGTAAGTGCGCGGGGTCGCATGCGCAAGTCAAGGTCCACCGGCACTTCACGCACGGCGTCCGTTCCCAAGCCGCAGAGCCGCGCCGCTTTTTGGAACGAATGATGCGCTTCGGCCGAGACGTAGAAAACCGGATCGGCCGGCAACGCGCGCACGCCACGTGTGCGGAACTCGGGAAAAGCGTAAGCCAGGGCCGTCAGCACGGCGGTGTGATTGGCCTCGGCGCCGCCGGACGTGAAGCAGCCATCGGTGTGCTCCGGCTCGTAACCGAAGCGGCCGCCGAAAGCGCGCACCAGGTGCGGCTCGACTTCGTTGGCGAACGGGCTATGGCTCCAGGCGGCGAGCTGCGGGTTGAACGCGGCCGCTAAGAAGTCGGCAGCGATTCCCATCGTCGTGGGATTCGGGTTGAATAGGCCGAAGTAGCGCGGATGCGGCGCGTGAACCTGATGCCGCCACAGGTTTTCGACGGCGAAATCGACGGCGGCAAGCGGCGACATGGGGTTAGTGAAATCGAGCGCTTGCAGCCGGGTGCGGATGGCGTCCACGTCGAGGTCGGCGGTGGCGCGGTGGGACGGGATGTGTTGGATGTAATCTTCAATCGCGTAGACGAGGTGCGTCCAGAGCTGCGAACGCGCTTCGGGGGTGAGGGAGAGGTCGGACACACGCTTCTCAAAAACGTCTCTCGCAGAGGCGCAAAGGACGCAGAGTCAACCAAGAGGATTTGCGTCCATTACGCCTCTTCGAGATTTGTGGTGATTACGTTCCAATGCCGCCGCGCAGGGGCGTCGTGCGCGGGCGCGGCGGCTTGTCATCCGTGGGGGATTCTTCCTCCGCCGGCTCATCGCCGCCGGTTTCGAGGTCCGCCTTCGCCAGCGCGGCTTTGAGCGACAGCGAGATCCGTTTCTGTTCGCGGTCGATGTTCAGGACGATCACTTGCACTTCCTGGCCGACTTGCACGACATCCGCGACGCGGCGGACACGTCCGGGCGCTAATTCCGAAATGTGGACCAATCCCTCGACGCCCGGCTCCAATTCGACAAACGCCCCAAAATCCGCGATTCGAGTCACGGCGCCCTTTGCCGGCAAACCGGGCGGGAAGCGTGTCTGAATGTCGTCCCACGGGCTTGCCGTCAATTGCCGCAGACCGAGGCTCACCTTGCGGCGCTCGCGGTCGATGCGCAGCACGACCACTTTCACCTTTTGTCCCGGTTGCACGACGTCGGCGGCGCTCTTGACACGGCTCCACGCCATCTCGCTGACGTGGATCATGCCGTCCACGCCGCCGAGATCGACGAACGCACCGAAATCTTTCACGGTGCGAACGATGCCTTCGCGCACCTGGCCTTCTTCCAGTTCATTCCAGGTCTTTTCGCGCATTTCCTCGCGTTCGCGTTCGATGAGCGCTCGGCGGCTGACGACGAGGTTGCGCTCCGCCGGGTTCACGTCGGCGACCATGCAGAGCAGCCGCTGGTTGACGTACGGCTCCGCGTTTTCGACGCGGAAGAGGTCGATCTGGCTGATCGGCATGAAGCCGCGGATGCCGTTCACTTCGACCGACAGGCCGCCCTTGTTGGTGCCGATGACGCGGGCTTCGACGGTTTGCCCGATGGCGACGCTGGACCAATCGACCGTCACCGCGGCGCCTTGGCGGGTGAGGAGCAAGAGGCCGTTCTCGTGGTCGTAGCCTTCGATGTGGACTTCGACCTCCGTGCCGACCGCCGGCGGACCGTCGGGAAACTGCATCAACGACATCACGCCCTGGCTGCGGCCGCCGGGAATGTCAACGAACACATCGGGCCCGTGGATCGAGTGGACGCGGCCTTTCTTCCGTCCCTGGTCGGGGCCGGATTCCGGCTTTACGTTCTTCTTCGCGGGCTCGCCGTAGATGTCCTTGTCCGAGAGTCCGCCCATCGCCGCGGCGAGTTCGTCCTCGATCTGGGCGTCGAGCTCGCGCAGGCTGGGAGCCTTGGTAAACATTTCGTTCTCGCCGAGGTGCGGCGGGCGCCCGACTTTGCGCTCGGGGCGCGCGCCCGGCTCCGGCGTGTTGGGCGGCTCTGATGGTTTTGGTGTTTCGCTCATGGGGGCACCGTAGGTTACAGACGCTTCATCGCGATTACATGGCGAGCGGCCGGCGGAAGCCGGCTGGTTTCGTCGAGTGTCGCATCGCCACACCAGCCGGCTTACGCCGGCCGCTCGCTGTCTAGTTGCGTGCTACTTCTCCTGATTGGCAAAGTCGTACACGAGCAGCTTGCTCATGTCGATGCTCTTGCCGTTGCGCTCCACGTATTTTAGGTGGAGCGGGTGTTCCAAATAAGGCTTTAATCCGGTGGCATCGTCGAACATCACCAGCAGAGCGACCTGGAAGTCCTTTTTGGCGAATTCTTCCGAGCCGTGGGTCGAGGGACGGCCCACTTTGATTCCGCGCACCGTGGGGATTTTCGTGAGTAATTCATGGGCGTCCTTAATCAGCCCTTCCGCCGCGTCTTTCGGGGCATCGCTCTTCAAATAGAAGATCACGGTATGGACGAACTGCGGTTGGCGGAGCGTGGGCTTATCCTGGGCGCGGGCGTGGTCGGGAACCGATTCCCCGGCGAAGAGGCCGGCGGCCAGCAGGACCGCCACGAACGCGATGCGACGCAACATGCAGATACTCCTGTGTTAGCACGACGCAGGCGGAATGGGGACAGGCTAACAGACCGGGCACGCATCGGCAACGGCGCAGGCGCCGCGCTCCTTGGCACAAGCTGGCGGCTTGTGCTACAACCCTCAATCGACGCCAATGCTCGCTAGAATGACGAGACCGATGCGACAGACGTTGCGGCGCTGGTGGCCGGTCTTGAAACTGTTCCTCGCCCTGGCCGTGGTGGCCGGCGTGACATGGCAGTTCCTGAAGATCTTGCGCGACCCGAGCCTTCAAAAAGTCGATGCGTCGCGTACGCCTGGCGAAATCTTGTGGGATACGCTGCTGGAAGCACGCCCGGCTTGGTTGTTGTTGGCGGCGGCGGGCTACCTGTGCGGACTGGGTTTCTCGGCGGGCTACTGGATTCACTTGCTGCGAACACTCGGCCAAGAGCCCAAGCTGGCGACGGCGCTGCGCGCGTATTTCATCGGGCATCTCGGCAAGTACATTCCCGGCAAGGCGTGGGCGCTGTTGCTGCGAACCACGCTCAGCAGCGGGCCCGGCATGCGCGTCGGCGTGGCGGCACTGACGGCGGCTTATGAGACATTGACGACGATGGCGGCCGGGGCGCTATTGGCGGCGCTGTATTTCATTTGGCAAGCGGCGGATCAGCGCGGCCAGGCTTGGTCGGCGCTTGGGCTCTTGGCGCTGGCGGGGATTCCGATTCTGCCGGGCGTGTTCAATCGACTGGTGCGCCGGATCGCCGCGCCATTTATGGAACCAGGCGCGCCGCCATTGCCGCAGCTTCGCACGGTGACGCTGCTCCGCGGTCTGCTGCAAACGGCGTGCGGCTGGGTGTTGCTCGGGACCAGCCTCTGGGCCGTGACGCAAGCGTTTAGCCCGACGCCCGATTACAGCACCGGCCTGTTCGTGCGCTGCACGGCGTACATCTGCCTGGCCTACGTCGCGGGATTCCTCTTTCTGCCGTCGCCCGGCGGCGTCGGCGTGCGCGAATTGATTCTACAGCAACTGCTCCTTTTGGAAACGAACATGGTTGCGAGTCGGGCGGTTGTAGTGGTTTTGCTGCTGCGCTTGCTGTGGACCGCGGCGGAGTTGTTGACCGCCGGAGTGGTCTACTGGCTCCCCGGTCCGGGCGAAGATAAAAAAGGAGGGATTAGGGACTGGGGATTAGGGATTAGGGACCCGGAGCCAACGCAACCCAATCCCCTAATCCCTAACCCCTAATCCCCAGGGCTTCCAAGGTCAGTGTTCGCCGTCCGTAAGTAGTTTGTGGGTCGATACATGACCGCCGTTGCGGTAGGTGCTTTTTTTGGGCCACGGCTTTTTCGGGCCGCGTGGACTCTTCTGATACGTCTCGAGATCAACG
>JBGQKZ010000123.1:0-18250 GCA_041499805.1 Gemmataceae bacterium
AATCGACACGTCGGCTTGCAAGAAAACCACGACTCTTGAAAGGTAACCGACTGACCTGAAATGAAACGAACTCGCGGAGCAATCTTTCATTGCAAGGCCGCGAAAAAGCGTGTGTGGGGTGTAATGCAAGTAATCCATTTTCAAAGCCGCTCGTCAGCCCCGACCGCCGCGCTCGTAGCCGCTGTGTCAGCGCGGCCCTCAACGACGGGGCCTGCTTCGGGGGCCGTCAGCAGAGTGGGCGCAAGAGGCGGCGCAGCCGTCGCAACGGTTTGCGAAGCCGCTTTCGCCCGCCATTTGCCCACGCCAATCTCAATCAAGTTCGCCGCCGGCCCCACGATGAACAGCGCGTGGTAGAGCGAGAAAATGTCCTTGAACACGAGCCGCAAGAACGTCTCCATGCACGCCACCAACACCGCGACGAGCACCTGGCTCCAACGGCGTTTCGTGATCGTCTTCGGGTCGGTAATCATGAAGAAGATGTAAAGCTGAAACATGGGGCTGGTGATCGGGGCAATCTCCGTCTGCCACGGGTCGCCGGTGAACCAACTGCGGAGAAACGCGAGCGGGATAAAGCTCGCCACAAACGCGAGCGGGATGTGGACCAGCCGCAGCCGCCACAGGATCAGGCCGCCCAAGAGCCAGATGATCGCCACCGCCCAGCCGTTGTTGCCCGCCTGCACGCTGAGGCTGGCGACGTAGTCGGGGGCCAGCAGCAGCATCATCGTGACGCCGAAGTTCGTCGGGTTCCAGATGTGCCGGCCGCCGACACGAAGCACGTATTTCGACATGATCGAGATAATGCCGCACAGCACGAACGGCCACAGCTCCGGCGACTTGATCAGGATGCCGGCGCTGATGCCGGAAATATAGGCGCTCGCAAGGTGCGGCCATTTGCCCCAGAAAAAGCGGCCCAGAATGATCTCGGCCAGCAGGGTCGCCAGGATGGTCACGAAGGTCGGCGAATACTCGGTAAATCTGCCGCCGGACGATTCGATGAGCCACAACGGTGCCGTGTGGTTTTCGAGGAAATTGAATTTCGCGTCGCCCAGAAGCAGAATCGCCGTAATCAGCATGGGGCCGTGAAAGCGCGGATCGGGCAACACCACCTTCCGCCAAATGAAAATGAGTGCCGCGAGCAGCAGCGTGCCCGCGATGACGCGCGAGGTGCTGAGATCGAGCAGGCCGCCGGTCCAGCGACCGAATGAGTCGCGGCCGTAGTGGTATGCTCCGACCAGGAGTGCGGTCAGCGCGAGGCGCACGAACAGAACTAGCCGGGACTGACTCGTGGCAGAGGAGTTGGCGCTCGCCGCTTTTGCTTGCGGATTCATGACGCGGGTTCCTCGATCTTCGGCGTAGGTCAGGTTTTCTAACCTGACCGGTCAGGTTGGAAAACCTGACCTACGCACCGGGTTCCTCGATTTTATGAAGCATGTTGACCTTCGGGGCCTCGATGGTTTGCGTGCGTCCCGACGGCCATTGGATAATCGCTTTTTCGATGCTGGCCTTTTCGCCAAGTCCGAAGTGCAGCCGCAACATGCTCTGTGACGCATAGCCGTCACCGGCGGTGATAACCTGGACCTGCTGCTGCACCGGGCCTTCCGAACCCCGCCGCCAGAATAACCGGACTTGAGCCCCGATCGCGTCACGATTGCTGTAGGTCAGGCTTTCCAGCCTGACTCGGTCAGGCTGGAAAGCCTGACCTACCGGGAGAGGGCGAGCGCCGCCGGTCAGTTCAAACTGCACCCAGTCGCGGCCGGGCGCGACCGTGTTCTTGTAAAGCAAGAGCGGCCCGTTCTGGTTCGCCACGAGGACGTCGAGCACACCGCGGTTGAAAAGGTCCGCAAACGCCACGGAGCGGCCGTCATACGTGTCCGTGACGCCAACGCCGCCGGCAACATCGACGAAGCGGTTGCCCTCGTTCAGCCACACGCACTTCTGCTGATAGCCGGCGAGGCTCTGATCGCCGATGCGTGGCCAGTTGTCGGCGTCTTCGATCAAACCTTTAAGACCGCCTGCGATCTTGCCGTAGTCGTACCAGTAACTCTTGCTCTTGTTGGCGGAGACGTAGCCGTTGGTGAGATAAAGATCGACGCGGCCGTCGTTGTTGAGATCGCCGAAGCGTGCCCCCCAGCTCCAGCCGCCGCGCTCGACGCCGAGCGTGCCGGCTTGATTCAAGTAGCGCGGCAGCCCCTTCGGCGTCTGACCGGTTGGCACCCACAGGTTGTTCCCCTGCACGAGGTTGCCGGCCTCCGTGATATTCGACACGTACAATGCAAGCTTGCCCTGGTTCAGCACGTCGCCGAAGCAGATGTTCATGCCGCTCTTGGGCGCCACGCCGATGCCGGTCTCCGAACCGACTTCCTCGAAGCGCTCGCCGTTCTTGTTGGCATAGAACTCCGAGACGCCGTAGTCGTTGACCAGAATCAAATCGGGATAGCCGCTGCCGCACAAGTCCGCGGCGGCGACGCCGAGCGTCCAGCGCGTGCTCGTGATGCCCATCTTTTCCGTCACGTCCTCAAAGGTGCCGTCGCCCTTGTTCCGCAGCAAGTATTTGCGGCCGCCGTTCGCGGCGAACTCGAACGAGTCCGGCATGATCTTGGTGGACTGAAGGTGGGCCAGGTCTACGCCATCGGGCCAGTAGCCGGCGAGGAAAAGGTCTATGTGCCCGTCGCGGTCGTAATCGAGCCAGCACGCCGCGTTCGCGTTGACCCACGCGGGCAGGCCGGCTTTCTCGGTGACGCGCTCGAAACCCTTGCCCTGTTTATTGCGAAACAACTCCGGCCGGCCCCATTTGTAGATGAAGAGATCGGGCCAGCCGTCGTTGTCGAAATCGGCCCAAATTGCGCCGGTGCAGACGCCGGTGCCGGGCTGATTCACGTCGGCGACGCCCATTTTCTCGGCGACCTCCTCAAACGTGCCGTCTCCTTTGTTGCGGAATAGCCGGTTTTTTCCGCCTTCCTTGCTGGTAACGACATAGATATCCAGCAAGCCGTCGCGATCGAAATCAACGACGGAAACCGAGGCGTTCATCGCCGCGACCAGCGCCATGATCCGGTCCAACTTCGGATCGAGCATCGGCGATTCATGGCGGAAGTCGATGCCGCATTCCTTGGCGGATTCCTTCAGGAAGAAGCCGTAATTGCGCAGCGCCGTGTCCGCGTCGAACGCTTGCGTCGCCGGTTCCGTGTTTCCCGTGAGCCGCCGCCACAAGTCGGTGAGCTGCCCGCCGGCGCCCTGATAGGCGACGAACCCCAGAGCGCCCAGGAAGAAGATGGTGATAATCCCTTGTCGCAGCGGGCGGCTCATGGCTCGCTCCTCGTCTCTGTGCCACGAAAGTTGCGCAATCCACGTTCGTAATACGTCGGCGCAACAAAACGGGTGTGCCAATTTTGCCAATCCTTGGGGAACCGGCGGAAGACAGGGTCGTCCTCCAGCCGGCCGGGCGGCGTGTTGTAGCTCTTCCTATCGTGCGCCGGCAACGGCAGGACATACTTGCCGAAGCGCGTGTTCAAATCGCCGTCCTTCGTCCAGCCGTCGCACGCCCAGATGAAATCGCGCTTCCAGCCCTCCGGCGGATTGGGCGGCGCCCGGAAGCGCAGGACAAGCTCGTCGCCGGCGCACAGAATGACGTAACGATCGTCGATCTTTTCCAGTAATTCCCGCACGTCGCAATAACGCGTGTAGTAGCCGATCTGATCGCGCCAGTATTGCCCGCGTGCGACGACGCGGTCATAGTCCGGCAGCTCCGGCGAACTCTTATTGGCCTGCCTCATTTCCAAAATGCCGCGATACTGCAAGATTGCATCGGGGGCTGTTAGGGTCTTCCGCACGGCTTGGGAATCGTCGGCGCCGGCGGCGTATTGCAACGCGTCCCAGAAGATCTCCATGTTGGTTCGCAAGCGGAAATGCCGCGTGACGCCCTGCCCTTCGATGCCGTCGAGGCGAATCAGCATTGTCTTGTTCTTACCGGCCGGGAAGCCGAGCTTGTCGCGGCCGACCTTCCAGCCTCCTTTGCCGTCCGGCACTTCGAGCGTCAGGGCGTGCGGCGGCGTATGTGTCCCCTGGTTGATGGCGAAGTTGACGGAGCTGTCGGTTGGATGAATCCAACCCGTGGCGACCAGCCACAGCGGCCCTTCTTTCGGCGCCTCGTCGCCGAGATCGACTTCGACCCAGTGGTCTTCGGTGATCCCCTGATATTCGCCACGGCCGCAGCGGTCGAGGTAAATGCCGTCCACCGCCCACACCTCGGCGGTCGCGTCCTTACCGTGATGGTCCCACGCCTTGGCGATCGCGTGCGGCCTTTCCGTCAAATGGAATGTCGGCTCGGAAGGCGTCATGCTGAAGCGCTCATCCACGAACATCTGGGTGCCGGGCGGGTGATCGACGACGGTGAGCCCGAGGTAGTCGTAATAATGCACCTCCAACAGATTCGCGGTAACACGCAGGTCATAGACGCCGAAACGCGGCACGAGCTGATCGCCGCCAATCTTGACCCATTCGGTGGTCTGCAAGAAAGCGCCGTTGTCCTGGCCGTTGATGTACATTCCGAGCGGCGTGCTCCACAGGAAGTCGGTCACGAAGCCGTAGCGTTCGCCGTTCCACGCGAAGAGGAAGGGACAGGAGCCCTTCAATCGCTGCTCGGCGACGACCGCTTGATCGGCTGGCGTATTGAATTCGACTTGTGACGTGGCGTTAGGCCAACGGATGAGGACAACGTCGGCGCGCTTGCGTTCGCCGAGGCCGAAGTGGACGACCGGCCCGGCGATCGGCTGTTTGACGACGTGCGTGCCGGTGCGGATTTCGATCTCGCCGCCGATGCCGAAAGAGTTGATGCGGTTGTCGCCCTTCACTTCCTGGTGACTCGCCTGCGGACGGACCGCCTGCCAGTTGTAGTTCTTGGCGCCGGAATTCAGCAGGCGGATCGGCCGCCCGTCGTTATCCATGCTGAGCAGATCGACGCGGCCATCTCCATTCAGATCGGCCGCAGCCATGATGCGACCGGGCAACGGCGTCGTGATCTCCTGAAACGAATCGACGCCCTTCGCCAGGAACAGCGCGCTGGCCGATGGTCCGGAAACCAGCAGGTCGAGGGAGCCGTTGTTGTCGAAGTCCGCCGCGATGATGCGGACTCCTCCCGGACCGGGCGTTCCCGCCGCGGGCGGATGCCACTGGCCGATCTCCGCAACGTCCCACGCGGCACGCTTGTCGCGATCGGAAATGCGAAGCAAGGCGCCGTCCGTCGTAAAGCCGATGATGTCGAGTACGCCGTCGTCATTCACGTCGGCGACGGTCAAACCGAGGAAGCCTCTGTCCGGCGGCGCCACGGGCCATTTGCGAAACTGGCCCGAGCGCTCATTGGCGTAAACGTGCAGGTGTCCTTGCGCGTCAATCAGCGCCGCGTCCGCCGCGCCGTCGTTGTCGAAATCGGCCCACACAAACGCGCGCAGGCCGTCCACCTCAGGAAAAATCGGCTGTGGCGTGAACGTGCCGTCGAAGTTGTTTCGCAAGAGCAGCGGCGGTCCGGATTCCCGCGCCACGATGATGTCGAGATCGCCGTCCAGGTCCACGTCGGCGGCCCACGCGGCGCGGTACTTGCCGCCGAGCACGTCGGCGGGGAGTCCGGTCTTCGCGGTCACATCCTGAAAACTGCCGTCGGACTGTTGCTGATAGAATCGGAGCCCATTCGCGCCGGCGAGCAGGAAGTCCATGCGGAAGTCGTTGTTCCAATCGATGGCGAGAAGTCCCTCCCGCTCCACCGGAAACGCGGGCAAAGGCCCGGCGTTGCCCAGTCGTAACTCGCGGGCATTCGCAAACGCCAGCGTCGGCTGGCCCGTGTTGTCGTGCAACCACACCGGCAGAGCGACGTTCCAGCGGCCGTCCGCATGGGCGGCGATTGGCTCCGGCTTGAAGGTCAGCTCGGTGTCGGGCGGCGCCGGTGCGTGTTTGACGGCCGCGAGTCTAAGGAAGGTCTGTAACGATGCACCCGCGAGCGCATCGCGTGGGTCGACCGCCGTGAAACTGCGCTGGTAGCCCGGCTCGCCGCGCAACAGGTTCGCGAATTGGAGCATGGCCCCCGTCACCTCGGCGGGCTGCTCCGCAAGGCTCTTCTCCAGCTCGCCAAACGCGTTCCGGGTGGGTTCGGTCCAGAGCGGCGCTAGCTTTTTCAAGCGGGCGAGGGTCTCGTCTACCGCCTTCCGGTCGCCAAGTTGTTGGGCGACGCGCAGCCGTTCGAGCAGCACTTGAAGATTGTTCGGCTGCACCACCAGGATTTGTTCCATCAGCCGTTGATATTCCTTGTCGCTCCCCGGTTCGTGCTGCTGGTCAAGAAGGCGCGCGAGGCGGTACAGCGCTTCGATGTCGCGCGGATCGCCGTTGACGGCCTGGCGCAAGTGGATGATGGACTGCGGCAGGTTTTGACGCCGCTCGTACAGCAAACCAAGGAGTTTCTGGATGTCGGGATTATCCGGGGCCAGTTGGCGGGCGCGTTCGAGGTCCTTGGCCGCGTCGTCAAATCGGGCGGTGCGCAGAAACAGCAACCCGCGATCGGCCCATCCGGCCGGCTCCTCCGGGACGAGCTGCACGGCTCGGTTCAGGTTTTCTTCGGCGACTTGCGGCACGTCGGCGTCAAGTGCCGCGACGCCGAGCTGAAAGGCTTCGACGTACTGTTCGTAGCGTTCGGTCCCCGGCTGCGGGAGCCGCGGTTTGTTCCACACGTAAACCGCCGCCGCGCCGCCGAGCGCCACGAGGATGACGAATCCAACAAGGGCTCGACGCCACGTGAAAAAACGAGCAGCCATGACATTGCCTTGATCTTCACACCTGGAATTGTGCAGCGCACGGCGTGGGCGTTGTTACAGCCCGCCGAACGAACGCGCTTTCCGAGGCGCCTCGGAGAGCGCACGGTGCGTACGCACAAACGACGGACGTGACCGCGCGCTGCCGCGCGAAACGGACCACATCCACGTGAGAGAAAGATCAAGGATCCAAGCGAGGTGGCGGCGTGGGTGGCACGAGGTCGAGGTCGTCCGCGTCCATCGACCCATCGGCGCGGGGGACGCGACGCAAATCCGGCGGCCGCGAAACGGGCATGGGAAGCGTCGCCCAATCCGGTTGATCGTGGGGGACCGAAACCGGCGTTGCAGGCGGCGGAAGCGGGGCCGAGGAACAATTCGGACCGTTGCACGGCACGCGTTGTGGCGCATGGGGCGCTGGCGCGCCGTTGGAGTTGTCCCGGCGCGCCATGTCCAGCAACTGGCCGGCACGTTTCCCCAGCTGTACATAGTCGCCGCAAGACGCCCGAGCGCTCGCACACGGCAGGGCCATCGTTAGACACAGCGCCATGCCCATCGAGAACCTGCGGGGTTGCGACAAACAAAGCGCTAGCACGGCGGCGCGTACCACGGTGGAATCCGTCCGAACGACAGCACGGAAAGCAAGGCTCAATGATAACCGTCCAGACCGCCCGTCGGCAAGAGCCGCGTGATTTCTCAGACCCCGAGTCGGAAACAAGGGCGGGACAGTGCCCTCAGCTACGCATCGGGAACTGAAGGCGCCTCGCAAGCGTCGCTGGGGCTGCGGAAGTGCTCCCCGCCGAGCCCGCTTGGAACCGTCGCCGGGTCTTGCGGCGAGTTGCCTGGAACTCCCGGCGTGTTTTCATCTCCGCCTCACTTTCTTTTCAGAAATTCCTTGACGCACGCCCTCCACTCCGGTTATTTAAGCAATTGCGAACGGGGACGTCACTTCTCCGTCTTGGTTGTGGCCGGCATGGTCCGGCCGCGTGTCCCCCGAGCATTTCGTTTAGCGTCATTTTTTCTCTATTCGGGTTTCGGCACTGTCCCACGGAGATTGTCTCATGCTGCCGTACAGAGTCCGTCTTCGACGCCGGCCGCGAGCGTTTACGCTCATCGAGCTGTTGGTGGTGATCGCGATCATTGGCATACTCATCGGCCTCTTGGTGCCGGCGGTGCAGAAAGTCCGCGAGTCCGCCGCGCGCGTAAAGTGTTTCAACAACTTGAAGCAGATTGGGCTGGCCCTGCACGGGTACCACGATGTGAGCGGCACGTTTCCCTCCGGCCATGTCGAATTGCAGGTCGGCGGCAGGTACCAGTATTTCTCCTGCTGGAGCATCGATATTCTGCCGTATCTCGAGCAGGAAAATCTGTGGATGAAGTACGACAATACAACCGCCAACCAGGCGGCCAAGAACGCCCCGGTCGTGCAGAAACCTATGCCCGTCTATAACTGTCCGATTGACCTTCGCACCGACGAACTTCTTGCACCCGCCACCAGCGCGCCGGATGGCGCCGGGAACACGACGATTAAGTATGCTCCCTCGTCCTACCGCGCGATGACCGGCATCGGCGACACGCGAACCACCGACACCTTTGGCGGATTCTGGAATGAGGTGCAGATCGCGTTGGCCGCCCATAAAGGCGGACGCGGTGCGTTTCACGGCGACGGCGCTTCCGGCTTGCAGCCGGAGCGCATCAATAGCATCACCGACGGCACGTCGAACACGATCTTCGTGGGCGAACGCCATACGAGGACCACTCCCACGCGCGGGCCGTTCTGGGGTGACAGTTTCAATCTTTACTCCAAGGGCGCTTCGTGGCCGTTCAGCGTCACCATGATTCCGGACTACGACGCTTGTGCCCGACAGGTAAACGCGAATTTCTGCAAGTACGGTTGGGGAAGCTTTCACTCCGCAGGCATCAGCTTCTTGTTCGGCGACGGCTCCGTACACAGCATTCCGCCCACCATTGACATGAACATCTTCATGGCGCTGTCCACGATCGCGGGCAGTGAGACGGTCCCGCTCGTTGATTAACCGCCCTGCGGGCGCGTCTGGTCTGGGCCGGACGCGCCGGTTCAGGTCGTGAGGAGAGATGCGATGCGCGCTCGCTGCTGGCTCGGGCTTATTGTCGTCGTGGCGCTCGGTTGTGGCGGCCGGCAATACGCTTCGGTATCGGGCAAGGTCACGCTCAACGGCAAGCCGCTGGCGAACGCGCTGGTGACGTTCCAACCAATGGCGCCCGACGGCGCGCTGGACGCGGGGATGGGCTCGACGGGGAGGACGAACGACAACGGTGAATATGCCCTGCGCTTGTCGTCCGGCGACAACGGGGCCCGCGTCGGCCGGCATCACGTAATGGTTACGCTCTTGGCCGTGAAGGACCGCGATCCCGAGGACGACACCCGTGTCGTGCGCGGCGGTCCGCCGCTCCTGGACACGATCCCCGCTCGTTACAACTCCGAATCGACCCTGACCTTCGAGGTTCCGTCCGGCGGTTCGCAAGCGGGGAATTTTGATCTGACCTCTCCATGACACCGGCCGCAAAGCGCGCTGCTACACGCGAACCATCACTTCGGTCGTTCCGGCAGCCGATAGCCCGGCGCCGGGCCCTGTGTTTCCGCGTTCCACCATGCCTGTAACGATGTGAGATTCGCGGGCTTGAGCGCTTCCATCACGGCGAACTCCTTGGTCGCGGACGGCCGTTCTCCCAGGCGCAACCAGCAAAGAGTGAGAACCCGGCGCGCCTCGGTGTTGGCGGGCTCGAGCCGAACCCAAGCTTCACTTGCCTCCTGCGCTTGACGCCATTGCTGCCGGCCCGCGTAGAGAATCGCCAGACTGCCGTGGTGCAGCGGCCGCCAGGGGTTAAGCTCCAACGCCCGCTTCCAGAATTGCAACGCATCGTCGCGACGCCCCGCACGCAGCGTGAGCAACCCGGCGCCGACCACGCTCGATTCGCGATTCGGCTCTAGGCGTAACGCCTCTCGATAGGCGGCGAGCGCTTCGTCCGTGCGGTTGAGCTGCTGTAACGCGCTCGCCTTCGCGTCCCACGCCGCCGCGTCGTCGGGAACGGTTTGCAGCGCTTCGTCGATCAATTCGAGCGTCTTGCCCGCCAGCGTCGTCGGGACCTTGTTCATGGTCAAGAGCTCCGCGAGCGCTACCCCGAGATCACGCCGCTCTTCCGCGGTCAACGTCTCGCCCGGCTGGCGATGAAAGAGTCGCACCGGGATCACGTCCGGCAGCGCCGGCGGCGGTGTTTGAGGAAGCGTAATCGTTTGGTCGGCACGGCGTGGGATGCGATGATCGGTGCCGGCGACGTGCGGCACATCCGACGTCTGGCGTTTGGGCATGTGGCATTCGAAACAACTATCTTCCACGTTTTGCCGCCGCCGCTCCGCTGCGGGCAGGCTGCAACCGTGATCCACATGGCAGTTTAAGCACGCCTGCCGGAAATGCGCCACCCGCTGGTTCGCGTCCGGCTTCACGTGCGGATCGTGACACGATATGCAACCGAGCTTGTTCGCGTCGGTGCTCGCGCGAAAGCAACGACTGCGTTCCAGTTGTTCGGGATGGCTGAGAATCCGCCGGATATCGTCGTTGTCTGTTTGTACGACTAAGGTCCAAAACGCCTCCAGTGGCAGTCCCGGCCGGTAGTCAAACAGTTCGCGGCCGCGCTTGACGATCCTGGTTTCCGCTTCGAGGTGGCACTGGTGACACACGGCGTCGCGCAAACGCCACGGGAGCTTGCCGGGGTTGACGATGGTGAATTCCTCATCGCCGCCCGCCGCCTCATCCCCCATGCGTACGGCGACGTGCTTGGCGCCGGGACCGTGGCACCGTTCGCAGCCGATCGTCGAGCCGCGGAACACCGGCGCAACGAAGCGATTGGCATAACCCGGCATGGGCTCGACCCGATTGGCGTGACAGAAAAGGCAACGGCCTTCCGCGGGCCGGCCGCCGCCGACTTCGAGCCAGCCCGGCGAGGCATCCCAGATGCGGCGTTCGGCGTACCACGTAATCGGCGACTGCTGCACGTAGCCGTCTTGTTCCCAAAGGTAAGACTGTGCGTGCGTGCCGGAGCCGATGGCGTATTTCACCTCGGTCGCGACATCGTAGATCGTCCGGTCGTCGGCGCTCTTTTGAAACTGATGATGCCACGTCCGCCCGTCCGCCTGTTCGATGCGATGGCTCTCTCCCAGCGCCGTGAACGGATTATGGTGAGCGACGTCGATCGGCGGCCGCTCCGTCACGGACGCCAACGGGAACAGCGAACGACCCATCGGGTGTTCCCGAAACGTCGCCGTCTCTTTTGCGTGACAAACGGAGCACGCTTCGTCGCCGACGTACGCGACGTCGGGGCGAACGTTTTGGTGCGGGCCCGCATAAGAGAGTCGTGGATCCGCGCTGGAACGTGAATCGCCCGTGGCCGGCGAAAAAAACAGCCGGAAGAACAAAAAAACGCCACCGGCCAGGCCGAGAATCAGCACAACAACGACTCGACGAGCGCCACGCATTGACGATTTGCTCTTTCCTTTTCCGCGACAACGCCTTCGGTTTGTCTACTAAATCGGCCGACATTCGACCTAAGCCGCCGCCGGGAAATGCTCGCAGGTATCATAACAGCAGGCGTTTCGCCCCACTACGGCGAGCGGCGGCTTGCATGTTGAATGGTTGAATCCCAGGTGAATTCGAAGAGCTTGTGTTTGCGGCCGTGGATAACTCACGCCGGTGTTTTGACCCGGACGGCACAGGCATTGCGTAGGACTATTGGAGACAGAGTGCAGCGTTCCTAGCTAATTCGGCGCTGAACCCGCAACCAATCCCGTGAGGAACGCCTCTGACGGATCAGGGGGCTCGGCGCAAACGGTTGAATAGAGGAGAGGATCATGTTACGGCATCGAATTCTTTTAGCCGGCGCCCCATTGATCGCGGCCGCGGCCTTGCTACTCGGCAGCGGCGCTAGTTTCGCGCAACACGGCGGTGGCGGCGGCCACGGCGGTGGCGGCCACAGCGGCGGTGGTGGTCATGGCGGCGGGGGAGGACGCAGCTTCGCGGCCCCTGGCGGCGGGGGCGGACGCGGCTTCGCGGCCCCTGGCGGCGGGGCATGGCACGGTTCCGCGGCTCACGCGGGCGGTTGGAACGGCGGCGCCTGGAACGGCAATAACTGGCACGGCAACAACTGGCATGGCAACAACTGGCATGGCGACTTCGACGGCCATCATCATGGCTTCTACGGGTATCCGGGAATAGGGATTGGCCTCGGGTATGGCTACCCCGGCTACGGCTATGGTTATGGCTACCCGAGTTACGGCTACGCGAATTACGGCTATCCTGGGTACGACTATTCGTACCCCTATACCCCAAGCACCGTAATCTCGAACGACTATTACTACCCGGATACCTCCACAGGGGCGCCCGTCGGCTATCAATCGCTCTACGCGCAGCCCGCGGCGCCGCAGGGGAATACGGCCGAGGTGGATGTCGTTGTTCCGGAGAACGCGTCCGTCTGGTTTAACGGCGTGGCGATGACGAATCAGAGCGGCGCCTACCGGCGGTTCACGACCCCGCCGCTCGTCCCTGGAAAGGAATTCACTTACGAGATTCGGGCCCAATGGATGACTGAGTCCGGCCCCGTGGGTCAAACACGCTCGGTTGATTTCCAGGCCGGGTCGCAGAACGTCGTTAACTTTATGACGAAGACCCCGCCTCGTCCCACGCCGTAAAAGTTTCACCTCCGGCCTCGCTCGCTAAGAGAGCGAGGCCGGCGCCGTGGCCGGCGTTTCATCTGGAATTGGAAACGGCGGTTACGGCGCCATGGCTTGCCTCGGTATCACGGTTGTCACCGCGGCGGCGCCGTCCTTCGCTTCGTCCACCACGATGTGCCGGTCCCCCTTCACGTCCTTGAGCACTTGCACCTTTCCCGAAGGCCAGCGAATCGTCAAGTTGTCCACACTCTCATCGTCCGCCAGGCCCAGGTGAACCATGCTCGGCCCTTGCGAGAGAAGCGTCGCCGGGGGATAAAGTTCACGCACGATCTGCCGGCCTTTGACGACCGCGGTTACGCGCGCCCCGATCCCCTGACGATTGCTGGCGGTGCCCCGGAGCGATACTTCCAGATAGTGCTTGCGCGGCAACCGGTTCTCATAGAGCAGCAGCGGTCCGCCGCCCGATTGGCGCACGATCAAGTCCTGCATGCCGGTGTTGCGCAAGTCCGCCGCGACCACGGCGCGACCGTCGCCGTCGCTGTCCGCGCCGGTCAGGTGACTGATTTCAAGGAAATCCTTCCCCTTAACATTCAGAAAAACGCGGTTGCGTTCATAGCAGCTTAGATTGAACCCATAGGCGACGATCTGCCACGGATTGCTGACCCAGAATTCCCGGAGCGAATTGTCGAGGGTTCCCGGCGGCGGCACCGTTGCACTGCGATTACACGGCTGTGACACGACAGCCAACCACACGCAGTTTCAGCCGTCGGGCTCGTCGCGGCTGCGGCTGATGAAGCCCGCGGTCGCATAGATGTCGAGAAACCCGTCGTTGTCGAGATCGGCCAGACAGGCGCCATACGCCCAGCCGACGCCGTTCACTTGCAATTGCTTGCCGACTTGCTCGAACTTCAAATCGCCTTTGTTGTGGTGCATCTGGCTGCCGCCGACGAAGCGGCGAATCTTCTCCATCACGTCCGGCGGATAGGCGTCCGGCGCCAGGTTGCCGATCACGCGCGTGCCCGCCTTCGAGTACATGTTGGCGCAATAGATGTCGATGTTGCCGTCGTTATCGATGTCGCCGACGGCCAAACCCATCGTGCCGTAGTCGGCGGGGTGGTCGGAAAGCAGATGTTCGGTGAACGTGCCGTCGTGGTTGTTGATGAGCAGCACGCCGTCGCCGAATTCGTTCGCCACGTGCAAATCCGGCCAGCCGTCGTTATTCGCGTCGAGCCACGCGGCCGCGAACGTCGAGCGATAGCCGCCCAGCGTGTTGCTCGCCTGCGTGACATCCTCGAATTGCCAGCCCCCTTTGTTGCGGAACAGATAATTGCCGTGCGAATCGCCGCTGCGGACCTCCAGCCACGACTTGCCGCCCGGTTTGCAATTGCGGGTCACGTACACGTCCAGCTTGCCGTCGCGGTCGTAGTCGGCGACGGCCACGCTGCTCGTATCGCGCGGCAAACGCAGGTTGCACCGATCGGTGTAGTCGGTGAAGCGCTGGCCGCCCTCGTTGCGAAACACGCGGCCTGCCATGAGCAAATCCGGCCAGCCGTCGCCGTCGATATCGATCCACGCGGCAATGAGCGCGACGCTGGGGTCTTCGCGCGGCAGGCCGACACGGCTCGTCACGTCCGCAAACGTGCCGTCGGCCCGTCCCTTGTAAAGGGCATAGCCGCTCACGTCCGTCACCAGCATGTCGAGAATGCCGTCGCGATCGAAATCGCAGACATAGACGCCGCCCGGCGTCGGTTGGAAGCCGCGCTGCGACCAGTTGTCGTGCAGCTTGGCGGTGTCCAGGCCGCGCTGCTTGGAAACTTCGGCGAAGAGATATTGCGGCGCCTTGGCTTGTAACACTTGCAGCACCGACGCGGCACGTAACCAGCCGGGTTGCGCGAGCGATTCCTGCGTCGGCTTCGGGATTTCATAACGGAGCATCACCACGACTTCCGCCGGAGCGCCCTTCGTGGTTTCGCCGTTGAGCCGAAGCTGCGTCGTCCCTTCCCAAACCCCGTCAACCTGGCCCCGCACTTTGGGTCCCAAGTTGACGAGCGCGAACTTCACTTGCGGCGGCGTGTCGCCGAAGAACTTGCGGAACTCCAGCAGCCGCGCGAGAAACTGCTCGCGATTCAGTTGCAACGGCGGATGACCCGCATCCTGAATCCGCTCGACCTCGGCATGCCCGGCGCTCGAACGCACGCGGTCCGGATCGCCCAGGTCGGCGCCTTTGAAATCGACGGCGAGCGCGCGCGTGAGAGCCGCGGCGTCGGCCGCTTTCAGCGCCTGCGCGAGCGGGCCGAAGCCGTGCTTGACCAGCAGATTGCCGTGATGCTCGATCTCCCAGATATAGCTGCGTTCGGCTTCCGGCAGTTGCATTTCCGGCGGCGCCGGCGCTGTGGCCGTCAGCAGGATGCCGTCGGCGGCGTCCGCGTCGATCTTGTGGATCGCCTCGGCGACGGCGTCGCGCATCTCACTGTTATTGTCCTGAAGCAGGGTCCGAAGCCGCGGCAGCGCCGACCGAGCGCCGCTTCCAACCTCGCCAAGGGCTCGGACCAGAGCGCGGCGCGTCTGGTCGGCGCTCGCCGTATCCAACGCCGCGGTCAGCGCCGGCACGCCCTCGTCGCTCCCCGCACTGACGCGGGCGAGAACGAGCGCGACCATTTCCTGAATCGTGATCGTGAAATCGTCCGCATGAATGTGGTTCCGCTCGTCCTGCACCGCCTTGATCAGGGCAGGCACGGCGCACCGAGCGTCGTCTTTGACGCGCAGCAGCGCCAGCGCGGCATTCATCCGCACGGACGCCTCCGGATCGTCCAGCGCCTGCGCGAGCGCCGGCGCCGCCGTCTTGGACGCAGCCCCCATCTTGGCGAGCGCCAACGCCGCCTGCTGCCGCACCTCCGGCTCGCCGTCGTCGGTCAGTATTTGGCCCAACCGCGGCGCCGCTTGCCCCGCATCCTCGCCGATGGCGCCGAGTGCGAACACCGCTTGACGCCGCACTGCGGGGTCCGCGGCGTTCAGGGCTGCCGTCCATTGACGCAGCGAACGCCCATCGTATTGTCGCGCCGAACCAAACAACGTCGGCAAATAGACCGGGCTGCCCGGCACAAGAAAAGACAAAACGCCGAGCACGCAAGCGACGAATACCAGCCGCCACGGACGCCGTTTAGACATGATCCACCCTTCACGCGCCGGGACGGGGCGCACCGACGCTTGAGACTACCGCATTTGGAGGAGACGAGTCAGAAGAGATCGTAACGTTGGCCGATCTATGAGATCAATGAAAATCTTCTCACAAATCAGGGGGGGACGAAAGAATAGAGGACGGGCCGCATTCGGTCCTCAGGAACCTTTTTGATTATTGACGTTCGGGTTACCCGTCATGGCGTGACTGGGGACTGCCGGACCGTGGAAGACGCGCTGGGCGACATGTTTGACTCAACCCTCCCACTCCTCTTTACGGCAACACCGTGTTCGACGCCCCCACTTTCTGGAAGAACTCGTCGGAAGCCAGCAGCGCCCGCTCGATGACTTCGGACGGCACGCCGTGTACGATGGCGCTCGCGAAAAAAGCGACGCCGCCCGCATCCGCCGTGCGCCGCAGCGTGTTTTGCAAATCGAGCGTCGCCGCATGGCGGGCCGCTTCGTCGCTGCGGGTCAGTGCGTATACGACGGCCAGGGCGGAGGTGTTCTTGATTTGCGTGCCCCAGAAGACCTCGCCCTGCGCGTCGGCGATGCGGCCGAGGAGCTGTTGATAGAGCCGGCCGACGTAATCGGCAACCGTGCCGCCGCCTTGCTGTTGGAACTCCGGCGACGCCAGGAAGAAAGCGCGGACCGCGTCGATGCTGCCGCCGGGACTCGAAAATGCGGACGGGACCCCTGCATTCAAGGGTCCCGTCCCCATTTTCGAGTCCGTCAGGAAGTTGACCCAAAATTGCTCGCCGGCAGCGTCCGCGGCACGGCCCAAAAGCGATTGGTAAAGCTGATCGACCTGACCCTTGCGGGCCTCGGGCGCGTTCTGCAACACGGCGGCGAGGGCGCTACGCGGCAAGCCGTTGTCGAGCGCGGTGGTCCAGAACGTGAGGCCGCCATCGTCGGGGACACGGCCGAGCAGGTCGTGGTAGAGCTGATCGACGTATTTTTCGTTGGGGCCGGGCGTGACGGTGGCCGTTGTGTGAAACAGCGCTTGCACGCCGGAGCCATCGACCACGGAGACGTGAACGAGATAGCTGCCGGAGACGTTGTAGAAGATGGGCGCGGTAACGGTGAACGAGCCATCGGGCTTGGGCGCCAATGTACCGGCGGCTGTCGTGCCGTTTCCTAGATCGACCGAGGCATGGGCGCCGTCCGGGTTCGGCAACTGCACTTCGGCGACCGGCGTCTGGGTTGTGCTCCCTTGGGTCACGGCCACGTGATCCGGGCCTCCGAACGGTAGGGCATGGATCGAGACCTTATTGACCACGGAGACTTGCGGCACGCCGTCTTGAACGGTGAACGGCTGCGTGTACCAGATGACGCCGTCCGGGCCGACGGAGGAGAAGAAGCTGTCGTTTCCGTTGGGCAGTGCGTATTCGGTGATGGCGCCGGTGTCAGAAACTTTGCCCAGCCGATGCGTGTTCGGGAGCGGGGTGAAGTTGTCAGACACGCCTTGCTCGTCGAACCAGACACTGCCGTCTGTGCTCGAAATAAGCCGGGACAGGAGCGGGTGCGCCCCGTCGGCCGCCAAGCTGAACTCCGTGATGGTCCCATCGGCATTGATGCGGCCGATGCTGTCGGCGACCGCGATGGGAATCGAGTCGTCGAAGCGGTCCACGCGAATCCACATATTGCCGTCGCCGCCCAGCGCGATGGAGCCGACGTAATGGTGCGGGTCAGTATCCGGAAGCTGGAAGCGTGTCGTCTGACCGTCGCGCGTCAGCCGCGTCACGCCGTCGCCATCGGGATACCAGAAGGTCCCGTCCGCCGCCTGAGCGATTTGCAGCGCCCAATCGGGTCCCAACGACCTGGCGTTGATGCTCGTCGAAGGCAGATTGAACAAACTGAAGGAATCGTCCTGGTTGACGCCGACCATTACTGCTGGACCGGTGTGGAGGAACCGCGCCAACGGCAAGAACGCCGTCGGCGCCGCGGCCTGCGAATTCACCGTGCTAAGAATGTTCGAAAAGTCGGTAATCAGTTTCACCTGGCCGTCCGTCGTCAAGCGAGCCAGCCGGTCCTCGTCGCCCGCACGAATATCGCCGACCCAAAGATTGCCGGCGGGATCGGTCTGTAGCGCCACGGCGACGTTGATCTGCAAGTACAAGTCGGTCATCTCATCGATTGTGCCGTCGGTCTTGATGTGGCCGATGGTCGGATCGCTAATGCGCGTGTACCAGGCTTGACCGTTCGGGGCGCCCAGGAGACTGCCGACGGGCCAGACGTTGGCGGGCGTGTAGTATTGAGTGATGGTGGTGTCGAGCACGACGCGCGATTCCAGCGCTTCGAGCGCCAGCCGTAGCCTCCGCCGTCGGCGAGGCCGGGACGGATGATCCGCCTTTCCACCTTGGGCGCGAAAGTCAACACAGGTGATCGCCATAGTGAATTGCCCTCGATGTAAAGTCCCAAGGTAGCAGCTGAATACGTTGGGCGTAACCGCCCGTCCGCTCTAGCGTAACCGCTGTGATTGCAGGGCCTTGCAGCCCTGGGATACATAGTCGAGAGGGCCTCCTGCGGATAATCTTGCAGCTGACGAAGTCTGCAAACCCGCACGGAGGCCCGGCCA
>JBGQKZ010000124.1:0-17963 GCA_041499805.1 Gemmataceae bacterium
GCCTTTGCCCGTTTGGAACCGCAACCAGGGCGCCATCTGGGCCGCCCAGGCGGAACTCGGGCGTGCAAACCAGGAGATCGCGCGGGTGCAGAACGACCTGACGGCCCGCCTGTGGACTGCCTACGGTCAATACACCGCCGCCCGCCAACGGGCCGAGCGCTATCGCACCGTCATCTTGCCCAGCGCGACGAAGGCCTACCGTCTGGCGCAGGAAGCGTTCCGGGGCGGGCAGTTCGAGTACCTGCGGGTGTTGCAAGCACAGCGGGCTTCCGCCGAGGCCAATCTGGAATACATTCGCGCCCTGGGCGAAGCGTGGCGGGCCGCGAGTGAGATCGCCGGCCTTCTGCTGGAAGAAGACTGGCCAGGTGCCGCGACAAGTGCCCAGGCGGGGCCGGCGACGAAATGAGGACGCACCCACCGAGGACACGCGCCGATGCCTCAGCCGACGATACACTACACGATTCACGGCATGGACTGTGCGGAAGAGGTCGCCGTCCTGAAACGTGCGGTCGGTCCGGTCGTCGGCGGCGAGGACCGCCTCGGGTTTGACATCCTGAACGGGCGCATGACCGTTACGGCGGGGTCTGCAATGGTCGCCCCCGAAGCCATTCGCGAAGCCGTGGCGCGAACCGGGATGCATGCCGAGGTCTGGCGAGGCGGCGCAGCCGAGCCGAGAGATGAAGGCTTCTGGCAGCGAAAAGGGCGAACGATCTTGACCGCAGCGAGCGGCATCCTCGCGCTGCTGGGATTCCTTCTCGATGAGTGGGCGGCCGGGGGAATTCCCGCGGCGCTTGGGTCCGAAGGAATGGGTCTGGCACATCACATCGTGCCGGCGGCTCAAGCTCTGTACAGCCTGAGTATCATCTTCGGTGCCTGGTACGTCCTGCCCAAGGCCTGGTTCGCGGCCAAGCGCCTTCGGCCCGACATGAACCTGCTCATGACGGTGGCCGTCGTGGGCGCGGCGGCCATCGGCGAGTGGTTCGAGGCTGCTACGGTCGCCTTCCTCTTCGCTCTGTCCTTGGCGCTCGAATCCTGGAGCGTGGGCCGCGCGCGCCGGGCCGTGGCCGCCCTCATGGACCTGACGCCGCCCAGCGCACGCCTCCAACGCGCGGACGGAAGTGAGGACCAGGTAGCCCCGGACCAAGTGCCGGTGGGGGCTCTTTTTCTGGTGCGGCCCGGAGACCGCATTCCCCTGGACGGTCGCGTCGTCCGCGGGGCCAGCGACGTCAACCAAGCACCCATCACCGGCGAGAGCGTCGCGGTCCCCAAGACGGCCGGCGGAGAGGTCTTCGCCGGCACGATCAACGGCGACGGCGCCTTGACGATCGAATGCACGAAGCCCGCCGGGGACACCACTCTGGCCCACATCATCCGCCTGGTTGGCGAAGCGCAGTTCCGGCGTGCTCCTTCGGAACAATGGGTGGAAAAGTTCGCCCGCGTGTACACCCCGGCCGTCATGGCACTCGCCCTGGCCGTCCTGCTGATCCCGCCTCTCTTCTTCGGCGGGGCCTGGCAGGATTGGTTTTACCGTTCGCTCGTCCTGCTCGTCATCGCCTGCCCCTGCGCCCTGGTGATCTCAACACCGGTGAGCATCGTGGCGGCATTAGCGGCATCGGCCCGTAACGGCGTGCTCATCAAGGGGGGGCAATACGTGGAAGCCCCGGCGCGGTTGCAGGCCCTCGCCCTCGATAAGACGGGGACGCTGACCGAAGGGAAGCCGACAGTGGTGGCGATCGTGCCCTTGAGCGGACACGACGCAACGGAACTATTAGAGCGCGCGGCCGCGCTGGAGGCCCACAGCACTCATCCCCTCGCCCGTGCCGTGGTCGCACACGCGCAGCAGCAAGGCGTGGCCGTCCCGCCCGCCGAGGATTTTCGCGTCATCCAGGGCAAAGGGGCCACGGCACGTTTCAACGGGCAGGAGTACTGGCTGGGGTCTCACCGCTACCTAGAGGAACGGGGTCAGGAGACCGCAGAGGTTCACCAGCAGCTGGAAGAATTGGCCAAGGCGGGGCGGACGGTTGTGGTGGTGGGGAACGCGACTCACGTCTACGGATTCATTGCCCTCGCCGACGCGGTACGGCCCGGAGCCCGCCAGGCGCTTCAGGCGTTGCGCGACGCCGGCGTCAAGCACCTCGTCATGCTGACCGGGGACAACCGAGGGACCGCCGAGGCGATCGCCCGCGAAACGGGCGTGGCTGAGGTCCACGCCGAGTTGCTGCCCGCGGACAAGGTGGCGGTGGTGGAATCGCTCGTTGCCAAGTACGGCAACGTGGCGATGGTCGGCGACGGCGTGAACGATGCCCCAGCTCTCGCCCGTGCCTCGGTTGGCATCGCGATGGGAGCCGCTGGCAGCGACGCGGCCATCGAAACCGCCGACATCGCCCTCATGTCCGACGACTTGTCCAAATTGCCGTGGCTGGTCCGGCATTCCCGCCGGACGCTCGCGACCATCCGGCAGAACATCGGATTCTCGCTGGCCGTCAAGAGCGTCTTCGCGGCGCTGACGTTCGCGGGCTACTCCTCCCTTTGGGCCGCCATCGCCGCCGACATGGGAGCGTCCCTCCTCGTTATCTTCAACGGGCTGAGACTGTTGAAGATCAAATGATGCGTCAGACCGCTCGGCCGACGTTCCAAATCCCTGGGAAAAACGTTCGCGCCTGAGGATTTTGCTCAGGAGTCCGGACGTTCCGGGCCGATAGTCACGACAAGCGCTAGCCCGACCTCTCGCCGTGCGGTGGTTCGCGCCGCATACCGCTGCAACTTCTGGAGTTCCGGAAACCTGGCAAGTGAGGCAGGCAATGACACGCTCCGCGCGAGCGCTGATGGGCTCTTGGCTGCTGCTTGTCGGGTTTCTTCCCGTCGCGTGCTCGTCCTTGAATGAACCGACCGTGGTCTCGCACACCCGGCTCGCACTCCCCGCCGAGCCAGCCAAAACCGGCGATTCCGGCCCGCTTGCCGAGGTGCTGCGACAGGTCGTATGCAGGGCGCCTGTTGCGGCGCCCAGTTCGCCGACGGAGCCGAGAACGGAGACGGCGGCGCTTGCGGAATTCTCCGTCGACGCTGTCGTCGCACAGGTATTGGCTCGCAACCCGTCGCTGGCGCAGATGACGGCCGCGTGGCAGGCGGCGGCGGCCCGCTATCCGCAGGTCATCGCGCTCGACGATCCGATGGTTGGGTCCATGATGGCGCCGGCCTCGATCGGCTCGAACGCGGTGGAGTTCGGCTACCGCCTGGAAGTCGCACAGAAGATCCCCTTCCCCGGCAAACGCGGACTGCGGGGCCAGTCGGCGCAGTCCGAGGCCGCGGCCGCGGGCAGCGACGTGGACGACATGCGCCTGCAACTGATCGAGAGCGCCAAAAGCGCCTTCTACGACGACTACCTGGTCGCGCGGGCCCTTGCCGTGAACGAGGAAAATCAACGGCTGCTCAAGAGGTTTCGCGAGGAGGCGAAAACGCGGTACGAAAAGGGTCTCGTTCCCGAACAAGACGTCGTGCAGGCCGACGTGGAGTTAGGCCGGCAGCAAGAGCGGGGACTGACGTTGGAGCGGATGCGAAAAATCGCGGTCGCGCGCATCAACACGCTCATGCACGCGCCGCCCGACGCGCCGCTGCCGCCGCCGCCGGAGCGATTGCGGCCGGCGGACGGTTTGCCGAGCATCGCGGATTTGCGGGCGCTGTCCCTTACCCGGCGACCGGATCTACGAGCGTTGTCGGCGCGCATCGACGCGGATACGGCGGCCTTGGCGCTGGCGCACAAGGAGTTCTGCCCGGACTTCGAGGTGACGGCCGCGTTTGACACGATCATGGGCAACGGCCCGACACGCGATTTAGCGGCACAGGTCGGGGTGCGCCTCAACCTTCCCGTCCAGAGGCAGCGCCGGTACGCCGCCGTCGCCGAAGCCGAAGCCCGGCTCGCCGAACGCCGGGCGCAACTCGACGGCCGCATCGACCAGGTCAACCTCCAAGTGCAGGAGGCTTACGAGCAAGTCGCGGAAAGCGAGAAGATTCTGCGCCTGTACGAAGACAAGCTTCTGCCGGACGCGCGGAAGAATGTGGAAGCGGCGCGCTCCGCCTATGAAACGCGGACGGCGCCCTTCCTAAGTCTGATCGAAGCACAACGCAGCCGGACGGCGATCCTCGACCGTTCGTATGAGGCGCTCGCCGATTATTTCCGGCGGCGGGCGACGCTCGAACGCGTGGTCGGCGGCGCGCTGCCGCGCACTGAATGAATGGTCGCGGTCCCAATGCAGCCGGTCATGGAGGAGTCCAGGTGGAGACGCAAAAGTTCCGATTTGGCGTCTGGTTGGTCTGCTTCCTCGTCAGCGCCGAACTGGCATTGCCGGGGTTGGCGGACGAGCCGAAGCATGGGCAAACTGCTCCGCATACATCCACGTCCGAAGCGCAAACGGCTCCTGCGGCGCTGAGCCTGGCCGACCTGGAGCAGATGGCCCTCAAGCACAACCCCACGCTGGCACAGGCGACCGCCCAGCTCGACGCCGCCCGTGGCCGTGAAGTCCAGGCGGGGCTCTATCCCAATCCCACCGTCGGTTACAACGGCGAACAAATCGGCTTGCGCGGCAAGGCCTGGCCCGGTGAACAACAGGGTTTGTTCATCGATCAAACGATTGTGACCGCGGGCAAACTGCGGCTAAGCCGCGCCCGGTTCGCTCAGGAAACCGCGCAAGCTTCGTATCAGGCCGAAGCGCAGCAGTATCGCGTACTCAACAGCGTGCGGCTGCGGGCTTACCAACTCGCGGCGATGCAGCGTCTTTTGAAAGTGCGGGCGGAGCTGCTGACCCTCGCGCACGACGCGTACACGACGACGGACGAGCTGGTAAATGTCGGCGCGTCCAATAACGGCGATCTGCTTCAAGCCCGAATCGAGGCTCGTCAGGAGGAGGTCGCCCTCGCGAACGCGACCGCACTCTACCACGCGGCGTGGCAACAACTCACCGCGTTGATCGGGGAACCCTCCCTGCCGGTGACGCCTCTGCAGGATGATCTCGACATACATCCGGCGGTGCCCGACGGGGAGACAACGCTGCGCCACCTGCTTGAGAACAGCCCGGAGATGAAGGTCGCCCAGGCAGGCCTGGCCCGGGCCCAATTCGCTTTGCGGCGCGAACAGGTTGAGCCCATCCCCAACGTCCAGATGCGGGTGTCAACGGGCTATGACTTCGAGAGCCGGACGGAGACCAGCACGGTGAACGTCGGCGTACGGCTGCCGATTTTCGACAAGAACCAAGGAAACATCCGCGCGGCCGAAGCCGAGGTGGCTCGCGCCCAGGCTGAAGTGAGCCGCGTCGAGTTGTCGCTGCGCCAGCGGCTCGCACGCGAATACGCCCGTTACCAGACCGCGCTGGCGACGGTGAAACTGTACCAGCCCAAAGCCTCCAAGTTCCGCGAAAAAGACTACGACTGCCGGGACACGCCGTCCGCCCTCGGTAAGAAGGACGAGCGGAGCAGCCTCGAAGACGCGTGGATCGCTTACCACTGCTACCGCAAGGATTTCAAGGGGAGAAAAGCCGCCTGGCCGCAAGTGTTGGTCGCCCAGCGCACCTACTTTCAGCTTAGCGTGGACTATGTCCAAGCGCTCGACGATTTGCGGCGCGAAGAAGTCACGATCCTTGGACTACTGTTAGTAGACGGCATGGAGGAACCCCCCGCGCCAGGTGAAGGAGGGCGCCAACGGCAGTAGGGCGGACAACCCGATCTTCCCGACCCGATCAATCCGCGCACGGGGCGCGGCCTGGAGAATCGGGCCGGCATTATGGGGGCGAGCCAGGGCGGATAAGAGAATTTTCGACATCGCGTGGTTGAGTCGCCGGCCATTCGGCAGCGCCGGATTCGTTTCGGCATTCTAATCAAGCTAATCAGTAGCAGTACGTCCGCCATTCAACCGTGTGAACTGGTGCCGACAGAGCCACGCGACCCTTGCAGCCAATGCGGATCGCGCCTGTTGAGTTGAGTCTCGCATCCGAACTCCCGGCGTCCGCACACGAAGCGAACCGAACTGTGCTCGGACGGCAGTCGCTGTGCGGCGCCGCACACTTCACAAAACCAAAAGCCTCCCTCCTGCTTCAACCTGTCAACGCAACGTGCTTTGCGGAATAGTAGATGCGTCTCGGCGTCGCTTCGACGAGCCCCGGTGGCGCCTTCTTTGCGAACAGAACGAGGCTGAGCACTCACTCCAGAAGTATGCGCCAATGAGGCAACGAAGGAGACAACGCATGAGAACCTTTCATCCACTGACTGCTGCTCGTCTGTCCCTCTTGCTCGTCATCGGGGTACTGACAGCCGGTCTCGCCTGGCCTCTGGCAAGCCTGGCCCAAAACAGGACACCGGACCCCGCCAAGCAGAAGCACGCCGACAAGGCGGCGGCCGCGGATCAGGACTTGACCGCTCAGGTCCACGATCTCCAGGCCAAGATCGCCAAGCTTGAAGCCGCCCTAAAACAGGGCCACAAGGGCACGCCGTCGGGCGCCGCCGCCGCGGGTGGGATGAGCGGCATGCCGACGGGCAAGGGCATGATGGGCATGGGCGGCATGGAGGGCATGAACCCGGACGAGATGATGAAGATGATGTCCATGATGGGCGGCATGCAGGGCAAAACCACGGGTGGGATGGCCGGCATGGCCGGGAAGGGCATGGAAGACGACGACATGGACATGATGGCCACGATGGGCATGGGCAACATGGCGCCCGGCACGAAAGGGATGAAGGGCATGGGGAAAATGCAAAAAACCGCAGCCCTGCACGGCTTCCCTGGGGCTTCGCACATCTACCACACCGGGGCGACCGGCTTTTTCCTCGATCATCCCGATCACCTCAAGCTGACCACGAAGCAACAGACGACCTTGAACAGCCTGAAGGAGAAGGCGCTGCTTGAGAAGTCTACCAGCCAGCGCAAGATCGACGAGGCGGAGCAGGATCTCTGGACGCTGAGCGCCTGCGACAACTCATTACCGGGTTCGCGAAGGAATACTCTCGGTTACAGTACACCCACGGCCCGCACGCCCTGGAACTGACGGGTTACGCGACTGACCTTCAAATCCCGTATACGGTTCTCGGACGAGCAAAGGACACGCTTGAGCGGATCGCGGACGCGATGAAGCAGGCAAGGCAGCGATGATCTGTTGTGGTGGTGTCGAAATCGCTGCTGCGTGAGGATACGATGTCGCGTCATGTGCGCCTCGCAAAACATCCCGCGAACACGTCTGTTCGGCACGTACCGAACGCCACGATTCCGGTACGGCTCCGTCGCCTTTTGCGAGGTGCGCGGCGAGGTCAAAATCGTCGGATTGACCGACGCGCCCCGTTCTCCTCTCTTTTGACGCGAACGGCGATACCCTAATCGACCTAAGCGTCCAGCTTCAATGAAAGAGACCTACGTAGAGTGGGGAACCGCCGCGCCAATCGGAGTGGCGCCCTCGGCGCTTTTCTTCGGACAAACGGCCCGGCTGGCCGATACCAACTGTAGGTCCGCGCACGCGCTGCCCGGCGCGGATGTTCACCGAGGAGGCGAAAAATGGGCAGGGCGGTTCTGCGGCTGACAGCGATCCTCGCCCTCTGGACATGCATGCCGACGTTCGGCGTATCGCCTGTGCTCGGCTGACCGTACTGCCGGGTCGCGGCCGCGGGTCTCGCGGATGAAGCCGAACAACCTTTCGATCCGGACAATCCGTTCAAGTGGTGTCTGACCGGCGGCGTCGATTATGCGACCGCCTACGTTCACCGCGGGTACGTGCATCAGGACGGCGGCTTCATCGTGCAACCGTTTGCGACGGCCGCGTTGTCTTGGGCTGGGCCCAACGACATCACCGTCACGCCGTACGTCACCGCGTTTCAGAGCATGCAACTCGACGGCCGCAGTTCGCTGGCATCCTCGGGGGTAGTGGCCAGCGGTTCCGATGTGCCTTGCTCCATCCTGCATCACCACGGCAGTGCGGCGGGTCGGGTGACCGTCACTGGCACCGGCGCCGACTGGTATCAAGCGGAATTCATGCTCGGCGTGGTGACGGCGTATCGCGGGCTGACCGTCGATGTGAATTACAACTTCTATGCGTATCCGTCCGGCAGTTTCTTCCCGTTGCAAGAAGTCGGCACAAAGGTCAGTTATGAATGCGCATCCCTCTGGCGCGATCCGGAGAAAGCGACGTTTTTCGGCCTGAAGCCGTTCGCCGCCCTCTACCACGAGACGGCCAACCGCTTCGATCACGAGGCGACTTATCTGGAAACGGGAATCGAGCCGTCGTACCGTTTCCATCTCTGGAATCGGAACGCGGGCATAAGTGTGCCAATCGCCGCGGGCATGAGCATCGACAACTACTACGTGAACGCGCAAGGCGACAATGAGTTTTTCGGCTATTGGTCGGCGGGGCTGCATCTGTCGGTGCCGCTGCCCGTGCCGACGAAATGCGGCTCGTGGTATCTTTCGGCGTCGGTCCGCTACTACCATTTCCAGGCCGAAAGTCTGCGCGCCATCGCCGGCCACCCGGATGAGTTTGTCGGCAAGGTCGGCCTGAGCTTCGCGTTTTGAAGCGCTATGTCGATGGCACGACATTCCTCGAAGACAGCGCGACGCATGTTTCGTAGCCCGGTCAGAGCCGGTGGTCCTGCCCCACTTCGCCAACGGTCGTTTGCAGGTCGTTATTCGTCGGAGGCCACGCCGCAGAGTTGCAACTCATTTCGAGAGCCCTCGCGAAGTTGGATGGCGGGCCGCTTCGGCGATTCGGCGATAGCGGGGTGAGCGCCTTCTCGAACACGTCGGCGCGGCAGTTTCGACTTTTGTATTCGAGGTCGGCGAATCGGCCTGATTCTTGACGTGCCCTCCCGCTCGCCATAGCATATGCGCACTCGCATAGCACCGGGAACGGACACGGGCAGTTCGATGCGCTTCCCTCCCCAACGCCGGCCTCGACTGAGTCGCACGCGCCGCGTGATGGGCTGGTGTGCGCTGCTTGGCTACCTCCTTTCCATCGTCGGCTTTCCGGTCACGGTCCGCGCCGCCAAAGATCGCAGTCAACCCTTTCCGTGCGATACTCACGCCTGCGGTTGCCAAAACGCCGAGGATTGCTGGCGGCACTGCTGTTGCTTCAGCGCGGCAGAGCGTCTGACGTGGGCGGACAAACAGCACGTCCCCGTTCCGCAATACGCCGAACGGCCCGTGCCGCGCGGCTGGAATGAAGTGCGTCAACGCGACCGCGCCGCCGGCAAGAGTGATTCGAAGCCCTGTTGTGCCGCCTGTGCGCAACAACCGAAACCTGCACCTGCCGAAGTGAAAGAAGCGACGCCGACTTGCCGTTCAAAAAGGGCCACCGAAATGGCATCGCCCCGACCCTGCGGCCGTTGGCTGCTCGGCATGAACGCGCAACGCTGCCGCGGACACGGACCGCCGTGGATGGTCGCCGGCGCCGGTGTCGCATTGCCGCCACGGCCCACCTCCCAGGCATACTTGCAGCCGGTCGCTTGGCTGGACGACCGGCGTCAGCTTCTCGAATCCCTGCCGCCGCTGCCGCCCGATCCGCCGCCACGGTTGCTGTCCCACGTCTAGCGGCGGGCTTGCGCGCCGGCTGACTCCCCATACGTTCATTTATTCGGTCGCCGCAGACCGTCCGCGGGTGCCTTTGCCGTTTGCACTTACGGCAAGCATGACGCCGCGGCGATTTGCGCATTATTCCGTTCCGCTATGCGCGAAACGGCGCACTTTCATCCATGAGAAAGGACAACTCCGATGCGCAAGCGTCGAGGATTCACACTCATTGAGCTGCTCGTGGTCATCGCGATCATCGCGATCCTGATCGGCCTGCTGGTCCCGGCAGTGCAAAAGGTTCGCGAGTCGGCTGCTCGTATTCAATGCAAGAACAACTTGAAACAGATCGGCCTGGCCCTGCACAACTACCACGATCGCATGGGGACTTTCCCACCCGGCTATTTCACCAACGTGGCGAGCGACGGGACCGATCTCGGACCGGGTTGGGGCTGGGCGGCGTTCCTGCTCGACGACGTGGAACAAGACAACCTGAGACGTACGATCAACTTCGCGGCCGACATCAACGTGCCGATCAGCGCCGTGCCCCGTCAATCCTTCTTGAAGGTTTTTTCGTGCCCCTCGGAGCGCTACACGCGCAACTGGTTCCAGGTTGACGGCACGAATACGGTAGTCGCCTATGGCAACTACGTCGCGATCAACGGCAACCTCGGCGTCACCGACGACGCGGCGGACAATGACGGCGCGTTCCTGCGCAACAGTCAATTCAAAATGAAGGACATGACCGACGGTCTGAGCAACACGTTTTTTGTCGCGGAACGGTGCAGCAGCATGTCGTACACGACGTGGACCGGCTCCGTGACGGGCGGCGATGTGCCCTCGCTGCGCGACCCGACGGCGGTGGAAGCGCCGCCGGCCCTGGTCATGAGCCACTGCGGCCCGCACGCGCCCAATAATCCGGACGTCACCGATGCCGACGCCACGGCCAGTTTTCACACCAACGGCGTCAACTTCCTCTTCGGCGACGGCTCGGTCCATTCGATCAACAGCAACATCTCGCTCATCACCTACGATGCCCTCGCCACGCGTTCCGGAGGAGAAGCGATCAATGCCAGCGACTTCTAGAATACTGTTAGCCCTCAGCCTGACGTTGCCGCTCAGCGCGTGCAGCGGGCAGATTAGCACCAGCGATCGGATCGAGCAGCTCAAGGACCCAGACGTGTCGCTGCGTCTCCAAGCCGTTCACGCCTTGGGAAAGAGCAGCACCGATCCGCAGCAGGCGGTTCCGGCACTGATCGCTGCACTGAAGGATAGCGACGCTTTCGTCCGCCGCGACGCCGCCAAAGCGTTGGGTAAGTACGGCACCGCGGCCAAGCCCGCGGCGCCGGTGCTGCTGGCGGCCCTCGGTGATCCTCAGCACAGCGTCCGGGAGGCAGCCGCGGACGCGTTGCGGGTGATTGACCCCTCACAGGCCCCGCGCGGAAAGACTCGGTGAAGCAGGGTGAACAAGAGGCGGCACTTTTTACTCGAAGCGATTCGTTCAACGGGCCGCGCCAAACCGTTGCGGAAGCACGACGCCCCACCCCGTCGCGCTTCGGCGCAGCATTGCGGCGTCCTTGTAGAAGTGGAAACGGCCGGAACCGCGGCCGGAGAACGCGACATGCGCCGTCGCTTCGTCGCCTCGTTCCTCGCACGCCCGAAATTGCACGGCCGTGGGCTCAAACCCAATGTTGCGCCTGTAGGACGCGGCTCGCTGTTCAAACACAGCCACCGGGATGCTTCGGCAGACCTCCGGGTCGAGCGCTGCGTACGCCCGCGGCCAGTCTTTGCGCAGCACAGCGTCGAAGAATGTCTGCGCGGCGTCATGCGCTCCCGTTCCCTTGGGCGTGCTGCCGGCTTCGCAGCCGGCACACAAAACCAGGAACATGGCCAGGACAACCTGTTTCGTGTGGCATCGCCAGTCAATTCGCATAGCTGCCGTCGTCAATCAGCACAACCTTGTCGGGATACATGGCCGGCACGGCGATCTCCCACGTGAGCGTCGTGACATGGGCGTCAAGATAGAGATAGTTCGCCGCCTGCGTGTGCCGCTCGGCCGCGATCCACGGGCGGATGATGAGCGTGCCAAGCCAAATGTCGTAATCGTCCTGGCGTGGGTCGCCGCCGGCTTCCAGAGTAAATGCGGTGGCGTTGCGTTCTGAGAAGGCGACGAAATTCGACGTGCCGACCTCCTGAATGAAGCGCATCAGGTTCCAGCGGCCATAGCGCCGCGTCTTGTGGCTGAGCAGCGAATTCATCAAGTAGCTGGTGCGATCCGCGATGCCGTCCACTTCGCCGCCGTCTCCGGTGAAAGGCCGCGGTTGCGACAGGTCCATGCGGCAACGGTAGATCTTCTCGCTTGATGTCTGGAAGCCGCCGCGGGCCAAGTTCTCATTCGCTTCCGGCGCGCCCCCGATGAACGGCATCAGCTTGTCTTCCCAGTAAATCTCCGCGAACGAGTTCGAATCCCCGGTGTTGGCGATCACGTCGGCGTCGAAAGGATGGTGTAGGAAGAAGTCGCCCTTGTTGGCGTCGTAATACTGATGAACGGCGAGACCGATCTGCCGCAGGTTTGACTGGCACTCAATCTTGAGCGCGGCGCCGCGCACTTTTTGCACCGCGGGGAGCAGGAGGCCGATGAGCACGCCGATGATGGCCATGACGACCAGCAACTCGATAAGCGTGAACCCGTTCCGAGGCAGCGGTCGCAACATGGCGCTGGTTCCTCGCATATTGTAATACGCCGCGAGGAATGTGATATAAACGTGACGCGCAAATGAAAATGCCAGACTGCGCGTCGTCTCGGCAACGTTGTTATTCCGCGGCGTGTTCGAGTTCCATCTTCAGGCTCAAGAAACGCATCAGGTCCTTCATGCTGACGATGCCGACAAGGTGATCGCCTTCGGTGACGAGAAGCCGGCTGAAGCCGCTGCGCTGCATCTTGCGGAGCGCTTGCAAGGCGTCGGCGTCGGCGGGATGCTGCCGGGTTTGACGTCCGGCCGCACCGCTTCCGCGACGGTGTATTGTCCCCATTCGCCGCGCCGGTAGTGGCTCAATGCACAAGTGCCAATCACTCCTTCGAGCCGCCCGTTCGCCGCCACCGGGAACATCTTGCGGTGACAGCGGTAGACGTAATCTTCCACCCAGTGCTGCAAATCGAGATTCGGCGGCACGACGATCGGCTCCGTGTTCATGAAGCGGCGGACCGGCTCGCCTTCGAGCGCCTGGCGGACGACGACTTGCTGGTAACTGCTGCGGGCGGCGGCGTTCACCACGGCTGGCTGCACGGCCCTGGCTCTGTCGGCCATCACGACTTCGATTGGAGCCGCTGCTGGCAGGCGGGCGGTGGGCACGGCCCCATGTGGGAGGAGATGGGCAAGCACCGACGCATGGGGCCGGGACACGCTCCCGGTCGGCAGGGACACGAAGCCGGCGGGCCAGGGCATGGACCCGATCATTCCGGCGGATCGCGCGAACCCTAGCGCCGCCTGGCGCTTCGCCAACGACGAGACGAGAGGACGAAGGAAAAGCGGCGACTAGCGCGGCGGCTGATGTTCGTCCGGCTTGCCGGCGTCTTTCGGCTGCTTCGCCCCGCTCGGTTGATGGCCGTCGTGCATCCCCGGCATGCCGCCCATACCGCTGCCGGGCACGCTCGCTCCGGGCATGACGTTCCCCTTGCCGGAGACGACCTTGTCATACAAATCGGCCGGCAACACGCGAACAATCGTCATCAGGCCTTCCGCTCCGTCGGCCCAGCCCTTGCGCATGCCGCGCGTCAACGGTTTCTCGATCTTTTTCATTTCTTCGGGCGACATCATGCTCGGCATGTCCATCATGTCCGCGGGGAATCCGGGGACACGGGCGCCTGCCATGTTGCCGTGAGCGCCGTGCTGCATACCGGGCATCGAGGCGCCCGGCTGCATCCCCGGCATGGAGCCGCCATGCCCGGCATGTTCCTCCACTTTTTGCGGTCCCGTGCGCACCGCGCGCTCGTTGCCGGTGTTCTCGCCCATCGCGCGGCCCATGCTCGGCCCGTTGTCCTCCGACAGCGCCGGCCCGCCCTGCGTCATACCCATGCCCGATTGTGCATTGGCCCCCGCCGGCATCCCCATGCGCGCGTGCCCGCCCATCGGGCCGACCATGACGGTCATGTGGTTCATCATGTGATGGAACATGTGGCAGTGCAGCATCCAGTCGCCGGGGTTATTGGCAATAAATTCCACGTCCGCTGCCTGAGCCACGCCGATGAGGACATTGTTGCGCGGCACCCAGGCCGTGTCCGGGATGCGGCCCGCCTCCGTGCCCGTAACCCAGAACGTGTGTCCGTGCAAATGCATCGGGTGGTGGTCAATCGCGCTCATATTCACCATGCGGATGCGCACTCGGCTGCCGAGACGGACCACCAGCGGCGTGATGTAAGGAGCGGACCGGCCGTTGAGGGTGAACCAGTTGAATTCCATCGACGTGACGTTCGGGATGTTGTTCAGCGGCATGATCGCCCATTCCTGGATCAACAGCGCGAAGTCGTGGTCGACGGCGGGCTGATAGGCGGAGCGCGGATGAATGATGAACAGGCCCGCCATCCCCAGGCCTTCCTGCATCGGGCCGTGCGAGTGATAGAAGAACGTGCCGTTCTGGTGCAGCGTCAACTCGTAGGCGAACGACATGCCCGGCTTCACCGGATCCTGCGTCAAGCCATGGACGCCGTCGAAGCGGTTTGCCAGTTCCAGCCCGTGAAGGTGCAAAACGGTCGATTCCGGCAACTCGTTGTGCAGGACGATGCGGACGCGGTCGCCCTCGACGGCCTCAATGGTGGGGCCCGGCATGCTGTCGTTGTAGCCCCACACGTGCATCCACTCGCCGGGCAGGAACTCACGCCGGGTGTGCTTGGCGACGAGGTGAAACTCCTTGACGCCGTCGATCATCTTCCAGCCGAGCTTCGGCAGGTCAGGTGTTTCGACCGGCACAGGCGCCGGTCCGGGGGCGCGCAATCCCGCCACCAGCTTTCCCCGATCCGTCGCCGTGCCCACGGGTCCACCCTGCCCCGGCTGTTGGCGCGGAAACTCCGGATTGCCGTGCTGCATGTGCTCATGCGTGGGCTTATCGGCATCGCCCTTCTGCTGGGCGGGCTGTTGTGCGAGCGCGGCGCCGGCCGCTAGACCGGTGGTCGCCAGAGTGCCTGCAAGAAAACTGCGTCGCGATGTTTCACTGCTCATAACGCCACCTCCGAAGTAATGCAACATGCCGCGTCACACGACGCGGTTGCAGGCTTTATCGCAAATAGTGGCACGGCGACGATCCCGGTTATCCTCGCACGCCGCAAGCGGGCTGCGTTTCGCCAGCTGCTAACTGCCTGCGTGGCTCTCGGACCGACGCCTCGAACCGATCTGTGCAGGCGACAAGTCCAGGATCGTTCCGCCGGACGACCGACCCAGACCACAAGATAAATACCGATAACCACCGTTAACCACCGCTAAATCGATCTTCGTTTTTCGGCTCCGTTCGCGTAAAGGAAACGGAGCCAAACGTTTACGACCAAATCGGCAAATCCGTTCCGGAAGCATCCCGATTTAAGACATTTAAGTGCAGTGGCCCCAGTGCTTTGTGGCTCAGAAACGGAAAAAAGACGCCAGCTGCTGGTGGCGTTGCGAGAGCGCGGCAGGCCTCTCACGGGAGTCGAGAAACAGGAATCGGCAGCGGGTCGCCATCGTTCGTTGCGGTAAGTGTTTCTGGGCCAGAGCGCGCTACGATACATATTCAAGTGTACACTTTCCCGGTGGAAAAACAAGGGGAAACGGCGTGGCGTGGCCGTGCGCGAACCGGGGGGACGAGGGAGCGGCCGTCGCCGTTGGCTCCGGGTTAAACGATCCTCTCCGTGCCGGGGGGGACGTGTTGTGGGGGCCTCTTCGACGGATGTCCGCTGACGGCGCATCGAACGGCCCGCGCCCTGCGTTTCACCAAACGCTTAGGGAATTATCCCTCTAACTCAGGAAGGGCGAAAGCAGCCAGAATTCCGCCTGCCATAGTGACAGCGGCAGTCCAGCCGATTATGATAGCAGACAGATCGGGACGGCGGGAGTAGCTACCCGTCCGACCCGCCCCGCCGCACGCGGTTCGTTACTCCCCGGTGCAGCGGGGCGGGGCCTGCCCGATAGGGGTAACGATGTCACGTCGGCTAAGACAACGGCTGTGGCGCGACCTCATGCACGCCGCCGTCGAACATACGATGTCTGTCGGTGTTTCATTTATCGGCGGTATTGCCATCGCCCTTGGAGCGTTTATCTGGAGCGCCATTGAAGGTGTCCCTCTTTGGATTCAATGCCTATTGGCACTGGTAGCCTTTTCATTGGCAACGATCGGGTTTCTTGGCGGCGCACTTCTCTTTCGTTTTGTCTCTGAGCAATTGACGCGACAACTTCGCATTCAATATGACCCGCGCACGAATTTCGTCCCCGATACGCCAGAGAACGGCGCCCAAGCAAGAATAATTGTTCGCAACACGAAAAGTACGCCAGTCAACAATCTGCACGTCGTCATCGAATCACTTGTGTCAAAAACGAATGTTCGCAAGGCAGCCGAGTACGCACCGCAGTTTTCAAATATGCCGCTGCACATAGAGCGCGGCACTCAGGGAATGACATTGCAGGGTTATGCCACCGTCGAAATCTGGGTCGCGCAGCACGTGCGGAAGGATGAATGGCTTTGGTTTCTCAGTTCAGAAGATCGCGGACCGTACAAAGTTCCGGTCGGGGAATACGAACTCAGAGTCCGAACTACGGCGGATGGACTTCCGAGAGCCACGGGCCGTTTTGTTGTAATCGCCACGAAAGCCGGCACGTTGCAATTCTCTCGGCTAGAGTCTTAGGTTCCGCGACACAATCTGCAACGCATTCCTAGGACAGTACCAAAAATGCGAAATTTGTCTTCACCTGGAGATCAAAAGACAGCTTCAGCGCTTCAAGTGTTGCCGCAGCTAGGTTCAACATCGCCATGCAATAGCATTCGTTTACCAAAGGAACTGGCCGCGAATCTCTCCGCTCCCTGCGAGTGGTTTCTCTCCATCGCAACCTTGTCCGCGGACGACTTCAGGAATTGGCTCCGTCAACGGGAGTGACCGCTCATCCCGCCTGCCCTTCCGCCGCTCCATCTTCCGTACCTTCCTGCGCCGCGTTCGCTTGCACTTGCTTGTCCGTCAGCAAGCCGTTCCGCAACACAGACAGAAACAGGTCATGTTCCGTCCGGTGGTTAAATCGGTAGCTGATCTCGCCAAGGTACAGCGGTAGGTACTGGCGGCTCATCCGGTGATGCGTGCCGTAGAACTGCCGCTTGAGGATTGCCCACGCGCTTTCGATGCCGTTCGTGTGAATGTTCCCCCGGACGTACTCCCGCGTGTGATTGATCCGCTCCATCGTGAATTCCGCCGCGAGCTGGTTGTAGCTGTTCAACTGGTCCGCAATGACCATTTCAGCGTCGGTGTCGATGTATTCGTGAACCACCTTGCCGAGCGTTTTTCCCGTGACGTTCGGGATTGCCTGTATCCGCACCTTCCCGCCGCGTTCCTTCGCGCCGAAAACCACCGTCTTGTTCACACCGCTACGGCCTCGTGCTGCGAGCCCGCGGGCTTTCCCGCCCAAGTACGTTTCATCGACCTCGACAATGCCCGTGAACTTCTTCAGCCATGTCGTTTCCCTCATCGCGCGGCGAATGCGGTGACAGAGATACCACGCCGTTTTGTACGTCACGTGCAAATCGCGGCTCACCTGGCAAGCCGAGACACCTTTCCGCGCGTTGCACAGCAAGGCGACGGCAAGAATCCATTTCGTCAGGCACAGCCGCGTGTCCTGCATGACCGTGCCGACGATCACGCTGTACTGATACTCGCAACCGGCGCACTGGAAAACGTGACGGTCCGCGAGCCGGTACGCCTTTGCGCACTCGCAACGTGGGCAGACCGGGCCATTCGGCCAGCGGAGCGATTCGAGCAGTTCAAGGCACTTTTCTTTCGTGTCGTACTGCTGCGCCAATTCGATCAAGCTCGGCGGCTTCGGACCTTTCTTGCTCGGCGCTTTCGGCTTGACCTGTTCCGGCACGTCCACCGGGCCGATGCGCCCGGCAACTACTTCCGCTGCCCAGATATGCTTGCAACGGTTGCCGTTCCCGTGGTCGGGGCAGGAGCAAACGGAATGCTCGCCGTTCAAGAGGACAAGGTACGCTTCGGCGGGATTCGATTCAGACGGCACACTGAACGTGTCGTCATGCCCGGTGACTCCGCCTTCGTTCGCGATCTTCTGTGGGCGTAACCGCTCGTCCTCTACGCCGCCAAGGCGAAGAAAGCCTCACCGGCGACGAGTTTGCGCTGAGGGTATAACCGCTCGGTTTCGTTTTGGATGCGCTGCTCTTGGAAGGTGGCCCAGTGGCCGCTAATCCACAC
>JBGQKZ010000125.1:0-17906 GCA_041499805.1 Gemmataceae bacterium
ATGGCTGAATGGCTGAATGGCTGAATGGCTGAATGGCTGAATGGCTGAATGGCTGAATGGCTGAATGGCTGAATGGCTGAATGGCTGAATGGCTGAATGGCTGAATGGCTGAATGGCTGAATGGAGATCAGCCAGGGAGGCACCAGTCATTTACGGGCATCCGGTCATTTTCCGACCCGACGCGATCCGCAAACACTGACGGCGCTATGCTACTCCGAGTTGAGGCGATGTCAAGGGCTAATCTCGGAATAGTGCGATTTCGTTTGGAGTTTATTTCCGGGGAAGTTTTCCAGCGCGGGCCACGGTTCTACGCCAACGGGGTTCAAAACAAGACCGAGGGTCGTACAGCGCACGCTCGGAAGCCCGGAAGGAAGTACCGCACCTGGGGCGGCCTCGATCGGCTGACGACTTCGCCGTGCGGCGGTGGTCGGCCACAAACGCGGCGCGTTATCGTCGCGCGAGCCGGTTAAGAAAAGCCAGCACATCCAAGAAACTGGTCTTTCCACTCGCATTGGGCCCTACCGGGACCGGGAACGGTCCCAAGGGCTGGCGTGGTCGAGCTGCTCGTACTCCAGGTGGGTTATGGCAGTATACCCGGCATAATCCGCCAAGTGCAGCCGCTGCTCGGTCCGCGACCCGGCTAGTTGTTCTCGTAGCACGCCGCGCGTGCGCGGATTTTCTCGTTGACATCATCATCTTTGATGAGACTCAGGACTTCGGAGCGCGTCTGGCGCAGGAGCGTGCCGAGCAAGCTCTCGCGGCCGACTACGGCGATCGCCATTTTGAGGACGCACACCACCCACCGCGCGTGGCCGGCGTTGAAGAACGGACTACCGTCGCAAGATTTCATGTTTCGGAACCTCCATGTTCCACCGGAAGGCGGAATCGTAGCCGGGAACGCGCATCGCGGACAAGTCGGATTTCGGTCCAAGCGCTCGACTTTAGCGACTTTGGGTCTAGGCTGTCACGCTGGGGACTATTGTGCTAGAATCCTTTTACGGAGCGACGGCCGGCTCAAGAAACGCCGGCTGTCTCGCGGCATCGACGGCCGTTATGTGTCAGCCATTCCTCGTGGATTTCTTCCGAGCCAGCGACTCAACTTCTGACGTTGTTGCTGAAAAATCAGCTGTCTCATTTGGCCCCGCGTCTCTGATGCGTGACGTGCCGAGTTTAGCAATGACCCACGCGTCGCGGCAGGCGACGCAACCAAACTTTGTACACAACGCTTATGCAACGCCGCCGCCGCATTCTGGTGATCGAAGACCATCGCGAGACCGCCGATACGCTCGGCCAATTGCTCGAGCTGTTGGGGCACGAGGTCCGCATCGCCTACTCCGGGCCGGACGGCGTGCGCGCCGCCGATGCGTATCATCCGGAGGTCGTGTTGAGCGATATCGGGCTGCCCGGGTTGGACGGGTACGGCGTCGCACTGGCGTTGCGGCAAAACCCTGCGACTGCCCACGTGCTGTTGGTCGCGACGACCGCGTACGGCACCGACGCCGACCGCCGGCGAGCGCGGGACGCCGGCTTCGATCATCATCTCACCAAGCCTTTCGATTTGCCGCCGCTGCTGCAGATTCTGGCTGCCGACTAAGATGAGCCGCGGCTCTCATGCAGTGTCTTGGGGCATGGAATCATGTGGGACGCCCGGCAATACCTTCGCTACGGTTCCGAACGATCCAGACCGTTCTTCGATTTGCTCGCCCAAGTGCCGCAGACCCACTGCAAACAGATTGCGGACCTCGGTTGCGGCCCGGGGAACTTAACGCGCACCCTGTCCGAGCGCTGGCCGGATGCCGTCATCGTCGGCGTGGATAATTCGCCGGAGATGTTGCGGCAGGCCGTTACGCATGCGGTTCCCGGCCGGCTCTCCTTTCACGAAGCCGACATCGCCTCCTGGCAACCGGAGCAGGCGCTCGACCTCCTCGTCAGCAATGCAGCCTTGCAATGGGTTGGCGAGCATGCGCGACTCCTTCCCCGCTTGGCGGCGCTGCTGGGGCAGGGCGGGACGTTGGCCGTGCAGATGCCGAACCGCTTTCACGATACGCCGAGCCAGGATGCCATCGAAGCGACGGTGCGCGCGCCGCGCTGGCAGAAACTGCGCAGCGTCGGTTTGCACGCCGGCGCCGTGCAGCCGCTGCGTTGGTACATCGAGACGTTGTACGGCCTCGGCTTCACGGTCAACGGCTGGGAAACGACCTATTTCCACGTGCTGACCGGGGATGATCCGGTGTTGGAGTGGTTGAAAGGAACCGCGCTGCGCCCGCTGCTCGACCGACTCGATGCGGCGGAAACGCCGGCGTTTTTGCAGGAATTGGGAGAACGCTTGCGCGCCGCCTACCCGTGGTCCGGCGATTACACGCTGTTTCCATTCCCGCGTCTGTTCTTCGTCGCCACCCGCCGCACTGCGTCCGAAAAAGGAGCAGGGAACTTTTGAGTTCAGAGTTCCCGGCCCCTTTTTCCGATCGCCGCGATGCCTCAACGTCGAAGCCAGCCTGGAATCCGCCGGCGGATGCGAGACAATAGAATCCATTCTCACGACGGAACGCTTAGGGGGCCGATCAACCGTTGTCTGCGTGCGCGCGAATCGGCCCGCGCAGCGAAGAGGATGCGAAATGCTGTCCGAGAGTACACAGCGACGTCTGACGCTGGCAGTGCTGCTGGGCGTGCCGCTGGCGGCGTCTGTGGGTCTCGGCTGGTTCGCGTGGCACAGTCCAAGCAGCCGGTTTCTGCCCCCCGCGAAGGGAGCGGAATGGATCGCGTATCCGATGCCGCCGTGGATTCTCGGCATTGTCGGCAAGTGTGATCGGCGCGGTGTGTTTCGGCGCAGCGTGGAGCTGCCCGCGGCCCCGGCTTCAGCCCGGCTCCACATTTGCGCGTTCAAGAACTGCACCGTTCGTGTAAACGACCAAGCCATCGAGCTGCCGGCGGCGATGCAGTGGAACGACGTGCGGGACTGCGTCATCGGCTCGTTGCTCCAATCTGGAACCAATGAAATCGAGGTGGTGGTCGTCAACGACATCGGCCCGCCCGCCTTGTGGTTTTTGCTTGAAGCCCCGGATTGGTCGGTGGCGAGCGACGAGCAATGGACGGTTTCGCAGGATGGGGCGACCGCGCGTTCCGCTCACATTGCTGGTGAACCGCTGCCGATTCGCCGCGGCAACGGAGCGGAGGGCGGGGACAAGACGCTGGAATCGCTCCGGGCGCGCTGGCCGACGCTGTTGGTGTTCGCCGCCATTGCCGCGACGGTGCTCGTCGCCGCGAATTTCATTGCGCGGCGACAACGCCCGCTGCGGGCTTTCGGCCGCGATGTGTCGCCGCTCACGATTGGTCTTTGCGCGTCGGTGGTGCTCTGGATCGTGCTGTTCATCCACAACACGTTTCAAGCCCCGTCGTTCGCGTGCGGCTTCGACGCGCCGTACCACATCATGTACATCCAGTACATTCTCGATCACGGCACGCTGCCGTTGGCGGACGAGGGCTGGGAGCTGCACCATCCGCCGCTCTATTACACGGTCGCGGCGGTCTTGCTGCGGATCTCTGGACTCTCGACGGTCGATGCAGGCGCCAACACGGTTTTTCGCTTTCTAGGATTGGCGACCGGTTTGGCACAACTCGCTCTGGTCGCGGGTTGCATGCGCTTGCTTTTTCCGGGCCAGACACGGCGGCAACTTGCGGGCCTGGCGCTCGCCGCGTTTCTACCGGCGAACCTGTATACAGGTCTGTACGTCACCAACGAATCGTTCGTGACCGTACTGGGGACGGCGGCCATTTATCTCTGCCTGCGCGTTCTTCGCGACGACCGCCCTTCCCCCGCGCGGCACGCGCTGCTCGGTTTGTGTCTAGGGGGCGCGCTGCTCAGCAAGGTCACCGCGTTGGTCGTCGTCGGCGTGGTGCTCATCGTGTTGACGGGCCGGCTCCTGGTCCGGAAGGAGCGCGACCCTTCCGTCTGGTTGCGCAGTGTCGGCGTAACCTTGCTCGTGACGGTGCTCGTGAGCGGCTGGCATTTCGTACGCGTTTGGTCCCACTTCGGCACGCCGCTCGTCGGCAACTACGATCCAAGCTCGGGCCTGTGGTGGTGGCAGCAGCCGGGGCTGGGAACGGCCGGCTATCTTTACCGCTTTGGCCGCTGCCTGACCGACCCGTACTTCAGCGCATTCAACGGCCTGCCGGACGGCCTCTATTCCACATTCTGGGGCGACGGTCTTTGCGGCGGCGTCGGGGCCTGGCGGCAACGTCCACCGTGGAACTACGACCTGATGGCGGTCGGCATTCTCCTCGCCCTGCTGCCGACCGTGGCCGTTGCGTTGGGCCTCGTCCTGGCGTTGGTCCATTTCCTCCGTCGCCCGAATGCCGATTGGTATCTGCTCTTCGGGATTGTTGGCGGCCTGGCCATCGCCGTGTTGTATCAGATGATGCGCTACCCCTATTACGGGCACGCGCGGGCGAGCTATCTCTTGACTTGCCTTGTGACGATCTGTGCGCTCGGCGCCCTCGGATTCGATTTCCTCGCCCGGCTGGGCCGCGCGCCGGCGACGGTGCTCGCCGTCGTCCTCGGAACATGGGCTCTCACCGGCTACACGTCATTCTGGATAAAGCCTGACAGTGCCGCCAGTCATAACTGGGCCGGATTGCAGGATCTGCGGTTGCGGTGCTATCTCCTTGCCGAGGTGGAGTTCCGCGAAGCAATCCGCGCCCACCCCGATGCCGAGCCGCGTCTGAATCTGGCCCGTGCTCTGATTTTGCAATCGTCCAAAACCGAACCGGAACGGCAGGCGAAGATCGCCGAGGCGCACCAGCTTGCGGACGACGTTTTGCTTGACGACCCAGACAACGCCGAAGGACTGATTTTGCTGGCGAATGTGTATGCAATGGAAGGCCGCTTTCGGGAAACGCTGGTTCCGCTGCGCAAAGCATGCGCGGCGGCGCCCGATCATCCAACCGCGTACTCGACCTTGGGCGGCTGCCTCGCGCGCTTGAATCGTGACGATGAAGCGCTCGACGCGTTCCGCCATGCTCTCGGCGTCACCGTCGCGAATCCAGAGGACAGCGGCAACCTAGCGCTTCTCCTCGCGCGGAGGGGGCGCATCGGCGAAGCCATTATCGAATTTCGCCGCGCAATCGCTGCTTGGCCCAAACACGCCGATATGCGCACGGACCTGGCCTGGCTGCTGGCGACACAGGACGACCCGCGTTATCGGAACCCGCAGGAAGCGTTGCTGCTCGCACAAGACGCGTGCCGCGTCACGGAGTCGCACGACGCGCTCGCGCTCCTGTCGCTGGCGGCCGCCCAGGCAGCGTGCGGCCGATTCAGCGACGCCATGAGCAGCGCCGGACTTGCTGCGCAAACCGCCGCGCGCAGTCGCCAAGCGGAATTGCTGCCGATCATCGCGGAACAGGTGAAACGTTATCAGGAAGGGAAACCGCTCTCCGCGAGTCCGCCATTGCGGACGAAACCGTACTCAACCGGCGGCATCGACGAGTGACGTGAACCGCATCATTTAGCGATTCGCCGCGGCGCCGATCTTGTACAAGTTTTGCTTTGTGCGAATGAACAAATCACCGCCCGCCACCGCGGGCGACGCCAGCGTTTCCTCTCGCAGCTCGGACCGATCCACGATTTTGAATTCTCGGTCGGCGGCGACAACAGTCGTTTTACCCTCCTTGCTGAAGAAGTAGACGCGCCGGCCGGCGACGAGCGGCGTCGCGCGGAAGGCGTCGCCGAGGCGTTCCTTCCACACTTCCTTCCCGGTCGCGGCGTCAAGGCAGACGGCGACGCCCTGGTTCGTCGCGAGAAAGACGAGGCCGTTGGCGACGACCGGGCTCGCGGCGTCCGGTGTAGCGCCGGCGTATTGCCAGCGCACATGGCTGGCGGTGACGTCGCCGCTGCCGCCGTCGCGGACGGCGAAAAGCGGGCCGCGCATGCCTTGCACGGCGTAAATCGTATCGCCGGCGAAGGTCGGCCCGGAAATCACGCGGTTGCCTTTGAAGACATCGCAGTGCCACAAACGCTTGCCGTTTGCCGGCTCATAGGCGTCGAGAACGTTGCCGCCGAAAACGATCAGCTCGTCCTTTGCGCCATGATGGACGACGCACGGCGTCGTGTAGGCGTCCGCCCACTCGTCCGCCGCCCCGGTGGAGCGCTTCACTAACCAGCGTTCCTTGCCGGTTTCCTTATCTTGGGCGACGACATAGCTGGCGCCTTCGCCTTTTGGATCTTGCATGCACACCGAGATAACCAGATCGCCCGCCAGAACAGGCGAGTTGGCGTGACCCCACCAAATCGTGTAGCGGCCGTAGCGTTCCGGGAGGTTGATTGACCAGACTTTCACTCCGGCGAAATCGTAGCAAGCCAGATCGCCGTTGCCGAAGTGGACCCAGACGTGCTTGCCGTCGGTCACCGGCGACGGGCTGGCCATGTTTTGCTCGTCGTGAAAACGGTTTGGGCCCACTGGCCCTTTCCGGCGCGGCGTGCCCCGGCCTACCTCGCGCTGCCAGACGATTTTGCCGTTGCTGCGATCCAGGCGGAGCAACTGCAATCGTTCGTCGTCCACCTGCGTGGTGAGAAAGATCGCGTCGCCCCAAATCGCCGGCGTCGAATTGCCCCAGCCGGGCAGCGGCGTCTTCCAGATAACGTTCTCGGTTGCGCTCCAGTGCGTCGGCAGTCTGCCGTCCGGGGCCACGCTGTCGCCCGTGGGGCCGCGCCACTGGGGCCAGACGTTGGTCGCGGCAACCGCGTCGCCTGGACCCGTGAGAAAGACGAGGGCAAGCAACAGCGGGTGCATTGGCGGGTATCTCCAACGGGTGTGTTTTGCTCGTCGGATGTTATATCACGTCCGCACGATGGCCGCTGCGGGCATACGATGTCATCAGCCGATTGGACCATCGCCGTTGCCGGATTTGAGAGGAAGAACATGCAACCGCCGACGCCGCAGGAGCAGATCGCCCGAATGTTGACCGGCTACTGGGTGACGCAGGCACTCTATGTTGCGGCCAAACTCCGCGTGCCGGACCGGCTCGCCCCTGGGCCGCGGACCGCCGAGGAGTTGGCCGCCGCCAGCGACGCGCAGCCGCGGCCGCTTTACCGTCTGCTGCGTGCGCTGGCGAGTCTCGGCGTTTTCACCGAGGACGAACAGCATCGCTTCGCACTGACGCCGCTCGGCAACTGTCTGCGCAGCGACGTGCCGGGCTCGCAGTGGGCGATGGCGATCAGCGATGGCGAGGAGCACTATCGCGCGTACGGGGAATTGCTGCACAGCGTCCGCACCGGCCAACCTGGGTTTAATAAGCTCCACGGCATGGGTATCTTCGACTACCTGTCGCAGCACCCGGAACAGGCGCGCATCTTTGACGAGACGATGGTCGGCGTCCATGGCCGCGAAACGGCGGCGATGCTGGAGGCGTACGCCTTCGCCGGCATCCGTGTGCTGGCCGACATCGGCGGCGGCAACGGCAGTACGCTGATCGGCATCTTGCGGCACTATCCCGCTCTGCGCGGCATCCTTTTTGACCTGCCCGGCGTGGCGGAGCGTGCGCACGTCAATGTCGCCGCCGCGGGATTGGCCGACCGCTGCGATGTGCAGGGCGGCAGCTTCTTCGAGTCCGTGCCAGCCGGCGCGGATGCCTACATGATGCGGCACATCATTCACGATTGGGACGAAGAACGGTGCTTGCGCATCCTCCGCAACGTGCATCACGCATTGCCCGCCGATGGCCGGCTCCTCGTCGTCGAAAGCGTGCTGCCGCCGGGAAACGAACCGTCGTTCGGCAAGCTGCTCGACCTCACCATGCTGGTGATCCCCGGCGGCGAGGAGCGCACGCGCGAAGAATACGAAGCCCTTTTCCGCGCCGCCGGCTTTTGCATTACGCGCGTCGTGCCGACGCGCGCCGAGGTATGTGTCATTGAAGGCAAAAAGGCGTGATGCCGCCGTTCGTAGCGGCTGCATTCATGCGGCCGCATGAATGCGGCCACTACGACCACGTTCCCTATTGCACTCGTGTTACTTCAAACTGATGCGGCTTCGGCTGCGCCGCCGCATACACCTTTTTGCGGTGCGCTTCGAGCGATTTGTCGATGAGCGACAGTTCTTGCGCCCGCAGGGCGGCCATCTCCTTTTGGTCGTCATCCGACAAGAGCGGCGGACCCGATGCGCCGCGGCGGAAGTTGTTGAAGCGATAGCGCAGGAGTTGGTTCTTGGTTGTCAATGCCTTCCACACGTCCGACGACTGGGCCGTGATCGGGCCGAGATCGTAGCTCGCCAAATTGACGCCCTTATCGAGCTGCTCCCCCGTAAATGTCGCCACCGGCTTCTCGTCGATCTTCAGCTCAAATCGGGCGTCCTTGTCGAGCCCGTTGATTTTGAGTCCGTACCGGTTCAGATGGTCGAGGTTATGGAGATAGGGGAGAAGCTGTTTCTGGTCGGCGGAGAGCACGAGCGGCAAGGCGGCGTCGGCGCGGGTGAACGTGACCTTGTTTTTGTCCGCCGTTACGTTCGTTGCCGTACACTTCTCGGCGGTGGTCACCGTTCCGTCGGCCGACAGCACCACGTCCGAGACGGCGGCCGGCGCGTGCATCGCGGTCAAGATCGAATGAGCCATCAACAAGCCGCCGCGGCTGTTGGTGTGGACCGAATCGGGGAAGCAGTCAAATGCGGCCTTGTCCTCGGCCATTTTCTTGAGAACGGTCAACGCGGGATGAAACTGGTCCACAAACGTCGCGCCGTTCTGGCTCGCGAGCTCCTTCAACCCATCGGCGAACGTGCCGAGCGTTTCGTTATACGTCTCGCCGTCGCCGCGCCGGCGTCCCTCGATCGGGCTCGTCGCCAAGAGGGCGACGCGGGCGCCGCCGGCCGTCAGTTTCTTGACGAGCCCGGTCTGGTTCTTGATGTAATCGTTGTAGATGTTCATGTCCGGTTTGCGGTAGCGACCGTCGTTCATGCCGAAGTTGATCGTGACGGCGGTCGGCTTCTCGACGAGCACGTCGCGCACGGCTCGATTGAGTCCGCCCCCCGCGGTGTCGCCGCCAATGCCCGCGTTGAGAAACGTCATGTCCCAGCTCGGCAGCCGCGTGACGAGATAGTATTCGAGCAGGTTGGTGTAGTCGTACTGCTCGGTGATGCTGTCGCCGAGGAAGACGACGCGGTCTTTCGGCTTGAAGAAAAAGCTGTCGGCCGGCGCGGCTGCGGCAGCCGGCACTGCTCCCATGACGGCGAACAAGACGAGGAACGGAATCCAAGCGAGCGTGCGCATGCGGTGGCTCCTCATAAGCAAAAAGAGAGTCGGCGGTGTTCGTCGCGGAACGGACATGGGCCTCTCGTACCACATCAGGCGTCCTTCGGCAAAGGTTTTCAATACCGATTGCACATCAGGTTTCGCGCCACTCTTGCGGCGTGATCTCGTTGAGCAACGGCTGCCCCGCGAGGCGCCGTGTCACATTCTGAATGAACAGTTCGGCGATCCGATCAGGAAAGTGGCGGCTCTTGTCCGCTCCCGACACATGCGGTGTGAGGATTACATTCGGAAATCGCCACAATGGATGATCCGCCGGCAGCGGATACGCGAAGTGCGTGTCCAGGGCGGCGCCGGCGATCCAGCCTTCCCGCAACGCGGTGAGCAATGCTTGCTCCCGAATAATCGGACCACGTGCCGGGTTCAAGACGAACGCCGAGCGGGGCAGGGCGCGCAACTCCGCCTCGCCCACCATGCCGTCGCTCTGCTGCGTGTGCGGCAAAGCAAGCACCAGGAAGTCGAGTTCGGATAGGAACGCTCGCTCCTGCCCGGCGACGAAGACGCGATCGGGCAGCACGCCTTCTGCGTCTCCCGTGCCCGGTTCGACATAGGCATTCAGTCGCGCACGGACGCCGGAGCGCGTCAATACGTGGACCCGCATGCCGAACGCTTTTGCCAGCCGTGCGGTCTCTCGGCCGATGCCGCCGTAGCCCCATAAGCCGACGACGCGGCCGCGTATTTCTTGCTGAAAACCGACGGTGCGTTCCCAGCGCGCGTTCTCCTGGTTGCGAATCATGCCACGCAGGTCGCGCGCCAGATTGATCATCATCGACAGGTTCCATTCACCGATGCCGGTGTCGAAGATGCCGCGGGCGTTGCACACGCGCACAGGCCGTTCCGCAAAGCCGAAGTGTCGCAGATGCTCGTAGCCGACCGTGCTGAGCTGCATCCACTTCAGGACGGGCATGTCGAACAGGTTGTCGGGCGGCCGCTTGCAAAAAAGGATTTCGGTCTCATTCAGCAGGTCGCCGGAAAGCTGCCACGCTGCGTGGTGTGGTACGAGCACGCGTACGGCGACGCCCGGCAGTTGTTCGAGCCGGCGCAATCCTCCTTTTTCGAGTGTGACTTCCGTCAGAATCTGTGTCATTTCCCGTCGCCTTGCTCAAAAAGCACAGACAGCCGGAGGCGGCTGGTTCCGGGATTATACTCACGGCGACCCGTCGCGTTCTGTAAGATCGGCGAACGAGGAAAGCTCCCATCCACCGCCGAGGAACTCGGGCTAATGGGACTCCCTGCTGCACCAGTCGCCGACGCGGGCTCACGCACGGCTCCGCCTGCGCGCCGATTCTACCGCTGGTGGGTGGTCTTCATGCTTTGGTCCGTCTGCTTTCTCAACTACGGCGATCGGCAGGCGATTTTCTCCATCTTTCCAAAGCTGAAAGAAGAGTTCCGTTTCAATCCAATTGAATTAGGTCTGATCGGTTCCGCGTTCATGTGGGTATACGCCCTCGGCGCTCCGCTCGCCGGGTACGTGGGCGACAGAGTGCGGCGGAAGGATTTGATCCTGGGCGGCTGCTTGTTTTGGAGCGTCATCACGGCGACCACGGGGTTCTGTTCGACCCTGTGGCAATTCGTCGCCGTGCGCGCTCTGGAGGGGTTCGGGGAAACGTTCTATTTCCCCGCGTCGATGTCGGTCCTCAGCGATTACCACGGCGGCACAACGCGGTCGAAGGCGATGGCGTTCCACCAATCGAGCGTTTACGCCGGCACCATCGCGGGCAGTTGGTTCGCCGCCTGGCTCGCGGAGCATTATGGCTGGCGCACGGGCTTCTATCTCTTCGGCGGCGCGGGCATTCTCTTGGCGATCATTCTCTACCGCTATCTGCACGAACCGCGGCGCGGCGTGGCCGAAAGGGTGCATCGATCGCAGGAGGCGGTGACGCCCTGCTCGGTCGGCGAGACGGTCACGATCATGTTTCGCAAGCCGACCGTGCTGCTCCTGTTGGCCGCGTTCCTGGGCTCGAACTTCGTAGCGATGATTTTTCTCACCTGGACTCCCACGTTTCTGGTCGAAAAATTCCATTACCAACTCGCGGCGGCGGGCCTTACCGGCAGCGTTTACATTCACCTCGGCAGCGCCGCCAGCGTCCCTTTCGGCGGCATGCTGGCCGATTATCTCGCGCGACGCTTCCCCGGCGGACGCATGCTGGTGCAGGCCGCCGGCCTGCTTCTTGGATCAGTATTTGTGTACCTGGTCGGCACAACGGACAGTGTTAGCACGCTCCTGACGGCGATGACGCTTTTCGGCCTGTGCAAGGGGTTGTACGATGCGAATATCTTTGCCTCTCTCTTCGACTGTGTCGAGCCGCGGGTGCGCGCGACCGCCGCGGGGATCATGAACACGGTCGGCTGGGGCGGCGGTGCGCTCGGGCCGCTCGTTGTGGGCTGGCTCGCTGCACGGGGACCGTATGCGACCGAGGTCGAGAATATGAGTCAGGCGATTGGGGGGACGTTCGTCATCTATATCACGGCGGCATGCTTGTTGTTGCTGGCTGCCCTCAAGTTCGCTCCGCGCGATGTTGTCGGGAACACGAACAACGCAGGTCGCGAAGCGTCTTAGAGAGTAAGCGAACGGCACGAGCGATTTCGTGTCGTCGCACGCCCGCGGAATGCCAATTACTTTTCGGCGGCTCTTTTTCGCGAGGGGAACCCATGAACCGATTCGCAAAGGCGCTGGTACTCGCGGTCATGACCGCAGGAGGCGCGTACTGCGTGACGCTGGGCTGGGCCGATGCGCCAAAAGCGGCGACGAACCTGGAACAGAACTTGAAAAAAGCCACCGTGGACGGCAAGTACCTCATGCTTCTGGCGCAAATCAAGGTCGAGAACGACAAGGAAGCCGGCGGCGATTTCAAAGACCTTGGGTTGCAAACGCGTAAAGACTACGCCGGCCAGGGCGACTTGCCGAAAGGCCATTGGGTCTACGTAAACCCGTACTGGTACATCTGGCGCGACCGCTCCGCCGTCGTGCTTCCGAAACGCGCGTGGGGACCGGAACAGGCGACGGGCGAACCGGACACCAACATGGCCGGCGACATCCAAACCGCGTGGGCGTCGCAGAGCCAGGACGATCAGGACGAATGGTTGATGCTCGAATACGCCGAGCCGATCGTGCCCTCGGCGGTGCTGGTTTACGAGACGTTTAACCCCGGCGCCCTCGTTCGCGTCACCGCGTTTCGGCTGAGCGGCGAGGAAGTTGAACTCTGGAAGGGCCAGGATCCAACCGCGACCGACGCCGAGATGGGCGTCTCCGAGGTGCCGGTGAAGGCGGATTTCAAAACCAATCGCATCAAGATTCACATCGCCTCGAAAGACGTGCCCGGTTGGAACGAAATCGACGCGGTCGGCGTCCGCGACAAGGACAAGAAAATCCACTGGGCCGTGAGCGCCGAAGCAAGCAGCACCTACGCGCCGCCGTTCGACGCCGTGCAACCGTTCGCAATCCCGATCAATCCGGATCAGGCCCGGCTGCGCAAGCTTGAGGAAGAAGTCCGCGAGCTGAAGGCGATGGTGGAGGAACTGAAGAAAAAGGTGGACAAGAAGGACAAGTAGGCGACCGATTCTCGTCTTCACTTGGAGGAGAGGCGTCTGCAACGCGCAGGAGAATGGAATATCGAAAATTGAAAAGTTCAAGCGGAGGCAGTGCCATGCTTCGCCGTCTGGTTTTCTTGGTTGTCATCGCCGCCACGGCAACGCCGGTTCTTGGTGCGGAGTCGAGCGCGAAGGAATCGGCGGCGCTCGCCGCTCGCATCGATCAACTTCTTGGCGAACGGTGGGACAACGCGGGCGTGAAACCGGCCGCGGTCGCGGGGGATGCGGAGTTTCTCCGGCGCATCCATCTCGATCTGGCGGGAACCGTGCCGCCGCTGCACGTCACGCGCGAGTTTCTCGCAGATCGAGCGCCGGACAAGCGGGCGAAACTGATCGAGCAGTTGCTCGCCGGCCGGCGGTATGTGGCTCATTTCACCAACTTCTGGCGCAGCGTGTTGCTGCCGGAGAATCCGAACGGCGATAATCTCGGCCTGCGTGTCAGCTTTGAATCCTGGCTGCAAGCGCGGTTGTCGGAAAATGTCGGCTTCGACCGCATGGTGCGTGAGATTCTGGTCACCGCGCAACCGCGAAATCGTGGGGAGCCGGTCAATTTTGCAGTCGACGGCGGCCAGGCCACGACGCCGATTGCGTTCGACCTGGCAAATGAAGGCAAACCGGAAAACCTCGCCGGCAGCACCGCACGGCTTTTCCTCGCGGTGAAGCTGGAATGCGCGCAATGCCACAACCATCCGCACGCCGAGTGGACGCAGGAGCAGTTCTGGGAATATGCCGCGTTCTTCGGCGGCGGCAAGGCGAACGGCAAGGCGTCGATCCGCATTCCCAAGTTGAACAAGAGCGTTTCCGCCAAGTTCCCCAACGGCCGAGAGCCGACGTTCACGCAGGGCTCGAACCCGCGGACCGTGCTGGCCGATTGGATCACGACGGCGGACAACCCGTACTTCGCGCGAGCGACGGTGAACCGTGTCTGGTGGCACCTGTTCGGCAACGGCCTGGTCGAGCCGGTCGATGATCTCACTCAGGAAGTGGACGACAACCCGCTGCTGGAAGAGTTGGCCAAACAGTTCGCCGAGCACAAGTTCGATCTGAAATACTTGATTCGCGCCATCGTCAGCAGCCGGGCGTATCAGACGACCAGCGCCGCGGCCAACGAAAGTGCGGACGACACGCGGCTCTTCAGCCGCATGTCGGTCCGGGCCTTGTCGCCCGAGCAGCTTTACGACAGCCTGGCGGAGGTGACGCGACTGCCGCCGACCACGGCGCCGCGCGATTTCGGCACGGGGCTGGTGCAGCGTGCGGAGTTTCTGTCGCGGTTTGCCCGGCAGAATGAAAAGGCGACCGAAGCCCAGACTTCGATCTTGCAAGCGCTGGCGCTCATGAACGGCAAGTTCGTCGAGGACGCGACCAGTTTGGAACGCAGCGAAGCCCTTGCGGCGGTTGCGCAGGCGCCGTTTCTCGATCCGGCGAGCAAAGTCGAAACGCTCTTTCTGCTTGCGCTTAGCCGTAAGCCGACGGCGGCGGAATCGGAGCGGTTCGTTCGCTACGTCACGAAAGGCGGACCGAGCGGCGATGCACCGCGGGCGCTCGCCGACGTGTTCTGGGTGCTCTTAAACTCTGGCGAGTTCTTGTTCAATCACTAATCGCTGACGGTTTCGGCTCGCCCACTGGGAGAATGCGTATGTCCCGTCCTCTTTTGTCCCGCCGCGATTGGTTGCGGCTCAGCGCCGCGGGCGTTCTCGGTTCCTCGGTAACCGGCTGGTTGCCGCGTTTGGCGGCGGACCTCGCCGCCGATCCGCGTCGCCGACGCGCCTGCATCCTCCTGTGGATGGACGGCGGACCGAGCCAAACCGATACCTTCGATCTGAAACCCAGCCACCCGAACGGCGGACTGTTCAAGGCGATCCCCACCAACGTCGCCGGCATCCAGATCAGCGAGCATTTGCCCAACCTCGCCAAGCAAGCCGACAAACTGGCGATCGTGCGTTCGATGTCCACGCGTGAAGGCGACCACAGCCGGGCCGCGCTGGTCATGCATACCGGCTACACGCCGGCGGGCGAGATCAGCTATCCGTCGATCGGCGGCTTGCTGGCACGCGAGCTCGGTCGCGACGACATGGTGCTGCCGCAGTTCATCTGCATCGCCCCGAATCGCGGCGTGAGTCCGCAAGCCTTCAGCTCCGGTTTTCTCGGGCCGCGTTACGCCCCGCTCATCGTCGGCAACGCGAACAACCTCGCGGTGCGGCCGCGCGGCGCGTTTGACTACGAAACCGCCTTGCGCGTCCCCGACCTGGAACCGGCACGGCAAGTGCGGCCCGATCACGCCGATAGCCGCATTGAAATGCTTCAGGAAATGGACCGGGACTTTGCGCGGCAATATCCGGGAACGGTGTCGGCGAGCCATCAATCGGCCTACGAGCGCGCGGTGAAGTTGATGCGCACCGCCGCGGCAAAGGCCTTCAACCTGGAAGAAGAGAAATCGGCCTTACGCGACGCCTACGGGCGCAATCTCTTCGGCCAATCGTGCCTGCTCGCTCGGCGGCTTGTGGAACAAGGCGTGCCGTTCATTGAAATCAACCTCGGCGGCGTCAACGGCGGCTCGTTCGGCTGGGACACCCACGGCGGCAATTTCGATGCGGTCAAGAACCTGAGCGGCGTCCTCGATCCCGCGTGGGCGGCGTTGCTGTCCGACCTGAAAGAGCGCGGGCTTCTCGATTCAACGGTCGTCGCCTGGATGGGTGAATTCGGCCGCACGCCGCGGATCAATCCGCAGCAGGGGCGCGACCACTTCCCCACCGCGTGGAGCACCGTGCTCGCCGGCGGCGGCATCAAAGGCGGCCAGGTCGTCGGCGCCACCAGCGCCGACGGCATGACGATCAAGGACCGGCCCGTCACCACGCCGGACTTCCTCGCCACCCTTTGCCACGCGCTCGGCGTCGATGCGTCCAAGCAAAATCAATCCAACGTGGGCCGGCCGATCCGCATCGTGGACAAGGCGGCCAAACCGATTCAGGAGATTCTCGCATGAATCGGCGATTGCCAATCGTCACGCTCGTGGCGGTAATGATCGCACTTGCGACCGGCGGCAGTGCCGAGCCGAAGGCGTCGCCCGGCGACACGCAAGATGTCGTTTTCCTGAGCAACGCGCGTCCCGTCTTGCTGCGGCTGCACATTCTTATTGACGGGCAGCCGTTCACCGAGGTTTATCGGCACGCGTGGGATGATTACGTCAAAGCCCTCTTTCGCCATCTCGACCGCGACGGCGACGGCTTTTTGAGCGAGGCCGAGGCGCAACGCCTGCCGCCGCCCGTGCAGCCGATCGGCGTCGCCAGCCGGCCTACCAACGTCGCCTTCAACTTCCGCGTCGTCGATGCCAACGGCGACGGCAAGCTCGATCTCGCCGAGGTGGCCGCCTACTATCGCGACTACGGCAGCGACGCTCTGCAAATCAGCCTCGTTCCGAACGCGGCGCCCGCGTCGCGTCAGGCGAACGCGGAATTGTTCGCACGCCTCGATGCGAACAAAGACGGCAAGCTGTCGCGCGAGGAGTTGGGAAACGCCGTCGCCCTCATGGCGCTCGATCGGGACGATGACGAACTCATTTCGCCGCAAGAGCTGGCGCCCGCCGAGGCGACGACGAACCTGCGCGCCCAGCAGTTCCTCGTCGCTTCCCCGCGGCCGCGCGCCGGTTCGGTCGAGTCCGCATTCGTGTTTCGCGGTTATGGCGAAGGAACGGTTCCGCTGGCCGCACGTCTGCAAAAGAAGTACGGCGACGGCGACAAAGCGAATCTCGACCGTCCGCCCGATGTTGAGCTGCGCCTTCGCCTTGGCACGCTGCAACCGGGCGAGAAACCACTGGAGATTTTGAAGCAAAACGACGCGGCGTGTTCGGTTCAACTGACTGATGCCGGTTTCACCCTCTGGGCGCCGGACAGCGCCGCGCTGGTCACATTTCATCTGAACGAAAACCGACCCGCGCTCACCGAGCAAGCGCGGCAGCTCGTTCTCGATCAATTCGACGCCGCCGACGTGACGAAGAAAGGCTACCTCACCGCCAAGGAAGCCCAACTGCGCGGCTTCTTCCCGCAGATCTTCGACCTGCTCGATCGCGACCTCGACGGCAAGCTGACAAAGCAGGAACTGCTCGATTATCTCGCGAACGTGCAGGTTCCGCAGGCACGGGCGCTGACCAGCATTGTCTCGGTGCTCGCCTCCGACGCCGGCCACGATCTTTTCGATCTGTTGGACGCCGACCACGACGGTCGCCTCGGGTTGTGGGAATTGCGGACCGCGCCGCGCGTGCTCGCGCAAGTCGGGCAGCGCGAGTTTCTGGCGCGCGACCCGATGCCGACGAGTTATCACCTGGCGCTCGGCCTCAGTCAGGCGAGCTTCAAACGTGCCGCCGGCACGTTTTCGCCGCGCGGCCTGCCGCTGCTCACCCTCGACTCGTCGCGGCCGGGATTGACCTGGTTTCACAAGATGGATCGCAACCGCGACGGCTTCGTGTCGCTGCGTGAATTCCTCGGCCCTATCGACGCGTTCCGCAAGCTCGACACGAACGGCGACGGCCTGATCAGCGTGGAAGAGGCGCTTGCCGCCCAAATGGATTGCTTGCATTGCACTCCACACACTCCCCCGCCGCCTTTTTGATGGGGTGTAACGAATCGGGACGGCGACCCGAAGACGCTCGTCGCAGGGCTTGCGTTACCTTCTCACACCCTCCCTTTGGAAACAAGTCCTGGGCCGTTTCCTTGTGCCAAAAGCAACTGCACCGCCAAGAGCGAGCCTTCCAACTCGCGGTACTGGCCACAGTGGGCACAACGGCAACAGTTGCCGCCTATGCCCGACGCACGCCGCCGACGACGGAACAAAGTGCGTCGTCCCTGGGCCGGCACGAGAGCCGCATCGACCGCCCGCAGCACCGAAAATCCTCAAGATGGGAAGCGACCTTAAACACCTAATGGATAGGCTTTTGACGAAGCGCCGCCGCAGGTCTGGGTGACGGCGCTGGTGCATTTGTCGTTGGGCTTGCTCTGGTCGTGGCATCTGGGCAAGGGGAACGCCAACGAACG
>JBGQKZ010000126.1:0-16897 GCA_041499805.1 Gemmataceae bacterium
CTCGTGAAACGGCAAGTGGAGTTTGAGCAATTGCAGCCGGTTGTCGATGGCGTCGATCAAGCCAATCCGCCGGGCCAAGGCATGGATCGCGCCGATGCCGCCGTGGCTGAGGCCCCGCGTGCGGCCGCCGATCTCGTAGTCAATGTTGCGGGCTGTAAACATGGGTCGGCTGCAATCACCGAGCTTGCTCTTATCCAGCCGCCGCTCGATGCGGCGCTTGCTGTTGGCCAACGTGCGGGCTATAGTCGCTTTCACTCGAAATCCCTCCTGTGCGTCGGTGTTGGAAAAGGTCGCTACTCTTCAAACACCGCAGAAACGCAGAAGGATTTCGAGTTTTTCACGAATTCTCGCCGCCGAACGCCGGCGGCTTCGCTTGGTTAAGGACTAGCGTATTGTTCATTCTGTTTCTTTGTGTTACCGCGACACGTGCCGACGATGCGCCGAAGGAAATCGTCCTCCGTGAAGGCCTCGTCATCCCCGCCGTCGGCCGCAGCGGTCGCTCGGCGGTTCATACGGACGCGATTGAGGCGATGATGGTCGCCGGCACGTGGACTGCCCCGAAAGCCGGCGACACGGTCAAACTGCCGGACGGCAACACCCGCGCGTGGGAAACGCTCAAGGCGGGCAACGACAGCACGTTCTCGGGCCGCGCGCTCGCCGGCGGTTACGCCTTCTTCACCGTGCCTTCGGACAGCGAGCGCGTCATGATCCTCGACGCCGCCGGGCACCGCATGGTCTACGTCAACGGCGAACCCCGCGGCGGCGACCCGTATTCGACCGGGTACGTCAAGCTGCCGATTTTGCTGAAGAAGGGGATGAATAAGCTGCTGTTTAGCGTGTCGCGCGGGCGATTAAGGGCAAAGCTCGTGTTGCCAAAGAAAGCGAAGTTGGCGCCTTCGGTAAACGTACCGGCCTATTTTGATTTGAGCGACAGCACGCTTCCCGACCTGCTCGCTGGGCAGCAGATGCGGACATACGCGTCTGTCGGTCTTGTGAACACCACTAACAAAACACTTGAAGCGGAAGAGCACATCATAGACGGAGCGATCTTGCACGGCGAAGGTGGAAACTTCAAGGTGACGCTTCGCTCAGTCACATTGCCGCCACTCTCCGTTAGGAAGGTTCCGATCGCAATCGAAGGGACGGTGCCGGTGGAGGAAGAAAAGTTTGCGTTTAAGGTTTCTCGAAACGCGGGGATTAATGCACATGTATTTGACGAAGCAAGCTTCACCCTGCGCGTCCGCCGTCCCGATCAAAGCCACAAACGTACCTTCATTAGCGACATCGACGGCAGCGTGCAGTACTACGCGGTGATGCCCGCGAAGCCGCTGGCCGGCGAATCTGAACCGCCGGCTCTCTTCCTCACGCTGCACGGCGCTTCGGTCGAAGCGATGGGCCAGGCCGACGCGTATGCGCCGAAAACCTGGGGTCATCTCGTCGCCCCTACCAATCGCCGGCCGTACGGCTTCGACTGGGAGGATTGGGGCCGGCTCGATGCCCTGGAAGTGTTGGAGCACGCCCAGAAAGAATTGAAGACCGATCCGCGGCGGACTTATCTCACCGGCCACTCGATGGGCGGGCATGGCGCCTGGCATCTGGGCGTGACGTTTCCCGATCGCTTCGCCGCCGTCGGGCCGAGCGCCGGGTGGGTCAGCATGTTCTCGTACGCCGGCGCCCGCAAGATGGATCAAGGAAGCCCGATGACCGAGCTGCTCCAGCGCTGCATGACGCCGAGCGACACGCTGGCCCTTGTGAAGAATCTCGCCCATGACGGCGTTTACGTCCTGCACGGCGACAAGGACGACAATGTCCCCGTCGCCCAGGCCCGCCAGATGCGAGAAGAGCTTGCCAAATTTCACCACGATTTTCAGTATTTCGAGCAGCCGGGGGCAGGCCACTGGTGGGGCGGCGGCAACGAAGGCTGCGTCGATTGGCCGCCGATGTTCGATCTCTTCGCCCGGCATCGCCTGCCGACGAACGAAGAAGTGCGGCAAGTCGATTTCATCACCGCCAGCCCCGGCATCTCCGCGTGGTCGCATTGGGCCGGCATCGAAGCACAGAAAGTTCAACTGAAGCCGAGCTCGATCAGCATCCGCTACAACCCGGGGCCGCATAGCTTCGCCGGTACGACGGACAATGTTGCGCGTTTGGCGCTCGATCTCGCCCATGTGCCGGCCTGTGACAAGATTCCAGTGGAATTGGATGGTCAGAAGCTCGACGTGCCGCGCGCCGCCGGCGTACACCGCATCTGGCTGGCGCGCGACGGCGACAAGTGGGCTGCCATTCCGCAGCCGTCGCTCGCATTGAAAGGGCCGCATCGTTACGGACCGTTCAAGGATGCGTTCCGGCACAAAGTGCAGTTCGTCTACGGCACCAAGGGCAACACGGACGAGAACGCCTGGGCGTTGGCGAAAGCACGCTACGACGCGGAGACGTTTTGGTACCAGGGCAACGCCTCGGTGGATGTGCTGCCCGACACCGCCTACGATTCGGCGAAGGAGAACGATCGCAACGTGATTCTCTACGGCAACGCCGACACCAACGCCGCGTGGCAGCCGTTGCTCGCCGCCAGCCCCGTGCAGGTACGTCGCGGTCAAGCAAAGATCGGCGACAAACCCGCGGCGGCGGACGATCTGGCCCTGCTCTTCCTCCGACCCCGGCCGGGCAGCGATCAAGCATGCGTCGGCGTCGTCACGGGAACCGGCATCAAAGGCATGCGGCTGACCGATCGGCTGCCGTACTTCACCTCGGGCGTGGCCTATCCGGATTGCATTCTGCTGTCGCCGGCGATGTTGACGTCGGGAACGGACGGCGTGCGCGCAGCGGGGTTCTTCGGCGCCGATTGGAGCGTCGCGAAGGGGGAGTTCGTGTGGAAGGAGTGATGCCGCGTCTTCCTTCCCGGTACAGCGACACGCGCGATTGGCAGGGCGTTTTTCCGAGCGACTCCGCGATGACTGATTCGATCCGTGTGTTTGTGGATCGCCCGGGTGCGCGCCGCGGTCGGTCAGCGTTATGATGGGTCTAGGAGGACTAGCAATGAGCCGCATGATTCTGACAGCCCGCATCGGCGCCAACGGCGTGTTGCAATTGGCAGTGCCAATGGGCCCCGCGGATGCAAACCGGGAAGTGCGACTGACGATCGAACCGGTTAGCCCGCCCGCGATGACACCGGAGGAATGGCGTAACTTCGTGCTGGCGACGGCGGGGAGCATCACGGACCCATCGTTTGAACGGCACGAACAAGGCGAGTATGAACGCCGTGAGGAGCTGGCGTGACCCACCTGTTGGATACCAATTCGTGCGTGGAGCACTTGCGCCGCGGTCAATCGTCAAAGATTAGGGTCAAGCTCGCGGCCGCCGCGCCGGGCAGCGTCGTGCTCTGTTCCGTCGTTGTGGCGGAATTGGTCTATGGGGCGCACCGAAGTACACGCAGTGTGCAGACCTTGAAACAGGTCGAGGCGTTTTGCCAGCCATTCGTTTCACTTCCGTTTGACGACCGCGCGGCGCGGGAATACGGCCGGATTCGTGCGCATCTGGCTGCACTGGGCACGCCGATCGGCCCGAATGACCTGTTGATTGCGGCCATCGCGCTGGCGAACGGCGTTGAACTCGTCACGCACAACACCGCGGAGTTCAGCCGTGTGCCGGGCTTGATGCTGGACGACTGGCTGAAACCGTAACACCGTGGTCGCGCCGCGACGACTGCGGTAGTTCGCGTTCAATCCATCCACGAGACGGCTTCGCCGCCGCTGCGCGTGGCGAGGGCGGGCATGATGGCGGCGGCGGAGTAGGGGAGGAAGTGGACCGAGGCGTCGCAGAAGAGGAAGTTGGCGCCGCCCGGATGAGCGCTCCAAAAATGGAATAGGTCGCACTGCTGGTCAAATCGCCCTGGTTGATAGGAGTAGGGGCCCCGCGGGCAAATCTGCGTGTCGGCTTGGGTACGTAAATTGATCTCCGTCACGCCAAGCACCATGTCCGCTGAACCATCTGATCTCTGTCCCTGTCCTGCATAAGACCAACCAAAGAAAAAGTCCGTGCTCGGCGGACGCTCACCCACGAGCAGGGTATTGCTGGTCCCGTCGCTAATCGCGCCGAGCGTGATCTGGGAGTTCAGGTACAAACAGCCGTTTCTGCTGTTCAAGTCCGTGCCCTCAACGCCAAGGTAATCGGTAAGGGCAGCCATCAACCCGATCGGAGTCCGTTGCGGCATCCACGTATTCGGATCGGACGGGCAAATATAAACGGGGAGCACTGTGGCAAATCCGATATGCGGTGGATTGAGGTCGAATGCCGGGTCGATCGCAAAAGCCTGTTGCGTCTGCGCCCAAAGGTTCTGCTGTTCGATGTAAGGGAGCAAACGGCCATGCCAGCTCAGAAAGGGAAATGCGCCACCGCGTCCCGCCACCCCCGGCGGGAACGAACCCAGACTGTCGTGGTACATGTGCAAGCCGAGGCCGATCTGGTGCAAATTGTTCAGACACCGTGTGCGATTTGCCGATTCGCGAACCCTTTGCACCGCGGGAAGCAACAGGCTGATTAGTACGCCGATGATCCCGATAACCACCAAGAGCTCGATTAGCGTCATGGCCCGGCAGCGCCGCGGACGGGAAAGGGGCATTGCTCAATCCTCGAAGGAGTCGGACAAGGGCGAGGGCACCCTCGGTGGAATGGCCTACTGTCCCACCGCGGCGCTGGCGACGCCCGTGCCGCTGACACTGATTGTTATAAAAACCAGCTCTTCCCGATACACCAGAATCAAAGTTGACTTGGCGGCGAATTTGCCCCCGCGCGAGGTTACGTGCAAATCGTACGGAACGGCGACACGTCCGCCGGCTGGAATGATTGCGTTATAAAGCTTCGGACCGAAGCAGCAATTGAGGCCTCAGGCACCCTCGAGACCAAGCAACCGTGCCGGGTCCTGTCCCTCGTTGACGATGACGTACTCTACCGTTTGAGCGACACCGGGCGCTACGTTGTCAAGCGTCAGATCGGGAACTTCCACCCAGACCTTCGGTGTGCGAGAAAAACTCAAAGCACTGTAGCCTCCGTAGGTGAGCAGCACGGCCGACGCAAGGCCGAGCACCAGCGAGGAGACGAAAAACATTCGCCTGCACATTGCGATGTCCCCAAGCATCGAGCGTTTCTGCACGCCACGAAGAGCAAATCTCAGGCATTCTGGCGGACACGCCGACGCCTGTACGCTACCCAACTCAGCACCAAGGCGATGCCCAACCCTATTAAACCAAGCGTGGTCAAGATGGGAAACTCGGTTCTCCTGCTCCACCCTGGCAGTTCGGGAATACCGAACTCGGCCGTGGAAAAAATGCTGTCTGGCGGCGGCCCTGGGATGATCTCTTTGATTGTGGACGTGAAGAACGCCTCCTTGAAGTTGCCCTCCTGCCAGTATTTCAGACTCTTCACCAGGGGGATGCCGGACACGGAGTCACCGTATTCAACCTCTGTCCCACCCGCTATATACTGATCCTTTTCCAAGGCCCAACCTAACTCCTTGTTGAAGACAAGTGTCTCATGGGACACATGGCCGTTCTCGCGAAGGACATCGAGCTTCACTGTGGCGTTCTTCGGATCCCCATCGTCAAACGAAGCAACGCTTACGTTGCCGCGCTTTACGAAGACTAAGATTGGCTCATCATGAATGCAGTACGCCGCGAACGCCAAGCGGGGACTTTCGGTGTGGTCCACCGACAGCGGGTCCCGAGACTTCACGTCCGTCACGCTTGTTAGCGCAAAGTGGGCTTGGCCGTCGGCAATACCGGGGTTTGTAGCAATGTTGGCACTCCTGTTCACACCGACCCGTTTGATGGCGCATTTCACGTCTCCCAGCCATAAATGGGATCGAGTGATGCTGCCCGTCCCGTCGAGGTAGTCGTCTCGGAATCGATTTCCGCTTGACCGCCAACGAAGGGTAGCCTTTTCGCCATACCTAAGTGTGGCCCATTTGCCGACGGGGGTCTCGCTCAAGTCGATGTTGCGGTAGAACTGCTCAAGCTGTGAAGCTGGCTTGCGATAAGCAGCGATGAATTCGTCTTTTAGGGAGCGCTCGTCTCCCCTGAGTGCGTGAGGAATGGCTATCAAGAAGAACGCGACCAAGAGAGCCCGGTTGCAACTCATGATTCTGCCTTATCTACCAAGCGGATTGCTTAACCGTGGCTTTTGCGGCATCGCGAACGGAATCGTCAGTCAAAAGACCAAAGCGGACAGCCACCTGGTTGAGTTCAATGATCGAGTCAGCAAGCCGCACCGAGCGCCGAGAGCGAGAAACGTCTCGGTTCGGCGCTGCGGCGCGCGTGTTTCAACAATTGCCGATGTTGCAAACTGCAACTTAGCCGAATCTGCAACCTCAGTTAGGATCCTTACAAAAGCAAGTGCCGTCCACGATGACCGCACACTGGTTATAAGGACAAGGATCAGCATTTGCCGGACATGGCGTATTCACATCAGCGACACAATTGATGGCCGCGAACGCGGGCCTTGGAAGCTCAAAAAACAACCCGGCGACCAGAAGGCCCGTGGCGACACCCATTAATGCGCGCCGCAAACTTGGTAGGATTTCACGCATCAGCGAACCCTCCTCTTGTACGAGAATGTACTCCTTGCAGCCCGACGATGAGCCGCATTATTCCTTCAATATCACCGTGCTCGTGTATCGCCCCACCAGAACCGAGTCGGTTGGGTGGTCGGTAAGGAACTGATACTCCCGGACAAATCGCCCCGGACTACCCTTAAAATATCCCCGAATTCTTACGACGCAGGATTCGCCGGGTGCAACCGTCTGCGGCAAGTCGATCGCGGCGTTGGCTCGGCAATCATCGGAGCCGCCAATAATTCGCACGAGCCGGTCGCTCCGGTTGGATAACGTGACCGTGAAGGTGGCTGAATCGCCCGCAAGTCCAGATCCCACGTCGGCGAGGGACGGCTCGATAACTACGCTTTGTGACAGAAGTCCCGCCCAAGCGTTGGACACGCCGCCGTGGCGGACGAGTTGAATTGCGAAGATCACAAAAAAAGTGACGCCACCCCATAGCAAGACGGCACGCGCGGACGAGCGGGCTTGCACAACTGCGGAATCAGGCTGGCGGATGCGGGGACGCGTGAGAAAAAGCGCGACCAGCGCAGCAGCGTCCAGAGACAATGCGACCCAAGGACTGATTGCGGTCTTGCCGAAGCAGCCGCACGTCGGATCGCCATTCGTGATCAGGAAGACATTCACCGCAGAGAACGCCGCGAAGACCAAAGTTGATACAGCCCAAAGCGCACGAGGCGCGAGGCCGGTCAAAAGCCAAAGCCCTAAGAGCGCCTCTGCTTCAACGAGCAGAATGCGCAGGCGGGGCGGGATGATTAAGGCCTTTCCGAATGGCTCCCAGGTCAGATCGCGGAACTTTAGATAGGCCGCCGCAAGAACTAGTAACCCCAGCGGGATACAAACAAACCGGAATGCCAACATTCGCCGCGGTACCGCCGATCCGGCGGGGATGTTCAGCGACGACAGCGGAAGAGCGTCCATAGTACGGACCGTCTCTGGTGACTATACTGGCCGTGCCTCTTTTCTGCCAAGGCTCTCCGTCTACCCGTAATAGGGCCTGATTAGCAACTTTTGTGACAACGAGTTTCCGCAAAGTCCTTATTTTCCTCCTACCCCCCCCCCATCTTCTTTCCGTAACTGCATCGCTTTCTTTAGGATGCGCTCCGCCAGTTTTCTTTGGTACGCCGGCAAGAAATCGACGTGCGTGAGGAGGCCCCGCTCGTGCAATCGTTCCTGCCGGAAGAATTGCAGCTCGGGCGGCGTGAGCCGGGCCTGCAAACGCTCCATGAATTCCGCGTCCAATAGGTCCGCAAGAGGATTCGCGGCGTGCGCGTCTTCGAAGCTATCCGGGAGCGCGCCGGGTTCCGGATGCTTCCGTTTCTGCACGTTGCGCCGGTTTTGGCGGATGCGGCTGTCAGCCAGCAATTTCAAGTACGTAAGGAAATCGGCGCGTGCGGGATCGAACTTCTTTAGCTGGCTGGAGTTAGGCATCGCCAGGCTTTCCCAGACCCAGGCCGCCACTTCTTCGGCTTGCTGGCGATTGCGCAGCTGACGCTGCACATGTGCCAGCAACTCGGCTTCGTAACGGCGCATCAACGTTGCGAAAGAAGAGGCCTTTCCGGCAAGGACACGGGCAATCAGGACGCGGTCTGACGGACGTTGCGAGGGCATGGCACAACTCCTGTTGGCGAAGATACTTGTGGGCGGAGTCCCCGCGCGGCGGACCACGGCAGCGGTTCCAATTACAGGTGAGGACTGTTCGCACGCAAAGACTCCAGAAGCACAACAGAACCCGGACGCCGCGGAGTGACGAGCCTCGCCAATGAGAGCCGTTGCCGCGGGTTGAGCGGGTCGGTACTTTCTCCATCGAAAAAAGACTGCGTTTTGGACACGGATTTTTTCAATTTTTCAGAAAAAGTTGCCGACACGTCAGGGCCGCTCCCGTTGTAGAATGTCGCAATTGTCGTCAGCTGCACAACTACACAACCACCTGAAGAAGTTTATCCGCTCATTATCCAGCATAAAACAAGCACTTTCAATTTTTTTCAACTGATTCGGTTGACAAGCGTTCCCTGCCAGCGCATTTATGTGTACATGAGTATCGTATCGGCTGCTTCTGAGGTCTCTCCCATGAACTTTTCCGCGTTGCACGGCAACCGCTGCCACTATGAGGTCATCCGCGGGAGGGCGGCGGCGGAACAGGCGGCCTTTCCCGCAACCGGGCGGAGAGTGGGCTGACGAGCCGCCTCCGCCCGGTCATGTCGGAATTCGTCCGTTGTCCGTTGTCAGTGGTCCGCTGCAACCGACAACTGACGACTGACAACTGACGAAGAGGAGAATGAAAATGCGACAGATCGTGCTCGTGAATGAATCGTCGCTCGTGGGTCCGGACGACGTGGCCCGTTGTGCGACGGCGTTGCAAACGCAGGTGTCGCGCGATTTCGCGCCCGTGTGGGGAATCGACGCTCAGGTGCGTGTGGCCGACAAGCCGGACGAGGGGGAAGAGGCGCTTTACCTTCTCGACGACGCGGCTCAGGCCGACGTGCTCGGCTACCACGGCCGCGGCGCGGAACAGCGGCCGTGCGGGTTTGTGTTTGTCCGGCCCTGTCTGGCGGCGGGCGGGGCGTGGCAGGCGACGGCGTCGCACGAAGTGCTGGAGATGCTGGCCGATCCGCTGGTGAACCTGGCGGCGGAAGGCAGCTTTCAGGGAACACCGGCGCTGTTTGCGTTTGAAATCTGCGATCCGGTGGAAGGGGACTTCTACGACATCGGCGACGTAGCGGTGTGCAATTTCGTGCTGCCGACGTGGTTTGTGCCGGGGCCGCATCCGGAAGAAGTGCTGGTCGATTTTCTCGGCCGGCTGGCGGAGCCGTTCACGTTGTCGCCGGGCGGGTATGCGAGTTACTGCACGGAGATAGGCCGCTGGCAACAGTGGTTCGCGCGGCGGTGTGCGAAACCGCAGCGGCATCCGGGAGCATATTCGCGGCGGCGACGACGGCAACGGCCTGCCGCAATGACGAATGTCGAATGCCGAATGCCGAATCAATGACGAATTCTCAGTTGGGGCTCACAGTTGGGGCACGGTCTCCTCACAGTTGGGGCACGGTCTCCTCACAGTTGGGGCACGGTCTCCTCACAGTTGGGGCACGGTCTCCTGACCGTGCCCCGTGGCGGACCGAAGGTCTCACGTGTGATGGAGACCTTCGGTCGGGCGAGTGGCACGGTCGGGAGACCGTGCCACAACAGGGTGGGAGACCGTGCCACAACAGGGGTGTGATGGAGACCTTCGGTCGGGCGAGTGCATGGTCGGGAGACCGTGCCACAACAGAGTCGCAACAGAGCAGACCGCTATGACGAGTGGCGAACAAGGTGAACCATGAGCTACTGGAACGCCAACCTGACCGTCGCGAAGAAAGCCACGCCGGCAGTGAAGCGTGAAAGCGATCCGCGCATCGCGGAGCTGTTCGCGGCGCCATATCAGCTCGCGCAGCCGGGGTGGTGGCGGGACGATCAGACCGAGCAACTGCGCAACTATCAGTCGTGGGTGTACGCGGCGGTCAACGCCATCGCGCAGGAAGTCGCGATGCAGCAGCCGTTCCTTTATGTCAGCACCGGCCAGGCGGAGCATGAACAGACGCCGCTGGCACACGCGCATCCGCTTGTGCGCCTGCTCGCCGATCCGAACCCGTGGCTCACGCCGTGGGAGCTGTGGTATCTGACCATCGTGTATCTCGAATTGACGGGCAACTGCTATTGGTACGCCCCGTCGTTGCACCTCGGCGGCACGCGGCTGGAGCTGCCGGGCGAGCTGTGGATCATTCCGTCGCCGTGGGTGCGCATCTTGCCTGACGAGCGCGATTACGTGAGGGCTTATCAAGTAACGCCGCCGCTCGGGCCGCCGATGCTGTTCGACCCGAGCGAGATCATTCACCTGAAGTATCCGAACCCGCTCGATCTGCATTACGGGCTGTCGCCGCTGCAAGCGAACGCGCTCACGGTGGACGCGAACACCGAGCTGCAAAAGAGCCGCTATCAAGCGTTTCACGCGGGACAGCGGCCGGGCATCGTGCTGCACACGGCTCAGACGTTGGCGGAACAAACGGTGCGGCGGCTGGAAGAGAAGATTCAAGCGCGCTTCGGCGGCCGGGAGAACTGGCATCGGCCGCTGGTGCTCGAACAAGGGCTGCAAGCGACGCCGTGGACGCTGAGCCCGGCGGAAATGGATTACCTCAATTCGTCGCGGATGACGCGGGAGGAGATTTTCGCCTTGTATCGCGTGCCGCCGCCGATCGCCGGGTTGGTGGAGAATATGGGGCTCGGCGCCGACATCTGGTTCGGGGCGCGCATCATGTTTTGCGAGGGAACAATTCAGCCGAAGCTCGCACTGATTGGGCAGGCGCTGACCCGCGACCTCGGCCGGCGTTACGGGCCGGATGTGGTGATCAGCTTTCCGGAGAGCAGTCCGCGCAATCAAGACCAACGCCGGCGGGACGACGCCCTCGACAGCCGCATGGGGCTGCGGACGTACAACGAGATTCGCAGGAGCCGGGGACTGCCGCCGTATGCCGATCCGAAGTTTGATGAGCCGATTTTGCCGCCGCATTTGAATCCGGAGCCGCCGGCGCCGTTGCTGCCGCGCATGTAACTCGATTGCAGATTGCAGATTGGAGTTGTGCCATGACGCCGATTCAACTTTTCGATGCACCGCTCGCTCGACCTTACGGAATCGCGCCGCTCGATAGCGGGGCGTGTGCGCGGATCAGTCCGTATACGGTGAAACTCGCGGCGGACCCGACGGCGATGACGCTGCTGTCGGTCATCACGACCGGCGATCGCGACCGGGCCGGCGACGTGGTCGTGCCGACAGGGCTCAAAAACGCGGCGGAGTATTTGCAAAACCCGGTCGTGCTGTGGGCGCATAATCGGTTCTCCGTGCCGCCGATTGGGACGTGCGGGCAGCTTGATGTGCAGCCGGATCGCATTGTCGCGGAGACCAAGTTCGCGCAGGGCGTGTCGCTCGCGGAAGATTTGTTTCGGCTGTACGAGCAGGGCATTCTGCGCGGCTGGTCGATCGGGTTCGTGCCGTTGAAAGCGAAGCGGTTGTCGGGGCAGCAGTCTGCAAACAGTCGCAGCGGCGTGCTGGTCGAGGAATGGAATCTACTCGAATACTCGGCGGTGCCGATTCCGGAGAATCCGGGCGCTCTCACGGTCGCTATTCAGAAGGGCATCGTGCATGACGGGTTGTTGCGCGAGTGGCTGTCGCAAGTGCCGGACGATGCGGGCGGCCGACTTTGGACGAGCGGCTGGGATACGCCGAGCGAGCCAGGCCGTCCTGATCCGTTCGCGGGCTTGATTCAAGCTTAATCGTGTAGCGCGGGTCGAGTCTTCGAGGCCCGCGGTTGTCTTGCAAGCGGCGGGCCTCGAAGACTCGACCCGCCCTACGAGTGTGAAGTAACTTAGGCGATCCCTATTCACTGTTGTTGAGGAGATGCACCATGTCCACGACTGTCACTTCCCCGCCGGCGCCGGCGGAGCGCTTCCAGACGCGCGAAGAGCTGGATCAGTACATCGAAAAGCAAACGACCACCGCTCTCGAAAAGGCGGTGGGCAGCGGCCAACTCCGCGTCGAGCGGCGCGTGCCGTGGGCCGCCAGTGGGCCGGTATGCAAGGATTCCGCCGGCTACAGCGTGCTCAAGGCCGCCGCCTACGCGATGGGCTGCATCGGCCCGGAGCTGGCCAAAGAGGAGATTCACGTCCACCAGCAGCTCGGCGAGTTGTACAAGACGTATGGCTTTATCTCGCACTTCGGGCACCACGCCTTCCTGGTGCCGTTGGCGACCGCACACTTGCCGGCGTTCGATCCGCGCGGGCAGGGGCTGCGGGCCGAGATCAGCCAGAAAATGACGGCACAGCAAGGCCGGTTCGATCCCGATGAGGCGGCGTGGGTCGCTAACCGCATCGGGTTGAGCACCAAGGCGCTCGGCACCATCACCGACACGGCCGGCGGCACGCTCGTGCAGTTGCCGGTGCTCGGCGAGCTGATCGACTTGCAGCGGAACATGGAAGCGTTCGCCAATGCCGGCGCCCAGGAAATCGCCTTGCCGCCGAACGGCCGCATCCAGTTCCCGAAACTGAGCGGCGGCTCGACGGCGTATTGGGTCGGCGAGGCGACGTCGATCACCGAGAGCACGCCGGCGACCGGCAACCTCGATTTGCAAGCGAAGAAGCTCGGCATCTTCGTGAAGATCAACAACGAGCTGCTCCGCTTCGCCAGCCCGTCCACGGAAGGGCTCGTCCGACTCGACATGGCCCGCGTCGCCGCGCTGAAGGCCGACCTGGCCATGCTCGAAGGCACGGGCGGCACGCAGATCAAAGGGCTCATCACCTATTCCGACATCACGACGCATACCGCCTCCACGACGGGCGCCAACGGCGACACGTTCCAGGTGGAAGACGTCGCCCTCATGGAAGGAAAGTTGCCGGACGCGGTCGTCGCGCCGACGGCGTGGGTGATTCGCAAAAACTTCTACTCGGTGTTGATGAACCGCCGGTCCGATGCGGTGTCGGCGAACGATCAGAAGGGCCCGTTCCTGTTCTTTCGGCAACGCGCCTCGGCGTCCGAGCCGCCGCCGCTGGAGCTGTACGGCACGCCGGTCGTGCGTTCGTCGCAGGTGTCGAACACGCGAACGAAGGGAGCGGGGTCGAACCTCACGTACATCGTGCTCGGCTACTTCCCCGACTGGGTCGTGGCTCGCATGGGCGTGATGGAATTCCTCGCCTCCGGCCTCGGCGACACGGCGTTGCAGAACGATCATTCGGTGTTATCAGAAGTGCCACTGGGAATTATGCGGGTTTTTGCCATGTCCAGGCGGTTTCTTTCTTGCTGGTGGGCCTTTGGCTCAAAGAAGAGTTCGATACGTTCAATTACGTGTCGGACGACCTCCGCCTTGCGAAGCCCGCTCGCCGTCTCGTATTCCGCCTTGGCCCGCAATACGACCGTCAGCCATTCTTTCAGTCGGTCGTGGAGTTCCTTCAACCGTTGCGAGAACGGGACGGCCTCGGCCCGCAACCGCCGCATTTCGGCAGACAGGCCTTTACACTCGGCCATTAAGACCTGCTGTATCTCCGGATCGTCCGTCGCCGCCCATTTCAAGGATTGCCGTTTATGGTCAGCGGTGACTTGCTCAAGTCGTGCGGCGGCGAGGCGACAGAAGTCCCCCTCGATCTCGACAAGGACAGGCTCCAAGTCAGCAAGATTGCCGCTTGAAGAGAAACGGTTGAACGACTGATTGAGACGCTGAACCCGCTTGTTGAATTCGGCCCAAGCGTTCCTGTCGCCTTTGGCCGTTGCGAACCGGAAAAGTTCCTCGTAGCGGTCGCTGGCTGCCTTCACGAACTCGCGGAGCGTTTCACCGTATTTGCCGGCAATCGCCCGGCACTCGACATACAACTCCGACAACTCTTGTTCCGTGGACGCCGTATCAATTCGCACCTTCTGTTTCGTGAGCCATTCGCTGATTAGGTGTTCAACTTTTTCGTGAGAGATTATCCGGCCTTTACAGACGGACTTCCGGCCCATCGTCTGGCTGTCCCGCTTGTCGCGGCAAAAGAGGATCGGCTTGCCGTATTGATTCGTGCGGGCTGCCATCGGCTTGCCGCAGTGGCCACAGACGACAAGGCCGCGAAGCCAGAAATCGTCTGATCGGGGCGGCAGGGCCTTCCGGCCGATCTTGGCGATTTTCTCTTGGGCAGCCTTGAACGTGTCGCGGTCGATGATGGCCGGATGAGCATCGCGGACAATCTCCCACTGCTCTTCCTTGCGATAGACCTTCCTACCGCTTTCCTCGGTGGGAATTTCGTTGACAGTTCCCAAAACGCATTCCGCATATTCCGCTCGCCGTATCCGATTCCAAACGAGATCGCCCGTGTAAATGCGGTTGGACAGAATCGGCTTGACGTTGTTCGCGTGGAACGGCTGACCGTACAGCGAAAAGCCGAGATCGTTCAACCGGCGGGCGATGCCACGAAGAGAGATGGCTTCCCGCGTCCACAGCTTGAAGATAAGCCGGACGGCCTCCTGACGCTTCTTTTCTTTGGAAAGAATCAGATTGATCTTGTCGGTTTTCTCTTTGGCCGGATGAACCCGCTTGCCGTCGTATCGCTTCGCCTTGCCCTCCGGCATGGTCTGGATTCGCTTTTGCGGGGCTTCGTATTCGAGCGTCCAAAGCAAATGGCCTTGAACGTCGCGGCACTCTTTGGCGTAGCCGAACGGAGGCAGCCCGCCTTGAAAAGAATCGCGAGCTCGGCGGTATTTGCCGCTTGCGACATTCTTGCCGAGCCGCTTGACGTATTCGCGGCTTTGCTCCGCCTTGATGACGATTTTCAAAATGTCGCCCATGTCCTTGGACGTGAGGTCGCCGTCTTCAACGCTGTAAAGTTTGCCGCCCGCGTCCAAGATGACGCCGCGGAACTTGAAAAACTCATCAACGTCTTTGGTCCCCCAGCGATCCAGGGCAGCGACCACGACGCTCTTGATGATACCGGCCTTCACCGAGGAGAGCAGCGATTGAAAGTCGGGGCGGGTTTTCGCCTTGTGTCTTGATCCGAAGTCCGGGTACTGGGGTCGCAGTGTGTTGACGCCGGATTAGTTAGGTCGATAGTTCAGGGCTCGCGTGCGGCATGCATGGTACTGGTGAATTCGCCGACAAGCCCGTAGCTAGAACTGAATCAATTGTGACGTAGCGAGTGTCCCCAGCCGAACCAATCCCATTAAGGCCAGCAGCGGCCCGAGCTTGATTGATCGTCCAGTCGCCGCGCATTATCTTGTCGCGCATCTCTTCGATGGAAGGCACGCCGTTCATGGAGTTTCCCGTTTGGCGACTAGAGGTTGCCAGACAGGATCAGGTTGCCAACAAAGGACACGGCGAACATCTTGGTGTACCCGCATTCTTGACAGGACGGTACTAATCTGTTCTGGCGTCATCATGGATTGTACTCCTTGTCGGGGTACGCCCGCCCGACTCCACCGGGGAGTACTATCCGCGAGAAGCCGGGCGGGTTTAGTCGGCAGCGTCCCGCCGACCTTCCCGATTGCTGGACTATTGTAAACTTATCCCGCAGCACGCTCAAGCAACTCCTTCACGCTCCAAACATGATCCGTCAACCCAGCCGCCATTGCCGGCGTCACCTTGCGCACCGGGCTCCCCTCATCCCTCGCTGCCTCATTCAGCGTTATGTGGACGCGGCACAGATTGTAGTACGCGAAGAAAAGCCCGAGCGCCGCTTCGTGGTTCTCCCATTTCTTGCTGTGGGCATCGGTCAAGCGCGTCAGCCGTCGAATCTGCATTCGCAGCGTCCGGTTGTGCCGCTCAACGTGCGACGTGCAAATCGAGTCCGGGTCCGGGTCGCCAGTAATTACGTTCGTTTTCGTGTCAACGATCTCGCCGGGTGAGTAACGACTATCGGGCTCCGCGGGCGAGCCGTACACCTTGACCAGCTGCGCGAAATCGACGCGCGGGCCGAACACGTAGGGAATCTGCACCCGGTACGGCGTGAAGCCGTCCGTGGTCAATTGAAAACGGCCCCGCGTGGCCGAACGGAGCTTGTCAGCGAATTCAAGCGTGTCCTCTGGGGAGCGCTTGCCGACATGCCACGCGATAATCATCTTCGTGTTGCGCTCCAGGGCGGTAAAGCAGTAGGCGTCGCCGCACTCTTCGCCATAGCCCTTGCGCCGCTTCGTCTTTTCCTTGCAGCGAACGAATGCCCAGATTTCATCGACCTGAACGTCGTTCACGTCCAGCCGGTGAGCGAAGGATTCCATGAACCGCTCGCACCGTTCTCCCGCGAGCACCATCAAGCGCAGAATCGTTTTCTTGCCAACGCCGATCAAGCGCTCAATCGACCGGACGCTGTTGCCTTCCAGGAGGAGCCGCAATGCGAGAATCGCCTTCTCCATATCAAGTCGCATCGCGCCAATCGGCCCGGCGTGCGGCTCGGTGAACGTCTTACGGCAGTTGAGGCACTGGAAACGCTGGTAGCCGTTGCGGTCGCGGCCGAAGCGACGGGTTTCAACCTGGCAAATGGGGCACAACATGACGCGAACCCTTTCCCGTTGGGGCGGGTCCGCTGTAGAATGCTTATTGCTAGCCCGCATTCTGGCGTTAACCCGCCGGACTGTGGCACCCCTGGAATCGTGCCAACGATGCCAGGGGTTTTCGGGCGTAACCGCTCGTCCTCTACGCCGCCAAGGCGAAGAAAGCCTCACCGGCGACGAGTTTGCGCTGAGGGTATAACCGCTCGGTTTCGTTTTGGATGCGCTGCTCTTGGAAGGTGGCCCAGTGGCCGCTAATCCAC
>JBGQKZ010000127.1:0-16764 GCA_041499805.1 Gemmataceae bacterium
AACGCCTTGCGCCGCCACTGTCTGGAAGAAGAATTTCAAGCTGGTGCGGCACGTGCCGCGGTGCCGCGGAAAATCCAGAGCCTCTGGCACCGCGTGATCCGGCTCGTCATGTGAGCAAAGAAAATCTAAGAAAGCGCAGTTTGTTCCAAACAGTAGTGGAACGCAATCTCGTACCTCTTGTTCTTTACCTGCGCGGCGGCGTACAACTTCCTGGCCGCGAGAACGAATCCTTCCTGGCTTTGATGATCAGTCCAGATTTGTTCGGCCTTGGCCTTAAGTTCTTCAATGGGCGAAGCCTTCACTAGAACCTCTTCACGGATGTGCTCAAGCATCCCGATCTCTTCCAGATTCTCCGTTGAGGGATTCGCGGGGTTTTGAAGAACTAGCAGAGTATGATCAACGTCAGCTACGGCCTTGTTGATCAGGGCGAAAAAGTCCGGCGTGTGCGCGGACGATACCTTATCTGCGAGGTGCGAAATGAGGTTCGCCTGAACGTGAACCGACCTCGCGTTGAAGAAACTAGCCGAACGTGCTTTTGCCAAGTGATCGAGAATCTTCTGCTTGCCGCTTTCTAGGCTCTCAGTCTCTTGATTGATCTCGTCGAGTACTGCGGCCGCAATCGACGTATGTATGTGCTCTTCCGCCTCCCCGCGCCCCGTATAGGGGTAGACCGGTGTAATGAGCGCTTGCTCAAGGATTTGAGTGGCCATCGCTGCGTCCCTTCCGCAATTCTTGACCCAAAGTCCTTTGTGATGCATGAGGGTGCGATCCGGATAAGGAAGGGCAGCCATCGCCTCTTCATAGAGGCGTAGGCCGTCTTCGAACTCGAGTCCTTCCAGCTTTTCATTCGGGACGAGCACTCGGACGCAGAATCCTCGATAGACTGAAGACGTTTTCCCGGCGCAAGCTCTCAGGAGCGACGTCAGGACCCTCAGCTCGCCTGTGTGGCCGAGCGTTCCTCCGTTAAGTGCCTCGACAATCATTCGTGTCACAAGCGAGTTACGGGTTCTGTAACAAATTGTTTGTCCGTCGGTAGACTCCTCGGGGTAAAGAAGCCCCCAAGCTGCGCTTTCCGGGCGTGTCGCATCAATCCAGTCGCCGTAATCAACTCCGAGCGCGGATACGAGAACTTCGAGAGGAAGGGGCGCGCGGTAGTGATCGCCTACAGCCGCCATTTCATATGCAGACTTCAATATGTCAGTCCCTCGGTGAAGCGTGCCTACGATCACTTTCGTGAGTCCAGCAATATCTCCAAGTCGGTGGTACTCGTCTCGGATCGAACTCGCAATATTGGCCCTCGTTTCGGGCAAGAGCCAATAGAGCACACTTAGAGTGTCTTGTGCCGAACGACTCTTAACGTCAGAAAGGGATGCGTCGGCAGAAGCCCGATCGAGCGCCACTCCTAATGACACAAGATAATCCGGTAATCTGCTCCATTCGTCGTCATCGAGCACATCGGCCAATTCCTCATGGAGGACTATCGGTAGCGAACCGACCATTTCAGTAGCTTCCCAAGTTCCCCACTCGCTCGTGCGTACACCCACCAAAAGGACCACGCTGGCCCCGGCCGCATGCGCTGCCATGACAACATCGCGCGGCGACACGCTGCCGAATCCCAGAGGGTCATCCATCACAACTACACAGCGTCGATTGCGGAAGGAGTCAATCCCCACGAGCTTGTCGAAGAGTTCGCGCAGCGACCGGGACGTGTCTTGATACGAGGATGGGTTAAGCCAAAGGACAAGCTCGCCAGACTGCGCGAGATCCCATGCGAGCCGCTTAAGCAAGACAGTCTTACCGGTAACCGCACCACCCGTCAGCACTGCCGCGACGCTGGATGAATGGGAACCCCGCAGCGCGTCCCTCAGTTCTTCAAATAACTTTGCGCGTAGGGTCCGAGAAAAGTCGAGTCCGTAGGCGAATGGATCCCATCTCGGCACGGATGGTGAGAAAAGTAAATCGCGAAGCCGATTCTCTTCGGTCCGCGCTATTGCGGGGCGAAGCTGATCATTTACGATTGTTGCGATCTCTGGGAAGGCGCGCAGCGTTTCAAACTGATCCTTAGCGTCTTCAGGAAATGGCAGGAGTCGTCCGTAACCAAGTTTATCGACCGCGGCTATTTCCCTAACGAGTTCACCCACGGTTCCACGCACAGTCAGGATTCTCGTCCGAGCCTGAAGTAGCTGCCGAAGCTTGGAGTTAGAGGCCAGCGGATCATCCGCCAGCATGAGGAGCATCGCTGGCGAGGCAGACCGTTCGCCGATCATTTCAGTCACCAAATCAGCGAGCGCCCATTCGCAATCTGCCATGCCTATGCACAGAACGCCGCTGCCCTTGACTAGATCGGCGAAGCACTTGACGGCGTATCGCCACGTTGCGCGGCGCGCGAGGTAACTAACTGTGGAAAAAGCGAAATCCTCACGAGTGGCAATCCCCATAAGCTTGAAGACAGGAACAGTCTTGGGAGGTGGGATGCTGGCCAAGTCCGCGAGAACCGCAGCGGGCCGCCAGCTGAAATGACGACCGACTTCTTGTGGAAAAGTCTCCTCGAACTCGAGGTCCAACGCGGCCGAAAGCACGCCGCTCCAACGAAATTTTGTCAAATGGCCGACGACCGATGACTTCGCTTGGGACCCTACGATCTGGCGAATCCATTCCTTGATCTCGGATTCAGGCTTTTCGGTTTCCAGCAACCCGTCAGCAGTTTCGAGAAAGTTCTTTCCGGCTGGGACAGTTGCGTTGGCGGCAAGCGCTTGAGACAAATCAGCGAAACAGCCCGGGTATTTGGTGATGCTTGGGCCAATGATCAGGCCCATGCGGCCGCGCAGAAGTTGACCCACGTCATTCGCTTGGATGTCGCGCATTGCTCAACCTGGTCTCGGGAATGGAACGATGCCTCGGATACTTGGATTATAGGAGAACTAGCTTGTACTCGGTCTACCCTGAATGGATAGCCGGAAAACGTCGCCAAATCGGCATTCTTGCTGGCAAAAGCCGTGAAGTTCAGGGTTCACGGATTACTACCCACGGGAAAAGGAAAGCGGCCGACATCGAGTGACAAAGGTTCCCGACGCCATTTTCTTCACGCATCCCGCGCGTTACTCACAAGGAATCACGTCTACGAATTGGAAGCCGTCACGCACGAAGCGCTCGCCGGCGCGGACAGCCAACGTCTCCGCGAAGATCGGACCGCCGTAGCATAAGGTGTGAAACTCGCCGCGCTCCCCGCAACGATCCACCGAAGGAGGCAACGCGGCCAGCAAAGCGGCGTCGTACTCGCGCCCGAGGAATTCCGGCGACAGTTGCACGGGATCGACACACGTAATCAGCGCACGCAGACCACCGGCGACCATCGACCGAGCCAAAGCCGGTGTCTCGGTTGCCGGTGTCCAAAGGGGAAACACGGGAGCGAGCCCGGCGGCCGCGACCAACTTCTCTCGGTAGGAGCGGATGTCTTCGAGAAAGAGGTCGCCGAACGCCACGTGGGTGATCCCGCGCCGGCGCGCTCTCTCCAGTAAGCTGCCCAGCCGCGCTTCATATTCCGCGTTGCTGCACGGCCAGGGAATCTCCTCCGCCCACAGAGGCAGATCCACGGACCGGGCTTGTGCCTCGACGAGTTCGCGGCGTGTGTCGTGCATGGCGACCCGGTTTGCGCCCGCGCGAAAGGTGGTTGCCAGTCCGACCACATCCAATTCGGCGCGCTGACGGAGGACGTGCAGGCTCCAAGCACTGTCCTTGCCGGAACTCCAGAAGAGAAGCGCCTTCGGTCGGATCGGCACATTCTACCGCCGGCACGTTTACGCCGGGCAACGTTCAATTTCCAGAAAAAAAGTTCCGGGCACCGCGCGGCCAAAGGCTTCAAGCGCTCAGGGCACAGTCACACATCGGACCCGCACGGAGGCCGAGTTGGGACTACCGTCCTGAGTTGGGCAAGCATCGCTTCCGCCACCATTTCGTCGACACGACCGGTTCGGAGGGCCTCGATCTTTCGATGGAGAGAGGCGGGGAATGGCTGGCCGGCGCGGACTGCTATCTGACGGAACATCGTGAAGAATTCCAACGCGTGCGCGGCAGACGTGACGAACGGACCCAAAGAGCGGACGGTGGGCAACGCCGTCTCCAAACGAAGCAGGCGGGTGCGTAAGGTCATGTTCTGAATCCCGAACCGTCACGCCTCGTGAATGCCCGCCTCACGGGCCAGGCGCTGCAACTCTGCCGCGGGCAGTTATTCTAGTTCGTCCCGTCGGCGACACGAGTCGGCGGTTTCGTCCTCGGCCCACCTGCCGACACCCACAAATTCTCCGCATGCACGGCACCAGACGGCTCGCTTGGCGTGCAGAAGACGGAAGTGCTGACGCATGAGTTCCTCTTCGGACAACGGTGCCAAGCGCCGTCGGTATTCGTCCCGATCCAGCTTCTCCACCGGACCGCCGCACTGTGGGCAGTGGGTCTTTGTGATCTCCGTCGCGGTCATCGCTGCGGCTTGCTTTTCGAGCCGCACCAATCGTCCGACTACCTTCATGGCGCCACCCAGGTCGACGAGGCAACGGACCGGGAGCAGCCCCGTTCCGCAACCACAGCTGCGGCTGCCCGCGGTTCGTGTCGCCTCAAACGTCGGCCCACTGACATGGGGTTTCTCCTTCAGGAGGCGTCTCGGCATCGGGAATGTAAATAATCGTGACCACGCCACTCCCGTCGTCGTAGCGCCCCGGCGGGCGTCCGTCGCCGCGGCCGTTGTCGGGGATGTAAAAGACAGCAGGCCGCTCATCGCCGGCCACGCGGCGGCGGCGAAGATGTTGCTCTAAACGGGCCAGCCTTGCTGTTGCTTTCATGGTCGTTCCCGGCGGGCTTCGGCCACCGCGCGGTCAATCCCACTCACGCCGCACAGTTACAGCGTCCGGCGTATTTGCAGTTCGGTCAACGGGTTGCCGAGCCATTCGTCGCCGCCCATGGTCTGCACGACGGTCCCGGCATCGTCAACGTTGACGATTCGCGGGAACGCGGTATCGCCCGGCCGCGCGCGTTCTAGGGCGGCGAGTCGGCAACGAATATTCACGGAGTCCTGCCTCCTTGCACGCGCCAATTCCGCGTTGCCTCCCGGGCTAAGCGAAGTACCTCTAGTGCCAATACCGGGTCGCGGGTCGTTGCGAGGCGCTGCTCGATCGCTGGCCATTGCGAGTCGCGCCAGGGTAATCCACCACGCTCCGCGGCCATTCGGAACAGTTGGACGACCCGCAAGGCGCGCCGGGTCTCCGTCAGCGGCGCTAGTGGCGCTTGCGGCACAGGTCGTGTCGCGGCCAGCCGCTCCAAGCGCCCGATTCGGCCGCTTATGCACATTTTCGCCACGGGATGACTCCACCTCCGGCAGTCTCAACCGCCGTTGCTCCGATACGTGTTTCCGCTGCCGGTCACGCTCGGGTGCGTGACCGAGGCGGCAGCGGAAGCTCTCGGCACACGAGTTAACTCTCGGCGGGCCACTTGTCATCCCGCCACCGAGAAGCCGTGTCGCTTCTCGAGCGCCGCGAGGCGCTCCTGGACGTCGGTCAACTCGCGCATCTTGATGCCGATCTCCAACACGGCTCGGGCGGCGCCCAACCGCACGGCCGAAGCGACGGCTTTCTGTTGTAAGTCCAGGAGGGTCTTGACCGATTCCATTGCTGCGGCCGTCAGCATCCCGGACGCCCGCTGGACCATGTCGGCCCGCAGCGCCCGCAATCGCTCGCGGAACGCTGGGTCGGCCAGTCGGCGGTAGACAGTGGCTTCGCCGACACCCAACTGGCGGCAGGCAGCCTCCACCGTCGACCCGCACGCCAGGGCCAATAGGATCTGCTCGTCCGCCAGCTTGCGGCTGCGTCGTGCCATTGCGTCCCTCTACCATCCCGCGTCGGAACCGAAATGAGAGCATTTGATAGCAATTGAGAGGAAAACGCGCGTTTCCCCATTCACGCCGCCCGTTCTGCCTTCTGACCGGTGAACTGCTCGTAGCGGGCGACAATCACATCGCAATACAGAGGGTCTAGTTCCATCAGAAAGGCACGCCGGCCCGTTTGCTGCGCTGCGATCAGGGTCGAACCGCTGCCGCCGAATAAATCCAAAATGTGCTCTCCGGGGCGCGACGAGTATTCGATCGCCCGCTTGGCCAGTTCCACAGGCTTTTCCGTCAGGTGGATCATGCTCTGCGGGTTGACCTTTTTGATCGGCCAGACGTCCGTGGCGTTGTTGGGGCCGAAGAACTGGTGCGCTGCCCCTTCGCGCCAACCATAGAAACACCATTCATGGTTGCCCATGTAGTCCTTGCGCGTAAGGACGGGATGTTCCTTCACCCAAATGATCGCCTGCGTGAAGTAGAGTCCAAGTGTCTTCAGCACCGGCGGGTAGTTGCCGCAATTGGCGTAGCCGCCCCAGATGTAGAAACCGCGACCCGGTTGCAGCACGCGCGCCAAGTTGCCGAACCAGGCGTGCAGCAGGCGGTCGAATTCCTCGTCGGTCACGAAGTCGTTGGCGAGCGGCCGGTCCTTGGCGCGGAGTTTCCGGTGAGTGGGCGATGCCTTCTCGGGACAGCGGGCGGCGTCCCGGCCGGGATCGGAGTTTCCGTAACCGGCGAACGACGAGAGCCCGGCGGCGATGGCATTGTTGGAGCGCGGTTCGACCTTCACGTTGTACGGCGGGTCGGTGTTGACCAAATGGATCGAGGCGCCGTCGAGCAAGCGGTCCACGTCTTCGGGCTTGCTGCTGTCGCCGCACAACAGGCGGTGCTTGCCAAGTAGCCAAACGTCGCCGGGCTGCGTGGTCGCCTCGTCGGGTGGCGCGGGAATCTCGTCGGGATCGGTTAGCCCGGGCGCCGGCGGCGGTTCCATCAATCGCAGCAGATCCTCGTGCGAGAATCCTGTTAGGTCGAGGTTGAAGCCGGCTTGCTGGAGCGCCATGAGTTCCAGCGGCAGACGGTCGTCATCCCAACGAGAGAGCGTGGCGGTCTGGTTATCGGCCAAGCGATAGGCACGGGCCTGTTCGGGGCTCAGGCCGACCGCCACATGGACGGGGACCGTCTCCAGTCCGAGTTTCACGGCGGCCTTGTAGCGCGTGTGTCCCACGATGATGACGCCGTCTTCGTCCACGACGATCGGTTGACGAAAGCCGAACTCACGAATGGAAGCCGCGACGGCGTCTACCGCGTCCTCGTTGAATCGCGGGTTGTTCTCATACGGTCGGATGGACGCAAGGGGGCGTTGTTCCACCAGCATGCGGTTCCCTCCGTTAGCGGAGAACTCCGGGCGAGCCAACGAAAAAAGGCCACGCGAGGATAGCGGCCCCGCTTGGCCTTTTTCGTTGGCTGGAGTCGCCGGCGGTGTACTGCCGCCAGCGTCGCCCATCGTTATTACGTTGCATTCTAGCCGCGGTTGAGCTTACGGATCAAGGGGGTATCGGGCCGATAGCCACGGCGCGGCGTCGCGAACGCGAAGTGAGACGTACAGCCGCGGCGCGAAAACCTGAGAATTCCTGTCAGAATTGCCTGGATGTGGTTGCGGGAGCTGAGGTAACTGTCCTGCCGTGCAAGGGCGGCGCGAAGGTCGCGCCGCCGCAGCTAGAACCCCGTACGGCAGGGAGAATGATCATGGCAGCGAAGAAGAAGACGTCCGCAACCCCGGCCCCCGAGGCCACGCCTGCGAAGGCAAAGGCCGCCAAGACGCCGCCGGCAAAGAAGGCCCGGGTGCAAAAGGAGCCGAAGGCCAAGAAGGTCAGCGCCCTGGACGCGGCGGCGCGCGTGCTCGACGCGGCGGGGCAGGCGATGACGTGCCCGGAGATGATCGCGGCGATGGCGGAAAAGGGCTACTGGAAGTCACCCGGCGGCGAGACGCCGCACGCCACACTCTACTCCGCCATCTTGCGGGAAATCAGCAAGAAGGGCGCGGAATCCCGGTTCAAGAAGACCGAGCGCGGCAAGTTCGCCCGCGCGTAGGCACCCACCGTAGCCCAGATCGCCCACGAGGCCGCAAGACGCGGCCTTTTGTCGTTGGTTGGATCGGGTCGACCCGTGCGCACGACGTGACGTGGGCCAACGTCGGCGACCCAACTTGGCCCACGTCTCGACAGCGTGTGAATTCTGAGGCCGCGTTGCGGCGCAAACCGGCAAGGGCGACCGGGTGGCACTGCATCCGACGTGCGGGCTAGACAAGTTTTTCTAAGGAACGCGGATGGCCCGTTTTCCGCTCCTCGAACCGAGTAGACTCCCGGTTAGCCGATCTTGCGTCGGTGGGCATTATTAATGGGGAGAGAGGCGTTCACAGCACCGGTCGGAGACCACGGCGATGGCAAAGGGCACTGCCGAAGTAGTTCGGCGGCACATTCACAAGTTGGTCGGGAGGCACAACGACTCCCAAGCCACGGACCGGGAACTGCTTCAACGTTTCACCGCTCAACAGGACGACGCGGCCTTCGAAGCATTATTCCGGCGTCACGGGGCGATGGTCCTCGCCGCAGGGAGGCGGATTCTGGGCAACGGGCATGATGCGGAAGACGTCTGCCAGGCTGTCTTTCTGTTGTTGGCCAAGAAAGCTTCCTCCCAGCGCTGGCAGGCGTCGGTCGCCAACTGGCTCTATACGACGACCCACCTTTTGGCGCTCAAGGCGCGGACCGCCGCGATTCGCAGGGCCCGACGCGAGGGTGGGGCTGCCCGGCGGTCACCCGCCAACCCGCTGGCCGAGATAACCGGGCAAGAACTGCTGGCGGTGCTCGACGAGGAACTGCTCACACTGCCCGAACCGCTGCGCGCCCCTCTCGTGCTCTGCTACCTGCAGGGAGCGACGCGCGACGAAGCGGCTCACCGGCTGGGCTGCCCGCTGGCCACGCTCAAACATCGGCTGGAACGAGGCCGCGCGCAGTTGCACACCGCGCTGGTTCGGCGCGGACTGGGCCTCTCCGCGGTGCTGCTCGGCACGCTCTCGATCCGGCAGACCACCAACGCCGCGGCCACCCTCGTGCTCGCCCGCAAGACTGCCCAGGCCGCTCTGGCCCTCGCGGCCGGCAAATCCGTGGACGGAGTTGTCTCTTCTCAGGTGAGCCGGTTGGTCAAAGGAGGCGTCCCTATCATGCATTGGAACTGGTTCAAAGCCGCGGTGGCCCTGGTGCTGGTGGGCGGCTTGCTCTCCAGCGCCGGCGCCCTCGCACTCAACGTCAGGGATGAGAAGCAAGCCCGTACGCCGCGGAAGGAGGCGTCGGCGCTTCAAGCCAAGAATGCCGAGCGGCTCGCCGCGACACCCACCCCGGCCCAGGGCGCTACGCTCCGCTACCAGTTCAAGGAAGGCGACAAGTTCAGTTACGTCGTGGAAATGAAGACGGAGAGTCGTTCCACCGCACCCGGCTTTGAGCGCGTCGTATCGGAGTCGCGGACCTACGACGTGACCTGGCGAGTGACAAACGTTGATTCCGACGGGAACGCCAGAATGACGTTGACGGTCGATCGCCTCCGACACCTGGGGGACAGCGGCTTCCCCGGCAGCGAACTCGAATTCGATTCCAAGAAGCACAAGAATCCGGTAGGTGTGCCGGCGCTCGCTCGAGTGCTTTCAACGGTCCTCAAGGCGCAGGTCGGGGCCGAGTTCACTTGTACCATGAGCCCGCAGGGCGAGGTCAGCGATTTCAAGGTTCCGAAGCAACTTGCCGATGCCGTCAAGAACACACAGGGTATGACCGCGTTGTATAACGCGGAGAGCTTCAAGCAGCTACTGGCTTCTCAAGGAAGTGTCGTCTTGCCGAAGAACCCGGTCTACAAGGGCGCCGGCTGGAGCGAGAAGACCGCCGTGACAGTAGCGGGGGGCCATGCCAAGATGACCGTCGATACCAAGACCACGTACCAAGGCGAGGCCGACCGCGGCGGTAAGAAGCTCCAGGAGATCGCCCTCAAGCCGATGGCCACGACGGTTGAAGGCGCTCCCACGAGCGGCATCGGCCCGTTTACGCTCAAGAATCACGAGGGTAAGGGGAATATGCTGTTCGACAACGACAAGGGCCGGTTGGTAGAAAGCGAGGTAAGCCAGACCCTGGAAATGGAAAGCGGCGCCCCGGGCCAGACGGTGGTCTGGAAAGTAAGACTCAGCTTCTCGACGAAGCTGGTTCCACCAAAGTGAGCGTTGCCCATCGCTTCTTGGCTCGATGCGTCGCGTGGCCAGGCAGAATGCCACGGGGCGCATTCCGTCACGCCGGCCGGGCCAGGACGCGGATCACGGTACTGTGGAGCCACCGCGCCGCCCGCTTGGGCCGGACGCCTCGTTCGTTCAACAGGTCCGCGATCGCGCGTAGCGACCTGCCCTCAGTTCGCAATGCTTGGATCCACCGACGGGCCTTCTGTTCCCGCCGATTGCTCACCAGGCGCCCGTGCGGACCGAAGTCCCAGCCGAATGGGGCGTGCCGACTGATGCGCTCATTGCGGGTGCGTTTCACTTTCATCGCCGCCCGCGTCCGCTCGCGGATCATGGCCCGTTCCAGCTCGGCGAAGACGCTGGCCATCTGCGCCATCGCCCGGCCGTAGGGATTCGTCATGTCAAACCCTTCGGAGATCGCGACCAGTTCAATGCCCCGGCGGTCGAAGTCGACGATCGTCTGAGCGGCATCCGCCACGGAGCGGAACAACCGGTCGAGGCGGGCCACGACCACGACGGGCCGCAGACGACGCGCGGACTCGAGCAGTAGCGCGCCGCTGGGTCGCGTGCTCAGTGGCTTGCCGCCCGAGACGCCGGGATCTTCAAAGACGTTGGCGAGATGAAGCTGTTTTAGTTCCACGTAGGCCCGAATTCGTTCGCGTTGGGCTTCGAGACCCAAGCCGCTGTCCGCCTGTTCGTCGCTACTAACGCGGACGTAACCAATCGCGGTGCGCATCGAGTATCCTCCTTACGAAGTCCGAGGAGGATACCTCCAAACGTGCAAAAACCAAGGGAAAACCCCGGCTCGCTGGACGCAACGGTTCCGTTGCGTCCACTGAATCGGGTCCGACGTTCCCGCGAACAGGTAAGCTGGAACAAAGATGCCTGGCATTTGCTTGGCGCGATCGGACTCCGCTATGATTCGGCATGAATACCGCACGCCTGTTTGAACCCTTCACTCTCCGCAGCGTCACGTTCCGGAATCGAATCGGCGTCTCGCCAATGTGCCAGTACAGCTGCGCCGACGGCGTCGTGGCGGACTGGCACCTCGTCCACCTCGGCTCGCGGGCCGTCGGCGGCGCGGGTCTCGTCGTGGCGGAGGCGACCGCCGTTACCTCCGAGGGCCGGATTTCGCCGGCCGACACCGGGATATGGAAGGACGAACACATCGAGCCGTGGCGGCGAATCGTCCGGTTTGTCGCCGACCAGGGCGCCGTCCCAGGGATACAACTCGCCCACGCCGGCTGGAAGGCGTCCACGGCTCCGCCTTGGCAGGGTGGAAAGGCGGTGGCGCCGGCGGACGGCGGGTGGCAGCCGCTTGGAGTCGGCGGCCAGCCGTTTGGCGACGGTTACCCAACACCGCGACAGATAACGGGCGACGACGTCGAGCGACTCTGCGGTGCGTGGCGGGACGCCGCCAAGAGGGCGCTCGCTGCGGGCTTTCGGTTGATTGAAATTCACGCGGCCCACGGCTATTTGTTCCACAGCTTTCTCTCGCCGCTTTCGAACCGCCGAACGGACGAGTATGGCGGGTCGTTCGCGAATCGGGCGCGATTCCTGCTCCGCGTCGCCAAGGATCTCCGCGGCGTGATTTCGGCAGAAGTGCCGCTTGCCGTCCGCCTCTCGTGCATGGACTGGGTTGACGGCGGCTGGTCGCTGGACGACGCGGTGCGGCTGGCGGCGCTGCTTCGAGACGTCGGCGTGGACCTTATTGATTGTAGCTCTGGTGGAGCGGTGCCTGCGGCTAAAGTTCCCGTTGGCCCTGGATACCAGACGGAATTTGCCGAGACAATCCGCCGGCGCAGCAACATCCCGACCGCCGCCGTCGGTATGATCGTCGGCCCGCACCAAGCGGAGACGATTCTCCGGACCGGGCAGGCCGACATGGTGTTCCTCGCACGCGAGATGCTCCGCGACCCCTATTGGCCGGCGCGGGCCGCTTGGGCGCTCGGCGTCGGGACGGAGGGCATCGTGCCGGTGCAATATCGGCGCGCGTGGTAGCTGCGAAACCGCTCCCTTGAGGACGCTTATCGCAGGGGGGCTGGCGAATCAGAGTGGCGCGACTGGTCGCACAAGAACGGTCGCTAGGCACACTTGATTGAACCTTGGACAGGTCCGATCCACGGAAGGCACAGACTGACAGATCACCCGCCGCGCTACTTCTTCTTCGCCATCTGTTCGATCAATGCGATGTCGAGATCGCCCTTGGCGCCCCAGCCACGGACGCCCTCAGGAATTGACGGACGAAACTCTTCGTAAAGCTGAAACCCACGCGCTGCCAGCTCTTTTGGCGTGTAGGAATTGGCGAGCTTCTCCATCGCAGACCGAACGGCACCCAGATTACTGCCAAACTTGCTTGCTAAATAGCGCTTCGCTTCTTCGGGCTCAATGACCTCCGCGCCACTCACCGCCCGGATGCCTTCGTTGGTGTTCGTCGCGGGAATGCCGCGGCCCAGGAGTTCGATCCAATATTCCTCGCCTCGCTCTTTCGTACGTACCGCGTCCGGTTTCTCTTCGTGCGGCTCGAAAATGCCGAGCCGTCTGCCCTTCGCTTGGGCGGTCAAACTAGCCAGCGCCTTGCCCAATGACAGCGCTTCATCTTCGTCAAAGCCAAGTCGCTTGGCGACCACGGATGCCCAAAGCGTCAGCACCGGCGCTCGGTTAACGGAGATAGTTTTCGAGGCCATGCTTCACCCAGAGCGATTGTCGCTCCGTCGTGGTTCTTCGATCCATGGCTTCCGTCATTGTACGAATACGGTCTCGGACGATCTGAACCGCAGTTGTAGGAAACACGACAACCACTGCATTGCCATGCAGCTGCCAGGTCCTACTATGACGCTGGCCAGATTACATCCATCCTGGAGGAGTTACATGCCACGAGGAATCCCAAAGAACAGTGAAGGCATCAGCAAGATGGAGGGAGTCCGACGAGCGTTGGCGCACTTGGGCAACGACGCCATGCCCCTCGGAATCCAAAAGTACCTCAAGTCTGAGTTCGGCATCGATATGGACGCCGGCGCGATTTCGAACTACAAGAGTGCGATCAAGACCGCTGGGAAGAGCGCCGTCATTCGCAGGTCGGCTACTGCCAGCGTCCCTTCGACTCCTGCTGAAGGCGAGACAGGTGGCATCACGCTGGATGAAATTCGTGCCGTCAAAGCCGTGGTTGATAAATTCGGCGCCGAGAAGGTGCTAAAGCTTGCTGGCGTCTTGTCCAAGTAGAGGCATGTCGGGAACAAAAGGGCAGGCGACTTGCCTGCCCTTTTCACCCCCATTTGCCACACGCTTTCACTTCTTCGCTCGCTTCCACACGGCGAGCGTACGACCACTGTCCGCTTTCGTAGCAAGCTCGGTGGGCCGCTGTTCTCCCGGCGCCGAGTAGCAGATTCTGAACGTGTCCCCATCCAATTCGTAAATGCCGTGAACCGGCTTATCGCCTCCCTTTAGCTGAAGATCAATGGTCTTCGGCTTCTTGGAAGGATCGAGCGTAAACGCGCCTTCTGCCAAGGTCTGATCGTCGCGGAACACCGTGAAGGCGTTGTCCTTCATCGTCCGCTTTAGCGATTTGACCACGTCTTCTGGGAACTGCTCGCCATCCCGTTCGCCGGACACGAGTACCCAATTCCCCTGGAGTTTTTCCTGATCCTTCTTCGCGGCGTCCTTTGCCGTGTCCGCCGCCAGACAGAGCAGCACCGCGGCCAATGCCAGTGGTTTCATCCGCATGATGTGTCTCCCGAGAAATGGGATGTTACTCAAGGGCGCAGTATATCGGCGGCACGACGAAGAACGATTGAATTCTGCTAACCAAGAATGTTGTCGCCCGCGAGGCCGACGTGAACGCCTGTCGCCCGATTGGCAAGCCTCTTGAATTTGACGCGGAGGACGGGGAGAATCAGGGGCCGTTGGTTAAGGAGTTGTCTTTGTCATGACTCGAAAGGAGGCGCTCGCATGCGTCCAACTCTCTTAGGGCTCGCCTGTTGGCTGTTCGCCGTGGGCGGTTTGTGTGCTGAAAGCCCGGTGCCGAAAAACCATGACCGCGCGATTGCCAAACAGCCGACGTACACGTCAAAGGCCCCACTTTACGTGCTGCTGACATTTGGGCCGAACGCCGACAAGAGCGTGTGGCTTGTGCTGGACAAGTCAAAGCGGGATGCCGTGACGTACGACGTACTCTATGTGGACCGGAACGCCGATGGTGACCTTACGGCGACCGCGAATCGCTTGATGGGGACGTCCAATGGTGACGCAACCGCGTTCACCCTTCCAGAGTTTCGCGATCCAGCCACCGGCGCAGTGCATAAAGACTTCCGAGTCCGAGCTAGTGGCAAGGACAAGCCGGACGTGATGGTGAGTCTCCGGTGGCAAGGCAAGGCCAAGATGGGCGGCGGCTATCCGCCCGACCCAGGGGAGTACATGAAGGGTTCGCCGCGTCCCGAAACTGCACCCGTGGTTTGGTTCCAGGGTGACGGTCCTTTCCGTTTCCAGCGCTGGTACGGCGGACAACTCACCATAGGCGCCGCGGATGAATTGAAGGTGTTTCTCGGGCAGTTGGGCAGCGGCCCGAGTAGCTTCTGCGCCTTTCAAGAGCACGTTCTACCCGACGGAGAAGCAGTACAAGCTACGCTCGTCTACCACGACAAAGACGGCAAGGAACGCCGTGAGAGTTACGATCTCAAGGAACGCTGCTGAGGCATGCTCTATCACGGCCCGGTCCGGGTCCCGATGGACGCACGCCAGGGCAAAGCGATCGTTCGCGTCGAACTCGCCAAAGAATCGCAATTCCGGTCATTGGCGACGGACATCGAGGTGGAACTCGTAAAAGAGAAGGCGAAATAACCAGCCCCGCCATTCTCGTCGTTGCGCGCCGACGATCGACCCGTGTTGCACTTCGTTGCCGCTTAGCTCAAGGAGGAGGTCATGCTCCGAAGCCACCGTATTCCGCTCGCGCTCCTCTTGGTCTTCGGGCTCGTGGGCCGGCTCTTTGCCGGTCCCTTTGCCTTCCCGGAAGGCCGGCATGGGAAAGGCGAATTGCGCTACGTCAATGGGGTCCCGGTATTGACCGTGTCGGGCTCGCCCGAGGAGATCGGCGAGGCGGTCGGCCTGCTGGCGCTCAAGCCCGCGAAGAGGATGGCGGACTACCCGACCGACATGCTGGAACATTTCAAGGTCGGTTGGTTGCGCCGAGCGTTCATCAATGCCGGGAACATGATGGTCGAGCAATGGCCCGAAGACTTCCGCCACGAGCTCGACGCGCTGGCAAAGGCGAGTGGCGTGCCGCGGGAGCAATTGGTCGTCGGCAACACGGCGTTCGACTTGAAGAAAATGCTGGCTTGCTCAGCCATTCTCGTCGAGACGCCGCGGAGTTCGACCGGCGGTCCCGTCCTGGCTCGCAACCTCGATTACCCGTCGCTCGGCTACGCCCACGAATACAGTCTGGTAACGATCTATCGCCCCACCGGCGCGAAGCACGCGTTTGCCGCGGTGGGTTTTCCGGGGCTGGTCGGTTGTCTGTCCGGCATTAACGATGCCGGCTTGGCGTTGGCGGTGTTGGAAGTCTTCCAGGTTTCCAGCGGCGAGAAACGGCTGGACAGCAACGGCCTGCCTTACGCGCTTTGCTATCGCCGCCTGCTCGAAGAATGCGCCACCGTGGCAGAAGCGAAGCAGCGCCTGCGTGAGATGAAACGAACGACCCTCACGAACTTGGCGTTGGCGGACAGGGAAAGCGTGATGCTCCTCGAAGTGTCACCCGATCACGTCGTGGAACGGTCGGCGCGCAACGGCTTCGTTACCTGCACCAACCACTACTGCACAGAGAAGCTGCGGCCGGCAGTTCCGATCAATCTGTTCCACACGCAAGACCGCTTGCAGACACTGGACAAGGCAGCAGGAGGCCGAGCACCGTTGACGCTCGCGAATCTGCATGCGGCGCTGCACGCTGTTCATGAAAAGGACGAGACACTACAAACGATGATCTTCGAGCCGCGGCCACTGAAGGTCCACCTCGCGATCGGAGCATGTCCCTCTTCGGCGCTGCCGCTCCGAGTCATTGCGTTGAACGAACTCTTGGGCGGCAAGGGACGGTAACCAGATTAACGTCCCGACTACGTTGAGATCGTTCCTTTGAGTAGCGACGGAGACAAGAAGGAGCTCCGCGAAACCGGACTGCCGCCGCGGGCGAGTGAACTTGGCGTTCGGCGGCGAGGTGCCATCCAGGTGCAATTCCTCGGCATCATCCTGATGTGCATCCTTGCTGCCGTGGCATACGGCATTGCCCAAGATCAGATCGCCGCGCGCGTTTGCGTCGAGTATTTCACCATCGGCCATCCGCCGATCTTCGACACCGACGATCCAACATTCCTCGGCCTCGGCTGGGACATCATTGCGACATGGTGGGTCGGTTTATTGCTAGGGGTTCCGCTTGCAATTGTTGCGCGTGTCGGTTCTCGGCCGAAGCGGTCGTTGAATTCACTTATCGGATCGCTGCTTCACTCGTTTTCAACAGTGCCTTTCCGGAAGTTTCGCGATTTCAAGGGCTTACAAAAACACGCGCGCGGCGTGGCACTATGTTTTCCGCTCACCGCCGCGCCACAGTAGTCATCAGTTCACCTGCTGCACCGGCGGCGGAGCG
>JBGQKZ010000128.1:0-16725 GCA_041499805.1 Gemmataceae bacterium
ACGCCTTGCGCCGCCACTGTCTGGAAGAAGAATTTCAAGCTGGTGCGGCACGTGCCGCGGTGCCGCGGAAAATCCAGAGCCTCTGGCACCGCGTGATCCGGCTCGTCATGTGAGCAAAGAAAATCTAAGAAAGCGCAGTCAGTAGAATCATGGAACGAAGAAGCGATCGTTCGCCGCGCCGACTACATGGCCGATTTGGCCTTGAGAATCTGGCCGGATTTCGGACATAGCGTGGGCGAGCTGGAATTCGAAGCGCCCGACGAGGAGGAGGAACAAGAAGATGTGAAGCTGCTCAAGACAAAAGTGCTCGACTTGTGTGGGGGTAAAACACATCGCGTAGAAGACAGTAGATTTCAAATCCACAAATTGCAGGACGGCCGGATCATCAACATCAAGTATTCCCGTCCACACAAGGATTACTTTTGGTTCGGCGTTCACGCATCTCTCTGGGAGGGTTGTCTCAAAGCAGGTATGACGCACATGATATTCATCCTGGGGCAAACCGGCTTCGTCACTCTACCCACCGCGATCCTGAGAGACTACCTTGCGGAGGCAGGCACGTCGCCCAAGGCGGATGGAACGGTTCGACACTTCCACGTGCTAATCTCAAAAGAACCTAAGCTCGAGATGTTCCATTACGGGAAGCCAGCGCGCATTCCGCTAAAACTCTACTTAACCGCGTTCCACTATCCGATTTCCGGGGATGATAGGGCTGGCTCGGCCGAGCAGCGAGAGGGCTTGTGATCGGGCGCCATAGAAAGAACTGTGATGCACCGTCTACCTGTTACAATTACCGTTGACCCGCTCGAAGTCGGAGACGTGCCTGTGGAGTGTCACCAAGGAGTTCCGCCATGCCAGCCGCCACCCGCGACCGCATCCGCGACCGGCAAGACCGCATCACCGCGACGATGCAGGCGGCGAATGAAACGATCCGCCAATCGCTCTTGGAGAAATGCAAGGCGATCGTCGAGGCCCAAATAGAAAGCGAAAATGATCTGCAAGAGGCGATGCGCGAGGGGATTGAAAAGGATGCGTTGCGTGAGATCCTGGCCACTCTGGAGTCGCAGGTGGAACGTGAGCGTGAGTGGTTTACGCGCGCGCAGACGATTTTGGACGGCGACGCCGATGCGGTCGGCGTGATTCAGTCACAACTTCAAGCAGCACAGGCCTTTTTCAACGTGGTTCGCGGCTTGCAAGCTCGAATATCCGCAGTGGAAACTCCGTTCGACGAATCGCGCCTGCCTCCTACGCCAACCGGCCCAACGGCTGAGGGTTACATCGGCATAAGCGAGGCCCGCTCCCGCGGCAACTACATGGAAGAGCGACGCGAACTTTTTGCCGGCTTGACGGTGGAAGAATATCGGCAGGCGCTATTGCAGCAGCCCGGCGAGCGGGCGCCATGAACCGGTGAGACGCGGACGCCAACGGAAACGTGATTTGCCATGAGTATCCAGCGGCAATTTGCATGTGCGGTCGAACTTTCTGCTTGACGAGAAACTGACGCTGCCGCCCTCCCTCGTGGACAGCATCGGCCCCGGCCGCTGGATGATCTAACTGGAGAACATCCGCCATGCCCCTACCCGTATCCCTCCGCGACTTCGTCAACGAAATGGAGACCTTCGGCGACGGATGTCAGGTCTATCTCCATCGCCGGACGGCAGAGTTCTTTGGAACGACCGAAGAGATGACTTCCGCTGCCGAACGCGACGAGGACGACGACGCGCCGGCGTGGGAGGCTGAGTTGCTGCCGAAAGTTCGCGAAGTCATGTCCTCCGACGATTGGCTGCCGCTGCCGGCCGGTGGGCCTGTTCGCGATCACTCGGCCTTCCTGCACAGCTACGGGCCGGAGGACGAGGGCTTGTATGATGACGGCGCACGCTGGCGCAGTGTAGAATAAGGAGAACGAGTTTCGAGTAACCGTCCTCGCACTGCAATGAAACTGGACAACCCTCATGGTCATCAAGCTCACCCCCGATGTGGAAGCCGCTTTGACCCAAATCGCCACGCGAGAGGGCACCGATGCCGAGACGGTGGCCTTGAACGCCCTGCGCGAGCGTTTCGTGCCGACGAAGCCTCCCATTGAACCCCGCGACGAGTGGGAGCGGCGGCTGCTCGCGTTAGGAACCGATTGCGGCGTCTCCGTCCCCGACGAGGCCCTGAGCAGTGAAGGTCTTTACGACTGATGGCTCTCCTCGTCGACACGAGTATCATGGGGCGACTCGCGAACACGAAGGACGCGCAAAATGCTGTTGCGGTTCGTGCCGTAGCCGAACTCTATCGCAGAGGCGAAACGCTGCATATCACGGCGCAGAATCTCGTCGAATTCCGGAACTTCGCCACGCGTCCGGCCGCCCTGAATGGTCTCGGGTTGTCGTTGGCGGAGACTGAGGTAAAGGCAGCGGATTTTGAGGTGGAATTTCCGCTCTTACCGGAAACGCCGGACATATTTCCCGCATGGAAGCAGATCGTCGCCGCACTCGGCGTTATCGGCAAACAAGTCCACGAAGCCCGCTTGGTCGCCGTTTGCCATGTCCACAGAGTGACGCACATTCTGACGTTCAACGTCGCCCACTTCGCGCGGTTTGCCGCGTTCGGCCCTGGACTGGTGATTGTCGATCCGGCGACCGTTTGAGCTCGAGGATGCGCGCTCGCCGCCTTCGACTTGTTCAAGGACTTGACGAAATGAGTGCTTCACGGGCTGGTTGGCTCGACGTGAATCGCCGCGTGTATTCCAGCTTGCGCCATGAACTCGGCTTGCCGGATACCGTGCGCGTCTTCAGTCGCATTGGCCTCGGCACTGGCGACCTTCACAGAAGAACGCCGCGAGTTCTTCGCCCGCTTGACGATGGACGAGTACCGGCAGGCGGTCTTGCAGAAAAGTGACAAGAAGCAGCCGGATTGAAAATCCGGACCCAACAGCTTCCGCCAAGCCGTACCACTCACGTCCAAGATTCACAACTTGCATCTACCGCGTGGCGAGTATACAATAGTGTTCGTATGAATAGTTGTGCGCCGCACTCCCCGAACGCGCTGGTCGTCATGAGCACATTTCAAATCCCGAGCAAGCCGGAAGAGCGCAATGTCGCGGTGACGGGCCGCGTTGAATTGGATGGCATCAAGCATGCCAAGAGATCGAAATACATCTCCGCAACACGCCAGCTGCGAGCGTGGATTCCAGAAGCTGTTGGGAGAAAAGGGGTTACAAATCATAAGTTGGGAATGTTTTGCCCTCCTCTTGGTAGAATAACACCTAAGTCCATTTTTTACATGAAGTTGCGTCACGATGTCCCAAAAACGAAAATCGATTTAGCGGTGGTTAACGGTGGTTATGGGTATTTATGAGCCGCGTTCGCGATCACTTTGACTTCACAGCTCAGTTAGCGGCGCCGCAAGCAAAGCCTGTAAAACGCGTCCGATCTTGCAACGAGTGAGTCGATCATGTCCTTCCGTCTCTTCATTTACTACTGTGCCCTCGGCGGCGGTTGGGCCGCGTTGCTGGCGTGGCTGACGGTGCGGTTGGCGGGGCTGATGGCGTTTGAATCGGCGTTGCTCAGCACCAGCATGATCGCCGCGGTTGTCGGGCTGTTGCTGGCGGGCGTGGTCGGTTCGCTCGATGCGCTGCTCAACGCAGGCGGCGGACAGCGGCTAATTCGCGTCCTCGTCTGCCTCGCGGTCGGCCTGGCGGGCGGACTGGTGGGCGGATTTGTCGGCGAGCTGCTCAACCAGGTCGGATTGCCGCGGTTTATCGGCTGGATGCTGGTCGGAGCGTTCATCGGCGCATCGCTTGGCGTTTACGACCTGGTGCGGGCGATGCGTGCGGGGTCCGAAAAGGTGTCTGGAACTCTCCCTCAAAGTTCCACACACCTTTTCGGACCCATACGCAAGATTCGCAACGGCGTCCTCGGCGGTGTACTGGGCGGATTGATCGGCGGGCTGCTCTTCTCGGCCTTGCACGGGGCCACCGAGCGGAACATCGTCGCGTTGCCGCGCAGCTCGCTGGCGGTAGGATTTGTGATTCTGGGGACATGCATCGGCTTTCTCATTGGGCTCGCGCAGGTTATTCTAAAGGAGGCCTGGATACGTGTAGAATCGGGATTTCGACCGGGCCGGGAGATCTTGCTGGCGCGGGCCGAGACGGTCATCGGCCGGGCCGAGGGGAGCGACATCGGGTTGTTCGGCGACCACGGCGTCGAGCGGCTGCACGCCCGGATCGTGCAGCAGGCCGACGGCTACCAGCTTATTGACGCCGGCACGCCGGGCGGCACGTTCCTGAACGACCGGCGGCTCACTTGGCCTTGCAAGCTCCAATCCGGCGACGCGATTCGCATCGGCTCGAGCATTCTGCGCTTCGGGGAACGGCAGAAGAAGGAAACGTGACATGCCGCTGGTGATCCGCTGCCCCCACTGCAAGAAACCAACGCAGGTTCCCGACAACGCTGCCGGGAAGCAGGTGCGGTGTCCCTTCTGCAAGAACATCTTCGCGGTCGCGGGGCCGCAGCCGGTGGCGGCAGCGCCCGTAGCAAAGCCTGCCCCGGTCGCTGCGGCGGCGCCGCCGCGCGGGCCTGTCGTTGCGCCCTTGAAATCGCCGGCGCCGACGCCTGTGCCGCCGACGAAGCCGCAAGCGGCAGTCGCGACGAAGCCGCAAGCCGCGCCAACCGAATGTCCTTCCTGCAAATCGCCCCTCCTTCCCGGCGCGATCGCGTGCATCGACTGCGGCTATCTGCTGCAACCCGACATGACCGTCGATGCCACGGAAGGTCCGCCGAATCTCTGCACGAATCCCGCATGCGGCGTCGCCAACTCACCGAACGAACGCACGTGCCAACGTTGCGGCACACCGCTGCCGACCGCGCCGGGCACGATGCTCCACGACCGCTACCGCATCGAAAAACTGCTCGCCATCGGCGGTTTCGGCGCGGTCTATCTGGCGAGCGACACGAAGACCAATAATCGGCCGGTGGCGATCAAGGACATGATTTGTGCCGACCAGCAGGAGTTCAACATCCGCTTGAACTTCTTCCGCCGCGAGGCCGAAATCCTGCGCCTGCTCGACAAGATGCCGATCGTTCCGCGCGTCTTCGACCTCATCGAACAAGGGCAGGCGGCCCACCTCGTGATGGAGTACATCCGCGGCACCGACCTGTTGAAGTTGATGGAGAACAACGGCACGAAATCGTTTCCGCTCGATCAGATCGTCGAATGGGGCAAAAGCATCTGCGACGTGCTGACCCACATGCACTCGCAAAGCCCGCCCGTCATTCACCGCGATTTGAAGCCGGACAACATCATGCTGCTGGAGGACCACCGCACCATCAAGCTGATCGACTTCGGCACCGCCCGTGACCTCGGTCGCTCACAGAAGGATCGGCAAGCCGCGAAGACCCGCGTTTACACGGAAGGTTATGCGCCGCCGGAGCAGATCGTCGGCAAACCGGAACCGCGCAGCGACTTGTTTGCCCTGGCGGGAACGCTCTACCACCTGGCGACCGGCAAAGCGCCGGAGGGCTATTACACGGCCCGCGAGTTGGAAGAACAGTTGAAAAACGGCAACGGCACGTTGTCGGCGCAAAACCGGTGGTTTTACGAGCTTCTCAAGATCAATCTTGCGGAAGATGCCAACGACCGCTATTTCACGGCACGCGAATTCAAGACGGACCTGGAACGGCAGCGGGTCACGACGGAGCAGCCGTGTCCAAAATGCCAGGCAGCGAACCCGGTCCGGCAGCCGTACTGTGTCAAGTGCGCCGCCCCGATGACCGAGCCGACGCCGCCGTGCCACCACTGCGGCAAGGCCAACCGCATGGGCAGCCGCTGCTGCATTCATTGTGGAAATCGACTGCGTTAGGACGGAACATGGCGAACCCTTCTGATTCGAAAAGCGCAAAAGCCGGCGGCCTGCAAGCCATGCTGGCCCGGCTGCGCGGCATGGTGGAAGCGATGAAGGAGGAGGCGCCCGCGTCCGACGCCGAGCTGTCGCCGGAAATCGATGCGCCGGAAGCCGCCGCCATCGTGGAGCCGCCGCCAGCCGAAGCCGTGACACCCCCGCAGGCCGAGCCGGTCATCGAGAATGCCGCCGAAACACCGCCCGTAGCCGAGCCGGTCGCTGAGTTCGCTGCGTCACCACAGACCCCGCCGCGGCTCTGTCCGCTGTGTCAAGCGCCCCGCAATGGCGACACCTACTGCGGCGACTGCGGCTACATTTTCCCTCCCGACCCGCCCGTAGCCGCTCCCGCGCGCGACGGCGAACCGGCGGAGGTCCCCATGCGACTCCACGGCCGCTACGAACTGGGCGAGAAGATCGGCGAACGAGGGCCGGTGACGCGCTATCGCGGACTGTCGTTTGAAAACGGAGCACGCACGCCCGTAACGGTCTTGCGCATGGCGGTCACGGAAGCGCCGCGTGCCGAACCCGTCCCCGCCGAAGCAATCCCCGCGAATGAAGACAAGGAAGTTCTCCCGAGCTTCGACGACCCGCCGACTACCGTGGACTGGGCGGAGCCTGTCCCCGAGTCGCTGGTTTGGCCGAGCAATGCGTGGGAGCGGAGCAAGATCGAAGCTTCCCAGCATCCAACACTGCCGGCCGTGCTCGACTCCTTTGTGGAAGACGGCTGTGAATACCTCGTGGAAGAACTGCCCGCGGGGCAACCGCTTTGGGACGCTTGGGACGATCCGACCACGACTGCCGAACAGCGCTTCGGCTACCTCAAGATGGTCGCCGAAGCCCTTCAGGCGTTACACACGAACGGCGCGATGCTCGAAGCGTTACGGCCAGAATTGGTCACGATCACGCCGGACGGCCTCGCGAAGATCACTGACCTCTCCGACCTGCTGCCGCTGCCGCTGCCGCCCGAGGCGCCGATCCGGGCATCGCTCTACAGCGCTCCCGAATTGGCGGCGTTCAGCCCGGACGTCGATGCCCGCGCCGATCTCTACAGCTTCGGCGCCATGCTCTATGCCCTGCACGTCGGCCGCGAGCTTGCCGAAATGGATTTTGAACGGCCCGGCTTCCCGAAGCCGTTCATTCCGCGCTTCCCCGACGTGCATCCGCTCTTCGGCCGTCTGGTGATGAAAACATTCTGCCGCGACATCGCCGGGCGATTTCCGACGGACGAAGCCGCAAAAGAAGATGCGACGGGTTTTGCCGAATTGATCCGCACCCTCGATGTCTGCCGGCGGACATTCGACACCGTTCGCTTGGAAATCGCGGCGTGGACAACGACCGGTATGGTCCGCACGGGCAACGAAGACGCCTTTGCTTTGCTTCATACCGCGGAGTCGCGGCAGGATGACATGGCGGAAGGGGCTCTCATCTTCCTTGCCGACGGCATGGGCGGCTACGACGCCGGGGAAGTCGCCGCGGCGCTGGCAATCCAGTCGCTGCGCAAGTTCGTCTTGGAACAGGGCCAGTTCGCGTTCTTGGCGGGCCAATCGACGTTTCCCGCCGACGGCGGCAAACCGCGGCCGCCGGAACAGCTGGACGTCGAGAAGTGTAAGCAGACGTTGAATGCCGCGCTGAAAGAGGCGAATCGCTTTGTCTACACGTCCTCGCGCAGGGGCGTCGGCAAGCGCGGCATGGGCTGCACCGCGGAGATCGTGTACGTCGATGGGCGTAACGTCGTTGTCGGCCACGTTGGCGACAGCCGGACTTATCATCTGCGCGAAGGCCGCTTGATCCAATTGACGCGCGACCAAACGCTCGTAAACCGCCTCGTCGAATTGGGTACGTTAAGGCCCGACGAGGCGGAAGATCACCCGCGCAAGAACGAATTACAACAGGCGATCGGCGGCCAGCCGGATGTCGATCCGGGCCTGTATCACGGCGTGCTCAAGCCGGGCGATTGGGTTGTCGTCTGCTCCGACGGCGTGTCGAACCACGTGCCGCCCGACCTGCTCAAGGAGATGTTGCAAGGCGAGGCGGCATCCGCCGAAATGGCCGCGCGCCGGCTCGTGAATCTGGTGAACATCGAAGGGGCGACCGACAACGCGACGGTGGTCGTCATCCGCGCGACCTGATTGGATGGGGACACCTTATTCGAGGGTTGCATAAAGTACCCCGTCTGCGTGTGATTTCGAGCGAACTCTCCCGTCACGGTTGACACTATAATGGAAGCAGAGTCGCACTCCCGCACTGAGTCCCGAGGCCCGAAGTCCTCCAGAAAGCGGAAGGCGCAGCCTTCGATGATCGAGCCGCCGGTTACGACTGACCTCCGGGAGCCTGTCGCGGCAACGCCGCATCCCAATGGGCGCGACGCGTATGTCGCCGCGCTCGAACAGCGCGTCCACCGCCTGGAAGACGCGATCGCGTCGCTGCAAGACACTCGGCCGCTTGAAGAGCGCGTCTTCGAGCGGGTCGCCGACCGCATCGACCAGACGAGTCAATCCGTTCGGAGCTCGGTGGATGTAATGCCGGAAGCCGGCCCGCGCGTCCTGCCGACGCTGCCAGTTTCTATCAACGTTGAGCCACCGGCGCCGGTGGCGATCCCGGTCATCGCGCAGCCGCGCTTTAGTCTGCGCGACACAACGATTTTGTACGACGCTTACGTCGAGTTTCGCTGCATCCTCCGCATGTACTTCGACCCGCGTTATCGCATGAGTTGGATGGCGCGCATTGTGCCGCTGGCGTTGCTGGCGGTCTTTGTGGTTTCCTACTACATGTTGCCGGGCTCGTCTTTCCCGGCGGTCGGTTGGATCTGGAACAAGGTGTTCGACGTTGTAATTCTGTTCGTCGCGTTCAAAATCATAAGCCGCGAAGTGCGGACGTACCGACAAATGTCGCCCGATCTCCCGCCGTCGTGGCGGCTCTGAACCAAGTGTGAAAATGCAATGATTCGTCTTGGCGTCAACATCGATCATGTGGCGACAGTTCGCCAAGTGCGGCGCGCACTCGAACCCGATCCGGTTCATGCCGCGGTGCTCGCCCTGCAAGGCGGCGCCGACGGCATCACTGTTCACTTACGCGAAGACCGACGGCACATCCAGGAGCGCGATGTGCGCGTGCTGCGCGAAGTTGTGACGCAACGCCTGAATCTGGAAATGGCGGCGGCAGACGAGATTGTCGCCATCGCCTGCTCGGTCAAGCCGCACGAAGCAACGCTCGTGCCCGAACGCCGCCAAGAGCTGACGACCGAAGGCGGGCTCGATGTGGTGGCAAACCAGGAGAACATCGGCAAGGCGGTCAAAGCTCTGCTCGATGCCGGGATCGAGGTCTCGATATTCGTGGACCCCGATCCGCGACAAATCGAAATGTCAAAGTTACTCGGCGCGAAGGCGGTGGAAATCCAAACGGCGCGCTACTCCGAAGCGCGAACGCCCGCCGACCGCGAGCGCGAACTCGCGGACCTGGGCCAGGCTACCGAATATGCCCGCGGGCACGAACTTCACGTTCACATGGGCCACGGCCTGACGTACACCAACGTGCAACCCGTGGCCCGGATCAAAGGCGTCGAGGAATTGAACATTGGCCACAGCATCGTCTCACGCGCTCTGCTCGTCGGCATGGAGCGGGCCGTGCGCGAGATGAAAGATGCGCTGCACATTGCGGCTGAAGCGCGATAATCAATCATCCCACGCCTCAGGACGCTGATAGTATTCGATGAGTCCGGCCAGTTCGCGGAGGAGCAGCGCTCGTTTCTCCCCGGGCTCCCGGCGGTCCATCGTAATAAACTCTTCACAGGCGACGTGCAGCGAACGCCGCAATGGATTGCCGCGGCGCAGCTTGCCGTTGGTGACATAGTGCTGCCAGAAATTCGTCATGGTGCTTCTGCTCCGGGTGCTGCGGTCAACACTGCCACATTCTAAAGCAATAGACAAGGCTTCGCGCGGCGCGGGCTGCCGGGACGTGCTTCTGCATTTCGCCAGGCTTGGCCATCCTTAGAAGGTTATTATCGGCACGCCGTCGCACATCTCGTACCCGCGGTTCCCGGTCTTCACGACGCCCGGTGCAGTGGCCGGGCTCTCCGTCGGTGTCGTCCGCACCGCCGGCCTCCGCCGGCACGCAGTGCATCGCAAGTACGTCACGCACAATTCGCCGGCGCGCTCGGACGGTGACGAAATCGCCTGGCCATCCGCGGGCTCGAATTCACCTCGGCGCAGAACGGATCGATGGCTACAATCCCGCGCGACAACGGGAGTTGTCGCGATAAAGTACGTAAGCGAGACCCCAAGACCCTCGAGAAGATTTTGAACTGGAATCGCTCTTGATATTTATGTATACTATATACGTGCGTCTGCCTGGTGCGGGCCAAACCCGGAAAACGGGGCAGTGAGCAAACAAATCCGTGTGGAGCAAGAACTTAGAGGTCATAAATTGGGACGCTTGGTCGATTTTTCAATGATTTGTCAACGTAACCTCTTGTTGCGAATTAACCTACGCATAACCACCGTTCTGAGACCTTTTTGATTTTCCGGTGGTTATGGGTGGTTATCGGTCGGTTTCGTAGCCGCGGCGTTGAGCCGTCATTTCCCTTCGGAACGAGGAGAAGAGCCATGCGCATCACGGTTCGGCTGGGCCTGGTGAGCGCGGTCCTCATCAATTTCGTCTCTACTGCCGTGGCCCAGCAATCCGTCCAGGGGACGTTGCCGCCGAACGTCGCCGCGACGGTCAATGGCCAGCCGATACCGGAATCGGCGGTCCAACGCGGCATCCGCGGCGTAAAGCCCGAGAAGCGCGTCGAGGCCCGGCAACAGGTGATCAGCGACCAGATCGACATGGTCGTCGTGGATCAGTACCTCCAGCAATTGAACATCGCGGTGGACAAAAAGGAGATCGACGACGCCTGGAAACGGATGGAGGCCGGTTTGAAAGCGGAGGGGCAGACCGTCGAGAAGTTCTTCACGGAACAATTGCTGACCGAAGACGAGATGCGCGCCCACATGGTTGCCGATCTGCGCTGGGATAAATTCGCCGGCAGCCAAGCGTCTGAGAAAGTGCTCCGCGATCTGTTCGAGCATAACAAAGACATGTTCGACGGCAGCATGGTGCGGGCGCGTCACATTTTGCTCGCGCCCGCCGCGGGGGACCCAACCGCGTTGGAAAGGGCGAAAGCCCAGCTCCTTCTCTGCAAACGCACCATCGAAGACGAAGTGCAAAAGGAAATGGCCAAGCTGCCGCCGAACACGGATACCCTGGTCCGCGAGCAAGCCCGCATCTTGACGCTGGAGCGTGAATTCGCCAAGAAGGCCGCGGAGATCTCGATCTGCCCGTCGAAAAAGCAAGGCGGCGACGTCGGCTGGTTCTCGCGTGCCGGCAGCGAAAGCACGGTCGAGCCGTTCGCGAAGGCGGCGTTCGCGCTCAAGCCGTATGCGATGAGCGACGTGGTGACGACCAAGTACGGCTGCCACTTGATTCTGGCGACGGAACGCAAGCCCGGCGTCGAGCCGAAGTTCGAGGATGTGCAGGCGGAGGTCAAGGACGTCTACTGCGAGCGGCTGCGCGATGCGATTCTGGCGAAGTATCGTCCGTCGGCGAAGATCGTGATCGCCCCGCGGCAGTGACCGATACGCTTCACGCGCCGGCGACGCCGCACGGCTGTGCCACGTTGCTAAGCCGCAAGCGGCGGAGGAGTCGACCGCAATTGGACCACGTGTTGGCGCGTACGTCTCCACAGCGCAACGCAGCCCGCGCCCCAAAGCAACAGCGCTGCATAGGTGGCGAGGCCGAGATCGCGCGTCATTTCCAATCGCGGGAATTGCGGCAACGCATTCAGAATCAGATTCGCCCACAACAGCGCCACGAGCCAGCGCGGCATGTCCGGCGTTTCGCGGTTCTGCCACGTCGCGGCCAATAATCCGGTGACAGGCAAGATCGACAGACAAAAGTAGTGCAGGTGGCACACCGGGCTGAGGAGCAGCATCAGAATCGTCAAGCAACCCAAGAATAGCACGGTCGCGGGACCGTCATGCGGTTGCTTCCTGCCCGCCGCGAGCAACGTCAAGAGGGTGAGCGCCCCGCCAAGCCCCCAATGAATTGTGCGGACGGTCGTGGATGTCTGCCGCGGGCGCGTCGAGCGATCGAGGTGCAGCGTGTTGTGGATCGTCGCCGCGAATGACTGGCTGTCTGTGGCCGTGACATCGGTCAGCTCGCGCGCGCGGGTCTGATCTCCTTCATGCGTAAGTCCAGGGCGCGCGAGCAGTTCGCTCCATTCCGCGAAATAGCTCAGCGATTTCGTGGGTCCAAGCGCCAGGGCGGGAATGACGGCGAGCCCAAGAAGCAATCCGAGCGCGGCGCCGATCAACCAGCGGTAATCGCGCCGCCAGAGCGGATAAATCAACAAGAACGCCGGAATGATTTTCAGACAGACAGCTGCGGCGAGCCAGAAACCGGCTTGCATGCGGCGACCGCGCACGGCAGACGCCGTCATTCCGCAGAGTAGCGCCAACAAAAGCAGATTTACCTGCCCGCGCATGAGCGTGTGTCCGATCGGCGGCAGGCAGAAAAACGCGGGCGAAAGTCGCAAAGCCCACCAGCGGCGACAATCTCGTGGCTCAGCGCGCAGAACGTCATTCTCGGAGCATTGTTCCAAGGCACTCGCCAGCCATTGCACGGAGAGAATCAGGCACAAGACGCCGAGGACATACCACACAGCGGCCGAGACGGCGAAAGGCAGGACGCCCGCTCGATCGACGCCGTCAGGAGGATCGGCAAGCGGCGTAAGGAGGATTGCCAGCAGCGCGGGGTAGTGGTAATGCCAGCCGTTGTCGTCGTGAGCTTGATAAAGATCCTCGCCGGCGCGAACGGCCCACGCCGCGCGAAGGTACACGTCCAGATCGGTCATCCGCCGTTGCAAGAACGCGGAGCGGACTTCGACCAGGACGCCGAAAGCTAGGAGGCCCGCGAAGATGGTAATGAGGAGAATTCGTTCGCGGATTGTGAGTCGTGCGGGTTTGGAAGATGCGAGCGGCATGGCGTCCCTCCGTGGACTGTTCGCAGTGACGCGAAAGCAAGGGATGGCGGCGTCCTCGCTTACGCGTCGGGCTCTGATTCATTTCATGGGGCGATACTGGCGTAACGCGGTGAGCGTACGCTGAAAATCCTCCGGCAATGGCGCCTCCGCCTCGATCACCTGCTTGCGGCGTGGATGATAAAACCGCAGGCGATGCGCGTGCAAGGCCTGCCTGGGCAACAGAATTTCGTCCTTCGCCGGTTCAAGATGCGGCACGATGTCGGACAGCCGAAACGTATCACGGCCGCCGTAGGTCTTGTCGGCCAGCACGGGGCAGCCGACGCTCGCCAAGTGAACGCGAATCTGATGCGTGCGACCGGTTCGGGGCGAGATACGGACGAAGGTGTAGCCTCGGAACCGCTCGATCACCTCGTAATAACTGCACGCCTCCTTGCTGGCTTCGTCTTCGCCGTCTTCCGTGACCGCCATTTTGATGCGGTCGTTCTTGTGCCGCATGATCCGGCCTTCGATGTAGTCGGTATCGCGGTCGAGGACGCCGGCGGTGATGGCGACATATTCCTTGAAGATCTTGCGATTCTCGAACTGGGCGCTTAGCTCGCGATGACAGAACTCTTCCTTCGCCACGAGGATGACGCCGCTCGTATCGCGGTCCAGCCGGTGAACGATCCCCGGGCGATAATCGCCGCCCGCTTCACTCAGATGGGCGAAATGGAACCGAAGTGCGTTGACAAGCGTGCCCGACCAATGGCCTTTCGCGGGATGGACCACCATGTCGGGCGGCTTGTTGATCAAGGCGAGATGCTCGTCCTCGTAGAGAATCTGAAGCGGAATATCCTCCGGCGCCGGGATGTCGTGCGTCGGGGCCGGCAGGCGGATGCTGATGCGGTCGTCGTAGCGGACTTTGTAGCTGGCTTTGCCCGGATGGCCGTTCACGGTAACCGCGCCCGCGTCGATCACCTTTTGGATTACCGACCGGCTTTGCTCGGAAAACTGGGCCACAAGATACTGGTCGAGGCGCAGGCCTTCCGTCTTGCGTTTGACGGTCAGTTCGAGAGGTGTCTCGCTGAGCTGTGGCGTGTACGTCTGCAACGACATGCGTGGTTGCTCGAGCTGGCAGCTTGAGCTACAAGGTCTTCGATCGCGTAGCTTGAGCTACGGGGTCTTCATCGGCGGCGGTTCGAGTTTCCCCTTCGTGAGTCTCTCGAACTCCGAGTAGAAGTTCTTCAAGTCCGGATCGTCCAAGTCCTTCAAATGCTGCGCGGCCGCCTTGCCGTGCGGCGTCGCGGGATAGTCGTGGGCCAGCCGGTCGTAGAACTCGCGGGCGCCGGAAAGGTTGCCACGGGCCTCGCGCGACTTGGCGATTTGCATCAACGCTTCTTGTGTCAGGCTCGGATAATCGTGGCTGTCTTTTAGTAACTGATTGTAAAGGTCCTCGGCCTGTTCCAAGTCTTTCTGTGCGTCGGTGCGATCAATCTGCGAACAAAGGCGCGCCAAGCCATGCTCGAGCAGAACGCGGGCGCGTTGGTAGCGTGCGACAAGCGCGGGAGTGGAGCCAGCGTGCGCGGATGCGACATTTTGCAGGTCCTTCAGATTTGTCGCGGTATCCACGTCCACCCACGCGATGGCGTTCTTGTAGGGCGCGTTCATGAAATAGCGGATCGCGACGAACACGCCGACGACAAGCAAAAGGCCGATCGCCACCTTGAAAAGCAGACCGGAATCCGGTTTGTGCTTCAGCTTCTCCAGGCCGCGGCCAAGGCTGTCGGCGAGGAGATTGGTTTGCAATTCCTTGCGATGCTCCGCCTTCATGCGGGTCGCGCTCCTGTTTCGAGAATGGCGGGGCGAAATCGTGACGCCGTTGGCGGCGCGGCAGTACGCTCTTGGAGTTCGGTTATCCGTGATGATAGGTCGGACGGGGATTGGGGTCAATGCGGAAAGCAGAACGCCGTCGGCAGTTGAGCGAGCGCGCGGCATTCGCGACCGCTCGGCCGCCGGCGGCGGTCGAAGATGGATGTTTTTTCAATCGAAAGTGACCGTGCCCTGCACGCCCTGAACGGGTGCGGCGGGCGGCGTGGACGGCTTCGTCGGCGCCCACAACGTTCCCGACGGCGAACGATACACCGGTTGGGGCGGGGCTTCCACCGGCGTTGCTAAGTTCGGAACGTCGATGGGCGTTGGAAGGGAAGCGCCCTTGTTTGTATCGCCGAGCTGGGCGAGCACACGTTCGCGCTCTGCGTCGCGGCGGCGGTCGAGCGATTCAGCGCCAGCGCGTGCGGGGCCGCGACCGCGGGCGGGTTTGCCGGCATCCGCCACCGCGGACATCGGCCGGTCGAGTTGGGATAGCATTTCCTTCGCCTTGACACTCGCGGGATCGAGCCGCTGTGCTTCAAGGCATTCGCGCTTGGCTTCGTCGAATTTACCCTGACTCCAGTAGATAAACGCGAGATTGCCGTGGGCTTCCGCGTCCTCGATGTGCGCCGCCCGGAAGGTCTTCAGAGCTTCGTCATAACGGCCCTGCTGTCCCAGCGCCAGACCGAGATTGCAGCGTGCCCGGTCGTTTTTCGGATCGATCTCCAGGGCGTGCCGCAGTTGCTTTTCCGCGTCGCCCCATTTGTTTCGCAGGTAGTACGAGTAGCCCCAGTCATTAAGGAGGTCGGCATTCTTAGGCTGAGCCTGGGCCAGCTTGCGGTACTGGGCGTCCGCCTTTGCGAAGTCGCACTTACGGTCGTAAAGCACCGCCAGCCGGCGGGCGACTTGTAGGTTCTTCGGCTCGAGTTCCTGTAGTTTTTCGTACTGTTCGACCGCGCCCGCCTCATTGCCGGTATGATCGAGATCTTGGGCGACGGCGAGGGAGGCTTTGATGGCCTGGTCCTTCGGAAGTCGGTGCTCGTCACTCCTTGCCGACGAAAGCGATGTGTTGGTCGCGTTTGGGCCCGACCGATTCAGACTAACGCAACCGGCCTGCGCCAGCAGTGCTCCGGCGAATCCAAGTGCGATGCCTCTGTTTCGCAGCCAACGCATGTAAGCATCCCCCATCCATGAGCGTTTCCGCCGCAAGCCTCCGGAGAGCACAGAACGGCGCTCACTGGACGCTCGCGGCTGGGCGATTGCACCTAAATCAATACGGCCGGAAGCCGCCGAAGGCGCCGTTGAAGTTGCCATAACCGCCGGCGCCCCCGCCGGCGCCCCCGCCGGCGTTGTAGTTGCCGTACCCGTAACCGCCGAAGAGGATTCCGTTGTAGATGCGAAACGCCTCTTCGCCGTACAGACCTTCGGCGATAGGATAGGCGACGATGACGCGCGTCGGATCGTTGATGCCGCGGGCGGCAAGCATGGAGATCACGACCTGCCGCCGCGTCTCATCCAAGGCGTCGCTCTTGCTCGTGGCGATGACCACGGGGAACGGGACCTTGGCGAGCCGTTTCGCGATCAAGTCGAGCTGATAACGTCCGAGCGGGCCGAGGTCCGTGCCGCCGCGATACCACATGTGCTTATACAGGACGAAATCATCCTGCTCGGCGAGGCCGGCCTGTGTTTCGATGAACTTATTGAGGTAGGTGCCGGCCGGCGCCGGCTGGGCGCCCTTCGGGATGTTGGCGCAATTGTCGAGGCACCACCCCCGCTTCAACTTGCCGAAGCGCGTGGTGCATTCGTTGCAATCGCCGTCGGCGCGCAGGACCCCCGGCAAGACCATGCCGGCAGTGATCAGGCAGGCGTAGAGTTTTTTGTGATTCATGGGATAACCTCTTGCGTGGGTCTTCCATCGGTCATCGGGCGCGGGGGGGGGGGGGGGCCGCCGCCCGCCGGGGTTGGGTTAATTAAT
>JBGQKZ010000129.1:0-16676 GCA_041499805.1 Gemmataceae bacterium
ATTGCCCCCATCGTCGATGTACGTGCCGAAGATGTTGTCGGGCGCGTTCCCGAAGAACGTGCTGCCGCCGACATGCACCGTGCTAAGAAAGTGGCTGAAGATGGCGCCGCCGGAAGTGGCGGAGTTGCCGGACAAGGTGCTATTGCTAATCGTCACAAGCGCAGGCCATCTGAAAGAGTTGACAAGGTTCGCCCTGATAAAACCCTGAGTGTAGATGCCGCCGCCGTAGGTGGCGGAGTTGCCAGACACGGTGCTGGCGCTAACCGTCAAAAAGGCAGACCGGCCAACGATGCTATGGTTCTCGATCCCGCCGCCGTAAGTGGCGGAGTTATTGGACAGGATGCTGCTGCTGACCGTGGCGCCGCCGTGGTTGGAAATGCCGCCGCCGCCGTAGCCGGCGAAGTCGCCGGACAGACTGCTGGTGGTGACCGTCAGGCTACCGTAGTTAGCAATCCCGCCGCCGAAATAAGTGGCCGAGTTCCCTGACAGGATGCTATTGTCAACCGTCAGGCTGCCGCTGGAGACGTTGGCGATCCCGCCGCCGCTGCTGGCCGAGTTGCCGGAAAGGGTGCAGTTGTTGACCGTCAATTGGGCCTCGTTGAGAATGCCGCCACCATAGCTATCCCAGCCGCCGCTGTTGGGAGGATTGACAGACATGCCGTTGCCGCCGGTGATGATCAGGTCATCCATGGTGACGGCGCCGGTGGCAATCTCGAACGCCCGCGAGATGTGGTTGCCGCTGATCGTTGCCGGGCTTCCCGCGGGAGCCTCGATTGTCAGATTCTTGTTCAGGTACAGTTCTCCCTGGGTCAGCACGATGGGCTGCGTGGTCAGGATGTCAATGGTGTCGCCGGTTCTGGCCCGGGCGACGGCCCAGCGTAGCGTGTGCGACGCACCGTTGTCGGCGTTGCTGGTAACGTTCAGCGTCGAAGGGGTGCAACGATCCTCGAGTGTTTCCAGGTGGGGTCGGAATCCCTGCTGGCGGGCCGGCGACGGCTGGGGACGCCGGGTTCGGCGGGACCCCGATCGGCAAAACGCTGAGGCGGAACTGAACCACATGGTCTATCTCCTTTCACGAGCCGGTCTGCGTCATGATGCGAAACAGCGCCCAAGCGCGCAGACCGAGCGCTGAGGCAGTGAGAGTTCTGCTTAGCGGCGGTTACTTACCGGCCGCTCTGGTTCAACGATCGGCAATCAAGCGTAGGGATGAGCTGGGCCTGCGCGGTCCCGGCACTGTCTCCGTTGGCCTTGCAGGCCGACTGACGTTAAGGCCTGATTCTCTCCCGGATTTTGGCCAGCGTGTTTTCGACATCGGTCCACAACATCTGCCACTGTCGGCGTTCCGCTTCGGGGAGTTTGACCAGGGCAGTCTCGCCGCGGACGCCGGCCAGGTCCGCGTCTTTCTGCCAACGCCCGAGTATGCGTTGGAGGTCGATCCGGAATTGGGCTGAACCGTTCTCCACTTGCTTGGTACATTTCGCCAGGTCAGCGCGCAGCCAAGCGAGTGCCTGTTGGCGCCGTTCAGCGCGTGCTGAATCATCGAGCGTGGCGGCGTCTTCGCCTTGGCCGCAGCCGGCCAGGGCCGCGGCACAGGCGGCGTTATAACGGTGCTGGGCACCCAGGTCCTCGGCCAGCTTCGGTTCGGCGGCAAAAGCTTCCTCATAGAAGCGTGCTGACGCTGCGTAGAGGCGCTTGTAGGGCTTCTTGCAGAGCGAGCCTAGCTCCAACTGCTCCGCCGTGTTCCCGCATGTGGCCTGGCCAGCAAGGATGGCCGGCAACTCACGATCTAGTCGGGCCAACTGCTCGGTGTGCCGGAGCACTTGAGCAGACGGGTAAGACCAACCGGGGCGTTTGCAGCCGAGTTCATGTCCGCGCCGCAGCGTGGGCAGAGCCTGTAAGAATTGCCCCTGCTGGGCCAGGACGACGCCCAGGCCGAAAGAGGCGCCGGCGTCATCGGGATTGATGCGGAGGGCTTGGTGGAATGCGGCCGCCGCCGCCTCTTGATTGCCCACGCGATTGTAGACGACACCTAAGTTGTTGTACGCCTCGCCGTAATCGGACTGAACGTGGACGGCGTCCGTGAAGGCGCCGACGGCATCGTTCAGCAGACCGTTTTCGAGGAAGGCGATTCCGAGGTTATTGTGGGCCTCGGCATAGTTCGGCTTAAGGCGGATGGCTTCTTTATAAGCAGCAATTGCTTCGTCCCGCTTTCGCCGAGTTTGCAGGATATTGCCGAGGTTGTTATATGCCGAGGCGTAATTGGGCTTGAGGCGGATCGCCTCCTTACACGCAGCGGCCGCCGCGTCCAGGTTACCCTTGCGCGCCAGGGCAGCACCCAGATTATTGTGAGCCTCGGCCATCTCGGGCTTGAGGCGAATGGCCTCCGTGCTGGCGGCGATGGCATCGTCGAGAGCGTTCTTCTTCTCTAAGGCGCTCCCCAAGCAACAGTAGGCGTCGGCGTCCTGGGGCCGGAGGCGGATGGCAATTCGATAGGCGGCGACGGCCGCGTCGAACTGACCCTTGCGGACGAGGCAATTCCCGAGGGTGCGGTGTGGCGTAGCGTAATTGGCCTGGAGTTGGAGAGCCTGCTTGCAGGCGGCCATGGCGTCCTCTAAGCGGCCCATGCGTTCCAGGATCGCGCCCCGATTGGCGTGAGCCGTGGCGTATTCGGGTTGAAGGTCGATTGCCCTTTCGGCGGCAGCGAGGGCCTCGTCGAGTTGGTCCAATTTCGTCAGGGCGGCGCTCATGGCCACGTACATTCCAGGGCTGCGCGGCCGAAGGGCCAGCGCCACCGAAAAAAAGCGAAGCGCCTCTTGTTTGTTGGAAGCCTGACTGCGGGCAAGACGGACGGCGAGCTCGTAGTTGATCCAGAAATCAGCGGGATGCTGTTGTTGTCCCTTGCGCAACAACGTGATTGCTTCGGGCAGCGCGCCGGCCTCCCGAAGCGTTACGCCGAAAAGTCCGATGGTCGAGGCTGGCAGCTCATTGATCGACGCTGCCGCGGACATCTTTTCCAGCGTTGCTCGGTCGCGTCGCCCCAGCGCCGCGCGCAGCTCGTTGCGCCAGGGATCTGGATCGGCCGCGGCGGCCAGCGCGAGGAGAGATTTCCAGTACTCATCGTGCTCCGACCTCGTCGCCCAGCGCGACGCGCCCCAGTCCGACAAGGCGGCCGCCAGCTCTACCCGCACCTCCCTCCCCTTCATGCGCTCCGCCGCATCTTCAGGCGGCAGTGCCGTCACGTCGATCCCGTAGATTCGGAAAGCCTCCTCGTAGGCCGCGTCCGCCTGCACATAGTCCCAGTCGTGCGCTCGCATCATCCCCGCCTTCTGCAGCCGGATGTCCTCCAATCGCACCAGCATTTCAAGGTCGGCCTGAGCACTTTCCGCGCGCAGCCGCAGTGCCGTGTCCACTGTCCCGCTGGCCGCTATCGCCCCCGCGCGACGAGCCGCCGACAATCCCTCCGGCAAGTTACCTTGCACCTTCTGGCGTTGCGCTTCGGCCAGCGCTGCCTCGACTTTCTCAGCGGTCACCGCGCGCTTCTGCAACCACCACAGCCCGTTGCCGGCGACCAGCAATATGGTCAGGAGCAGCACCGCAGCCGAGGCCATCACCATCGAGCGGCGCCGGCGCGACCACTTACGAAGCCGCTGGACCACCGTCGGCCGTCGAGCCTGAATGGGATCGTCGCGCAGGTGGCGCCCGAGATCCTCCGCCAGCGCTTGCGCCGTGGCGTAGCGCTCGGCCGGGTTTTTCTCCATCGCCTTCAGAACAATCGTCTCCAGGTCCGGCGGAATTGCCTTGTTCAATCGGCGCGGTCGCTGCGGCTCCGCGAACGCGATTTGTCGAAGCAACTCTTGCCGATCGCTATCCGCAAACGCGGGTTCCAACGTGAGCAGCTCGTACAAGGTCACGCCGAGCGAATAGATGTCCGAGCGATGGCCCACAATTGCCCGTTTGGCCAATGCCTGCTCCGGGCTCATGTATCGGAGGGTCCCGACCAGATCGCCGGTCAGCGTCAGGGCGGCGTGGCTTTGGCAGTGCGCGAGGCCGAAATCGGTGATCCACAGATTGCCGCGGACATCCAGGAGCAGATTGGCCGGCTTGACGTCGCGATGCACCACGCCCAGTTGATGGCCATGTTCCAGGGCCTCGGCCGCTTGGATTCCCCAGTTCGCCACGGCGCGGAAGAAGGCCGGGGCGTCGGTCGAATGTTGGGTGGAAAGCTGCGCCGTGAGCCCGGTTACCGTGTCAGCCGCCGCACGCTCGGGGAGCGTTAGTTCGGGGGCGCAGGGGGCGCCGCCTGCGCGGTCGACAGTACCGCTCGGGGCCCGAGGGTCTGGCGCACCAGCCTTTCCTTGCAACTGCTTGATCACCTCGGCCAGCGTCTGGCCCTCGATGAATTGCATGGCGTAGTAATGGACACCGCGCTCGCAACCCACAGCGAAGACCGGAACAATGTTGGTATGGTGCAGATGTCCCGCCGCCTGCGCTTCATTCTTGAAGCGCTGGAGATGCTTGGCGTCGAGAGCCGAGGCGAACGGCAGCACCTTGAGTGCTACGCGTCGGCTAAGCGAGATCTGTTCGGCTTCATAGACGATTCCCATACCGCCGCGCCCGATTTCGCGGAGAACGCGAAAGTCTCCAAGTTCTCCCAGCGGAGTGGCCGCCGACACCGCGCCCGGCTCATCGGGCGCGGTTAAAGCAACCGCCGATTGGCCGAGCTTTACTAACACTTCGATGGCAGGCAGAAAGCGGCGCAGCGGTTCTTCGTGCTCCGGGTGCTTCGCGATGTATTCCTGCAGATCGACACGGTTGCCGGCTTGAAGTAGATTGGTCATTTCTTCAAACAACTCGGCAAGAACGGGTTCGCCGTCACTGATAGGGTTCGGAAGGGTCGGTTGCTCGCTCATAGCCGCTCCTCCACTCCACCGCCGTCCAAAATCTCACGCAACCGCATCAAGGCACGCATGAGCCGCGACTTCACACCCCCGTCACTGATGGTAAGCACGGCCGCGGTCTCCTGCGTCGAGAGTTGCTCCAGATACCTGAGAACCAATACCTCGCGGTCGAGGGAGCTGAGCTTCGCCAAAGCACACTGTACCCGGTCGCGAAGTTCTTGCCGGCTCAGCCGGCCGCTGGGTGTCGTGCCGCTGTCCACTAGGCGCCCCGCCAAATCCATAGCAGATTCGTCAGGCAGAGGCAGGCCGCCGGCTTCCTCACGACCAATGCTGCGCTTTCGCGCGTGAATGTGGTGTCGCGAGCTGGCAACGAGGCGTTCCCACGCGAGCCTGCGCAACCAAGGATAAAACGGCAAAGGCCGCTGACGAAGGTAATCGGAAAGTTGACGATTCGCTTCTACCAATGCCTCTTGAACTACGTCCGAGGGATCCACCCGTGCGGCAAGGCGCCGATCCATCCGAACGGCTACCATTCGCCGCAGGCGCTCGCGGTACAAGTCTAGAAGCTGCGCTCCCGCTGCCTGATCTCCCTGACTGGCGCACTCCAGCAAGGCATCGGTCGTAGCATTTTCCGAACCCATCGGTAACGGCGCTCCCTAGGACCTTATGTGCAGAACCTGCAAAACGGTTTCAGCAAAATCCGAGTTTCGCCCATGTGCGAAGAAATGAATTGCCATAGCGATTGTACGGACTCCGACTTACAACGCTGAAGATCAGACGTTTGGACCGTCGAACGGTCGCCGTTTTCCGAGATACCGAGCCTCGGTACATGCTGATTGTGGGCTGGCACAGCAGCGCGACATCAGGCCGCCCGAAAGCAAGCGACCGCCCGGCGACTCCCATCGCGGGCTGAAACGGGAACACGGTAGCAAGGTGATGGGATTTCCGGTCGAAAATCCGTTCGCGGACACGAATTGGTCTGCGTAGGCGTCTCTATAGTCCACATGACCGCCCATCCTTGCGGGCATCGGGCGCCGCTTTTCCATCGATTAACGATGTCGTTGGCCGGTTTGCGTGCCGCCCCTTCCGGACCCTTACCTTCGCGTCACGCCCGAAATAAGGCGATTCCGCAATCTGACCGCTGCGATTCCTCTACCACCACTTCCCGCGCCTCGCTATAAGCTGTCCGCTTTACTGGGCGCTGCGGAAAGCTACCTCACGTCTCTCAGTTCGATTCACTCGTAAAGGAAGTCGCCAATGCCCGCCAAGTCCCTTCCTTTGTCTGTTGCTTCCGGCAACGGGGTTCGTCGAGGCGAGGCGTTGCCGTTGCCGTTGGCACGCGGCCCCGGCGACGATTCGCCTCCGATGGTCTGCCGAATGGTGTTCGACGAGTTGTGTGTTTTGGCCAACGGCGACATCGTCTGCTCGTGTGGCGACCCAGCGGGCATGCGTGTCTACGGCAACGTGTTCCACGACCGGATTGCCGACCTCTACAACGGGTCCATGTATCGCGACATCCGCGCGTGGCAACTGCGGTCGCGGCCGGATTCGTGGTGCCCGGTAATCGGCACGCCCTGTGGGGGACGCGTCTCGCGTGCGACCGCGGTGGACGGCGTCCGCGAGAGAACTGTCAAGATGCTGCAACTTGAAGTCACCTCGGCTTGCAACCTTCGGTGTCCGGAGTGTCCCGTTACGCACTTCAAACTAAACCCGGCCTATCGGGAGAACCGGCCCAACTCGCTGCCGCTTGCCGTAATGCTTGACGTGGTGGATCAACTGCCCGACCTGGAAAAGCTCCTCTTCTATAACTTCGGGGAGCCTTTTCTGCACAAAGACGCGATCACGTTTCTGCGGGAAGTGCGCCGTCGGCGCCCGGACGTGCAATTGCACACGAATACGAACGGCACGGTACTGCGGCCGGAGCAAATTCAGGCCCTCGCGTCGGAGCGTCTTCTCGACCATATCGTCTTCTCCATCGACGGGGCGGCGCAAGCGAGCTACCGGCGTTATCGCGTCGGCGGCGACATCACGAAAGCGCTGCACAACCTGGAATCGTTCGTCCGCGCGTGCGAGGCAGCCGGAACTCGGGAGCTCGTGACAATATTTTGGCAATACATCCTCTTCGAATGGAACGACAGCGATGCGGAACTCACTCAGGCAATGCAAAAGGCGCAGAGCATCGGCGTGCCGATCAAATGGGTTGTGACTCATACCGTGGGCGCTTCCCGCCGATTCGTCGACGGTTCCGTGGCCCTTGCCCGGTTGACCGATCCGGACCGAGTCGACGAAATGATGACGTGCATGTTGCGCTTGGCCGACCAGCAGAAAAACAACGGTATTTTCCGCGGTCGGTATTGGGCGCGGTTGACGACAGATCGTGCGCAGTTCGTGATGCGCCCCGGTGACATGCTCTCGCTGAACGTCGTCGTCGAGAACCGGACCGCGTTCGCCTGGCGGAAGGATCGCGGCCGCGGCTTCCGTCTAGGCGTGCGCCTGCGCTCTGCCAACGGCTCGATCCTCTCTGAATACCCGGCAGTTCAACTTCCGGCCAGCGCGGTGATCCCTGGCGGGCGAGGCATCGCGTACTTCGAACTCCCCGTCCCCGAACAGTCAGGCCGTTACCAAGTGCTTTTCGACGTGGTTGAAGACGACGTGTGCTATTTCTCAGAGCGCGGTTCGCAACCGCTGGTTTGTCTGCTTGATGTCCAGCCCTCGCACGCTACCTAGCGACTCAACTCGTGACGGAACGTCCCGTCCGACCACGCAGGGTCAGCGATTCTGATTGAAACCACGTAACCGCCGCGTTCATGTTGACACCCTCTGCCTGTCCGAACTATGGCCAAGGCGTAGAGAAGCCCAGCGTTCTCGAGCGGGGGGTTCAACTTTCGCGATGCAAACGAAAACGGCCCCAGGCGAAGGTAGTGCAATGTGCGCTTTTCAACCAAAAAGCGCACTCGACACCCTGGGTTGGAACGAGAACGTAGTGAGCAGGTGGCATGTCATAACTAATTGTATAGAAATGACTTGTGCCAACGGCCTGCCGGCGGCTTTCAACGCTTCCCGGACACAACGGCAATGGGGTTACCCGTCTCCCTTAACCACATTCTCTGCTGCCGGACAGCTCACACCGCGATTGCGGCCTATCCCTCAGAATTGAGCCAGACCCCCCGGTGGTCTGGCCACGGGCGGGAGTCACTTAACCTGTGTTCGCCGATTTATGCGCAGCACCGCTCTCGGCGGGATTTGAGCCAGACGGGGCCAGAAAACTGACGGGTCCCTCGACGACGCATTCTGCTCTCCTCCTTTGCGCGTGGCGATTGTTCCTTCTGCCCGCTCCGCTGGCCCGCCCGCTTCTTAATCCTGCCCACGCTCTCCTCGGTTTTCTATCACGCTGCCGCCTCTGCAACCAAGTGAGTCTGGCTGGCGTCAGCCCGGCTGGGGACTCCGCCTCCTGCGCTCCTGCCAGGCGCAATACAGCCACAGGGCGCTCGGCACCGCCGTCACCAAGGCGAACCAGAGGAAGTTCCGCCCGGCCGTCGCGGCGAAGAACGGCACCGAGGCGGCAAGGGCCATGACGGCGCCAGCAAGTTCCCATCTCCACCCGGCCAGGAGCCCCACCAGCATCAAGAAGTGGCGTCCCACCAGGAGGAATACCCGCGGCGGTGGCAAATGCTGCGGGTCGGCGAACCACGCGAAGTGTTCCAGGAAGAACGCTCCCCACAGCAGTAACAGCGCCGCCGCCCAGATGCGGGCGACCCAGCGGGCCACGACAATCAACCGCCTGACCATCAGAGTTCCTGTCGACATGTCTTGTTCCTCCTGCGGACGCCCCCTACTCCTTTAGGCACGACACGGCTTCCGAATGTCACGCCGAACACCGAGTCCAGCAGCGGCGGCCGCGCTGAGCCGTTGAATCACGAGGAACCAAGACCGCCGCCGCCGTCTGCTGCAACGGCTGGATCCGTGTCACTCCACCCGACGTGCGTTCATTTCCTGGACCAACGATGCGATCGCCCGGTCCAGAGTCTTACTGTAGATCTTGGCAAAGAGTCTCCCGAGGACTGACTTCCCGAATCCACTCGCTTCAAGCGCGAATGTGATCTTGGTCTGTGTCGGGTTCACCTCCTCGAAGCGGTGGTCGTAATGGATCGTGAGCCAAAGGAAGCCGCCGACCCATTTCCAGTTGCGATACGGATTGAACTCGGTCACGGTCCACGCGGGCTTGAGGCCGTTCGTGAGGAGCAGGCGGCCCGTTGATTTCAGTCCGAGTTCACCCGCCGGCTGCAGTTCTACTCGCTTGATGTGTTTGGCCCAACTCGGCCATTGCTCCACGCGGGCCAAGTGCTGCCATGCCTTCTCAAGCGGCAAGTCCACGGTGAACTCTCGGCGGAGCAGCGGTGGCCAGAGGCGGTCGAGGGCAAGGACGACTATAATCGCCAGGACCACGCCGACCGCGCTTGCAACGAGGGCGGTGATTGTCTCTGGAGCTAACATCAGGGCCGTCCCTCACCAAGCGGCCGACCGATAACGCTCACCTGCGGGGGCTCCAGGAGGAGAGTATGCCGCGCGATGCCGTCATGGGCCCCGGTCAGGTGCAGGGTCATGATACTTATCATGTCCTCCCATGGGATGGGCCGGCGCCTGGCCCAAGTAAAACGGGCTCAAGGGTTCGCCTCGGCCCAGCGTGGGATTCTCAGGCAGGGCGCACCTGCCAACCACGATGCGGGCTCAGACGCCGGACCCATGCCAAGGGAGGATCGGGTATGCGCTTCTACACCACCAATGGGCATCGATTTTACTGCGGGGTCGATTTGCACGCCAGGACCATGTGCTCGCCGCTTTGATTGGCCACCCGTGTGGCACGGATAAGCTTCTTGGGCGCGGAAGAGTTCTTTCCTCCGCCGTGCTCGCTTCCGGCAAAGGAGCGGGTGCCTGACCCTGATAACGTGTTTGGCGCCGCCTCGTGCGGACGCCCCGAGCGGAAGTTTGCCGGTGCAGCAGACGCGAACGCAGTCAACAGCGATCCGCGAGCTACGCGAGAAAGAAGAGGAATCTTCTCAATTCCGGAGTGCCCCTGTTGACCATTAACGGGCCGGCACGGCCCCAAATCGCTGAAGAGTCCATGCGAACATGTGGCGCTCGTGTTCCAGGGAGTCGAGATACTCCTGCTCATTGGGCCAGGGGTTCTTTGAAGCGTTACCCATCAATCACTTTCCAACCGGCGAACGACGGAGTTCAGCAGCGGCGGCCGCCTCGGTGGGCGCACGGTCGCGCAATCGAAGACGGTGGGCGCCGCCTGCTGCAACGACTTGTTCGGCCCGGATTGACATCAATTCGACTTCCGACGCCCTTTGGCCTTCTGAGAGCGGCCAAACGCTTCACTATCTTCCCGGAAATCCCTCAGGGCGCGATCAAGGAGGCGGCGGATTTGCCGCTCCAACTCGTCGGCGCTGCGACGGTCCTGTGGTAGGGTCATCCAGCAGAGTTGCATGGCTTGCCGAAGCATCTGGTCTGCTTGGCCGGGGCCTAGCAACTCGGCTATCTGCTCCGCCGCCGCGCCCTTGCTGACTTTGACTTCGCTCCTGGAAACGTGCATCACGAAGCTATCCCCCATATCTGATGCCTTCGATGCTCGGGCACTGTCAGCGCCCTGATCGTCGCCACCCACCGGCACACATCCTGAGGGAAGCACCCTGACATGATGCCGCCGGTCAGCATATCACCGCGCCGGCCACTCCAGCACGGCACTGTACCCCGCGGCGGAGCCGTGTCAACCACCTCCCGTCGCGATCGCACGGCGAAACCCGCTGCTACACTTGGCGACTTCCAAGACGCCTTGGTATGCTCTTCGGGTCACCGCGAGGCTGCCTCCGATTCTCGCGTCCGAGCAGGATTGTGACCGGGTGGGGCGGATCGGTCAAGGAAAACGTGGGCCCGTGCCCGGTAAATCATTTGACCCAAAAGCAAACAGCCACGGTGCTTTCACGCCGTGACCGTTTACGTTTCTCTTCCACTGCTCATCTGTCGGCGACAATTCTAACCGGCCTGGGCGGTGATTGCCGAGCGAAATGGTTCGGCGGTGCCGGACGCCGCCATTTCGATAAAATGCTCATTGCTCGGCCGACCGAAAGTGTCCTCAACCAGGAATTGGCGTATTCAACGGACAATGACCGTAAACGACGATGGGACTGACTCGGCCTGATAGCCCCAGGCCGCAATGCGCGTGCGTTCGGATCTCGAAGTGCAAGTGGTCCTCATCCGCAGGTAGATTCGAGGCATTTCCGCTCTTTCCGGTTTTGCCGATCATCTCGTCGAGTGTCACTTTGTCTCCGGCATGCACGTTCACGTGCTGGAGATGTGCGTAAAAAGCGTAGCGCATATGTCCGTGGAACTCGAAGGATTGGCACAACTGAAGCCCGTAGTCGCCCCCGTTGTGCATGAAAACAACCTTGCCGTCAGCAATCGCGTAGAGCGGCGTACCAACCGCAGCCTCAAGATCCCATCCCTGATGAGGCTTCGGAATTCCATTCGCGTAATGGCGTACCATGCCAAACGTGTTGCTAAGACTGTGCTTTCGAATGACGTTGCTGACTAGGGGCCACGTGACCGCATGCATGGGCAGCGTCCTTCAACAACTTGGACATGAGTTTGTGGAAGTAGAGTGCGGCGCATGATCCTCCGCCACATCAGCTGTGTCAACAAAAAAGTGGCTAAGACTGGTGTCAAGGCGTGCGTCGTGTCGGCGGAGAGTCGCCGTGCCGCGAAAAAGCGCACTTGCGCCGGCTGGTCCTCTGTGGGCCGACTTTTTCACTGCGATTCGACACCCCGTCCATGCCTCAAATCTACGCCAGCAGCGTATTTGACCGTGACTTCGCACGGACCTAAGTTTGAGCACTGCTACGCTGCTACGTCCCGCCGGTCCTCACCCACCTGTAACGAATGAACACGACAGCCCAAAACCATCCGACGTCGAGCGAAGATCTGTTGCCGCAACGCACGCCGAATCGTCGTGCAGAGGCTCGCAAGCCGTGCCGTTTTGTCGCCACGGTGTACGGCGAGTCCAGCAACGCCCCTGCGTGGGCCATGCTGCGAAACATCTCCACGAACGGAATCGGATTCCTGGCGTCCGTAGATTTTGCCGTCGGGGACTTGGTGACCGTGCAAGTTTTTGGACAAGACAGTCAGCAGCTGCTCGTCGTGCAGGTCCGGCACAACCGTCGCGAGTTGTCCGGCTGGTTCCACGGCTGCAAAGTGGTGCTCCGAACCGGCGATACTCGACGTACACCGTTTGTCCGCCACAGAGACTCGGCCCACGGCTGAAAGCGATTACGGCCGCGGCCGGCTTGCGGGGTTGTTAGGCGACCTCCTCGACGGGTCGGCGCGGCCGGTTCCTTCTGTTGACCGAGCGCAGCACGGTACGCGGCTTGCAGTCGCCCGACTCAACGCTGGGGCGATCGCACGAATCACCGAGGCGGGACAACTGCGCATGACTGACCCTCCTGCTCCGCCCGATTCCTTCAGTCCGACCTACGAACGCCGCGCTTACCCGCGTTTTGCTCTTCGCCAACCGCTGGCGTGCATGGTCGCTTCATGGTCTGATAAGTTCACGAACATTGGAACGATCGAAAATGTCTCGGCGGCCGGCTTCGGCCTGTTCACTGCGAGGAATCTACAGCCGGGCGACCGTATTGAGGTCCTGCCTTTGGACGGTCCGCTGATCGTGCGCCGCCGGTTCTACTTGAGCGTCCTTCATGCGCGATGCGGTGGTGCGATCGGCTTCCTTATCGGCGGGATGCTCGATATGCCGTTGACGGATGAGATGTTGCGCCAGTTTGACAGGTAACGGTGCTCCGGTGCAGCGTTTTTCGTTTGCATCAGGCGTGTCACCGCCGCATACTTCATCCGGCCGCGTTTGGTTTGTCAGGTGATTGGGCGACACCTGGCGGATCGGCGCGGCCGCTTTGCTCGCGACGGCGTTGGCCATTCCTCGCTTCCTTTAACCCGGCTTACCGGACCCGCTCCCGGCGAGCCGCGGACCGCAGCGCCCCCCCACCGTCAGGAGGCCACCCCATGGCCGATCCTGCACGTACCGTCCTGGTGGTCGAAGATGCCCCCCAGGTTCGTGGCTTCATCGCTAGAGCCCTCCGCCTGCACGGCTACGATATTCTTGAGGCTGACGGCGCTGAGGAGGCCCTGAGTCTTTGCCGACGCCACGCCGGGTCCATCGCCCTTTTTCTGTGCAACGGGCATCTGCCCGTCATCACCGCAGAGCAACTCTTGCCGCAGCTTCTCGCCTTGCATCCAGAGGCGAAGGTCCTGGCGATGTCCGGCTGGCCCAAGTCAATGGCCGTGGGGAACCTGGTCGCAGCCGGCACCCCGTTCATCGCGAAGCCGTTCACGATAATCGAGCTGGTCAACAAGGTTCGGGAAGTGATCGGCGCCGAGGCGGGCTCGTGAGATCGGCGCAGAGGCTCAAGCCATGGCGACGCGGATTCTCCGGCCGACGCCAAAAGGCGCCGACCCCAACCTACAGCCCTGGCTGCTACGCGGAGCTTGGGGCGACAGGGAATACCCTGCGATGTCCCGCGTGGACCTATACGGGGTGCTGCGCGAGGAATTGATCGCCGCCGGCGTCATGGCTCCTCATGCGCCGCAGCCGTCCAACGAGCACCACGACCACGTCTCGATGCTCGTCGCAGAATGTTCCTGGAAAGACGGGCGTTGGGTGCGCGAATAGTCATACTCCCTTGCTGCTTATACGCCCCGCTGGCGGTCTGCGGGCTGGATCAGCTTCAGTGAGTGTTACAGTTCGAGGTGAGTTTGCCGTGATCACTGGCGCCCCTTGGTGCCCACGGCGCCTCGCCCCGCGGCAAATGATCAGCGACTGTCTTTTCTCACCGCGATTTCATCATCGCCCCGTACACTCCGCACGGCCGTGTCCTGCCGGGTCGTTCGGATTGGTACCCCTTCGGCTCGGTGGGCGCGGCCGTTCCTGAGTCTTTTCCAGTCGTTCCCGCCTCGCGGCTCACGCCGCCTGTCGCCGCGGGGCCGGCGCGTCGCTCAGCCGCGTCTCCCCGATGCGGGCGCCCGTCTGGTCGTAGAACAGAATCCGCTTCTCCTCACCAGCCCACAGGGCATACAACCGCACCTGCCGCGGGCCCTGTACCTGGAAGAACAGGCCGCACGGCTTGCCTCTTCGTGTTACCGCTCCCTCGAACAGCGGCGTCGCCTCAGGATCCAATCTGTCCCGCCGGCAAATCGCCTGACGCACGTAATTGCGCAACGCCTCCACGGTCGGTAAAGAGGCAGTGGTCACGTCCATACGTTGAACGAGCCTCCGATGTTTTTGCGGATGAGGAAATCCCGGCAATGTGCGAGCGAGTGAGCCGGTCTGGAAGAGGTTATCGGTCCGGTGGCCGCGGGGGTGCAGACATCCCGTCTGCCGGCGGGGAGTTCGAACGGCGAGAGCGCCAGAAAGTAGCTACGAGTCGAAAGCGCGAGAAGCATCGCCCTTCGGTGACGCGATGTCGGTGCCTCCGCGTTTTTTGGCTCAAGAGATCGTCGATCGACCGTCGTGCCGGCTACGCTTGCCGCGGGATCGCTCGAGTCGATAAACTCGGCTCGTCCCAGCCTTCACCCAGAGGAAGGCATGTCCGAAAAGCAACTCCGCGCCCGCATGGAGCGTCTCAACAAACTTTACGTGCGGTTTGGCGAAAGAACACGAACGCTGGCGCCACGGCGAGGACATACCGCCGGACAAGGAAGGCAAGGAGTACATGAACTGCATCCGCGAGGCCTACTGTGCGCTGGACCACGCGGCCGGTGCGTTGGCGGAGATCGTCAGGAAGCTGAGGCCGAGGGACGAGGCGTGACGCAATTGCCCGCTACGATTGGCTGTCGTTGCCCTCCCTCAGGCTCTCCAATGTTCTCTTGACCTCCTCAGCAACTTCAGCGCGTCCCAGTGCCGAGCAGTCAATGGTCTTATTCGCGAGAGCCCGAAACATCGCGTCAAAGTCGTCGTACGTTTTCAGGGTGTAGTCTTGATCGTTTTGCGGCCTTGCGATGCCGGAAGCGTTTGGTTTCGACAAGTGCTCGCGGAGCACAACCTTCGACTTTTGGAGGTAGACGAAGTAAACCTTGCCGAACGCTTGCGGATGCGTGCCGGTTCGCTTCGCAATCTGCATAGCAACAAGCGTTTGCTCATGGTTGCTAACGACGACGATGGACAAGTCATGGCCTGGATTTGTCAGCCATTCCAAAGCCTCATCGAGCGAAGGAGGCTGCTTCGTCCCGAGAACGGCGTCCATATCGGCCCGGTCAGAAATCTCCAAATCGGCCAAGCAAGACGATTTCCCGGCCCCTGAATGGCCGATAAGCGCAATTACTCGCTGGCTCATCGCGTGACTCGCTCGACTACTTCTGCCCACCCGTCGGGGACGTTCCATTCGCCGGCAAACGGCGGTAGCAATTCCGACCCGAAGTACCGCAGTAGCTTTTCCACGATGCGCCACGGCGGATTCGTCAGCCCGCGTTCGATGTCGGCCACAGAGCGCCGCATCACGCAGTGCCGATCCGCGAGATCGGCGAGCCCCAGGTCGGCCGCAATGCGGAAGGTCTTCACCCGCGGCCCAAGCGGCACCTCGGGGTGCTTCGCAAGACACGCCTTGCACCATGCCTTCTGACCGCCGACATAATGCCGACGGATGCTGCGAACGATCACGGCCCCGCACTCGCTACAGCAGATAGCGCGGCGTCATATCTTCGCCGCTCGCCTCAGCCAGCCGCCTTGCCCCATGCGGCGTCACATGGAGCTGCTTGCCGATCTGCTTCCAGGTGAGCCCGTCGCGCCGGAGCTGTGCGGCCTTCCTGTGCTTGGCGGAGTTCGGCTTAGGGCCGCGCTTCACTGTCCATCCTCCGCCGTGTCCACGATTATTGGCAAGTCTGGAAAATCCTCGCGGACCCTACCGCGGTCGGGTGCAGCGTCTCGCGAGACCGGCGTCGCCGTATCGCTATCTGGACTGCATTTCGATCAGCAAAACCACCGCTTTGGGAATGGTGAATTCTCGTTTACCGTCCGCGACGACAAGCCACTCGGCGTTGAGCCGAACTAATTGTCCGCTGACCTGCGTGTCCGCGCCGTTGTGGTTGCCGGTGAGTGGCGAGCTCGGGCTGCCGGCCGCCATGCCCAAAGCGTCGCGCCGGAAGTACACGGTACAATTGTCCCCAATCCGGCCCGCAAGCATGGGGTCGGGGAACGGTGGGACGCTATTACTGCATCCGGCAAGTGCAGCCACGCCCAGCAACGCAACCCCATAGAACAGGCGCCGGTAGCCGTTGGTCATGGTCGTTTTCCTCTACGTGATGCTGTTTCCCGCGTCGCGCAACCGTTGAGCGTGCGAACCCGACGGTGGGCCTAGCCAGCACTGTACCCGGCTTCGTGCCCCAGTCAAATTTACGGGCGGGGTCCTGTTCAACATATGCCCCGTCATGCACGTCAGCCGTCGCCGCCGTTGCGGCTCGCCTCCACGATGATCGGCAACGCCGGGAAGTCGTCCTCGGCAACACTTGCCACATGCCGTACACCGGCTCGCCGCCGTGTGCGCTTTTCCACGGAAAGGCGGCGTCCGGGGCGAATCTGCAAAGCGCGGGCGCCGGGATGGGTTCTATCGGTTTTGGCGACTCCGCGTGACCGTCGCGTCACGCATTGCAGTCAGCAGGCGAGAGACAGCAGGGCGGAGCAGCCCTTGGGTCAACGGGGCGGTGCTCAAGTAAAGCTTA
>JBGQKZ010000130.1:0-16605 GCA_041499805.1 Gemmataceae bacterium
AAGCCGAGGCCGTGCCGGCCTGAGCAACTGGGACGGCACGGCGCATCTCAAAGAACGACCTCTGCTTCGCCGCGCCCGGTGACGGTACGCGCCGCACCACGGGGCCACATCGCCCACGCTTGGGTTATTGAGATGTTACATGTTATCCATTTATGGCTTTGCCCCGACAAGAGTTACGTCGATCATCGTCGCCACGCGGTCGAATGGGAATGGGAAGTGCGCCCAGTCCGTAGACTGACGGCATGGACTCATCCACTCTTTTGGGCTGTCTCGGGGAACGCATCCGGCCGCCGGTGGGCATCATTCTCGGTTCCCCACGTGAAGCTGCCGCCCTCGTAACCGAGTTGTCCACCCGTGAAGTGACCTGTTACCAGATGGACCTGTATCAGGCGGACCGGCTCCGCCAAGAGTTAGCAGAATTCGGTCAAGCCGCGGAAGTCGCGACCGCTCCCGACCTGTGGGACCTGCCACAACAGTTCCAAACCGTTATCTACCCCGCTCCCGAAGGCGGTGAGCGCAGCCTCAAGATCGATATGATCGAGCAGGCATTCCATGCGCTTCGCGCAAACGGCATGTTCGCCGTGCTGTCGCCGTTTGAGCGCGATCCCTTCTTTCCCCCGGCTCTTAAAAAAGTCTTCGGTCGGGTCCATGCGCCCGGCGCGGCGAACGGTCGGCTGTTCTACTGCCATCGCGACGGCGACCGGCCGCGCCGCCGGCATGAGATGACGTTTAACGTGCGTGTCGACGAAGGCCCCTCGTTGCATTTCATCTCGCGACCGGGCGTCTTTTCCTACGGCCGCTTCGACAACGGGGCACGAGCGCTTGTTGAGGTGATGGAGGTAAACGAAGGCGAGCGCGTGCTCGATCTGGGTTGCGGCTGCGGCACGAACGGCGTCTATGCGGGCAGAAAGATGAACGGCACGGGCCACGTCACGTTCGCGGACAGCAATCTGCGGGCAATCGCGCTCGCGGAGCTGAACGCGCGCAACAACGGGTTGGCGTCCTTTGAAACGGTAGTCAGCGCTTCGGCCGAGGCCGAACGCCTCGGTCCCGCCAGTTTCGACGTGATTCTGGCGAATCCGCCTTATTATGCGAATTCAAGCATCGCTCAGATGTTTATCGAGCGTTCGCGGGACCTGCTGAAACCCGGCGGGCGCTTCTACCTCGTGACCAAGCAGCCCGATGAGATGGGACCGCGGATCGCCGACGCGTTCGGAGTCACCGAACCAATCCTCCACCGTGGTTACACAGTCTTGGCGGCGCAATCGGAAGAAACAAGCCCGAAGCGCTAGCGAGGGAACGCAGCCGCCCGCGCTTAGCACTTCGGGCGGCCATCGTTAGATTGTCTTCAAATACTCAATCACCGCGCGCCGCTGCTCTTCGGAAAGCTTGTCCCCATACGTGTGCCCACCGTTGCCGCGGCCGGGTTCGCGCGTGTCATACACTTTGCGCCGCTCGTACGCGGGCACGCTCTCATCCGGCGCCCGATCGAGCACCTGCACCTTCCAGCCGAGCTTCTCGGCGTCGTAATCCTCTTTGCCAGTGCGGTACGAGCGCGTGAAGATCTGCGGCCGTGTCTTGGAGTTCAATACGTGGTACACCGTCGGCGCCGACCCGTTGTGAAAATACGGCGCGGTCGCCCACAAGCCGTCGAGCGGCGGCGCCTGATAGCCGGTCGTTTCTACGCCGGGGTATTCCTGACCGAACCAGCTCTTGTTGTAATACGCCTCGAACTTCGCCGAGATGCCGTTATAGCGCGCCTGGTCGGTGCCGATTTCGTAGATCGAAACGATCTTGTTGGGATACGTCCACTTTTCGCCGTAGGTGCCGTGGCATTTCGCGCAGTGATCGCCGAACAACGTCTCACCCTTCGCGGCGAGCGCCTTGTCGATCGGCAGCGGATACTTCGGCGGTTGGAGGCTGCGCAGCCAGGCCTGAACGTCACGGAAGGTCGCTTCTTCCTTCTCAAAAACGGAAGGCGGATTGAGCGGCGACAGCATGAACTGCATCAGCGACCGCACCGAGCGCGCATCGCCGCCGCCCGTGTGATACATCGTTTTTTTCTTTTTCAGGAGCCACCACGCCGGCGTATCCTCGCACATTTCGTCGTGCAGACCGAGGTCAAGCCTGCCCAGACGCAGCATCAAGTCCGGCTCGCGATAGCCGAGCAGAAACACCGCCATGCCGCCCGCTTCGCTGGTGCCGCGCACGTTGCTGAAGCGAAACGGCGTCCGTGGCGCGCGTCCGTCGGCGGCGGCCATGTCCTCGTAGAACGCCTGAAGATCGAGGGATGCGTTGCCGAGGCCGACGATGCTCTGACCAAAAATGGAACCGCCGTGGCAAAGAAGGCAATCCGTGGAAAGCCCCGTGCCGATGATGCCGCCGGCTTCGCGCAGCCCCATGGGGTAGCTATTATTCGGATAGGGCGCGGCGTGCAGGCCGTAACGTTCCTGATACTTGGTGTCGTAATCGTCCGGGGCCGTGCTGCCGCCGGCGCCCCAGCGTCGCCAGGCATTTTTGTAGGCCTTAAACGACATCGTCGCCGGGTTGAACGACCGGCCCACCATTGCCTCATAGCCGCGCTCGGCAGGCGACGGTTCCGCCGCCCCAGCCCAACTCAGGGCCGCCACTGCTCCGACGGCCAACGCCAACACCGCCGCCCTCCGGCGCGCCATCTTCCTACCTCCTAACAGGATGTTGCGACGATCGGACCTATTCTAACAGAACGGGAATGCTCAGGGCCACGTCGAGCGATTATACTGCGGATATCGGTGCGCGGGAGTGCTACGCTTATACCAGCCGTGCGTTAGCGTTGCTGCGATCCGCACCGCTGTCACCCCGCCGTCACTCTGCCCCGCCGGCAATGTCAGCCTTAGCTTGCGGTTTCAGAATGCCGATCATACCCTAGAGACTACCGCCGCCTCGCCCGGCGGGTAACAGGAGCCGAGGATGAGTATCCGGACGTATCGGCGGGGCGATGAGCTGGCGCAGGTCAGGGTCTACAACGCCGCGGCGGGGTCGTTGCCGAAATTCAAGCCCGCCACCATCGAAGAAGCCCGCCGCCGGTGCCTGGCGCGCGACTTTGATGCAACGTCGCGCTTCTATGCCGAGGCGGACGGCCGCATCGTCGGCTACGCCACCTTTCAGGCCAACGGCCGGGTGAGTTTTCCCTGGACCGAAATCGGCTACGAGCGTTTTGCCGAGCCGCTTCTCGACGCCGTCCTGAAGGCGCTGCGCGAGCGCGGCATGACGCGGGTCTTCGCCGCCTACCGCGGCGACTGGCCCACGGTTGAACAATTCTTCCTCGGCCACGAGTTTAACAAGGCGCGCGACATCGTCAATTACATCACCGACATGACCGAGATGCCGACCCCGGCGGCGCGACCCGCGGCGCCGTTCTCTTCCCTGCGGCGCGAGGACCTGCCGGGGATTCTGGCCCTGGCGCCGGAGGTGTTGCGCGTCGCCACCGTCGCCGCGCTCGAGAAGCATTTCTTCCAGAACCCTTGCTTCGGCCCCGAATCGGTGTTCGTATCGCGCGTCAAGGAGGATCGGCCGCCGATCGCCGTCGGTATCCTGATTCTCGATAACACGTACGCCGATCCGCAACAGCTCGATGCCGCTATGCCATGCTTCCGGCTCGGCGCGTTCGGCGCCGAAGGAATGACGACGAAACGCGTTAACGGCCTGTTTAGTTTCCTGACGCCCGCGCACGGCGACGTGATGGGCCTTGGCCTGGATCTCCTCGGTCAGGCCGCCATGCGCCTGGGCGATTTCGACTCGAGCGTCTTCGCCGCTCAGGTCGCGTCCGACGTGCCGCACTTGTATAAATTCTACGAGCGTATCTTCCGCCGCCAGGGCAGCTTTCCGTTGTTCGAGCGCACTCTGTAGGATAAGGGGCAGCCCACGCCCGCAGTCCGACGGAGCGCTGTCATGCCTTTCGCCGCCGCCGTTTCCACTCACCCCGATACAGAACGCGCCGCCGAGGAAGTGTCGGGGCGCGCGCTCGAACAACTCGCTGGTGCGCCGGATCTGGCCGTCCTCTTCTTTTCGCCGCACCATTTGCCGAACGCCGGTTCGCTCGCTGCCGCGGTCCAGCAGCGCGTCGCAGCGCGCTCCCTAATCGGCTGTTGCGGCGAGTCGGTGATCGGCAACGATTTGGAAATCGAGGGCCAACCCGCGGTGAGTCTTTGGCTGGGCCGTTGGCCCGAGCAGGTCGGCGTGGAAGCCTTCCATCTCGTCTTGCAACAAACGCCCGACGGAACCAGCCTCCTTGGTTGGCCGGATGGGCTGCTCGGCGCCGACCCTACGCGGGCTGTTTTATTGACATTGGGCGATCCCTTCGCGTTTCCCGTCGATCAATTCTTCGAGCAGCTCGCCGAGGACTGCCGTGGCCTGCGCGTGCTCGGCGGCATGGCAAGCGGCTCGCGCGAGCCCGGCCCGGCACAGCTTCTCCTCAATTACCAAGTGTTGGACGAAGGAGCGGTGGGCGTCTTGTTGAGCGGCCCGGTGCGGCTGCGCAGCATCGTATCGCAGGGCTGCCGGCCCGTCGGGCGTCCGTATGTCATCACCAAGGCCGAGCAGAATATCATTCTGGAATTGGGGGGTCGAGCCCCGTTGCTGCACCTGCAAGAGCTGTGGCCGACGCTGTCGCCGCAGGATCAACAGCTCTTTCAGCGCGGGTTGCACGTCGGCCTCGTCATCAACGAGTATCAGGGCAAGTTTCGGCGCGGCGACTTCCTCGTCCGCAACGTGATCGGCCTCGATCAGCAGAGCGGCGCCCTCGGCATCACCGACCGCGTGCGCGTCGGGCAGACCGTGCAATTCCACGTGCGCGACGCCGACACGGCCGACGAAGATCTGCACGCGCTGTTGCAGCACGACAGCGCCACGCATCCGAACAAGCCGTCCGGGGCATTGGTATTCAGTTGCAATGGACGCGGCACGCGGCTGTTTGCCGAAGCGCATCACGATGCGCGGGCGATCCGCGCGGAGGTGGGGCCGATTCCTTTGGCGGGGTTTTTCGCGGCGGGCGAACTCGGTCCGGTTGGCGGGCAGAACTTCATTCATGGGTTCACCGCCAGCGTCGCGCTGTTCGAATGACCCATCTCTGTAGCATGTTTTCAACGTGCTCGGCGGGCGGGCACGTTGAAAACGCGTCCCGCGGCAAACGCTTGTAAGGCCGCTTGCGACGCTCAATCCCTTGTCCCACCGCGGGTTTCCTCTTATCTTGACACTGCTCACCCGCGTTTCTACGATTGAATTCTTTCCCCTAGAAAGTCTCCGAAAAAGGTGTCTGAAACTCTGAATTCAAAAGTTCCAGACATCTTTTTCGGACTAAAGGCGAAGACTCATGGCAGTTCCGAAGCGACGGACCTCGCACGCACGCCAGGGCAAACGGCGGAGCCACCAGCATCTCAAACCGATGAGCGTGCAGTACTGCCCGCGCTGCGAACAGCCGGTGTTGCCGCACCGCGTCTGCCCGAATTGCGGCTTCTATCAGGGCCGCGAGGTCGTGAAGACCGAAGAGGAGAAGTAACCCATGCGGATCGCGCTGGACGCGATGGGCGGCGACCACGCTCCCGGTCCAATCGTCACCGGCGCGGTGCAAGCGGTCGCGGCGGACCCCGATATTCATGTCGTACTCGTCGGCGATCAGGCCCAGGTCGAGGCGTCTCTCGCGAGCCAGGGCGGCAAGCCCGAGCGCGTTGAGTTGTTCCACAGCTCACAAGTCGTGACGATGGAGGAGTCGCCCGTCGAGGCGTTGCGCAAGAAGCCCGACAATTCCATCAGCCGCTGCTGGCAACTGCTGGCGGAAAAGAAAGTTGACGCCATCGTCTCCGCGGGGAACACCGGCGCCATGATTGCGGGCGGTCTCTTCCGTCGCCGCTTCCTCAAATACGTCCGCCGGCCCGGCATCGCTACGCTCATGCCGACCGTGAAAGGCCCATCGGTAATGATCGACGTCGGCGCCAACGTCAATCCCGACCCGGAGCATCTCTACCAATATGGCGTCATGGGCAGCATTTTTGCCCGTCACATCCTCAAGCGCGACAAACCGACGGTCGGCCTGATGAACATCGGCTCCGAGCAGGCGAAGGGTCACGATCTTGCGAAGGAAACACATGCCCTGTTCTACGCCAGCACGTTGCGCGACCGCTTCATCGGCAACATTGAAGGCCGCGACATCCACAAGGGCGTCTGCGACGTCATCGTGTGCGACGGCTTTGTCGGCAACGTCGTCCTGAAAGTGTGCGAAGGCCTGTTCGATTTCATGATGAAGTTGGTCCACACCGAAATCATCGGCGCGCTCGACGTGGAGAAAAGCCGTGGGTTGCAGGCGCTGCAAGCGCTGGTCGGCCGCTACGACTATCACGAAACAGGCGGCGCTCCGCTGCTCGGCATCGACGGCATTTGCATTATCTGCCACGGCAGCTCCGGCGACCGCGCGATCAAAAACGCCCTCGGCATGGCCGCACGCTATTCCCGCAGCAAACTCAACGAAACCATCGTGCAGGAACTGGAAACCAGCCCTCACTTAAGCGGCGACGACGAGTAATTCCGAATGTCGAATGTCGAATGTCGAATCAATGCCGAATGGCGAATGCCGAATGACTAATCAGTGACAAATGGCGAAGGCTCAAACGGCGAGAGCTTGGCATTCGTCATTTAGGCATTGATTCGACATTCGGCATTCGTCATTCTTAATTTTGTGCAGCCAGAGATGCCTGTGATGCCGAAAACCGCTTTCCTCTTCCCCGGCCAAGGCGCTCAAACCGTCGGCATGGGCCGCGCTCTTGTCGAGAGTCTTCCTGCCGCGAAACACCTCTTCGATCAAGCCGCCGAAGTCCTCGGCTACGATCTCACGGAAACCTGCTTCAGCGGCCCCGCGGAGAAGCTCAATTCCACCGTTATCAGCCAACCCGCGATCTTCGTCACCAGCCTCGCCGCGCTCGAATCGCTGAAGCAGAGCAATCCTGCCGCAACGGCGGAATGCACGGCGACGGCCGGCTTGAGTCTCGGCGAGTACACCGCACTCGTCTTTGCCGAGGCGATGAGTTTTCGCGATGGGTTGAAAGTGGTTCAGCGCCGCGGAGAAGCGATGCAAGCCGCCGCCGATGCGACGCCCAGCGGCATGGTCAGCATCCTCGGACTTGAACAGGCCAAAATCGAGGAATTGTGCGCCGCCGCACGCGCGGCGGGGACAATCCAAATCGCGAATCTGCTTTGCCCCGGGAATATCGCCGTCTCGGGCGCGAAGGCGGCGTGTGACGCTGTCGAAAAACTTGCAGCCGATGCGGGCGGGCGCCCGATGCGTCTCGCGGTTGCCGGCGCTTTTCACACCGACATTATGAAGCCCGCGGACGATCGCTTGGCGGAAGCGCTGGCGAACGTGGAGATTCGTCCACCGCGCGTCCCCGTCTGGTCCAACGTGGATGCACGTCCCCACTCCGACCCGGCAGAGATTCGTCAACTTCTCGTCCGCCAAGTCGTACAGCCGGTGCTTTGGGAGCAAACGATGCGTAACCTGCTCGCGGCGGGAATCGAGCGGTTTTTTGAGATCGGTCCGAACCGGCACCTCGCGGGCATGCTGAAACGCGTGTTGCGAAAGGTCGATTGCCAAAACATCACCGCGTGAGATTGGGCAGACAACGAACAACGAACAACGGACCACGGACAACGGACCACGGACAAACCGCTCTTTCCGTTTCCCCTCTCCCTATATAGGTTTGTCTCTTTACCTGCGTAGGAGCAGCTTACGCGGTCTGCGTTGACTTGCGCGAGCGCCAAGATACCTTGTCCGGCGTGTGTACGCTGTGGTACATAACTCGGAGCGGGGCCGATCGCGGAGGGGTGATCGCCACCGTCTGCGGTTCGGTTACTTTCCGCTAGGGGAGGATTTGTCGTGCCTTCCGTTGAAGAACGAGTCGTTGAAATTGTTTGCGAGAACCTGGGCGTCAATAAAGAGCAAGTCACCCGCTCGACCTCCTTTCAGGAAGACATCGGGGCGGATTCGCTCGACATCGTCGAACTTGTGATGGAACTCGAAGAGGAATTCGAGATCACCATTCCCGACGATCAGGCGGAGAAGATCAAAACCGTGGGCGAGGCGATCGATTACATCGAGCGGGAGATCGCGAAGAAATGACGCGCCGCGCGGTCATCACCGGTCTGGGAACCGTCAACCCGCTCAGTTCCGACGTCCGCGATTACTGGCAAGGTCTTCTTGCCGGCCGCAGCGGCGTCGGCCCGCTTACCCTTTTTGACACGGCCGCATTCAAAGTGCATTTCGGCGGCCAGGTTCGGAATTTCGAGCCGGAGAAGCTTTTGGAGCCGAAGGCCGCGCGCCGGCTCGACCGCTTCGCGCAATTCGCAATGGTCGCCGCCATGTCCGCGGTCAAGGACGCCGGCCTCGACTTCTCGAAAGAAGACCCCTACCGCTGCGGCGCGATTCTTGGCAGCGGCATCGGCGGCCTCAACGAGTTCGAGGAGCAGCACACGCGCTTCCGTGAAAGCGGACCGGGGCGCATCAGCCCGTTTCTCATTCCGAAGCTGATGGCGAACGCGGGGCCCGGCAATGTCTCCATTCACTTCGGTTTGTGCGGCCCGAACACGTCGGTCGCCACCGCCTGTGCCTCGGCCGCGAACGCGGTCAACGATGCGTTGCGGACGCTTCAACGTGGCGACGCCGACGTCATGGTCACCGGCGGCTCCGAAGCCGCGATCACGCATATGGGGCTGGGCGGCTTTATCTCCGCGAAAGCGCTGTCGATGCGGAATGACAGTCCGCAAACGGCCAGCCGGCCGTTCGACAAGGATCGCGACGGCTTCGTTCTCGCGGAAGGTTCGGGCATTGTCATCCTTGAGGATTTGGAGCACGCGAAGAAGCGGGGCGCGAAGATTTATGCCGAGCTGCTCGGCGCGGCCAGCACCGCGGATGCGCACAACATCACGGCGCCCCACCCCGAAGGCAACGGCGCCGCGCGCGCCATGAAATGTGCCCTTCGCGACGCCAACGTCAACCCGGACGAAGTTCAATACGTGAACGCCCACGGCACCGGCACCGAACTGGGGGACGCGGCGGAAACGAAAGCGATCAAGCAGGTTTTCGGCGAGCACGCGAAAAAGCTGGCAATCAGTAGCACCAAGAGCATGATCGGCCATCTGTTGGGAGCGAGCGGCGGCGTGGAGCTGATCGCGTCCGTGCTGTCCATCCGGCACAGTGTCGTCCATCCGACCATTAACCTGCAAACGCCAGACCCCGCTTGCGACCTCGACTACGTGCCAAACCACGCCCGCGAAATGCGCGTCCGCCGGGCGATCTCCAACAGCTTCGGCTTCGGCGGCCACAATTGCTGCCTCGTCGTCGGCGCGTTTGAAGGGTAGAAATGCATTTCTCGCAAAGGCGCGAAGGAGGCAAAGGCCGCTAAGAATCCTTTGCGAGCTTTGCCTCCTTTGCGCCTTTGCGAGAAACTCTGATTTGAGATTTCGCACCATGCCGTCCACCTTCGATTCCATTCCTGCTCGCGCGGAGCGCATCAATCTTTCCCAACAAGAATACGCCCGTTACAGCCGCCATCTCATCATGCCGGAAGTCGCTCTCGAAGGACAAAAACGCCTCAAGGCTGCGAGCATTCTGCTGATCGGCGCCGGCGGTCTCGGTTCGCCTCTCGGCCTCTATCTCGCGGCCGCCGGCATCGGCCGCATCGGGCTCGTCGATTTTGACCTCGTCGATTTCAGCAACCTGCAACGCCAGGTGGTCCACTTCACGTCCGACGTTGGTCGGCCCAAACTCCAATCGGCTGCGGACAAGTTGCGTGCGATCAATCCCGAAGTGCAGCTCGACCTTTACGAGACGCGGCTCACTTCGGCGAACGCCCTTTCGATATTCGAGCCCTACGACATCGTCATCGACGGCACCGACAACTTTCCGACGCGCTATCTGGTCAACGACGCCTGCGTGCTCCTTAAAAAACCCAATGTCTACGGCAGCATTTTCCGCTTCGACGGCCAAGCGTCGGTCTTCTATCCGCCGCAAGGCCCGTGCTACCGCTGTCTCTATCCGGAACCGCCGCCGCCCGGCGAAGTGCCGAGCTGCGCGGAAGGCGGCGTGCTCGGCATCCTGCCCGGCCTGATCGGCGTCATTCAGGCGACGGAAGCCGTGAAATTGATCTTGGGAAAAGGCAATCCGCTGATCGGCCGGCTGCTGCTCTACGATGCCTTGCAAATGAGCTTCCAAGAGTTCAAAGTCCGCCGCAATCCGCGCTGCCCGGTGTGCGGCGATCAGCCGACGGTCACGAGGTTAATTGATTACGAACAATTCTGCGGCGTGCGCGGCGAGGAAGCGCCGGTCGCCGCGACGGCAGCGCGTGAGGGCGAGATGACGGTTGAGGAACTGAAACAACGCCTCGATCGCGGCGAGGATTTGTTCATTCTCGACGTGCGCAACCCGGAAGAAATCCAGATTTGCCGTCTGCCCGGCAGCACCGTGATCCCGCTGCCGGAATTGGGTCGCCGCTTCACAGAGCTGGACAAGAACCGTGAAATGATCGTGCATTGCAAAAGCGGCATGCGCAGCGCCCGGGCGATTCAGTTTTTGCGACAGCAAGGATTCAGCAAGCTCAAGAATCTGACGGGCGGCATCCTCGCCTGGGCGGATAGAATTGATAAGGGCATGCCGAAGTATTGAGAAGAAAAGTTTCTCGCAAAGGCGCCAAGGACGCAAAGACAGCCGCCAAGGTTTCTTCTTTGCGTTCTGTCTTTGCGCCCTTTGCGCCTTCGCGAGAGATCTGATTTGAAAACTCATGGCCACGATAATCGACTGGCTCTACCATCGCAAAGGTTGAATGAGCTGCCAAAAGGCTCAGGAGTTCCTTGAGAAGCATTCCGTCTCCGCCACCGCCCAGACCGACGCACGCAAGAATCCCCAAGACCGCGACGAAGCATTGAAGCTGGCCCGCTCCGTGAAACGCGTGGTCGTCGCCAAGGGCAAGCAGACGGTTACCTTTGACATGACCCGCCAGCCGCCAGATGATGAGACGCTGCTGGCACACTTGCTCGGGCCGACGGGGAATTTGCGGGCTCCGGCGATTCGGAAGGGGCAGACGTTGGTGGTGGGGTTTAGCGACGGGATGTATGGGGAAGAATTGACGTAGGCGTGGGGATTTCATGGAGCGGGACCAAATCATCGCTGCCTATCGGCAGCTCTTGAAACGCTCGCCAAAGAAACCGCCCGGTATGAACGCGCTGTTGCAAGCTTTACCAGGGCTATCGATGCACGTTTTTCGCGGCACCATATGGAGGTCGTGGCGATCGTTCCAAGAAGAGATCGGCGTGGAGCCTAACTCAAAACAAGCGAGATTGCCCGACGAGCAAGTCCTGGCTGGCCTCGCCTCATTGGCCCGCAAGCTCCAGCGCATCCCCACCGATGCCGATCTGCGATTTGAGCGAAAAAAGAACCCTGAGGTGCCGAGCCTTGGTTCGGTGCGGCACCGCGCGAAGAACTTTGAAAGCCGGGCGAAACTTCTGGCCGACTTTTGTTCGTCCCACACCGAGTTCGCAGACGTTTGGCAGTTGTTAGGCAAAAGTGCAAACGGCGCCGATCCAGCTCAGCAGGGACCAACGGCGCGGCCCGTGCTTGGTTACGTGTACCTTCAGAAAGCGGGACGGCGCTACAAGATCGGCAAGACCTCAGCACCGCATCGACGACTTGGTGAAGTACAGCTTCTGATGCCGGACCAAATTACCCTTCTGCACACGATTGAGACCGATGACCCCAGCGGAATTGAGGCGTACTGGAAGAAGCGATTCGAAGCCAAACACCACCGCGGAGAGTGGTACGATCTCACCGCGGACGATGTCGCCGCGTTCCGGCGTTGGAAGGCTCAGTAGAGCTAGCGGTTTAGACGTCACGCAAGGATGAACCCCATGCCCACGCCGGGAACACATTCACACGGAGTGTGTATTTCCTGATTCTTCCCAACGGACAATAACCGGATGGCTAATTTCCGCGACGTCGATCCCCGCGAGTTGCGCGTTCCGTCGTCGCGGCGACAAGGCGCCGATCCGGCGAAGCTGGCGCGACAAATTGCACTCTTTGGCCGATCCGCGGTCGGAATGATTCCGCCCTGGGCCTACGAAGGCACGGATGGCGTACTCGTGCTGTATAATGGCGTGACGCGGGCGACGCGCATCGCCAAGCTCGCGCCGGGGACCTTGCTTCGTGTCGAAGTTGTCGGCAAACTTCCTAAAGCGTTCGCTTCAGAGCCCAAAATCGGAGACCTGCTCCCATGACTCCCGACGTACAGCGTGAAGCGATGGGCGTACTTGCTGGGCTTTGGTCCTTATCGCCGGACGTGCGCTTGGGACAGTTGTTCGCTCATCTTGGCTTCCTGGGTGAGGTTCATCTTGGTCGCGGGCTGGGCTACATCGAAGACGATGAATTGCTCGCCATTATGTACCGGCATCGAGCGGAACTGGTTGCCCGGCTCGAAGGTCAACCGAGCGAAACGGCGCAGGAGACCCAGGCCGGCGTCTCCGTTTCCGGAAGTTCAACTCTCCCGGCGGCGGCCCTGGCAGGTCATCGGTAGAGGTAACCAGCGGGATCCGCCATAAAGTCAGCAGCAGCGCAAGGACGGACTCAATGCCCGCGACGGAACGCCTTCACACCGAACGTGAATTCCACGACCAACAAGCCGACTATCGCCGGCGCATCTACGCCGCCGACGGCCAGGAACTCATCGTCAACGACGAAGGCTATCTCAACCACGAATCGTGGATTCGGCCCGCGTTTGAAGCGCTCGGCGAGGTCCGCGGCCTGCGTGTGCTCGACTTTGGCTGCGGCCACGGCATCGCATCCATCGTGCTCGCTCGCCGCGGCGCGCGGGTGACGGCGTTCGATCTATCGCCCGGCTACTTGCACGAAGCAATGCTGCGCTTTCGGCTCAACGGCGTCGCGGTGCAAGCGCTGCAAGCAGACGGCAACCGGTTGCCCTTTGCGGACGCCAGTTTCGACCGCATTTGGGGCAACGCCATACTGCACCATCTTGAAATGGACCGTGCGGCCCTGGAATTGAAACGCATCCTCGCCCCTGGCGGCATTGCCGTCTTCTGCGAACCGTGCGGCGAAAACCCAGTCCTCAACTGGGCCCGGCGGCGCATGCACTATCCCGAGAAGCACCGCACGCCGGATGAAGAACCATTGCGGCGCAGCGACCTCCAAGCGCTGCGGCGCGTCTTTCCGCAGATGAGGGTCCGCGGATTTCAATTTCTCTCTATGACCCGCCGCTTCGTGCGGCAGCATCGGCTCAACGACCTTCTCGACCGTGTCGATCGCCTGCTCCTTTCGCGTCCGTCGCGGCTCCATCTCCTTTGCCGCTATCTTGTTCTCACGCTGCCTCGCTCGGCATAGAATGTTGAGCGAAGAGTTTCTCGCAAAGACGCCAAGGGCGCAAAGTCAGAACGCAAAGCACGAGTCCTTGGCGGCCCTCTTTGCGCCCTTGGCGCCTTTGCGAGAAACTCTTTGGAACGCTGGCACACGATACGCGACAATGGATACGCACCCGCCTAATCCGGCGCCGGAAAAGGTTTGGCCGCGCTCCGCGCAATGGGCGACGGTCGTTCTCTTGATCGCTGCCGTCGGTTTGCTCGCCTGCAACGCCGTGCGGTCCACGCGTTGGGGGACGCAGGCGACCACGCTTCGTCCGGGCGACGAACTCGCGTATCGAATCGACATCAATCAGGCGGATCGGGCGGAACTGTTGCAAATTCCCGGCGTCGGACCGGCATTGGCGGAGCGGATCGAAGCGCATCGCCTCGAACATGGTCCATTTCCAACGGTGGACGATCTTCGTCACGTCCACGGCATCGGTCCCGCCATCCTCGAACGCATTCGACCCTGGGTCTGCGTCCATCGCGCGTCGGAGGAGGAATACGAAGCGAAACCGCCGACGACGCGAATCGCCTATTATGCCGGCAAGGACCCACTTCCCGATTCGCCTGCAAATCCCGCATCGAAAAAGAAAGCCGTCGTTGGCAGCGTGCGGATCGACGTGAACCGCGCCACCGCCGCCGAGCTGCAGCAGCTGCCTGGCATCGGGCCCAAGATCTCGCAGAGGATCATCGACGAACGAGAGAAACGCCCCTTCGCGTCGGTGGACGAGCTGCGCCGCGTTTCGGGAATCGGCGCGAAGACGCTGGACAAGCTCCGGCCCTTCGTTACCGTGGAAACGCCGGCCCCGCCGACCGTGCGGGACGCTGCCGCGGACGAGCGGTAATTCACGATTTCTGCCGCGGTCGAATGTCGTAGGTGGGCTTACTCTTCGCCGCTCTGCGATACCTTGACGCGTCATATATACATCAGTATATTATCCGGTTGACGCGGGACGGCCTTTCGCCCCGAGTGGAGCAGAGTCAGCTGACCATGACGACGCAAATAACCATCGTGTCCGGTCGCTTATTGCCTATCACGGCGCAAACATTGTCCGGACAACGACAAATGACAAATGTCCGCTCGAAAAACCGGACAAAAGCGGACAGGGAAATGCTATCGCTTCGTTAAGCAATCTCGCACACCGGAAACAGAAGCACCGATGGCAGCCAAATTCGAAATCGTGAGCAATTTCCAACCGGCCGGCGATCAACCGCAGGCGATTGAGAAGCTGGTTTCCGGCTTCCGCGATGGACGGCCGTTGCAGACCCTGCTCGGCGCGACCGGTACGGGCAAAACCTTCACCGCCGCGAATGTCATCCAAGAAATCGGCAAGCCGACGCTCGTCCTGTCGCACAACAAAACGCTGGCCGCCCAACTCTACAAAGAGTTCCGCACGTTCTTCCCGCGGAACGCCGTCCACTATTTCGTCAGCTACTACGACTACTACCAGCCGGAAGCCTACATCCCGCAGCGCGACATCTACATCGAGAAAGACGCGCTCATCAACGAGAACATCGACCGGCTGCGGCTGGCGGCGACCAGTGCGCTCGTCAGTCGCGAGGATGTGATTATCGTCGCCAGCGTGTCGTGCATCTACGGCTTGGGCTCGCCCATTGATTACAAACGCATGATGGTCCGCCTTGTCAAAGGCGACACCGTCGATCGCGACAACGTGCTGCTCAGACTCGTGGACATCCAATATGAGCGAAACGACATCGCCTTCACCCGCGGCAAGTTCCGCGTTCGCGGCGACGTGATCGAAGTCTGGCCGGCGTACGAAGAGTACGGCTTCCGCATCGAGCTGTTCGGCGACGAGGTGGACAGCCTCGCGATCATCAACCCGCTGACCGGCGAAACGCTGCGGGTGCTGGATGACATGTACATCTACCCCGCCAAGCACTTCGTCACGCCGGAGGAGCGCATCCGCGGCGCCGTGGACGGCATTCGCGGCGAATTGGAAGAACGGCTCACGTGGTTTCGCCAAAACGGCAAGTTGCTCGAAGCTCAACGATTGGCGGCGCGAACGCGGTTCGACATTGAAATGCTGCTGGAAGTCGGTCACTGCCCCGGCATCGAAAACTACTCCCGCTGGCTCAGCAACCGCAAGCCCGGGGAACCGCCGTACACGTTGATCGACTTTTTCCCCGAAGACTTTTTGATGATTGTGGACGAGTCGCACGTGACGTTGCCGCAAGTGCGCGGGATGTTCGCCGGCGACCACAGCCGCAAGATGACATTGGTCGAGCACGGTTTTCGGCTGCCGAGCGCCCTCGACAATCGGCCGCTCCGTTTCGATGAATGGGAAAAGCGGGCGAAAACAGCCCTATTCATGTCCGCCACGCCGGGGCCTTATGAGCTGGACCGCACCGGCGGCGAAGTCGTCGAACAGGTCATTCGCCCGACGGGACTGGTGGACCCGCTCCTGCACGTGAAACCCGCGCGCGGCCAGGTGCCGGACCTGATCGAGGAAATCAAGAAGCGGGCCGCGCTCCGCGAGCGCGTTCTTGTCACGACGTTGACGAAGCGGCTGGCCGAGGATCTGAGCGGCTACTTGCAAGAAGCCGGCCTGCGTGGGAAATGGCTGCACTCCGAGCTGGACGCGATCGAGCGCGTGCAAATCCTGCGTGAGCTGCGCGAAGGAGCGTTCGACGTACTCGTCGGCGTCAACCTCCTCCGTGAAGGTCTCGATTTGCCCGAAGTCTCGCTCGTCGCCATCCTCGACGCCGACAAGGAAGGCTTCCTGCGCAGCGGCACGTCGCTGATTCAGACGATCGGCCGGGCCGCCCGCAACGTCAACGCGGAAGTCATCCTCTACGCCGACAAAGTGACCGACTCGATGCAGTTCGCGATCGAAGAGACAAAACGGCGCCGCGACTTGCAACGTGAATACAACGCCAAACACGGCATCACGCCGGAGACGGTGCGGTCGGCGATCAGCAGCGGCATCGAAGAAGAGATCGCCGCGCGCCAATTCGTACAAGAAGCGGCGGGACAAGCGTCGAAGGACTACGTCACGCAGGAGTATCTCGAAGCGTTGCACGGCGAAATGCTGCAAGCCGCCGCTAATCTCGAATTCGAGCGAGCGGCGGAACTGCGCGACCGCATCGCCGAGCTGAAAGGGCAACCAACCGCGTCGCCGCAGGGCAAGCCGAAACGGAGACGACGCTGAGAGTGGT
>JBGQKZ010000131.1:0-16578 GCA_041499805.1 Gemmataceae bacterium
GGTCAGACATTGAGTCGCCATCCTTGGCTCTCCGGTGCGATGCGGGGGTAATGCACCGCTATCGTGCTGGAGAGCCGTTCTCTTGCCTAGCTCAGTTCGACGCCGCAGTCGGCTCTGAGGATTTCACAGAAAGTGCAGTTACTACCCAAGGTGAGGCTTTTGTGATGCCATACCTGATAGCCGTCGTCATGGGCTCCAAATCGGATTGGGAAGTGATGGCCCACGCCGTCGCGACGCTGGACAAGCTCGGCGTTCCGTGCGACGTGCGCGTGCTGTCCGCCCATCGGACGCCGGACCAGCTCTTCGAGTTCATCGCGCAGGCGGAAAAGCAGGGCGTCGAGGTCTTCATTGCTGCGGCGGGCGGGGCGGCACATCTTGCCGGCGTCGTGGCCGCCAAGACGTTGAAGCCTGTTCTCGGCGTGCCGATGGAGTCGAAACTGCAAGGGCTTGATTCGCTGTTGTCAATGGTGCAGATGCCGGCGGGCATTCCCGTGGCAACGCTGGCGATTGGTAAGCCCGGCGCGATCAATGCCGCACTCTTCGCCGCCGCGATGCTGGCGAACAAGCACGCGACAATCGGCGAGTCATTGAAGAAATATCGCGCCGAACAGGCGAAGGCGGTGCTTGCGCAGGGGGACCCGCGGACGAGCAAGTGATGCTGAAAATGACATATTAAACACGTCGAAAGTGACTAAACTTGCCGCCGACTGCAAAACGAGGTAGCTTCTAGAAAGAGTGGTATTTCCCCGTTCTTTTCGTGGAGTGAAGCAATGCCCTCGCTGACTGCTGCCGCTTTTGCCGCACTTGCTCTCCTCGCCGGACAGGCGCCGCCGCCGGCGCCAGCGCCGGCGCAACCAGCAACACTCGCGGACGCCGTGCGCGACGCCGAGACGGACTTTGCTCGCGCTCTCGGCGCGACACGCGCGATTCGTCAGGACGCCATCAAGCAACTGCAAGCGTTGCCGACCTGGCAGAACTGCCTCACGGGGGGGCACTGCAAGAAAGGGTGCTGCAACGATCCGCGCGTCGGCCGGATCGATGACTTCCTGCCGGTGCGAAAGACGACGTACACGTCGCACAATCTCTGTACGTCCACGGGGCGCCTTACGGAATTCGGCCCACCGCCGATCGAGCGCAAACCACTTCCGAAATGATGCATCCGACACGACCGAATAAGGGGCCGGGAACTTCTGCACGCAGAGTTCCCGACCCCTTTCTTGGTTCTTGGCGACCGACGGTTCGCCACCCTTCACTCCGCGAACTTCACATTAAGCATCTCGGCGAGCTGATTGTTCGGAATCGCCAGACCGATGCGCGTGTTCTTGATCTTGGCGACGGCGACGCCGACGAGGCGGCCCTGCGGATCGACCACGGGGCCGCCGCTGTTGCCCGGATTCAAATCGCCGTCGATCTGGACGACGGCCAACTTTCCCAATTCATCGAGCCGCAGACTGGACACATTGCCCTTGCCCACCGTAACGGCCGGATGGCCCTTCGCCGTCGCCAGCATTTCGCCGAACGGAAAGCCGAAGATATAAACCGGAGACGTCTCGATCAGCGCCGGCTGACTCGTGAAGTCGAGCGGCGTCGGCAGTCCGCGCACGCCGGTCACTTTCAGAATGGCAAGATCGCGCTTTGGATCGGTCGCCATGACCGTGGCCGGCGCCGTTTGTTCGCGGGGCGTGCCGCTGGAGAACACGGCGGTGTGTGTCGCCTTGCCCTTGCCCCGCCCCGGCAAGCGCCGCGGCCCGAAGATCGACGGCCTTGTGGTAAAGAGCAGCTCATCGGGCGGCGTGACCACATGATCGTTGGTGATGATGTAAGCCGTTTCGTCGTTCACTTTCATCACGAAGCCTGAACCGGACGCCCAGCCGCCCGGCGCTTCGACCTTGATGAACACCGTGGCGGCCTTCACCTCCTCCAGCTTGGCCAGCGGAATCATGCCGTCGCCGGCCGCGACCGCCGGCGCCGGAGCAGCCGGCGGCGGCAGCCACGCGGAGGCGGATTGCTCCGCCGACCGCGTCAGCCACCACACCGTGCCGGCGACGAAGCAGGCGAGCAAAAGCAGGCCAACTCCACCGCCCGCGAGCCACAGCCAGCGGTTGCTCGTCAAGGGCGGCAGCGGCGCCACGGCAAGCCCGCCGCGCTCCACGCTTTCGACTCGTGGCGTGGCGGGCGAATCCGGCATCCACGACGCCTGGCAGCGGCGACAACGAAGCCGCTTGCCGCGCGCCGCTTCGTCGAGGGTGTACGACGCCTTGCAGTTCGGACAAGTTGCGGCCACGGGCATGCCAGGATCTCCTTCTGACTGCACCACTACTTGATTCGAGCCGCGACGATTTGCGCGCTCTTGGCAGCCTGCTGCTTCGAGATGCCGTTGGGGTCCTTCAACGCAAGGTCCCGCAGCGGCGCAATGCACTCTTTCGTGCCGATTGCCTCCAGAATCTTGCACGCCTCGATCCGTATGGTCCATTCCAGGTTTGAGAGCTGTTTGATGACCGCCTTTTCCGCTTTTGGACCAATCGCCTTTAACGCTTCGACGGCCTCGCCGCGTTGGTGGAAATCGGTCAACGCCTCCGCCAGCGGTTCGGCCGCGCGTTCGTCCTTGGTAACGCCCAGAGCGCTGATAGCCGCCTTGCGAGTGAAAACGTCGGTATGTTGCATCATCTTGAGCAAGGCCGAAATGCTGTGCTTCGTTGCCCAGACACCCAGTGCCTTGATCTTCGCCTGCCGCGCAAAGGTGTTCTCGTCGTCCAGATTTTCCTCCAGCGCCTTGGCGACTTTCGCGTGGTCTTTTTCGGACGGCTTCATCGCCGCCAGCGCCTCCGCCGCGTCCTTGCGCGTGAAGAGGTCCGGCGATTGCAGATCGAAGAGGGCTTTGACAATCGCATCCGCGTCGGCGGGCGGGATGTCTTGTGGCTTAGCGTTCACCGTGATAGTGCGGCCCGTCACGCTTTTCACTTCGCCAAGCCAGGCCAGTTTGTCCGCGAACGCCTTGGGGTCGTCGATTGGCGCCAGGTTCACCGTGGTGACCCCGCCGCTCGTTTGTGAATTCAGCGAATGCCGGTCGCCCGTTAGCATGCCCCGCAGCTTCCCGAGATCATATTTGAGATTCGCGTCATCCTTGATGCCATGAATGATGATCGTCACGGTCTGTTCGGGGCCGAAGCCGGTCTGGGGTCCGCCGAAGTTCGGTCCGAGCGGCGGTCGCGGGAACCCGGGTTGCGGCGGAATGCCGGGCGGGAAATTGGGATCCGGCTTCCGCGGCGCCGGCGGCTGTTCCGCCGGTGGATTCGGCTTGTTGCCGGCAAAGCCGCCCCCTTGCGGCGCCTGCCCTTCGTTCAGGCGAAATGAATCGAAGAACTTCTGCACATCGGCGGAACCGGGCCTAATGTCCTGACCGATCGCCAACAGCGTGTACAACCGGATGTATTGTTTCTGCTTCGCGAAATAGCCGCGCAAGACGCCCATGCCGCCCTTCGACGGAATGTCGATGACGAATTCGCGCCCGGGAATGCCGTTGAGATTCACGTCGCTTTCTTTCGTCACGGAAGCACCGGGAGTATTGCGCAACATTCCCTCGCGCATTCCCTGCCAGCGTTGGGTCATGGGAATCCGCTGGAAACCGGCGTCCGTGACGTCGGCGTAGGCGAGCAGGTAGGCGTTTCGACCACGATTCGTTTCGATTGCAAAACCCTTGGAGCTGATGACACCCGGCTCACTGATCGGGATGTCTTTCGGTTGCGGCGTCCCCGGCATGGCGACGGTGCAGTTGCCGCCGGGAGGCGTGAAATCCTGCCAAGCCAGCAAAGGCGACCGCAACAGGAAATACGCGCCGAGAGCCGCGCCGGCGACGACGAGCAAGCCGACGCCGCCGAGCACTGCAATCAACACGCCGGCGCCGCCGCCCGAAGCTGGCGCCCGCCTCCGCCGCCGTACCCGAAGCGGCCCGTCGTCGAAGTCGTCGGCGGGAAGGACGCTCGGCGGGCGCTTTACCGAAGGCGGCACGGTGCGCGGCCGCGCCTGAATGGCTGCCGGCGGTTCTCCCTCCGCCGCGCCGAAGACGGCTTTGCACTTCGGACAGCGCACTTTCTTGCCCGGCGCGACCTCCTCGGCCAGCCTCAGTGTCGAGCTGCACTCCGGACATTGCAGGGTGGTGGGCATCGGTGGAATCCTCGGGCGGATAAATGAGCGGAAATAACCCGGTCAAGAAGCCGCCATTGTACCGACGGCCGAATGGCGTTCGCAAGCCGCTGCGCGCGTTCGAGCGCGGGAATGAAGTACGCTGTTGCACTGTCGGACGCGACAGCCGATAATGGCATTCAATCGGCCGCCCGATAGGAACCAATCTTCTGATGCAGGAGGTGGCGGATGGTGCGGTACATGTCCAGCATGGCGCTGGTGATGTTCCTGGCAGCTCCCCTCGTAGCGGGTGAGCTCGATCAAGAGTTCACCGGCAAAGCGCCGCAAGGTATGGGCGTCGCAAAGTCGTCCGCGGCATCGCAAACAACGTCAAACCCGGTCGCGAATCTTGCGGCCGATCGGGGAACCGAACTAGACGGCGAATCACCCGTGCAGGCGGCTCGCGGCGGCGGTGGCGGTGGGCGTGGCGGCGGTGGCGGGCGTGGCTTTAGCGGTGGCGGTGGCGCACGCGGTTTCAGTGCCGGCGGTGCGCGAGGCTTCAGCGCCGGCGGCGCACGCAGCTTCAACAGTATGGGAGCACGCGGGTTCAGCGGCGGCCGCGTCAGCAGCTTCAACAGCGCGAATTTCGGACGCGGCTTTAACAGCAATTTCGGACGCGGCTTTAACGGCAATTTCGGACGCGGCTTTAACGGCAATTTCGGACGCGGCTTTAACGGCAATTTCGGACGCGGCTTTAACCGCAATTTCGGTCGCGGCTGGTGGGGCAACGGGTGGGGCTGGGGCTGGGGCTGGGGCGGACCGTGGTGGGGTGGTTGGTGGGGTTCCCCATGGTGGGGAGGCGCGCCGAGCTACGCCTACTACGATTATTACCCCACGACGAACTATATTCTCTCCGATTACCCATCGTGGGGTTACTCGCCCTACGATTATCCGACGTTGGATTACCCGATCCCTGAATAAGGCTTGATCGAGCGCTCGCCGCGAGCGCGGCCGTGTCGGCGCTGGGAAATCACTTCAGGCGCTGACGCGGCCTTGCTCGCCGGCGGATTCAACGCACATCGCCGAGCCCGGACACATTCCATGAAAAGCACAGTTTGCGTAAGCGTCGCCGCGCTGCTGGTCGGTTCGTTGGTCGTCTGCGTGCAGGCGGACGATGCACCGGACGAACAACTTGCCAAGCCGTCGCCGCTCAAGTTCGCGCCGTCCGGCGCGCGCCTGGCCAACGCCGACGATGTGCGCAAGCGACTTGGTCTCCTCCCCGAATATGAAAATGTGCCCGGCATCGAGGCGATCAAGATCGCGGTGCTGGACTACGGCTTTGACGGCTTGGGTGGAGCGCGTCAGTATTTGCCGGCGAACGCCGTGATCGTCGAACATTACGATGCGGAGTTCGTCCGCCGGCACAAATTAGGCGATCCCGAATTTCGCAAAGCGTTCGCTCCGCAGAACAGCCACGGCCGCTCGCTGGCTCAGATTGTCTGGGCCGTCACGGGTCTGCATCCGAATGGCCCGCAGTTCTTTCTGCTGAACGCCAACGGACCGACGATGCTGCGCCGAGCCGTGCGCTACGCCATCGACGCAAAAGTCGACGTCATCCTCTTCAGCGGCACGTTTGAGGGCGGCGGCAACGGCGACGGCCGCGGCCCCATGAATCGGATTGTCGCCGATGCGTTGGCGGCCGACATTCTGTGGATCAACGCCGCCGGCAACTACGGCGGTCGCGTTTACAACGGTCCGGTGAAAATACGCGCCGACAGTTTTCTCCGCCTCGGCGCCGAGCCCGATTCGACGGCCCTACGTTTCCGCAATCTGCTCGACGAGAACACCGTCGCGGTCACCCTCACCTGGAACGATTACCGCGAACAGGAAGACGCCGGCACCGACAAAGACCTTGATCTGATCATCGAGGATGGACAGGGCAAGCGAGTCGGCGCCAGCGAGAAAACGCAGGTCCAGCCCAAGGACAAAGTCGGTCCCGAGGAGACGCTCAACCCGCGTGAGCGCGTCGTGCTTGTCGACTTGCCGGCTTCCGGCGACCAGGATTATCGCATTCGCATGCGTGCGAAGAAGGGGAACTTCGGCGACCTCGATCAAATACGTGTCGTGCTGTCGCCGAAGCGAGAGGTCTATTTCGACCCGCAGACCAACGGCTCAACGTCGTCGGTCCGCTTTGTCGACGCCAGCGGCAAGAGCGAGCTGCTGCCGCCCGCCGATAACCCGTTGGTGATCACGGTCGGCGAGCTCAACTTCACCTGTTCACGCGGACCGACGCTCGATCATCGCGTGAAGCCGGATGTCATTCTCCCGGACTCACGTGCGCTCTTCACCAACGGCGAGATGACCTTCGGCACATCGAATTCCGCCGCCTATTTCGCCGGCGTCGTGGCGGTGTTGAAGGCCGCCGATCCTGGATTGCGGACGCGCCACCTCTTGTGGTTTGCCCACTATGGCCCGGCACAGCGCGTTATCATCGGTCGCGACGGCATGCCGCTGTCGCCGTCTCGTCCTGCCGGCGCCGACCTCGTTCGTTCGCCGGCGCTGCGGTATCCGACGCTGGTTCAACGTCTTCCTACCACCGCCAGCCGCTTGCCTGCGCTCGCCTCTGCCTCGCGACTTCCCATGCCGTTAGAGGCTGGGCAGAGACTACTGCGGCTCTGGCAGACGCCCAGTCGCCAAGAACTCGGCGCCCAAGTGCAAAAGAAGCCGTAACCGCGACGCGGCAAACGCGACGGCGCAGGCGACCTCTGGGCGATCCGGAGCCCAGAGCGCTCCAACGACGCTTGCCGAGGGAATTTTCAACTCGCCGCGCTTCCCGCCATCAGCCGCGCCAACGTTTGCGCCAAACCGTCTAGCGCTTGTTGATTGGGGAACGTAACCGTCAAGCGTGCTTTGCCGGTCTCGTCCACTTCGATACATTCCTGGAGCCGCGCTTGAACCTGGCGAACAACCGGCTCGGCGGGCAGCGCATCTTTGTCGCCCGTGCCGACCAATTCGCCGAGAAACTGAAAGACGGCGCCGAACATCTCGCCGCCAGCCACCGCGACGCGCTCGCGGCGTTGCTGCTCGCGGGCCGCGGCTGTCTCTTCCTGCTCCTTGGTCTTGTCGAGCATCGCTTCCGGCTTGGCGCCGAGGAGCACTTCCAGGCGGGCCTTGAGCTCCTCGGCCCCGCTGATCAAGTCCACGGATTCGACGTTCGATTCCTGGTCGAGCGCCGCCAAGGCGAGTTCGCGCTTGGCCGATAGCGTGGCCAGCAGGTTCTCTTCCAGCGTCTCCTCGGTAATTAGAACGAACACCTGCACCGGCTGTGTTTGCCCCATGCGGTGCGCCCGGCTGATGCGCTGTTCCAGCACAGCCGGGTTCCACGGCAAATCGACGTTGATTACCGTGTTCGCCGCCTGAAGATTCAGTCCCGTGCTCCCCGCGTTGGTCGTCAGGAATAGGCGACATTCCGGGTTGGTCTGAAACTCATGCACCAATTCCTGTCGCTTCTTTTGCGGCACCGAGCCGTCGAGACGAACGAACGCCAGATCGCGCTTTTTCAACAGCGGCTCGATCAAATCGAGCATCGTCGTCCATTCCGAGAACAACACCACCTTACGGCTCGGCTCGGCGGCGATGTCGTCAAACAACTCCGCCAAACGGTCCAGCTTGCTCGACCAGTTCGGCAGCTCCTTGTTGACCAAGAAGCTTCCATTCGCAGACATCCGGCACATCAAAAGAGCGACGCGCAGGCGCAGCAGGTCCATTTCGGTCAGGTATTTCTTGGCAACGATCGTCGCCACGGTTTGCATGTGCGCGTCGTGCAGTATCTTTTGTTCTTCGGTCGGCGCGATGCGGACGATTTCCGTGGTGCGCTCGGGCAATTCCAACCGCACCGAGTCGCGCGTCCGCCGCAGCAAGATCGGCCGTAAGCGCTCGCGTAGCCCGTCGAGGTTCTTGTAGCCCAGCACCTTGCCCCTCTCGTCCACCACGCGGTGCTGGTTGAAAAAGCGGAACCCCGGACCGAGCCGGCGGTCGTCGATGAATTGCACCACCGAGTACAGCTCATCGAGCCGGTTTTCCAGCGGCGTGCCCGACAGGACCAGGGCGAAGCGCGACTTCAACCCCTTGATTACTCGCGTCGTTTTCGCTTCCCAATTCTTGATCCGCTGACCTTCGTCGAGAATGATCAAATCCCACGGCGTCTGTTCGATGGAGAGGATATCCTTCAACACCTGTTCGTAGTTGCAGATCGTGAAGAAGCAGCGGTTCGTATACTGTGCGGTGCGCTCGGCGGTGCGGCCCGTGATGAGCTGCACGTCGCGGTCGCAGAAGCGGTGGATTTCGTTGCGCCATTGCGACTTCAACGACGCCGGGCAAATGACCAGAACCTTGCCGATCCCCGCCTCGCGGGCCAGCACCTCGGCGACGGCGACGCCCTGAATCGTCTTGCCCAGCCCCATGTCGTCGGCCAGTACGGCCCGGCCGGCGCCGACGACAAACGCGACGCCGTCCACTTGATAAGGCAACAGCGGGACTTTCAAGAGCGAGGTGCGCAGCGGATGCTTCGCCGGGTCGGCGCGGATTTCGGCCACCTTGCCGCGAATCCGGTGCTCATACAGCCGTTCCTCGATGAACTCCTCGGCGTCCGGCGAAATGTGATAGCCCAACTCGAGCGCCTCGAGCTTCTTCAAGGCGCTCAGCAGGTTGGCCACGTTGCTGATGGGCGTGTTGAGAAGCGGGCGGATCAGCTCGTCCGCCTCTGCCGGCAGCTTTTCAGGAGCGACCAAACGTAGCGTCACGTCCATGCCGTAGTCGAGGAAGACCTCGATCCGCTTCCGGCGACAGGGCCGCTGCAACTGCGACCCGGTGAATTTGCGCTTCACCGCCGCGATCACCTTCATCAGGTGTTTGCACGTGCCGAGCGTATTGGTCCGGAAATCGGGGCAGGAGCAATACGACTCGCCCGGCTTCAACCCGCGCAGCGATACGCGATACGTCTTGCCGCTCATCAGGCTCGTCACCACGTACTCGGCCCACGGCGACGAGCCATCCGCCGACTTGATCTTCATCTTCTCGGTCCGCGCCCGCTCCTGACGGTCCGCCAGCGCCTGCCAGACAAGCTGTTCCTCGTTGAGCGATGCCACCGGCGTCCGCTCCGGCGGCGGCGCGGCGAGGCCGAGCTGCGTCTTGCTCTCCAAAAGCATGGAGAAGAGCGCGCCGACGTGCTCGCACGCCGCGTCGCAGCGGTTGCAGTTCCAATGGAGCCGGGCCACCGCCTCGGACAATAGTGTCAGCGTCGCCACCGCCTCAACCGCCCCGCCCTTGTACACGCTTGCCCGCAGCAGGTCGCCGCTCAAATGCACGTCTTTCTGCACGTTGATCTCGTACTTGGCTCCTTTCATAATCAGCTTGCGGCCGTCGTCGCCCAGCAGCTTGGCCGCTTGGTCGAACGTGAGGCGGGATAAGCGGTCGTGAAACGTGAGCTTGTTAATTGGCTTGACGGTCGGCATAGGTGGATGACTCCTTTCAAGATGTTGCCTGGGGTCCGTGGAAAGTGGCCAGGCTGGCAGAATTCTAAAGGAGCGCGGGGCGGAAAGGGAAGAAAAAAAGGCGAACAATGTTGTTGCAAGTCAAGAACGTGGGGTAGGAGCCGTCCAGCACTGCTTCGCTTTGCACGTGGACCAGTGGCCGCGAGAATCATTGATCAAAATGGTCCAACCGACAATCTGCGAAAGATCGGCCCGCGGTGGCCTCGGCGTTGCGCAGGCTTTGAAGGTTCGTATCACTCGCCAGCACGGCGGCGATGTCGCCGCTGAACTCGGCGGCGCCGTACAGAATGCATGCTTGACCGCCCATGAGCAACGCCCGCACCCGGTTCTTCCGGAAAATAGAAAGAACTTTGCCAATCGGGCTCGGGGTCAAGGGAGCCTCCCAGCGCGAGGTAGGTGGCCCACAGCTTCTCGGACTCGCGAAATCGCTGTGCGGGCGTCAACGACCACCATTCCCGCGTTTCGGGATCAAGAGGGGGATCGTATCTCGGAGAGGGTTGACGCATGTGTGAAAGGAGGAAGCGGTTTACTGCACGGGGCAAGACTTGAAGCGCAAGAGACCCCGTCCTGATTTCGAACCGGGATCCGCTCACGCCGCGACGCAATTATGTGCCGCCGTCGAGCGTTCGGACAAGGCGAATTCGCGCCATGCGCGCTGCGGTAAAGCGTGCGGTGTGCCGGGCGCTATTGGGTCACCACTCGATCATCCTTCCCACCCCCGCCTCTTTCGCTCTCGCATACACACGCGCTGCAACCGCCACATCCTCAATCGCAATTCCTAACGACTTAAACAATGTTACATCCGCCGGATCGGCACGCCCCGTATAGCGGCCAATGATGACTTGGCCTAACTCGTGAATGTTCGCCCAGTGGATCGAGCCTTCTTCGAGCGGCTGCACGAAGTCACCGGCTTCCATGCGGGCTTGTTCCTTGCTATCGACGACGATCGAGTTGCAGCGGCGCACGGCGGTGGCGTCGAGTTCCGCCTTGCCCAAGAAGTTCGAGCCGATGGCGTTGATGTGCGTTCCTTCGGAGAGCCACTCGCCGCGCAAAATCGGCTCGCGGCTGCTTGTGGCGGTGATGACGATGTCGCGATCCTCGGCGGCCATCTCCGGCCGCGGCACTGGTTCGACTTCGGTGGTGCATAGCTTGCTCATCTCGGCCGCAAAGGCCACGCGGCGCTCCTCATTCGGGCTGTAGACAGAAACGTGGCTGATTTTGCGGACCTTGCAGACGGCCTGAAGTTGGGTACGTGCCTGTTTGCCGCTGCCGAAGATGCCGACTTCCGAGGCGTCCATGCGTGCCATGAGCTGCGTCGCGACGCCGCTGGCGGCGCCGGTCCGTACCTGACCGAGGTAGTCGGCCTGCATCAGCGCGACGAGCTCGCCGGTCTTGCCGTCATAGAGGCCGAGGGTGAAGTTGGTCCCTTTCTTGCTCGTTGCATACGCCTTGTAACCGAAGTAGCCGACGCTTTTCGCGGCGGCGCCCATCAAGTGCAGCATGGCGTGATCGGTCTGCGCGCGGTGGCGGGGAATATTGTGCGCCTCGTCGAGGGCCATTTTTCTTAAGCCCAGCTCGACGGCTTCGAGGGCCATCTCCATCGTGAGGAGCTGGCGGACGTCGTCCTCGGTGAGCAGCAGCACGGGCATGGCGAGGCTCCTTCGTGACAAGGCGACAGGGTGACAAGGTGACAAGGTGACAAGGTGACAAGGTGACCGAGAAGCCGCTGCTTCAACTTGTCACCCTGTCACCTTGTCATGAAGCCGCACTACTTAAGAAACTGTTCCAGGCGGTCGAGCCCGCCGTTGATCTCCTCGCGACTTGTCGCAAATGACAGCCGCACAAAACCTTCCGCGCCGAACGCCGAGCCGGGCACGAGATTGACGTGCGCGGATTCGAGCGCCGCGGTGCAAAACGTCACCGCGTCCTTCACCGGCTTGCCGCCGAGGGTCCGGCCAAAGTGGGCGGCGACGTTGAAGAAGGCGTAGAACGCGCCGCCGGGCGTCGGGCACATTATGCCGGTCATCGCGGAGAGCCGTTTGCAAACCAGATCACGCCTTGCTTCAAATTCGCGCCGCATTCTCTCGACGCATTCTTGATCGCCGTCGAGGGCGGCGAGCGTGGCGTATTGGCTGATGCTGCACGGGCTGCTCGTCTGCTGGCTTTGCACGTTGCCCATCGCCTTGATGATCGGCAAGGGTCCGAGCGCCCAACCCATGCGCCAGCCGGTCATGGCGTAACTCTTGCTCGCGCCGCTGATCGTGATGGTGCGCTCGGCCAGTTCGGGACGCAAGGTTGCGAAGCACGTTGCGCGAGCGTCGCCGAAGACGAGGCGTTCGTAGATTTCGTCGCTGAGGACGGAGAGGTTGGCGTCAACAATCACGTCGGCGAGCGCTTCCAGCTCTTGTCGCGTGTAGACCGTGCCGGTCGGATTGCACGGCGAGTTGAGCATGACGAGCCGGCTGCGCGGCGTGATCGCGGCTTTGAGCTGGGCCGGAGTCATCTTGAAGCCGCTCTCATGTGACGTCTGCACCAAGACGTAATTCGCGCCGGTCATCTGCACGAGATCGCTGTAGCTGACCCAATACGGCGTCGGGATGATGACTTCGTCGCCGGGGCCAACCGTCGCGGCAAGGGCGTTGTGCAAGGAATGCTTGGCGCCGCTGGAGACGATGACTTGCTCGGACGTGTAGCGGATGTCGTAGACCTTTTGGTACCAGCGTGCAATCGCGGCGCGCAACTCCGGCGTGCCGGAGGCCGGCGTGTAGTGGGTGTGTCCGTCCTGCATCGCCTTGAGGGCGGCTTTGCAAATATGCTCCGGCGTGGTGAAATCGGGCTCGCCCAGGCTGAAGTCGTAGACTTTGATTCCCTCGGCCCGCATCTGCCGCGCTTTCGCGCCGGCGGCGAGGGTCGCGGAGGGTTGCACGGCGGCGGCCATCTTGGAAATCGGTATCATGTCGGCTGTCGGCATTCGGCTGCCGGCTATCGGCTCGCCCCACGGCGCGCCAGACTGCCGGCGGATGTCGGTAGGACATTGTACTCCATGCAGCGCGGGCAGCAATTCATGGGGAGCCCGACGCGCGAAGCGAGGGCGGGTAGATTCCTCGCAAAGTCGCAAAGAAGGCAAAGTTCGCAAAGAGTCGTCGAGCCACCGCGAGCTATGCCGTCTTTGCGCCTTTGCGAGAAACTCGGACGAAAGAACCTCCCTCGCGTCGCGCTTCGGGCTCCCTGACGAGGGAACATGCGCATCGCGCATTTTGTGCAGCGGTATCCGCCTGCGCTAGGCGGGTCGGAGGCGTACTTCGCGCGTTTGAGCCGCTATCTCGCGGCGGCGGGGGATGACGTGACGGTGTTTACGACGAACGCCGACGATTTGGAGGCGTTCTGGTCGCGTCGTGCCCATTCCTTTCCGGCCGGTGAGGAAACGATTGACGGGGTGCGCGTCGTGCGCTATCCGCTCATTCGACTACCGGCACACCGGCATGTGTTGAAAGCCTTGTCGCTATTTCCGGCGCCGCGCTGGCAGCGACTCACGCTTTCCTGCAATCCCATCGCACCGGGCATGTGGCGCGGTCCGAACCAATCGTTCGACGTCGTTCATGCCACCGCGTTTCCCTACGGTTGGGTGCTGGCGTGTGCCGAGCGGTTCGCGAAAAAGGTCCGCGTCCCCTTTTTTCTGACGCCGTTTCTGCACCTCGGCGATCCGCGTGATGGACGTGATCGAACGCGACGAGCGTACACTTCGCCGGCGCTGCTCTCCTTTGTCCGCGCGGCGGTGAAGGTGTTCGTGCAGACGCCGAGCGAACGGGATGCGCTGATCGAGCTTGGCATCGCTGAAGAGAAGCTGGTGTTGCAAGGAATGGGCGTTGAGCCCAAGGAATGCAACGGCGGCGATCGTGAACGGGCGCGGCGTGCGTGGGACATTTTCGACGATGCGGTCGTGATTGGACACTTGGCGAATCATAGTGTCGAGAAGGGGACCGTAGATTTGCTCAAGGCGGTTGAACGGATGGGCGGTGCGGGAGTTCGCTTCCATGTCGTTCTCGCCGGTCCGGAAATGCCGAATTTCGCGCGCTTTTGGCGCGGCTACCGCCATGCGCCTCAGGTGCGGCGGATCGGCGTACTCACGGAAGATCAAAAACGCGATTTTTTCGCCGGCATCGACGTCTTCGCGTTGCCGAGCCGGTCGGATTCGTTTGGACTCGTGTTGCTCGAAGCGTGGGCCAATGGAGTGCCGAATGTCGCCTATCGAGCGGGCGGCGTCGGCGATGTGATTCGGGATGGACAGGACGGTTTGTTAGCGCGCTGCGGCGATGTGGCGGAATTGGCACGGGCGTTGGAACGATTGGTAACGAACGCGGAAGTGCGGCGGCGCATGGGAGAGGAAGGAAGGCGGCGGATCGCGGGCGACTTTCGGTGGGACGATAAGCTTGCGCTGGTGCGTGCTGAGTATGAAAAAGCGGCGGGGCGACGCGGTTGAAGGGGGTATTGCCGCTTGCGGCTTAGCGAGGGTCATCGCGAAGCCGCAAGCGGCGGTTGGTTGTTACTTCGCGGCGCCGGCAACGGCCTTCACGACGATGAAGTTCGTGCCGCCCTGGGCGGTTTGCACCTGCAACAGGACGCCCTTGTCGAGCGACGCCTTGTTGAGTAGGTCCTTCGCGCCGTCGGCTGAAGCGACGGCTTTCTTGTCCACCTTGGTGATGAGCATCCCGCGACGGACGCCGGCTTCGTAGGCGGCGCCGTCGGGATCAACCTCGGTGACGATCGCGCCTTTCTGATCCTTTTTGAAGCCGAGCTGCTGGGCAATCTGCGGCGTCACATCAGTTACCTCGACGCCCATTTTGTCGAGCGACACCGCGTCGGGCTCCTTGGGCTGTTGCTTCCGCGGGGTGTTGTTGACGCGGACCGTGCCGTAGTCGGCGGGCTGCTCTTCAATCGTGACTTTCAGCGTGCGCGGCTGGCCGTCGCGAACGATGTTCAGGTCCACCGGCTTGCCGAGCGGGGCGGAGAGTACGACCTTCTGCAAATCGCGGCTGTCGCCAACGGCATTGCCGTTGATCGCGGTGATCACGTCGCCGTCCTGCAAGCCGGCCTTTGCTCCGGGCGTACTCGGCATGATGCTCGACACCAGCACGCCTTTATCGCCCTGAACGCCGAGACGGGAAGCAACGTCGGCATCGAGCGTCTTGATCTGCACGCCGATGTAGCCGCGATGCACCTTGCCGTCTTTTTCGAGCTGGCTGACGACATTCTTGGCGAGGTTGCTGGCGATGGCCATGCCGACGCCCTGGAAGCCGCCGCTTTGGCTCTTGATCAGCGTGTTAATGCCGACGACTTTGCCTTCCAAGTTGATGAGCGGACCGCCGGAGTTGCCGGGGTTGATCGCCGCGTCGGTCTGGAGGAAATCGTCGGGCACGGCGACGTTGGTGTGCAGGTCGCGGGCCTTGGCGCTGATAATGCCGGCTGTGACGGAACCGGTCAGACCGAACGGAGCGCCGACGGCCAGCACGCGGTCGCCGATTTCCATCGTGTCGCTGTCACCGAACTCAAGGTAGGGGAGCGTCCCTTTGACGTCGATCTTGACGATCGCCAGGTCGCTCTTGGGATCGGTGAAGACCTCCTTTGAACGGAATTTACGGCCGTCTTGGAGCTTCACTTCCACCACGTCGGCGCCGTCCACGACGTGATTGTTCGTCAGGATCACGCCCTTCGGGTCGATGATGACGCCGGAACCCATGCCGTTGTGCGGCATCTGCTCGGGCATTTCGAATTGCATGTCGCCGCCGAATTGGTCGAAGAACTTGCGGAATTCTTCGGGAACTTGGGCGTCGTCAACATTCGGGCGCCGGCCGCGCTGGCGCGGTTGCTGCTTCGCTTTTACGGGCTTGGAGCGAACCTCGACGCTGACCACGGCGTGCAGCACCATCTTCACGACGGCGCGGTACGACGTCATTTCTTTGGGTACGGCGAGCGGTGCGTTGGCCTGGCCGTGCAGCAGAGGCCCCGCGATAAACACGCCGGCGAGACCGCCGACGAGCAACAGAACGAACATGAGAGTCCAACGTTTCATGGATGCATTTCCTCCATACGCGGGATCGCACGGCGCGGAAACGCCCGGCCGATCGCCGACGCTTGAAATGATACAAGGGGCAGAAGGAAAAATGGCTTGCCGATCCGTCACGCTCTCCCTCCCAAGCCGCCATGACCTGAGGCAGGCAACGGGGCTCGTCCTTCTCTCTTCCCAGCGGCGTTGGCCGCCTTTCTATCATACGCACGAGACGAGGCCAAGGTTCCGTGCCGGCGCCTGTCACACCAAGATAGAAATGTCCGCATTTTGCCCCAGATAGAAATGTCCGGTGCCGCTACCGGTCATTTCTTCGGCAATCCTCGCCGCCAGGGGTGGTCAGGACTCGGGCGATACGACGAACACGACGGAGCCGGGAGCGGTGGGGCGGCCGGAGCGGGGGGCGAGCGTAGCTCGCCCGTAGCGCAGGCCGCCGCACCGCTCCCGGCGGGAGGTTCGTCGCGCGGCGTGTCGGTGGCGTCGATCTCGTGGTATGGGAGGTACTGCTCCCGGAAGCGAATGGTCATGGTGCCATCGCGACGTTCCTCCACGATCACCGGGCCGCCACGCAGCCCCGGCAACGCCGGCTTGTGCAACTGATACCAACGGTTACGGAAGCGAATCGTGTAGTCATTCGTTACTACCCGCCGGGTCTGCACGCTCAAGATCGCCGGCAAGCAGAAGTGCCGTCCCAGGGCCCGATGTGCGTCGGCGCTGTCCGCGGGCCGCAGCGCAAAACGCCGGTTGTAGTCCGGGACCAACTGCCGCTGCACCAACTCGTTGGCGGCCGCGCGGGTCGTGACCTTCGCCAAACGCAGCTCTTTCACCCACCGATCCTGA
>JBGQKZ010000132.1:0-16208 GCA_041499805.1 Gemmataceae bacterium
GGTCAGACATTGAGTCGCCATCCTTGGCTCTCCGGTGCGATGCGGGGGTAATGCACCGCTATCGTGCTGGAGAGCCGTTCTCTTGCCTAGCTCAGTTCGACGCCGCAGTCGGCTCTGAGGATTTCACAGAAAGTGCAGTTCATTGTTTCCGAACGCTCTAAGGCAACTTGAGCGCAAGGAGGCGTCTCGCGCTCGCTGAACGGCCGGGCCGACGATACTGAAAAGCACGCCGACGATCGCCATGACAACGAGTGTTTCCACGAGCGTATGAGCCGCACGTTCAGATTGTCGGGTTGTCAATCTCATTGGGGACTCCGTTCCCTTTGGTACATCACACGAATTGGTAGTATCGACGCCGTGTCTCCAACCCATACCTTGAGCGAGACCGTCAATTCTCCGTGTTGACTCGTTGGCAACATGAGGCTCGGCAAGCATTCGACTCTCACGAAACAGACGCGCGGATTGCTCTCATGCGGCTCCGCCTTCACAGAAAGTCCTTCAGGGATGGACTCAACCCGGACTTTGATTGGCTTCCCCTGTGTGCTCCGGCAAACGCAGCGCCCCTCAAAGATCGGTCCGGCGTCCGACTGTCGCGGAAGAACGAGCGGATTTGGGGAGACCTGCACGGGCGCGGCCACAGACCCTCGAACCGGAATGACCGTTGCCGAGGAACGCTCATCGTCGAGTCGCACTTCTATCCGTTCATTGACTGGACCAAGGCGCTTCGGCTGAAAGACGACTTCGACCCGCCCCTTAAGTACGCCAAACGAGTGATCATCCGGATTTCCGTGGTCAGTTTCCACGGGAAGCAGTTTTACCGCAATCTGGTCGGCGTCGCTAGTCGAAACCTGCTTGATGGTGCGACTGCCGATGGCGCTGTCGCGCAATTCAATGGTTTGCCTCCGCTCTTGGCCAAGCACGACTTCGCCGAGTTCAACGCACGAAGGACTTGTCTGAAGGCCTGCTGCCACTTTCTGAATGTCAACTTCGAGTCTGGCGCTCGGATGCTGGGCGTCGTTCGTATCAAAAGAAATCGCGCTCCGGTGCGGACCGCCGACCCGACCGTTCACAACCATGCGCACCACTAAATCGACACCGCCTTCCGGCGGGATCTTCAGTTTCTCGACGCGCACGAAGTGGTCACCGTCCACGCGCTCCAAGCCCGAGCATGAACACGTCGAGCGAATGTGATCTATCGTGAGCTCTGCACGACCCCGATTGCTGACGCGAAAAGGGCTGATGACAATGGTTCCATACTGTTGCTCGCCGAGTTCCAATCGCGGAGGCATATCCAACAAAGGTCCATTGTTTGCGAGCACGTTCCACCACTGGCTCAAATGACCTGCCCTCGTCGCGTAAGCCCCCGCTGCAACGACGGTGAAGAGGCAGACGCAAGTGAATGCACGCGCTTTCATGGTGTGTCTCGTTGATTTTCGCCGATCATTCAACTATCGGTCGCGCTCTCCAAGTACGTTGGTCGAACGGTGCGTGAGTAAAGCGACGGTGCCGTGCCGGGTGCTACTCTGCCGGAAACCCAACACGCGACTCTTCGACCGACTATTTGACCGTTTGAGCGCGCCTGCTTCGAAATACCCACCATCCGGCGACGCACGCGACAATGAGCAATGCTGGGCCCCAAATCCACGTCCAATGAGTTGCCGCGCTGTCGGTCGCCGGTTCCGGAGAAGCGCCCTTTGGCAGTCCGGGTACACGATTCAGCGCGGTGACGGGACCCTTTGGATTTCCGCTCCCGTCCGTGTCGTATTCTTTCTCCTCAATTTCATCGAATACCCTGCTGTTTGGCGGAAGGAGCGCCGCTCGCGCCGGCGAGAGGGGCGTGTTGACGCGAATATTCGACACAACAGTGAGCCGCGTCATCATCAGTTTCCCGCTTCGAAATACTTGTGATTGAACGCGTTCGGGAAAGTAAAGCGACGGAGCGGCCTCCTTAAAAGAAAGCACCTCGCTCTCGACACGTACCGGCCCGGATTCCCCATAGGCGGCTCCTGCGGATGCCTCGACTCTGCTGATCAAGTAATTGTGCCGAGCGCTGAACGAGATCAAGAGATCGGCCGATCGGTGCGTCAACTCGACGCATATCACCGCTTGATCTCCTTCTCCGACTCTTGATACCTTGCGAATCTTGTGCGGCTTGGTGAGAAGTTCATCAAATGTCGCGAGCGTGCCGACCTCGGGTCCTTGTACGGTCATGAGCGATAAGGGCCACAGGTCCGGCGGGCCCAGGAATCCGCCCGAATACCGGCGAATGGTCGCAGTCTTGGCCAGCGCCTTTCCCGTCACGTTGTCCTTCGACACGATAATCGTTTCCTTCATATCTCGAACAAGGACTTCGCGGTTACTTCCATGGGCCGCGTACTTCAGCCGGATTAGGTCGGGTGAACGGTGGTATTCCGCAACGATTTTTTGAGTCTGCGCTGAAGGAGTGGAAATGCTGACTTCGACGTTACACGTTAACGAGCTAATCAAGTCTCTTGAAGCACAATTTCCCGCGCGCGCCTGCTCGAGCAAATCGCGGTCCTTGTTCAATCCCTCAGCTCGGCTTGTGCATGCTGCATCTACTAGCCAAAAAAAAGAAAGCACGGCGGCGCAAACAGTCTTCACGACTCTAGCTCCGGGGTGGACGCGGGGAGGCTGGACCTTAAGCGCCCACCGTAAGTCGGATGCGCGGGCGATCCGTACCCGCCCGCGCCGTTTTGGTAGACTCGGCCGTCTCGGCTTACGCGTCGCAATAGTCGTACACTGCGTAGCAAGGCGCTCCCGTAAACGCATCTGTTCCATCGCAGCGATTCACGGCGTCGGTGTTTTCAATGCAAAGCGTCCCTTCACCGTTGCACCTTGGAACCGTACCGCCTCCGATTTGGCAGAAGTTACATGGAGAGTTATCTGAATCATAATAACCGGGCACGACGCCGGCGCATGCCCAGTTCGAGCAATGCCCGACGGTCACGCGAAGGTCGGCGAGAGTGCGTCCAATCAGTAGAGCGGCAAGGCAAATCCCAGACACAGTAGCTGCTTTCATGCGCATGCTCATTCCGAGTCCTCCGAAAAAGGGTCGTACGTCCAGCAGGCGGCGTCGCCACCATCCCCGCCTCGTGACGTATCGCAAGTAGCCGAATGTCCGCGTTGGGTGATAAGTGCCAAATGCTCTACCATTACTAATAAGGAAATCTACACCCGTTTCCGTTAGCGATTTTCTTACCTCCTCCGAGTTTCCTGGTACTCGATGTTCACCGCGAAGCGCGCTCGCCAATACTCCAATCCCTTCTTTCGGATCGAGCACTCCAAAAACCGCGCATGCCCTCGGCTCGGCGACTTCCATGCCGGCGGTGCTCTCTGAACGCCGGTCCACTGGTAAAGGAGATACTCCGCTTGATAGCCGCGAAGCGTTTTCGCGAACGATACAACCAAATCTTCAAAGTCCGAGTCATCGACGTGCTGATCCAGTAGATTGTCAAACGACCTCTCCGCGGCCTGTTGTTCGCGCGGCCGGCTCTTCCGGCGCGATAGGTGGACGATTTCTTGGATCGTGATCGCCTTCAAGTAGCCGAGTAAACCGCCCCGTCGCTCATCAAAGCCCGCGAGCTTTTTCCGGTCCGTGAAGAGGACGTCGAGGACTTCGTGCAACACGTCGTCCGGCGTCAGTGCGAGATACGGCCGCTTCTGTAATTCCCGTCGGGCGAACCGGCGGAGTGAGGGCGCGTACTCAGCGTATAAGCGGCGCCAGACTTCGCCTTTGTTCGCGCGCAGCATTTTCACGAGTTGCGCATCGCTTATCGGCTCGTCTTTCTGATCCTTCGCCATCGGCGGCCCTCGCTTTTGCGTTGAAAAGCGAAGCATTCCCGCATCGTTCAGGCTGAATGGCTGAATGGCTGAATGGCTGAATGGCTGAATGGCTGAATGGCTGAATGGCTGAATGGCTGAATGGCTGAATGGCTGAATGACCTCGGGTCGTTCCATTCGCCACGGGCAGTCAACCAGTCGAACGGGCATTCGTCATTCGCCGACGGACCATCGGCAAACTCGGATTGACCGGTAGTTTGATCTGAAGCGCGACGGTTGTCAACTCTTTTCTTGCGAGTTTCCATTTTCTCTTATCCGTGAAATGATAAACACGTGCGGATGCTCGCTCCGTGGACAAACTGGCCATTTTTCTCCCCACCCAATTAGGCGAGCAGTTCCTTCACGACGTGCCCATGCACATCGGTGAGCCGGAAGTCGCGGCCGGCGTAGCGATAGGTCAGCTTCTCGTGATCGAAGCCGAGAAGATGCAGAACCGTTGCGTGCAGGTCATGCACGTGGACCCTGTTCTCAACGGCGGCAAAGCCGAATTCGTCGGTCGCGCCGTAGACCACGCCGCCCTTCACGCCGCCGCCGGCCAGCCACATGCTGAAGCCGTAGTGGTTGTGATCGCGACCGCTGAGGGCGGGCAGCTCGGCGACCGGCGTGCGGCCAAACTCGCCGCCCCAGATGACGAGCGTGGAATCGAGCAGGCCGCGTTGCTTCAAATCCTTGAGGAACGCCGCGATGGCCTGGTCCCATTCACCGGCGAGCTTGCGGTGTTCCTTTTCAATGTTGTCGTGGTTATCCCAGGGCTGGCCGGCGCCGCTCCAGACTTGCACGAAGCGGACGCCGCGTTCCAGCAGCCGGCGAGTGATGAGCAATTGCCGGCCATGTGTTCCTTTGCCGTACCACTCGCGCAGCGCGGGAGGCTCGCGGTTCACGTCGAAAGCGTCCGTGGCTTCGCTTTGCATGCGGTACGCCAGCTCGAATGACTGAATGCGGGCTTCAAGCTGGGCGTCGCGCTGCCGGGCGGCGAGGTGTTCTTCATTCAACTTTTGGACCAAATCCAGTTGTCGCCGCTGCTCGGCCGGCGTAGCGTTGTTGTTCTTGATGTTTTCGATCAACTTTTGAATATCAGTGTGCTGCGTATCGACATACGTACCTTGATAGGCGCCGGGCAAGAACGCGGAGCGCCAGTTCTGGGTCGCGACAATGGGGTAGCCGCCGGGGCACATGGCGATGAAGCCGGGCAGGTTCTGATTCTCCGAGCCGAGACCGTAGGTGATCCACGAGCCCATGCTCGGTCGCGGCAGCCGACCGTCGCCGCAGTTCATCAGCATCAACGACGGCTCGTGATTCGGCACGTCGGCGTACATGGAGCGGATCACGCAGATGTCGTCGATGCATTCGGCAGTCTTGGAGAACAGCTCGCTTACTTCGATGCCGCTTTGGCCGTACTCGCGGAACTTGAATGGCGAACCCAAAGCGCCGCTCGTTTTGCGCTCGGTACGCAGGTTTGGCGAGGGCAAAGGTTTGCCGTGGTATTTCGTCAACAGCGGCTTGGGATCAAACGTGTCGAGGTGCGACGGGCCGCCGTTCATGAAGAGATGGACGACGCGCTTGGCCTTCGCGGGGAACTGCGGGCCGCGCGGCGCGAGCGGGTTGATGTCGCTGTGCGCACGCAAACGCCCGTCGTCCGCAAGCACGCCCGCCAGACCGAGCAAGCCGACGCCCATACCGCCGCGGCGCAACAATTCACGGCGCGTGAGAAAGCGATCTTCGAGACGCGGTGCGTGGAACGGCATGGTAGGACCTCGACGAAGTATTCTAACCGAGGATACACAACGGGGCACATGATTTGCGACCCGCATTACGTTTCACGCTTCCCGGAGACCGTCATGCGCTACCTGGCCCTGGCCTGCGACTACGATGGAACGCTGGCGCACCACGGCCGTGTGGCTGAATCGACGTTGGCCGCGTTGGAACGGCTTCTTGCATCGGGCCGGAAATTGATTCTTGTCTCGGGTCGCGAACTCCCGGACCTGCTGGCGACGTTTCCGCACACGAACCTGTTCGAGCGCGTTGTGGTGGAAAACGGCGCCCTGCTTTACCATCCCGCCAGCCGTGAAGAAAAGCTGCTCGCGGAGCCGCCGCCGCAACCGTTTATTGCGGAGTTGCGTCAGCGTGGCGTTTCACCGGTATCGGTCGGCCGGTCGATCGTCGCCACCTGGCATCCGCACGAAACGAAAGTAATGGAGGCAATCCGTGACCTCGGCTTGGAATTGCAGGTGATCTTCAACAAGGACGCCGTCATGGTTCTGCCGACCGGCGTCAACAAAGCGTCGGGCTTGCGCATGGCGCTCCGCGAGCTGGGGTTGTCGCCACACAACATCGCTGGCGTCGGCGATGCGGAGAACGATCATGCGTTCTTGAGTCTGTGCGAGTGTGCCGCGGCCGTTGACAACGCGCTGCCCATGTTGAAGGAGCGCGCCGATTTCGTCACGCGCGGCGGCCACGGCACGGGCGTCGCCGAATTGATCGACGAGATCGTTGCGACCGATCTCGCCAACCGCGACAATGTGATGACGCGACACTACATCCTGGCCGGCACGCTCGAGAATGGGGACGAATATCGGCTCAGTCCGCACGCCATCAACCTACTCATCGCGGGCACGTCCGGCAGCGGCAAATCGACGCTCGCGACCGGGCTCCTCGAACGCCTCGAAGAGGCGAAGTACCAGTTCTGTGTGATCGACCCCGAAGGAGACTATGCGACGTTCACCGGCGCGACCGTGCTCGGCAACCCGGAGCGCGGTCCGACGGTGGACGAAGTGCTTGGCCTGCTGCAAAAACCGAGTGTGAACGCGGTCGTGAACCTAGTCGGGCTGCCGATCGTGGACCGTCCGTCGTTCTTTCTGTCGCTGTTGCCGCGGTTGCAGGAAATGCGTGCCCGCCTGGGACGGCCGCACTGCCTGCTGGTGGACGAAGCCCATCATTTGCTGCCGACCTCGTGGGAGTTGGGCAATGTTGCGCTGTCGCGACCGCTGGATGGAGTCATTTACGTCACCGTACACGCCAGCATGATGGCCCCTGCGGCGTTGGCGGGGGTCGAGACCGTCGTTGCGGTGGGCAAGGCGCCCGGCGCGACGTTAGCCGAGTTCGGAACCGCGCTGGGACGTCCGGCGCCGAGAATCCCGGACGATGATCTGCCTCCGGGCATGGTTCTCGTCTGGCCACGTCACGCGGGCGAACGGCCGTTCCGCATGCAAATCGCGCCGGGCCACACCGAACGTCGCCGCCATCGCCGCAAGTATGCCGAGGGAGAGTTGCCGCCCGAACGCAGCTTCTACTTCCGCGGGCCGGAAGGAAAACTGAATCTGCGCGCGCAGAATCTGTTTCTTTTCCTGCAACTCGCGGAGGGTGTGGACGACGCTACCTGGACACACCATCTGCGCGCCGGCGAGTATTCGCAGTGGTTTCGTGCAGTGATCAAGGACGACGAACTTGCTGCTGAGGCCGCCGCCGTGGAAGAGCAGGCCACACTCTCGCCCGCGGAAAGCCGTAAGGCGATTCGCGAGACCGTCGAACGGCATTACACGCTGCCGGCGTCCACGCCGATGCCGATGCCGGGCACCGACGCGGCGAAGGCGCGCAAGCAAAGTGAACAGGAAGCTTGACTGCGTTCGCTCCGGTTCCACACAATACAGTACCTCTTCCGCTTCGCAAGGTCCGGCCGATGCCACGCACCATCCGCCTCGCCACCGGCGACGATGCCGCCCAAATTCAGGCCATCTACGCGCCGTTTTGCACGGACACGCCCGTATCCTTTGAATTGGAGCCGCCGACCGTCGCGGAGATGGGCGAGCGCATTTTCAAAACCCTCGAGCAATTCCCCTGGCTCGTTTGGGACGAAGGCGGCGAAGCGCTCGGCTACGTCTACGCCCGCCCGTTTCGCGAGCGCCCGGCGTATCAATGGTCCACCGAGGCCACGGTTTACATTCGCAGGGACCAGCGGCGGCGCGGCCTGGGAAAAAAACTGTACAGCGCGCTATTCCGCCTCCTGGTGCTGCAAGGCTACGTCAACGTGTATGCGGGCATTACGCTGCCGAATCCAGCGAGTGTCGGACTGCACGAAACAATGGGCTTTGAGTTGGTGGGCATCTACAAAGGCGTCGGCTACAAACATGAGGCGTGGCACGACGTCGGCTTCTGGCAACGGCCGCTCCAACCGCAGCGCTTGCAGCCCGCGTCGCCAAAGAACTGGCATGAACTCGCGGGAACACGGGAGTGGGAAGACGCACTCGACCCGGGATGACTTGGCGACGGCTTGCACCGCTCACACGCGGAGGAATACACGCTTACGATAGAGGAAGAGCAGGAACAGCCACTTCACTAACAGCACGGCCGCCACCGCCGCGACGGGAGTGAAGCTACCCGTCTGCTTCACCAGCCCGCCGAAGAAAAAATCGGACGCTTTCCTGAAGTCCACGAACCGCGGCACGACATAGATCGTGATGGCGTTCGCCCCGATCACGATGAAGAAGAACGCCCAGGACCGCCAGCGCAGCACGTCGATGATGGCATAGAAAAGAGCAAGCAGGAGTAGACTCCAACCACCGGCAAAAAGGACAAAAGAGCTGGTCCAGATATTCTTGATGATCGGAAACGTGAAGCTCCACGTATAACCCGCGGCCAGGCAGAGCACGCCGGCGACCGCGAGGCCGCCGACTTTCCACCAGGGCGCGTGCGCCGACCGCAGCCAATGCCCAGCCAAAACGCCGAGCATGGCGGTCGCGATTGCCGGCAGCGTAGAGAGCAGACCTTCGTTGTCGCCGTAGCCGTAGTACTCTTTGTAAATCTTGCCGGGCAACAGCAAGCGGTCGATAAAGCCCGGCAAATTGCCTTCCATTGTGTAGTCGCCCGCCATGAAGCCCGGGGCAGCGACGAGGGCGAGCAGCGCCCAATAGCCGAGCAGGATCACGGCCGTCACGATGACCTGGCCGCGAACGCTGAAGTTGAGAAAGATCAGCGCCGCGAAGAAATAACAGAGGGCGATGCGCTGCAACACGCCGGCGACGCGGAGGTTCGCCCAGTCGAATTGCAGGAGGTTGTTGCATAGCAGGCCGAGGGCAAACAGAAAGATCGTTCGCCGCAGCACGCGGCCGTAAACCGTACCGCCCTGCTCTCTCTGCTTGTCGAGCGAGAACGGCAGCACGACGCCGACGACAAAGAGGAAGAGCGGAAAGATCAAATCATAGAAATGAAAGCCGGACCATTCGACGTGTTCCAACTGATCGTGCAGTTCGGTGCTCCAGCGCTGGTGGTTCCACCGGCCGAATGCGCGAAATAGCGCGTCGCCACCGATGATCCAGAACATGTCGAAGCCGCGCAGAGCGTCGATGGAGAGAAGGCGGTCCGGCTTTGCGGGGGTGTGCTCACTGCCCATGATATTCGACCCTCGTTTAGCGTACGCGCCCGTCCGAGACGGGCGGCTAAACGGCAGATTGGTGGTTTAGAAGTTGCTGTATCGTCGCCACCGAAACTTCTTCGAGCGTGTTGACGATCAAGTCGGCCCCGGCCGCGCGGAGCTTCTCTGCGGGATGGTGGCCCACGAAACGCACGGCGACGCATTTCATCTTGCCCGCTCTCGCGGCTTCGACGCCGGCGACCGCGTCTTCCATGACCACACTGCGCGTCGGCGCAACCTGCAACTTTGCGGCGGCCACGAGGAACACCTGCGGATCCGGCTTGCCGCGCTGCGTATCCTCCATCGACACAATCGCTTCGAAAAAGCGGGCGGTCTCGGTCAGCCGCAAGATCAAGTCCACATTGTCCCGCGGTGCGCTGGAGCCGACGGCTTGCTTGAATCCGGCCGCGCGCAGCTCTTCCAACAGACGCCCCACGCCTGGCAACAGGACGACGCCGCGGCGCGCCGCGGTGCGATACAGTTCCTCCTTGCGGAAACCCAAGTCAGCGATCTCGGCATCGGAAAACCGCGCGCCGAAAAGTTGGTCGATGATCTCCGGATTGCGACGGCCGAACGTTGCGGTAAAGTCGGCCCGCGAAAACGGGCGGCCGAGTTGGTCGGCGAGCGTCTTCCATGCATCAAAGTGCATCTCCGCGGTATCGACGAGCGTGCCGTCCACGTCCCAGATGACGGCCGCCTCTTGCTGCTCGCGCATGCCGAGTCCTTTCAATCGATGAATACGAATTCGTTCGCTAAGAAGAGCGCTTGCGTGTACTGTTCCCACGCGCGCGGAGATCCACTGTCGTTGGCCAAGAACGCGCGCGCCAGTTGGGATTCACGCGGCGACGCAGACCGGCCGTAGAGGAGACGATAAATGAGCTCGAGGCGACGATCCAGACCCGACGCGCCAGCGATCTCCGGCCGCTGCAAGACCCGGCGAGCGCACTCCTGCACGAGGGGGTGATTCAAGAAAAAGAGAGCCTGCGGGGCGACCGTCGTCTGGCTGCGCTGCGGGCAGGTCGTGTCGGGGTTAGGGAAGTCGAAGGTGCGATAGAGGCCCGGCACGTTGAGCCGGTCGAGAAAACCGTACAGCGTGCGCCGCGTGGCAGACGGACTGACAATGTCCTTTATCGAGGGACCGCCGATCATGCGATTCAGCGTGCCGGCAACGGCGAGCAGGGCGTCGCGCGATGCTTCGAAATCGAGGCGGCGGCGGTTCATTTTCCACAGAAGCGTGTTTTCGGGGTCGAGTCGTTTGCCTTCGTGACGGTCGTCACTCGTCTGTTGATAAGCCGCGGAGAGAACGATCACTCGGTGCAGCTTCTTCATCGACCAGCCGTTGTCCATGAAGTAAGTCGCGAGGTGATCGAGCAGCTCCGCATGGCTCGGCGGCTCGCTGCGCAGGCCAAAGTCGCTCGGCGTGCGCACCAGACCCTGGCCGAAGTGGTGCAGCCAGACGCGGTTGACGAACACGCGAGCGGTAAGCGGGTTTGCGCGATCGATGATCGCGCGCGCCAATTCCAGCCGGCCGCTGCCATTCACGAACGGTTGCGGCTTCCCTTTTGCCAATACCGAGACGAACTGCCGCGGCACGGCGTCGCCGAAGTTGTTGGGATTGCCACGCACGAAAACGTGCGGTTGATACGGCGTCGGCAAATCTTCCAGAATCATCGCACGCGGCGGCGCGCCGGGACCGGTCGCACGCCAGGTTTCGACGGCCTTGCGCAGCTCTTGCAACTTGGCCTGCGATGGGCGATCCGGCAGCAATTCCAGATCGCCGACCGGATTCATGGCGACGTTTGGCGGCGCATCGGGGCCATAGAAGACTTGCAGCAGCTCTTCCTCGGCGGCGCTGAGTGTTCTTTTCCCTTCGATAGAAGAAGAGGTCTGGCGATTTTGGTCCGCCGCGTTGAGGAGCTCTGCGTAGCGCAGAGCCACTTCTTTCAACGACTGCGGCGGGCGGTTGGCAAAGGAGTGAGCGAGCAGCGGATTCACCGGCCGAGAGAGGTCGACGTTCTGAACGAATTGCGCGGCGATTTCACGCGCGCGGGCGGCGAACTCCCTCGCCGGCAACGCGGCGAAGCGGTGCCAGGCGGCAAGTGCGGGCCGCTGTTCTTTCGCCGTGCGGCGAAGGTACGCTTGCCAACGTGAGAGAATCTGCGGGTTCAAATCGCCGCCGTCGGCGATCAACATGAAGTCCTCGATCGCCGGCTGGTCCCTCAGCGCGTGCGCAGCCAAAAGGTATTCTGCGACACGTGTTCGCGCGGAGGTCACGAGTTCCGTGTGCTTGGCTTTGACAAAGTCGGCCAACTTCTGCTCGCGGGCTTGCAGCTCCTTCTCGAATTTGAAATAGACCTCGGTCCGTGGCGGCGGCTCAAACAACGGCGGCAAGGTCGGCTCTCGGCAACTCGCGAAGACGCCGTAGAGAGCGTAGTAATCCCGGCTCGGAATCGGATCGAATTTGTGATCGTGACAGCGGGCACAGCCGACTGTCAGGCCGAGTAGCCCGCGCGTCACGACGTCGATACGGTCATCGAGAATATCGTGCTGGTTGTTCATAAAGCGGCCGCCGAGCGTGAGAAAGCCCAACGCCGTCAGTGGCCGTTTGTCGTCGCCGTGCGACAGCTTGTCGGCGGCGAGTTGTTGGAGGAGAAACTGGTCATAGGGCAAATCGTCGTTCAAGGCGCGGATGACGTAATCGCGGTAGGTATACGCCCACGGAAAGCTCGCCTCCTCGAAAAAGACGTAGCCCTTTGTGTCGGCGTAACGAGCGACATCAAGCCAGTAACGCCCCCAGCGCTCGCCGTAGTGCGGCGAGGCAAGCAGGCGGTCCACAACTTTTTCGTACCAGCGTGGCGACGGATCGCCGAGCGCCGCCTCGATCTCTTCCGGCGTTGGCGGCAAACCAATTAAGTCGAACGTCACGCGGCGCAAAAGCGTACGACGGTCCGCCTCCGGAGACGGCGTCAGTTCCTTCTCTTCAAGCTTCGCCAATATAAATGGATCAACCGACGTCTTGGGCCATGCTGCATTCTTCAAGATCGGCGTCGGCGGGTTGCGGACGGGTTGAAATGCCCAGTGTCGCCGGCCGGCGACGCCAGCCGGCGGCTCGGCGGCGGCAGCCGCGATCGTCAAGGCAAACATAACGAAGCAAAGCATCAACAGCCGCATGGCGGGAAATCTCGCACGCGCTTCCTGAAAAGCTCCTCCAGCATAGCGGCCGCCTCGGCGGAAGTGAATTTCGATTGCCCCGCGCTACTGACGGCGGCGCAGCGAGCGTAGTTGCTCCCACGTCGAGCGCTGCACAAGCATCGCCGGCGCCGCGGTCAACTCCTTGCCGGCGAGCGGACCGGCGACGGCTCGGCCCGTGCTCGGCTCCCACGTGCTGCCGGTCTCCTTGTCCACGAGTTGTTGTCCCGTGCGCTCGAACGTCAACACGCGCCCTTCGACCTTGCGGCGATAAACAAGCCCAGTGAGAGTGGGACGCTCGAAAACAATCAGCACCGGGTCGCCGGCCCATTCTTCATTCAGCAGCGGCGTGCGGCTCAAGGCGTCGAGAGCCCACGTCTTGGATTCAGCCCCATTGCGGGCGACGAGGACGAAGCGCCCGAGTTGGTCGGCGATCTGTTCTTTGACGTAGACGCCGCGGTCTACGAGCGGTGAGGGATCGAGCCACGCGACGGTGCCGTCCGGCTGCTGGCGCCGCCAGGTTTGCCAGTCCGTCAGCACCGCGTGAAGTTGGCGCAGGCGCTTCCCTTTCAACGCGCCGTGCTTGGCTTCGCCGAGAAGAAAGCTCCAGAGGCTGCGCGTTTCCATGTCCTCCATGACCATCGTGTTGTGCCAGAGGCCGATGACGCGGAAGGACAAGAGTTGGTCGTCAACCTGACGGGAATAGGCAATGGCGCTGTGGCAGAGATCGCACCACGTCACGACCACCGGCATTCCGCCCAGCGTATCGTTGAGCGCCTTTCGTCGCGTTTCGTTGTTGAGGACGCTGATCGGGTAAGCCCGCGACTGGCCGGCGATCGTAACAGCCACGACAAGCTCATCGGCTTTCAGCAGCCGATCCGCATCCGTCACGGCGATGGGCGCGAAATCGGTGAACGGCGGGTCAGCGCCGCTCAACACGCGGGGACGAAAATCGGGGTCGAAGACCCGCTCAACGTCCGGAATGGGCGCAGGCATTGGCGGGTGTGAGGAGATGTCCGCTTGCCCGCGGGGCGCCCAATCACTCCGCCAGTAGATTCCCGCCGCCGCGAGAATGGCAGCGGCTAGCACAGCGCAGCGTAGAACGGTCTTTCGCATCGGCGTCTCCCGTATGTATACGCGTGGCGAAGACCGGCCCATTCTAACCCAGGAAGCTGAGCTGTTCTAAGCAATAGATTTGCGGAACTCGTCTTGCGGTCCATAGACTGCCGTTGAATTGGCGGGTATGCTCACGGCCGCGATAAGATTCGCCATCTCTCCCCGGGAGGAACATCCATGAGCCAGCAACTCGGTTATCGCCTTTTCGCGCTCGCCTGCGTGGGCCTGCTGCTGCTTGCCGGCTCGGCGCCGGCACAAAAGCTGGCGCCGCTTGACGTCGAAGGCCAACCGCTCGCCGCCAACGTGACGCGGCTGCTCCAGGCGCTCGACTTCCTCGGCGCGCCGCTGTCGAGCGAAACGACGGCCGCTCTCAAGGTCGCGGCCCAAGCGCGAGGTGCCAAGAAGATTCAGGAATTGCTCGATCCGAATGTTCTCGTTGTCGTCACACTGAACCCGGAGTCGCGCGTCAAAGCCGCGCGCGGCCCGGCGACCGCGACACTGCGACAGCATGGCTACACGCCCGTGCTGCTCAAGATCGTCAACGACAGCACCGTCATGAAGGCGCTGCACATCACCAGCCCACAGTCCGGCCCGGTCTACTCCGGCGGCGGCGGCGGCAAACCCGATAAAAACGCGACCAAGGATCGCTTCCTTCAGGTGGATCTGTTCGCGAGCCCGCCGATGACGGCCAACCTGAGCGGCCTCAAGGTGGAGTACGCAATCGCACTCGTTTACAGTGCCGAGTCCGGGAAACGGGAGGCGACTCTTGCCTTTGACGTCGGTCAGGGAACTCAGGACCTCGGCTTCCGTGGCGAAACACCGGTGCTCTTCGACATCAAGCCCGCGATCCCGGTGAAACTGTCGGTCACCGATTTCGACGGCAAACCGACAACGGGCCGCTTCACGTTCAAGGATAAGGCCGGCCACGTCTTTCCCGCCAAGGCGAAACGGCTCGCTCCGGACTTCTTCTTTCAAGATCAGGTCTACCGCCACGATGGCGGCACGGTGTTGCTGCCGCCCGGTGAGTTGGTGATGACCTACAGCCGCGGGCCGGAATATCGGCAGGTGCAGAAGAAGGTCACGATCCCGTCAGAAGGCAATGCGGAAATCGCGGTGAAGCTCGAACGCTGGATCAACCCGCTCGACTACGGCTGGTACAGCGGCGACCATCACATCCACGCCGCGGGCTGTGCCCATTACGAGAACCCGACGGAAGGCGTCTTCGCGCAAGACATGTTCCTGCACGTCAAAGGAGAGGCGTTGAACGTCGGCTGCAACCTGACGTGGGGGCCGTGTTACGACTTCCAGAGGCAGTTCTTTGAACCCGACATTAACAAGGTCAGTGAACCGTTCACCGTGCTGAAGTACGACGTGGAGGTGAGCGGCTTCGGGTCGCAAGCGATGGGGCACGTCTGTCTTCTCAACCTGAAAGATCAAACGTACCCCGGCTCGGATGGCACCAAGACGAAAGGTTGGCCAACGTGGACGACGCCGGTCATGCGCTGGGTCAAGGAACAAGGCGGCGTGACCGGGTACGCGCATTCGGCGAGCGGCCTGATGATTCCAAATCCGACGGTGCGCGCTCAGCAGATGATCGCCGCATACGACACGGATAAAGACGGCAAGCTCAACGCCCAAGAAGCGGCGAAGAGCATGCTTCCGGAAGACTTCGCGCGCATCGACACGGACAACGATGGGCAAATCAGCGTACAGGAGCTGGCCGCCAGCGTCGGCCGGCAACGCGATCGGCTGCCGAACCTGGTCGTGCCGCCCATGGACGGCATCGGCGCCCAGGAAATCTGCGTCTCCACCGCAATGGGCGTGTGCGATTTCATCAGCGCCATGGATACGGCGCGCGTTCCGGAGTGGAACTGCTGGTACCACATCATGAACTGCGGCTTCCCGCTCAAGGCGAGCGGTGAAACCGATTTCCCGTGCATCAGCGGCAGCAGGGTCGGACAAGGTCGCGTTTACGTGCAGCTCGGCAAGGTGGATCGCGTTGATTTCAAGGATTGGTGCAACGGCATCGCTCAGGGCCGGTCTTATGTTTCCGATGGCTATGCCCACGCGGCGGAATTCACGATCAACGGCAAGGCGCCCGGGTTTGGCGACGTGAATCTCGATCAGCCGGGCCACGTGACGGCGAAGGCGAAGGTCGCCTTTGCGTCGCAAACGCCGCTCGGCACTTCGTCCGGCGGCATGGTACCGGCGGGCAACATGCGGAAGGTGGAGTTGGTCGTCAACGGCGTCGCGGTCGCATCCAAGCAAGTGCCGGCGGACGATCAAGTTCACGAGGTGTCGTTCGACGTGAACGTCGACAAGAGCAGTTGGGTAGCGCTGCGACATTTCCCGCAAATGCATACGAACCCGGTCAACGTGCTCGTCGCCGGCAAACCGATTCGGGCGTCGCGGCAGAGTGCCCAGTGGTGTCTCGCCGTAATCGACCAACTTTGGCGCGTGCGCGGCCCCGGCATCGCCGCCAGTGAACGCGACGAAGCGCACAAAACGTTTGAAAAGGCGAAGGACATCTACCGCAAGATCGCGGCGGAATGCCCGGAAGGGACATGAAGCAATAGAGTGGTGGGGGGGGGGCGGGCGGGCGGCGGGCGGGCCCCCCCGGCGGGGGGGGCCCCCA
>JBGQKZ010000133.1:0-16102 GCA_041499805.1 Gemmataceae bacterium
CCCCCCCCCCCCCCCACCACTCACTACTCACCCACTCACACCAAACAGCCATGAGTCTTGACACTTTAGCCAATGTGAAAACCCGCCTCGGCATTACGACGAGCGCGGATGATTCCTTGCTCGGCCTGTTGCAGAACTCGGCCGACAAGTGGATCGCGAACTACTGCGGCTGCGACTTCGGCGGCGGGACGTACACGGAGTACCACCCCGGCGGCTCGGAGTTCGTGCATTTGAAAAACTTCCCGGTGCAGAGCGTTACCAGCGTCAACGTCGATCCGGGTTATGTCTTCGGCTCGAACACGATATTGAGCACGACGGCGTATGTGGTTCATCTGGAGCGCGGCGTCATCCAGTCGCTCGTCGGGCCGTTCGCGCCGCGGATGGATCGGCAGGGACTGGTCAATCGACACGTCTACAACTGGACGAAAGGGCCGCGCGTCATTCAGGTGATTTATACCGTCGCCGCGGGGATCGCGGACGACATCTTGGAAGCGTACGCGCTGCTGATCGCCCACTGGTACCGCGGCGTGAAAACGGCCACGAGCATGGGCTACGCCAATCTCACGAACCAAAACCTCGGGCCGCTGAAGCTCACGTACGTGCCGGAGCGGCTCACCGCGTATCCGATCCCGCCGGAGATCATGGTGCTGCTGGCGCCGTATCGGGCGCCGAGTATTTGAGGGTAGTGAGTGGTGAGTGGTCAGTGGTCCTCAGTGCTCGCTACGACTCACCACTCACCACTCACGGAGTCCGCAAATGTCCCTGATAAGCCAACTCCTGACGACGACCTGCGACATTTACCGCAACAATCCGCACGCGGGCGGCGCGACGCCGGACGTGACGGCGGTTCCGTGCCAACTCGTGTCGGACTACGGGCATGGCACGCTGCAACGGGCCACGGGCATGAAGTCGTGGACGCACTACCTGCTGCTCGACACAGCGGTGGACTTGCGCGACGGCTACCAAGGCAATCAGCTCTGGAACTATCCGAATGCCGATACGGTCGTCATCCCGACGGGCGGGTTAACGGTGTACGCGGTGGTATTCGTCGAGATTATCGGCCGTGGTTCCATCGGCGAGCACAAGAGGGCGTATCTCGATCGGCAGACGCCAACGTGGCCGGACCTATGAGAGCGCGTCACCCCTCGGATTTGGCGAGATCGATCGTCAGCTCGGCGTCGCCGCCAATGTCGCGGATGATCTTCGACTGTTCCGGCTGGAGTTGCCGGGTTTTTTCGCCGGGCCGGCCGAACAACGAGCCGATCGTGTAGCCGACGCGATATTTTCCCGGTTTGATGCCTTTGCCGTCGTGGCCGCGCAATTCAAAGGTTGCCGTCTGTGGCGCCACCGTCGCTTCCTCGGGATCGCCGAGGGTGCCGTTTTCCTGCACAGGGTAAAAAGAGAGTCGGATGCCGCGTTCGCCCGGCGGCAGGCCCTCGGTCGCGATGTGCAACGGCTTGCCGTTGTCGAGCAGCTTGCCCTTAACGACGACCTTCTTCTCCGCGGGCGTGCAGCCCGCCAGCGCGATCAGCGCGGCGCAAAGCGCCATCCGGCCCCGGCGTTTCACGATTCGACTCCTCGCAACCCACTTCGATAGGAAAATCAGGAACGACTGGCTCACCAGTCGTTGGCGAGTGTCTCCCCCAGGTTGATCGAGCCCACGGCCTTGAACGTCGTCAGGCTGACGTTATAGGTGACGGTGCGCACCGAGGCGTCACACATCGTCACGTTGAAACCGGCGGTGTGCGACGAGCCGTAGCGCAGCTCGCCCCAGCCGGAGCGGTTGCGGGAATCGGGGAGCGGTTGCAAGTCGGTCCAGCGCACCACGTCGTGATCCCAGCCGCTGGTATACCCCTCGTTGTCATCCGACTGATAATCGCCGAGGTAGGTCAGGTCCATGCGTTTGTCGCCGATCATCAACGTGTTCGACGTGCCGTCAATGATCATCGCGATGGTGTTGCCCTTGTTGCCGTAGGCGAGGACGCCGCAGCTATTCGTCGTCCACCCGCCGCAGGCGCCGTAGTCCGCAGGCGCATGCTGGAAGTTGCCGGAGGGAGGATACCAGTTGTTTGTCGCCGGCAACAGATCGCCGAAGCGCCGGGCGGGACATTGGAAAGTCTTCACGGGATGACTGATCGCGTTGATCTGACACTGGGCGATCGTGGCGGCCCCGCCGCCGCGCCAGACATTGTCCTGTTCGATATAAGGCAGAATCTGAAAGCCCCAGCCGCCGTGCTGCGCCGTGCCGACTGCGGGCGCTCCCGGGGACACGTAGCCGGGCGGAATCCACCAGCCGTCGCCGCCGCTGGGGAATTTGCTGAACTGATCGTGATGGTTGTGCCAAGCGATCGCCAACTGCCGCAGATTGTTCTGACACTGCACCCGGATCGAGGCGTCGCGGACCTTCTGCACCGCCGGCACGAGCAGGCCGATCAGGATGGCGATGATGGCGATGACCACAAGGAGCTCGATGAGCGTGAAGCCGCCGCGACGAGATTCTGCGCGCTGTCGGCAACCAAACATGATTCAGACTCCCACGGATGAAAGAGGCGAAAAAAGCGATGCGCCAACTTTATCCGGAAATCAGGCACGGTTCCACAGGAGAATGGTGTGGCAAACGCAACTTGTCAGTCTGGCGCCCACGCTATCTAATGAGGTAACTTCTGCGGGCCAAGCCCGTCCTGTCTGCGTATTCACTCGTATCGAATCATTCGCGTTGTGTCCGGAGGCTGCATCATGGCCAAAGTCCCCCGTCGTTCGTTCCTGAGCCTTGTACTCGGCGTACCGGCGGCCGCCGCGTTGTTCGGCGTCGCGTCGTGCTATAACCGTTCGTCCACCGGGATCGATATCCGCAACGTCCAGGGGGACGCAGAGAAAGCCCCGGTAGGGCCCCCGTTCTTCGAGGATGTGACGAAGGAAACCGGCATCCAGATGACTTACCGCAATGGCGAAGAAGGCGGCCATTTCGCCATCATTGAATCGCTCGGCGGCGGCATCGCTCTCATCGACTACGACAACGACGGGCTGCTCGACATCTTCATCCCCGGCGGCGGCTACTTCGACAAGGATGAGAAGACCTATCAGGCGGAACTGGCTGCGTGGGAGAAGGATCAGAAGGGACCGCGGCCGGCGCCAAAAATCCTCGGGTACCCGTGCAAGCTTTACAAGAACCTCGGCAACTGGAAGTTCAAAGACGTGACCAAGGAAGTCGGCCTCGACGGCCTGTCGTTCTACACGCACGGCGCCGCGGTCGCCGACTACGATCGTGACGGCTGGCCTGACTTGCTCGTCACCGGCTGGGGCGGGGTGGCGCTCTTGCACAACGAGCCGGACGGCAAGGGCGGCCGCAGATTTGTGAACGTAACGAAGAAGGCCGGCCTCAACGACACGTCGTGGAGCACGAGCGCCGCCTGGGCCGATCTCGACGGCGACGGCTACCCCGATTTGTACGTGTGCCACTACGTCAACTGGGGGTTCCATCCGCCGGAGCAGAAGCATCCGATTGATTGCCACTATGACGGCAAAACCCGCGACGTGTGCCCGCCGAAGAGCTTCACGGGCTTGCCGCACGTCGTCTATCACAACAAGGGCAACGGCACGTTCGAGGACGTGAGCAAATCATGCGGCCTGCGCATGCCGCGTGAGGAGAAGGATTACCAGCAGCTTCGCTACCTCGGCGAAAAAGGACCCAACCACGATTTCGACGAAAAGAAGTTCAAAGACGCCACGCGCGTCTTGCGCACCGCCGACAAGGAGAAGGACTACGGCAAGGGCCTTGGCGTCATCGCGGTCGATCTGAACGGCGACGGCAAACCGGACATCTGTGTCGCCAACGACACGGTGGACCGCCATCTCTACATGAACCGCAGCGTGCCGGGCAAGATTCAGCTTGAAGAAACCGGCTTCGCCGCCGGGGTGGCTAAGGACGGAAGAGGGGATTCCAACGGCAGCATGGGCATGGCCGCCGGGGACTACAGCGGCGTCGGCAGGCCGGCGCTGTGGATCACCAACTACGAACATGAGCTCCACGCTCTCTATCTGAATGAATGCGTCAACGGCCGCGAGTTCTTCCGCTATGCGACGCTACTCTCCGGCATCGCCGCCCTTGGCCAAAACTACGTCGGCTGGGGCACGACGTTTCTCGATCTCGATCACCACGGCTGGGAAGACCTGTTCATCATCAACGGCCACGCGATCCGCTTCCCGACCGGCCAGGCCAAACGCAAACAGAAACCGGTCCTCCTCCGCAATCAAGGCAACGGCAGGTTCACCCGCATTACGGAGCAAGGCGGTCCGTTCTTCCAAGACGACCACGAGGGCCGCGGCGTCGCGTTCGGCGATCTCGACAACGACGGCAAGATCGACTGCGTGCTCAACCTGCTCAACGAGCCGGTCACGATCCTGCGCAACGTCGCCGACACCGGCAACAACCACTGGCTCGGCATCGAGCTGGCCGGCAAAGACCACCGCGACGTGGTCGGCACAAAGGTGATTCTCGAAGCCGGCGACCGCAAGCAATATCGCTTCGCTCAAGGCGGCGGCAGCTACGCGTCGTCGAGCGATCGTCGGCTGGTGTTTGGACTCGGCCCGGCGAAGGAGATTACGAAGGTGACTATCGTGTGGCCGGGCGGGAAGGAACAGGTCGTGGACGGACTAAAGGTGGATCGGTATTGGAAGGTGGTGGAGGGGGTGGAGACGGCGGAGGAACGCCGTGGGGCGGCGAAGGCCGCCACGAATTGATTGCTATTCGTCAAACGGGTAGGCTGTTCGTAGAGGTAAGAAGCCGCCTCGCACCTTTCGGAGTACGTTATGAACGTCAACGGCCACCCGCTCCCGCCTCCGGACCTGAGTCACTTCAACGAGAACCGCAATAAGTTCCCGGCGGACGAGTTACGAAAGTATGTAGGAAAGCACATCGCTTGGAGCCCCGACGGTACGCGCATTCTGGCGTCCGGCGATTCGATGGATGAGGTGGAAGAGAACCTAATTGCGGCGGGAATCGCGCCTAGTCAGGTTGTCGGCAGTTACGTCCCCGAGGCCGATGCCATTATGTTGTAATGGGCCTGACGTTTCGGTACAAGCTGGAGCCGGTTGCTCACCCGATCTTATCGCTCGGCGGCCGCTGGGTGCGTCCGCGACCGATCGTGGCGGTCACGCTGATTGGCCCCGCCGATTCCCGTCCACACGACGCTCTGCTAGACACTGGGGGTGACGAAACGATATTCCCCGACAAACTGGCAAGCAAGATTGGGATCGATCTCGCGAACGCGCCAGCGGGTCAAATCCACCGAATCGGTGCTGCAGTCATTGACGTTCGGTATGCGGAAGTCACCCTTCGACTAGCCGACAACAACGAGCGCCGCGAGTGGAACGCGTGGATCGCTTTTGCGCGTCAAAAACTGCCGTATTCGGTCCTCGGTTTCGCCGGCTGCCTACAATTCTTCACCAGCACCTTTCACGGCGACCGGGAAGAGGTTACGCTGGAGGTGAATAGTCTTTATCCGGGTCGGTAAGACTTTATTCTCCGTCCGCATGGCAACTCCACACCGAGGGTCCAGGTGCTTTTCATTCTTCTCATCGCAACAGCTTTGCTGCTCTCGATCTGTTGGCTCTGCGTGCGGCGAAACACACGCGGAGGGTATGGTCTGGCGTTGGCCACGACTTGGTGCGGCATCGGCCTCTCTTTCTTCGTCCAGTGGTCCGGCCTTCTGTTTATAGCGGCAGTGCTCTTTCTCGTTTCGGGCGCCTGTTTGGTCGTCAGGCCGAAGCCACGGTGGTACATGTATGCGTCGCTGGCCCTCGTCGTGGGTGCGGTTGCGTTTCTGGGAATCCTGGCGAACCCGTTCCTTTCCGACCACGAGAACCTGGTCCACGATTATCCATTCGAACCCCTGACGGAACGGCTCGCATACGAAACGCGCAGCGAAAGGCGCCCTCCGAGCGTCGGCTTTTCCGAAGAGCGATTGCTCGGGCTCGAGAACCGGATCGCTTCGACGTCAAGTGTGATGACCGGCAAGTACTTTCGCGCGACGAGTCTTCGCGAAATTCACGAAGGAATTCTCCACAGGTTCATCAATAGTCCCGGATTCGGAATCGGCCGCGTGACCTTGGGGCCGAATCCATACTGGCTGAAAGACGGTACTTTTGGCGACGTGCCTGGGTCGCCGCTTCAGCCCGCGTATGAAGCGGTAAGCTCGATCGGCGCGGAGCCAAAGACGCAAAAAGACTCTCCGCCGAGGAGCGAAGCCGAAAATCTGGAGGACGGCAAGCTGCTTTACGAGTACGGCTTTTCCGATTTCTTGCGCGCGAACCGGTACGGGTACGTTCGCGATCTCGATCACGTATCCGGGTTTCTGCCCCACAACTTCTTATCGGTTCCAGAATCGCACAGACACGATGCTTGGCAGGTATTCCGGCTCGACCTAGTAAGCTTGCTGAAGTTCGACGATCCGGCTGTCTACATCTCCGATCGCCTGCCGGCGATGGACGAACTGAAGAACGCCAAAACCCGGCCGCTGGACGCTTTCGAGAAAAAAGCGCTGGAAGAATTGCAGCAAGGCGAGGACCTCCGTGTGAGCGTCGCCGGCGACCAAATGCGCATGCTCGGCTCGATTCGCGCGCTGAAGCAGTGCCTGAAATGCCACCAGGTGGAACGCGGCGAACTGCTGGGTGCGTTCAGTTACGTGCTGCGGCGGCAATAGTGCGAAGCGGGGTGAAGCATGTTGACCGGACTCCTTCTCGCGACGGGCGCCGCATTGCTCATCACGTGGGCTTGCGCCTGGCGGGCGACGTCGGTCGCCTACGCTTGCTCCCTCATACCGGCCGCGCTTGCGGTAGTGGCAGGGTGCATGGGTGGCTCGACGGCTTTGTTCTTCGTGGGACTGTTTCTCGTCCTCGTTGCACTTGTTTGCAGCATCGTGGCGCCAAGACGTCGCTGGTTCATTGCATCGTCTCTGATCGCGGTCTGCGTTGCTTTCGGTTGCACGGCATACGTCGTGGATTTGTTCTCATCTCGGCAGCAGAGGCTCGCGCGTGAAAACCCGTTCGAGTCGCTCAGCGGCAGGCTCTCCTACGAGCAACGTTTTCGCCGCAACTCGGACAAGCCCGTCGCTCTTGCCGAGGATCGCTTGGCTCCGCTGGAGCGTCGCTTCGCCAAGCACTTCCAAATGCAAATGTCTCCAGCAGGGGAGCCGATGACGCAGCGCGAATTCATGCTGCGCGAAATCCACAGAAGCTACGTCGATCGATTCGTCAACGAACCGGGCTTTGGTTTCATGCGAATGCCAGACTTTCTGGGCGAGCACAGGGACGAGATCAAAACCCCCACACCGCGGCAGCCGGCGTATGCATCTCCTAGCGAAACGGGGGCGGGACACGAAACGCCGCCGAGCACCTCAGCAAACGGTCCGAATCCCGGAGCGGCCAAGCAACTTCACGAAAACGGACTCGAAGACTTTCTACACCCGGAGCGTTTCGGCTACGTCCGTGATCGCGATCAGGTTGCGGGCTTTCTGCCGCATCGCTTTTCGAAATTGCCGCGAACGGACGAAAAACCCAATCCGTGGGACGTCGTCCGATTGGAGCTGGTCAGCGTTCTCAAGTCGGATGAGCCCGGCGTCTATGTCTCGGAATACCTGCCACGCATGGACGAATTGAAGGACGCCAAAAGGCGTCCGCTCGATGCGTTCGAAAAAACAGCGTTGCAACAATTGCAGGAAGGCGAGGAACTGCGTGTGAGCGTCGCCGGCGACCAAATGCGCATGCTCGGCTCGATTCGCGCGCTGAAGCAGTGCCTGAAATGCCACCAGGTGGAACGCGGGGAGTTGCTGGGGGCGTTCAGTTACGTGCTGCGGCGCGGTTAGACGTTTTCGGTCAGATTACTTCGATCGGATGAGTCGTAAGCCAGATTTCGACTTGCTGAAAACGAGCCTTGGCCCTTTCCTTGAAGTCAACGAAAAACTGCCTGCTTTCGAACGTGTCCGGTACGTCCACAACAAATCGCGAAAGATCGTCGCGGTAAAGTTTACCCTGATGTTCCCACACGCCGCGGATGATTTGCGTTTCGGCGGTCACGGCACCGAACGCACGCCGGAGTTCGAGGATCGTGTCGGCAAACAATTCATCCGGCACCGGCTGACCGTCGTTAAATTGCCGAGGCAGAAGGATTTCGTACCGTCGGTACGAGGTGCTCATAGGTGGCTGGTCCCACGACAGTGAAAGAGATGACCTCAAGGGCAAGATACGGAAGCGCCTGTTCGGGAACCATCGTCTCGCCGCTGGACCACGTCTTGAACGAGAAGCGGCCGGCGAGGTAGCCCAATGCCCTACGTTCGGCCGCATCGTCTGGGAAGCGAATAATGACCATGGCCTTATCCTAACTACCGTGCCGAACGCCTGCAAGCGAGCCTGCTACGGACCATCGCTCCGCTTCACATACCGCCATCCCTGCCGGTCCAATTCCACGTTCACCGCCACCGTCTCGCCGAAACCGGCGGGCAGCAGTTTTGTGGCCAGGCGCATGTCGTCCATGCTTTGAATTTGCAAGTCGATGTTGCCGCGTTCGCGGTGCTCGAAGCGGAACCAGCCGGCGACGGATTTGTCGAGCTTTTCGAAGAAGCCGGGGGGCTCGATGCGGGCGTTGACCATATCGGCCTCGGCGGCGCGGAAGCTGTGCGGGCTCAGTTCCGCCATTTCCAGGATTTCTTCCGGGCTGGCGAGGTTCATCTGCCACTGGCGGCGGCGAACCTGCTCCTTGAGGCCGCCGGCAAGGCCTTCTTGAATCGCGCTCGCGGCCGACCCCGTGTTCGCCGTCGGGCCGCAATCGAGGAACAGCAGCTCGTTCGGCAAGAAATAAACACGGTAGGCGTGGTGTTCGGCGGTCATCGTCTCCGTCGCCGTGAAGAACGGGAGCTTGGGCACGTCCAGCGCTGCCGGCGTTGCAAGCCGCTTCGCCGGCGACGCGGGCGGCGGCGGCTTGGCGGTGATGTCCTCCGCGGGGAGCGCCTCCCCGAGTTCCACGGGGGCGTCCCTCTCTTCGGGTTCCTCCCACAACGGCCGCACGGGTTCGATGGGGGCCTTGCCGCGCCACAGGAACAGGAACGCCCCGGCGACGAGTCCCAAGGCGACCACGCCGAGAATCGTCGGCAGCAGCCACACGGCGTCGAATACCGACTTCCGCGGCGGCGCGGGATGGAACGTAAAGCCCTCGTCGAATTTGAACGACTTGCTCATCTCCGTAAACGTCGGCAGCAGGCGCTCGAAATCGTCGCCGAGGGCGTAACAGTGCAGCCCGATGACCGATTTCTTGCCGAGATAGCTGAAGCTGACGCCGTGAATGGAGCCGAAGCCGGGAACGTCCATCTGCATCCGAATCAGGATCAAGTTCCGATCGCGGTCGAGCACCGCGCTGTTGATGGCGGTGTTGCGAATCATGTCGCCGAGCGTGCCGGTCACCTGCTTCAACGCCCCAGGCAAGTCGTCGCGCAGATGCTCCTCGACCTCCTCATAACTGACTTCGCCCGGCGGCATCGGGGTGATCTGGATGAGGACATAAGGATAGCTCCACGGCCGGGCGCCGCGTTGACGCAGGCCGGTGTCGTATTCGATTTTCAGGCCCGACAGGTGTTGCTTCAGAAACGCGTGCGCCTGTTCCAACTCCTTGGGCTGCATTTCGACCCAGCTATCAGGCAACACAAATGAAAAATGCTGATGGCCGTTGATGTACGTTCGCGGCGGCAATTCCGCGGGCACGGCGGGCTTGCCGCCCGGCTGCGGCGCCGCTTGCGGCTGACCGGGAAGTGCGTTGACCGGCACGCCGGGCGGCGGAGGCGGCGGCAGACACACAAAGCCGAGCGCCATGATTCGTTCATCATCGTGATTGCCAAACACGCCGACGATGGGGGAACCGTCCGCGTCGAGAACGTGCGGCTTTTTCCCCTCTTTGCGTCCGATCCAGGCGGTGGTGTACGCCTGGTCCAAGTCGAGGGTCGTTCCGACTAACTTTTGGAATGTCACACGCAGGCTGTCGAGGTTCAAGCCCATGCGGAACTCGACCATGCCGACGGCGTAGCCCGGCTTGGCGCGCACGGACATCCATTTGACGATGGTCGGCTCGCTATTGCGGACACCCGGCCGTTGGCGGTTCACCGCGCCGTAGCTGAGCGAGACCACCTGCCCGTCCGCCTTCAGATACACGGGGCGGATCGCCTTGATGGTGAAGTCATTGACGAATTTGCCCAGGCCAACGTCGAAGCCGACGAGCACGCCGCCGTCTTTTGGCAAATCCTTGAACGTCGTATTCTCGGTTTCGACGCCGACGAGCTTGGTGTACTCGACGGTGTTCTGCGCGATTGCGGCGCGGACCGCGGCGAACAGCGCGCCCGGCTCCGGCGGTCGATCCGCGGCACGAGCGGCGGCCCCAATGAGAACGATTGATAAAGTGAGTGCGAGCCGGAAAGACGATGAAACGCGCATGGTTTCGTCCGGGATGAAAAAGGGATGATGCGCCGCGGGTTCCGCTGAGCGCAGCGGGTCCGCGCGGACCCGAAAAAGTGTAGCTCACGATCGGCGGAATGCTGGTTATGTAGGAACAGACTTTCCGTCGTCTTGCGTGCCAATTGCGACGACGGGAGGACCAGGAAAGTGTCGCCGGGCGTAGGCAAACCATACTGCGACGAGGACGAGCATCAGGCCGCCGACGGTCCACGCAGCGAGTTGATTCGGCGGCGCCATGCCGAGCGCGATCAGCAAGCCGCAGCCCAGAATGGACGGCACGGCCAGCACACGAAACCACGGGCCGAGATTCCACGGTCCCAGCGCGGTCCACGTCCTGCCATACGCGCGCAGACCAAGCACCGTCGGCAGCACATAAGAGATGTAGAGGAGAATCACACACACGACGGTGATCGTCTCATAAACCCGTGAGTACGCCGTGAACAGCACCGCGGCCGCGGCGACGAGCCAGATGGCCGCCGCCGGCGTGCGGTAGCGGTGACTGACTTGCCGCCAAAGATTGTGGCCGGGCAGACCGCCGTCGCGGGCGAAGGCGAAGGCCATGCGCGACGCCGACGTCACCGTCGCCAAGCCGCAAAGATAATGAGCGATGGCGATGCCGGCCGCCAGTGTCATGCCGAGCCAAGTCGGAAACGCCGTCGCCAACACGTGGTGGAAAGCGCCGCCTCCTTTCTTCGCGGCTTCGTCCATGTTCGGAATGGCAAGCACGACGGCCGCCAGCATGAGCCAGCCGAAGATGCCGGATACCAGCACCGAACGCACAATGCCGCGCGGCACATTGTGGGCCGCGCCGACCGTTTCCTCAGATACGTGAGCCGAGGCATCGAAGCCGGTCAGCGTGTATGCCGGCAGGAGCAAACCAAGCGCGAACAGCCAGGCGATGTTGTCGGTGTTCTCCCAGACGTTGCCGCCGTTATCGCCGCTGTAGTTGGTGAACGTCCACAGCCGCGAAAGATCCCATGTGTCCGCGCAGGCGAGCGCCGCGACCGTCAACGCCACGGCGACGAAGAGAATCCAGTAGCCGCTAAAGTCAGTCAGCCGGCTCGTAACGCGAATGCCGCGGTGATTGACGAACGCCTGGGACACGGTGATGCCAAGCACGGCGGCAAATTGAAGGCAGAAATAGCTCCACGTCTTGTCCTCCGGCAGCTCCACGCCGCCGAGCGCCGCCAGCGCGCCGGCGGCGAATTGAAACGTGCCGACGTTAATCGCCGCCAACACCGTCACCAGCCCCGCGAGGTTGAACCACGCCGTCGCCCAACCCCAACCACGGCCGCCGAGCAGCGACGCCCAATGGTACAGCCCGCCCGCCGTGGGAAACGCCGACGCGATCTGCCCCATCGTCGCCGCCACGCACAGCGAGAACAAACAACACAATGGCCAGCCAATGCCGATCGACGCGCCGCCGACGCTACAGAAGCCGACATGAAACGACGTGATCCCGCCCGCAAGGATGCAGATGATGGAAAGCGAAATGGCGTAGTTGGAAAACCAACCCAGCCGGCGGGCAAGTTCCTGGGCGTAGCCGAAGTGGTGGAGGGTTTTGACGTCGTCGGCGGCGGAGCTGTTCACGTCATCGTGTCGCTGCATGCGCTGCTCGCGAAGAGTCACGCCTCATTAAGCCAAGCCCATCTTCCGACGAACCGCATCTAAGGTGACGGCACGCACCGCTTTCCGGGCGGCAGCGATTTCCGCTTCATCTTCGGCCGTGAATTCCAACGGTTCCAGCGCAGCGAATCGAGCGCGCCATTCAGCGATTCCTTTCGGGTCCGCAGGCCAGTCTTCTTCGCGCATGCCAATCTGCTCGTCTTCCGCCTCCGTCGGCTGAACGACGACACGGCTGCCCTCGCTCCAGTCAACGGGCGCGTCGAGTTTGACGCTGCCGTTTTCGTAGGTGCCGAACACTGTATTCATAAAGGGCCTCCTGTCGTGCAGACATCGACGATCTCGGCGGCCGGCGCTGCCATTATAACGAGATGCTTGTCGGCTCGCAGAGATCAACCCGTCGCCGTTTGCGATTTGTCCACCGCCCGCGTATAAAAGGTCCGTCTCCGCACCTCGCCTCGAACCGGAGGGCCGTGATTCATGGCACGGAAATCGTCCAGCTCTCTGCTGTTTCTCTTGCTCTTAATCTCACCCGCGTTGCGAGCGGCGGAACTGGCGCGCGTTGATGTGCATGGCGATCCTTTGCCGCCGGGGGCTTTGGCGCGGCTTGGTACGGTGCGCTGGCGGGCGGGCGACACGATTGCGTTCGCGGCGTATTTACCGGACGGACGACAAATGGTGGCGGTCAGCCAGGACTACGTCGCGCATGTTTGGGAGACGACCAGCGGCAAGGAGGAGCGGTCGTTTGACATAGCTGGGGTTTCAAGGGAAGGCGCAAGAGATGCACCGCGCGGGGAGGTCATCGGTATTACGACGCCGGGAGGTGTGGTTCTGAGCGGCGACGGGAAGACGTTGGCCTGCCTCGGCGCGGATGGGGCAGCGTACGTGTGGGACGTCGCAGCCGGAAAGTTGATCCGGCGCTTTGGCGAAATCCGTTTTGGTTGGCACTTGGCCTTGAGCGACGACGGGAAAAAGCTCGCTGTCGTGACGCAGCAGCCACATACCACGATTTGGAATGTGGCAGATGGTAAGTTGATTTCCACGGTAGGCGGCGCTAAAGCCGCTAAGACCAGCTTGTATCCGTACCGGGTAGCCTTTGACCCAAGCGCGACGGCGCTTCTACAGGTCGCGATGGACTTCGCGCGGGGAGCCGGCGCTCAGAAGACGGCGCTCTCAGTGACCAATGTGGCGAGTGGCGAGCAATCATGGCGATTCGACGAGTTGCCCGGAGTAGCCCCAGGAGTGAACGTCGCACTCAGTCCATTTTCGCCAGATCGTCGCTTCATCCTCGTGCAGAGCACCGACGGCGTTGCAGTCGTAAACACCGAGAGCGGAAAGACCGTCCATCAACTCACCCTCAATCGATCGGGCCGTCTCATCAGTCTCGCGTATTCGGTGGAGGGCAATTTGATAGTCGCGATGACGGGTCGCGATGAGGGGCTCACCGTTTGGGACGCGGGCACCGGCAGGCAGCGACTTCAGGTTGGGAGAGCGCGGTTGCCTGATACAGCGCGCTTCACGCCCCCCTTGTTGGCGGTCGCACCCAAGAATGAGACGCTTGCCTGGGTGACGGGAGCGGCGGTCTGTTTCAAGAGTTTAACAACAGGAAAAGACGTTCCGGCTTTCCCCGGTCACACGGCCGCTGTCCGCGAAGCCACCTTCTCTCCCGACGGCAAAACTATCCGCACGCGCTCGAGCGACGCAACCGTGCGCCGATGGGACGCCGTCACCGGACGTGAAGTCGAAGAGCCGCGCTTGCCAGATCTCGGCTATTCCTTCGTTGCCCCGTCGCCCGACGAGAAATGGCTCGCCGGCTGGGGGCCGGACGGCAGCGTCCATGTCCTGGATGCGGCGACGCGTAAGGACCATTTCATCATCAAGCCGGATCAGCAGAACGCCGGCTTCACGGTCGGCTTCTCGCCCGATTCGCGCTGGCTCGCGGTCGTGGGGCGTGCCTCGCCGTCGGCGCGTGTCTTCGACGTGGCGACGGGCAAGGAAAAGCATGAATGCCCGCTGCCGTCGGCCGGCGCGAATGTCGGCGCGGGGGCGTTTATCATCGCCCGGCGGCTCTTGTTCTCCGAAGACAGCCGGTTGTTCGCGACCTCCGACGCTGGGCTGACCATCTGGGACTTGCGCGATGGCCGAGCGGTGCAGCAAATCACGTTGCCATCCGGCGCAACGCTCCGGCACGCGGCGATCGCTCCGGACCGGCGAACAATCGCGGTGGAACTCTACGGGGGCGAGCTGGCACTTTGGGAAGTGGCCTCCGGAAAGCGTTGTGCGACCTTGCGCACACGCCCCGCGACGGACGCCGTGGAGCTGCGGAACTTGTCTTACCGGGCCACACAGGCAGGAACGACACACCCGATGACGCTCGCGTTTTCACCCGACGGCCGACTTCTCGCCGAAGCCGGGGACGACCGCAAGCTTCACCTATGGGATACGCACAACTGCGAAGAAGTCGGCACGTTTGAAGGTCATCGCGGCGATCTGGTGTCTGCGTCCTTCTCCCGCGACGGCACGCGCGTGGCGACGGGCAGCGCCGATACAACCGCACTGGTCTGGGATGTGGAAGCGCTGGTAAACGTTCGCGCCCGGCTGAATACTCCCGTGCCGACTGAAAAACTGCCCGTCCTGTGGACCGACCTCGCGGACGCCGACGCGGCGAAAGCGTGGACCGCGATCCGTACATTCGCCGGCGATCCGGCGCAAGCGGCACCGTTTCTCCGCGAGCGCGTGCATCCCGTTGTCGCTCCGGACCCGAAACAACTGGCGAAGCTCATCGCGGAACTCGACGACGATGGGTTCGCCGTCCGCGAACGGGCGCGGAAAGAACTCGCGGCGCTGGGCGAGTTGGCGACGCCGGCGCTGCGCGACGTGCTGCAAAACAGTCCTTCCGCCGAGGTGCGCCGTCGGGCGAAGGAATTGCTCGACGCCGAAGCCGCCAATCGTCTTTCCGCCGAACAGCTCCGGGACTTGCGCGCGTTGACTGTGCTCGAATGGGTGGGCACAAGCGAAGCGGTGTCGCTCCTCAAACAGCTTGCGCAAGGAGCGGCGGGCTCGCGCTTCACCGAAGAGGCAAAGGCTTCGCTTTGGCGTTTGCAGCGGCCTGCGCCAAAGCAGTAAAAGCGAGCGGTTTTCACTTCGCGCGCCGTTCGAGATCGTGCGACAATAGCGAGTGGTCCTGTACCAAGCGCCGATCCTTGCGGAGTCGGTTATGAACCTCGCTCCTCCCCTATTGCCGAAGCCGCGCAGCTATTTCCACGTCGTATTGCTCATCGCCGGTTGGACGGTCGTGCCCTGGGTGCTCGTCACCGCGTGGCTGCTGCTAACCGTGTTTGAAGGCCGCGGTAAGGAGGCGCTGCCGCCATTGATTGTCGGCGGTGCGTGTCTCGCCGTGCTGGTGCTTGCACTGCTCATGGGCAGGCTCCTTCAGGGCGACACCCTCATCATGGAAACGGGCGGCGACGACAAAGCGTTTCTTCGACGCCTGAACTTCGCGGCGGCGTGGCTTGGCTACTTCCCCGCGGGACGAAACGGCGAGGTCTACGCCTATCGACCGACGTCGGTGACCGGTTTGCTCGGCGGCCGGATTTTCATTCGAATGGACGACGACCTGGCGATCTTCGTTGGGCCGCGAAGGCATGTGCATAGGCTGCGCGATCGGCTTATCACATCAAGATCCAACGAACGCCCGCGGCGCGCAAGCCGTCAATACGCCGAAGAATCAAGCCGTCCTTGCGCTGAAGAACCAAGCCGCCCTTACGCCGAAGGCGTTTGAGATCGAAGCCCAGGGTCGCGCTAGCGCACCCTGGGTTGCGGGAATGCGTTGAATGGCGGGCTACCCTGAAAGGGCAGGGCTTCCAAGGTGTCCAGCTGCTTCGCTAAACTATTCCCTCACATAACTTACGGAGATTTCTTGGTGAGGGGACACGGATGTTACCCAGTGCTTTCGATGCGTTTATCCAACAACGTCCGATTTGCG
>JBGQKZ010000134.1:0-16070 GCA_041499805.1 Gemmataceae bacterium
GGCATCCCGCCAGCAGTTCGTCCTTGCGCAGCTCAAAGCGCCGTTCCATCGGCTATCTCCTTCGTCAAAGGGTCCATCCTGTGCGAAGGATTGTCACAAAAGAACTTGCGATCACGCAAGACGGCTTAGACAGTCGAACTAAAGGGAATCACGATCGAGGGGAGCAGTCTAGCGCCGATTGCGTTACACGGACAGATTGTTCTCGTCGCCGACCGACAAGCGGGCCGTGATTTGCAGGTGCCAAATGCTTCGCTCGCAGTCGTCGAGACAAGCAATGAAGCTGTCGGAAATGTAGTCAAGAGGGTGTTCGTCGGAAACCGAAAGTGGGTCTTGGACAGTCCGAACCCGGTTGAGCCTCATGAGCCAATTGTGCTCTCGGAACGCGAAATTGTAGCCGTGTGGTTTCTACGCGGGGTTCTTTTTGAGACCGTAGATGCTGATGGGTGAAACAAGCTCGGGCATCAAGGCGCATAGGGACGGCAAGGAGGGAAGACGGCAAGGGGGACATGACAGACGGCAGAGGGGACATGCAAGATCTCTGAAGCAGGCGATGGTGACAGTTTACGGATGTCCTTCATCCGTTGCCAGTTGCGGAAAAAATGGCGTCGTGGACACCACGCCCGGTGGCCGGCCGCGCCGACGCGGCGCGGGACGCGGCAAGAACGGCAAAGGGGACGTTCAAGATTTGGGAGCACTTCCGAAATTGACGCCCGCCTTTTGTACCCCGCCTGCCCCCGTCTCAGCCTCCCGCTGTTTTCATAGCCGCTTGCACCCTGGTTCGCCTTCCGGCGACGAACCTGCCGCCGCACACTGCGGAAGAAGCCCAGAAACGCCTTTGTTTGCCGAAAGCCTCGACACGATCTCGGCGGCGTCCCCGATCAACCGGCCGGCGTTTTCGCGTGCAGAGCTTGCCAAGCAACGCGGACGTTGGATGGCGTTCGCTGCGGACTGGGGTTGTCGGCAGCGGCCAAACGCTTGAAGCAGTCGAAGGGCAAGTCCGGGCCGACGAGAACGGTTCACTCACGTCACGGAACCAGCCAGTCGGCGATGGTCAGCCCGGGGATAGCGGAATAGTCGCTTCTATTGTGCGTCACCATCGTCAGGCCGTGGACGAGCGCCGTGGCGCCGTTTAGCAAGTCCATTTCTCCCACGGCGATCCCCCGATCAAATAAGCCGGCCCGGATTTCTCCGAACTTTTCAGCGACCGACCAAGTGACTTCGAGGACGGTGACGCCCTTGAGCAAGTCGTGAACGCCCTGCAGCCGAGTCGCCGGCGCATTCGCTCGCAGCGCCCAGGTCAAGAGTTCGCCAACGGTAATCACGGAGACGTTTAGACCGCCGAAGTGCATCATGACGCGGCCGACGACCAGACGATCATTCTTCAAGTACGCGGAGCAGATATCGGTGTCGAGCAGAAAGCTCATTCGAGAGAATCCCTTCGATTCGCCTTCCGCTGCTGCCGGTTCCACTGCAAGAAGCGCTCGAGTCCTTCAGGATCGTCCGACCAACCGCCTGCGGCCCGCTTCAGTGCCTCCAATGGGCTCTCACCCGCCGCCGACTGAGAGGGCGCCGGTTCAAGCAGGACGGTTACTTGCTGGCCCTCCGGCAAGCCCGATTCCGCTTCGAGTTCGATGGTCTTGCCATGAACCGTGCCCCGCAAAACTGTCGGCGTGCTCGACATGTTACGTCTCCTTCTTGCGCGGCGCGTCTGCCACCCATGAGAACACCAAGCCCGCGTGCGCGCTGGTAGAGGGCGGCAAAGGGCCCGGCAAAGGGGCCATTCAAGATTTCGCAGGAGTTCCAAACTGAGGGCGGCTGCTTCCGCCAATACCGGATCAATCGGGCGGCGCTTTCGCGTGCGGAGCTTGCCATTGCCGCGCGGACGTTGGCTTGCGTTCCCTGCGGACTGGGATTGTCGGCAGCGGCCAGACGCTTGAAGAAGTCGAAGGGCAAATCCGGGCCGCCCGCGAAGACCCCAACGAAGCGGTGTTCGAGCGCGTGCCGGCGGCCGACGACGCCGTTTTTCCGGGCGGCGCGGCGCTGCGTTGATGGGTTCGCCTCCGCCGAGCCCCGCCTTTGCGCCGCGCCACTCCAGGCGATAGAATGCGCTGCAACCAACCCAGTCGCGGAGGCCCCGTATGCAAATCCCCATCCTCATCGAACCCGTCGCCGGCAACGGCTACCGCGCCCGCGGCGGCGAGCCTCTCGCGCTGGCCGCTGAAGGAGCGACGCGCGAAGAAGCGCTTGCGAACCTCAAGAAGAAAATGCAGGCCCACCCGCGCAACGGCACGGAATTGACTTCGCTGGAACTCGGACCCGCGGCGCCCGCTGCCAATCATTGGCCCCGGTGAATCCGCACTCGATTCCCTCATTGGTTCAACCGAGCGCCAAGCGATTCGCTTTCCCCTCCTTGGCTTCGTACAGCCTAATCTCCTGCAGAAACTCGCGCATCATCATCTTGTACGACCGGCGCACGCTCGCCAGGTGCTGCGGATCGAGGTCGGTGCGTTTTCCAATCTCTGCCAGGCGTGTTTCCAGGTCGCGCAGCTTGGCCTTGGTCTGCTCGTAGCCCTCGGCGGTCAGCAGCTCGGTCATAGCAGCACCTCCACGACTCCCTTGGGTGTTTTCTTCGGTCGGTCGCAAATTGCCGGGTCGCCCACGCTTCGAAATCGGCGTCGTCTGCCGCGACGATGATTTGCAGGAAAGGCCAGACCAATTCCTCGTCGTCGAGTCTGCGCTGGCCGCGTGGATAGTCCGGACCGGGCAAGAAAACCACGTCCACGTCGTTGGGGGCCAGCTTGCCGGTCACAAAGCTGCCGTTGATCAGCAGGCGGCGAACTCCTGCCGTCCGGGCCGCCTCGATGAATTGCGCCAGCTCCCGGATCTCCGTTTCCCGCTCTTCGGAACCGCTCCCAAAACGGGCGACGAGCTCGGCAACGGTGCAGGAGTGGATTCCCGGCGGCAAGTTGCCGACGTCGTCGAAAGGGGGCAGCATCGTCCTCCCCGTGCGGTATCTTCCAACCCGTGCTGTTTATTATAACGCGGAAGCGAACTTAAATGCGGGCGCACGCGCTATGCGGACCTTGTTGCCTCCCCCGCGCGAACGACAGAATGCGTGGCCATACGCCACTCGCGGAGGCCCCGCCCTGCAAATCCCCATCCTCATCGAACCCGTCGCCGGCAATGGCTACCGCGCCCGCGGCGGCGAGCCGCTCGCGCTGGTCGCGGGAGGAGCAACGCGCGAAGAAGCCCGCGCGAACCTCAAGAAGAAAATGCAGGCCCACCCGTGAGGCCGCGCGCGAATTCGAACAACGGGTCAGCGTGACGGCGGCCCCGCGGGGCGAAAAACAAGCCGCCGTCGCCGCGGCGGTGGAGCGCACGACCGCCCCTTTTTCGACCGCCGAGTTGCAGCAGGCCTGTCCCGGCGTCAGCATCGACATGATCCGCCGCGTTCTCAAAGATCTTCGTGCCGCGGGCAAGGTGAAGTGCCTCGGCCGTGGCCGTAATGCGTTGTGGCAGAAGGTTCCCGATTGAATTGGGTAATGGGAATCAAATTGGGTAATGAATTAGGTAACGACGGGTTCCGGAAACCTGCGCCGAGCGCGGATTGCTTCTTCGGCGTCCCAGCGCCCGCCGCCAGTCATCGCCCCCGGGAAATCCGCGCACGATCCGCGAGCGGCAATCGTCCAGGGCGTCGGCCTTGTGATCGAAACCCGCGACCTGCCCTTGATGGCCACAACCAACTCTTGACTCCAATACGATAATTTAGTACACTATACGCCGGGCTAACGTTTTTAGCCAGTTTTTCGATGCGGACATACTTAACTCATTGAAAATGAAGCACTTAAGAGGCAACCTGTCCGGTCGCAAGGCGCTAGGTGCAGCGCAACTCTATGTCAGAAAAAGACAAAGGGAAAATGTCCGGTTGAAAAACCGGACAAAACCGGACACGCTTTTGACCCTGCGCGCGGTCGAACGCTGCCTAAACCGTCACTCCCTGGAACTTCGCGACCCGGTCCAAATCCGCCAGCAGTTCGGCAGCTGTTTGGAAACGCTGTTCCGGCCGTTTCGCCAGCATCTTCATGACGGTGCCTTCGAAGAGCGCCGGGACGGAGAGTTGATGTTTGGTCGGTTTGGTCGGTTCCTGGTCGCGGATCTTCATGATGGTTTCGACGAGCGAGCCGCCTTCGCACGGCGGTTTGCCGGTGAGGAGGTGATAAACGGTCGCGCCGAGGCTGTAAATGTCGGAGCGGGTGTCGATATTGCCTTTGCCGTACGTGCGTTCCGGCGACATGTAGCGAACGTCGCCGAGCAGCTCGCCGGGGCGGGTGATTTGTTCGACGTGGCTGCCTTCGAGGGCCTTCGCGAGCATGAGGTCGCCGAGCTTGGTCAGCTTGTCGCTGTTCTGAACGAGGATGTTCTGCGGCGTGATGTTGCGGTGGATGATGTGGTGCTGGCCGGCGAAGTCGAGGGCGCGGCCGATGTGAACGGCGACGCGGAGGGCGTGCCGCCAATCGAGCATGCCGGCGAGGCCGATGCGTTGGATGACTTGCGTCAGGCTCTCGCCGTCCACGTATTCCATCGCGACCCAGCAGTGGCCGCCCGTCTTGCCCGCGGCGTAGACGGTAATCAGGTTTGGGTGCCGCAGCGGCAGCGTCGTCTTGATGGCGCGGATGAAGCGTTGCACTTCTTCCTCGTCTTGAGAGAATTCCGGGCCGAGGACTTTCACTGCCGCGTCGCGATTCTCTTTCGTGTCGTGAGCCTTAAAGACGACGCCCGATTGCCCCTTGGCGATGACGGCATTGATCTGGTAATGGGCCAGCGTCTGGCCGACAAGGTCTTGCAAGCGCTGCGTGGAGACGGCCGGCTTGGCGCCGGGGCGGCCCGTCGGGGCCATGGTTGTCTGCTCGGCCATATCGCCGGTCTCGAAGCGAAGGGTGGTTTCGCCGATGCGGAGCGTGTCGCCGGGTTGCAGTCCTTGCCGCGTCGCCACTTTCTTGCCGTTGATGAACGAGCCGCCGGCGCTGCTTTTGTCGGTAAGGACGAGCTGGCCGTCTTCGATCTGCAGCGCGCAGTGAATGCGAGAGACGTGGGGATCATTCAGCCGAGCCGTCGCATCCTTGCCGCGGCCGAGCAGGACGGGATCGACGTCCGGCACATCGAACGCCTGCCCACGATCGGGACCGGAAACGACAACGAGTTGACGGGCCATGCGGCACCTCCCGCGGCGGAATATGGCTAAGGATGAGATTGCGAGTCAGGAATGAGTTTGCGCGGGGGAAGGGCGCGTGTCAAGTTTTTGGAGAGGCTTTCCTGATATCAAGGACCAATCGGAGCCCGGGGTCAGTTTTCATGGGATGTACGTGATGAAATCGCGCCACTCGTCGGCGGTGCTCGCATAGGCGGCGTCGGTAGGGAACTCGATAACTTCGGGAATGGTCGACTGCGAACGCACGAGGAAGATGCCCGGCGAGTGGTGACCGGCAGCGAGATGGTCCCTGAGATGGCTCGCGAGCGTGTCGCGGTCGGCTGAAATCAGGATACGGCTTTGCGCTTCAGCCCAGGCGATGATTTGAGGATCCAAGGAGCCGAGTGGCAAATCCAGCAGATCGCCGACACGGACGGCATCGAGCGGATAGACGCCGCGGCGATTATGCCATTGAATCGCGCGCCAGGGCGGCCCGCGCAAGTTTTCGTCGAACAAGTAGCGGAGACTCGCCATCAAGCGCTCTCCGCCCGCCGCAAAGCTTCCATGCGCCGCCGCAGTTCCACTCGGTCTGGCCCACGTCGCGGCAATGCAGCTTGGCGCTCAATCTCTTGATGGCAGCGCGTGCGATAGGCGTCCACTTCTGCTTGGTTTTCGAGATAAAATGCGATGATCTTGTGAATAAGCGGCAGCGCCAGGGTCGGAAAAGTGTCGGCTATTTGTTCGGGCGTCTGACGATCGGCATACAGGTCGGCGACGTGCAGAAGCGTAATGCGGTGGCCCGTTATGAAAATGGCGCCGTCTGGCTGTTGAGTGAGGAAATCAGGAAGGGTCATGCGAATTCTCCCGCTGGTATTTCCCTGTATTATACAGCAAATGTGCAGGCGCGCGACACCAGTCGGGTTCATGGCTTCATTTTGCGTCGGCGGCGAAGGCCGGCGAAGCAGTTCACGTGCTGCGAAGGAAGGTAAGCCGGAGAACCGGCTTCGTTCGACATGTTCGCGACTGAATCCCCGTGACAAAGGGCGGGCTTGCTCTCACGTGAGCGATTAAGGTAAAGCGCTCCGCGGAACAGGCGAACCCGCCTGTGCGCGGTTCCGAAACAGACACGAGATCGTCCATGCCCCAACCGAAGTGCGTCAAGAAGCCGTTGTCGCTCGGCCGGCGGGTGCTGTGCGATTACACGCACTTCAGCCCGCGGAACTACACGGCGGCGGCGGAGCGTGTGATGCGGCTGGCGGACGTGGCGGCCGCGCGTCGGGCGGCGTCGCCGCGGCCGAGTTGGGGCGCGATCTTCATCAAGGCGTTCGCCAAGGCCGCCCGCAATCATCCGGAGATGCGGCAGGCGTATTTCAGCTTTCCGTGGGGCCACATCGGCGAATACGAATCGCAGATCGCCAGCGTGGTGATGGATCGACGTGTCGGCGATGAGGATGTCATTGTGCTGGCGCCGCTGATTCGACCGGAAGACCAGACGCTTGCCGCTCTCGATGAGCACTTGCGCCGCTATCAGGAACGGCCCGTGGAAAGCTTCCGCCATTTCCGCGAGGCGCTTTATGTCGCCCGGCTGCCGCGGTTTCTTCGCTGGTTTCTATGGTGGCTGGCGCTGAATGTTCTGCCACGCCGTCGTGTACGGCATTTCGGCACGTTCGGCGTCACGACGATGAGTCCGTTTGGCGCCAGGACGTTGGAAGTGCCAAGTCTGTGGACCGCGTTTCTGCATTACGGCGTCATGGCGGAGAACGGCGACGTGCCGGTCGGGCTGGTGTTCGATCATCGCATTATGGACGGCTCGGTCGTCGGCTTCACGTTGATGGAGATGGAACAGGCGCTGCACCACGACATCGTCGCGGAGTTGCGCGGGATGCAGCCGGCACAAGCTGCGTAACGGAAACGAGGAAGAGATCATGCTGACTGGCGACGGACTTCGCCTTCTGGAAGAGACACTGGAGCTACCGCCACATTCGTTGACAGGGCGCGAAAGCCTCGCGGAACTACGGGCGTGGGACTCGCTCTCCACGATGGGTTTCATCGCCGCCGCGGATCGGAAGTTCGGCGTGCCGTTGCCGGGCAGTCAGGTTTATCGCTGCAAGACGGTCGCGGAATTGATCGGTCTGCTTGAAACGGCGGTCGCCAAGCGTGCGGCGTAAACGATGGAAGTGAGGCGCTTTCCTTTGTACGCATCCGTTCGAGCTATCGAGTATCACTTACCGGAACAGACCCTCACGAACGCTGAGCTGGCCGCCGCATTTCCCGATTGGTCGGTGGATAAGATCGCGACCAAGACCGGCATCGTGCAACGCCACATCGCGTCAGAAGAGGAGTGCGCGTCGGATTTGGCCGTGACGGCCGCGCGAAAACTGTTTGCCAGCGGTGTCTGCCGGCCCGATGACCTTGACTTCCTTCTCTTCTGCACACAATCTCCCGACTACTTTCTGCCGACGACCGCCTGTCTGCTTCAGGAACGTCTCGGCATCCCGACGCACGCAGGGGCTCTCGATTTCAACCTCGGTTGCTCCGGATTCGTCTACGGCTTGAGCCTGGCGAAGGGTCTGGTCGAGACGGGACAAGCGCAGAACGTACTGTTGTTGACCGCCGACACGTACAGCAAGTTCTTGCACACCGAGGACCGCGGGGTGCGGACGCTGTTCGGCGATGCGGCGGCCGCGACGTTGATCCAGGGCCGGCCGGACGCGGCGTGCGTGGATTCGTCCTGGATTGGGCCGTTCGTCTTCGGCACGGACGGACGCGGGGCGGAAAATCTCATCGTGCGGCACGGTGGCATGCGCGAGCGGGAGTCGCTCGGCCACCTGCACATGAACGGTCCGGAGATCTTCACCTTTACGCTGCGAGCCGTGCCGAAAGCCGTAAACGATCTGCTGGCGCGCGCCGAAAAGATGCTGGATGACGTCGATCTCTTCGTGTTTCACCAAGCCAATCGCTACATGCTGGAGCACCTGCGCGACAAGTTGAGTATCCCGCACGAGAAGTTCGTTCTCCACCTCAGTCACTGTGGCAACACGGTCTCGTCGACGATCCCGATTGCGCTCAAGGAAGCGCAAACGCAGGGCCAATTGCATCGGGACCGATTGGTAATGGTGGTCGGTTTCGGCGTGGGCTATTCGTGGGGAGCGACGCTGCTCCGCTGGGCGTGCTGACGATTATGCCGCCTGTGAAGCCGGCGTCTCGCGGAGTTCCGCCAGGATATCGCCGTTCAATACTTCTTCCATGCACGCGAGCGCGCGAGCCACGGTCGCCCCGTCCACAACGCGGTGATCGTAGATGAGTCGCACCGCGAGCGATCCGTCCGGCTGAATGACGCCGTAGTTCAAGGTGCCCGTCAACGGCGAGATCGGGTGCAACCCCTCCGCGCCGAGACTGGAATAGACGCTGATGCCAAACGTCCCAAACGATTTGGCCTTTTTCGCGCCGGAGACGTTCAGACCGATCCACCACGCGGCCCGCCGCAACGGCCACGGCAATCGACTGATGGAGAGCGCTCGCCGGTAGAAGCCGATGCTCTCAACCGGCGCGTCTTTCAAGCGCTGCAAATGGGCTTGAATCTTCCGCAACGGCTGCTGTTCCGGGGCGCGTACATGTCCCCACAGCACGGCGGTTTCTCCTTCATAGACACGTTCGACGGCGATGGACGCGATGCTGAAGGGATGCTCGTACAACCGTGCGCGGGGAAATGGCAGATAAGTGCGGCGGAGTTCGGGAAATGGATGTGCCGTGATGCCGTAAGCCTTCGCGAAGATCGCCACCCAGCCGGGAGCATGAGACGCGGGAACGGCGCCCCGCGCTTCTACGAGCCGGCCCACGTTCATCGTCCGTTGCACCGGCACGCTGGGAATGCGCTTGGCGCACGCCATCAGGTCGCACATGAGCCGGCGCGTGAGCGACAGCGGCAGCGATCGGCCCGTCTTGGGAGCTTCGTCGCGGGTCATCCTTGGCCTCCGAACGAATGAGTCGGTCGAATTGCGGATGGTAGCGGTTCGTAGGAACGGAATCAATCGCGGACGCAAAGAGAATTGCGGTTTACAAGTCCGATCACCTTCGCGGGCGAAACATTCGCGCTCGCGGAAGGCGCGACGATGCGCACCGAGTTCTCTTCCAAGTACGCCTTCGCGGACCTTCACGCACGGACCACGGCGGCGGCGTCTCGGGTGCGCGAGGTGTGGAGCAACGACGCCCTACAAGCGGCGCCCTGCTTTCTTCGACGGCAAGCCAGTCCCGTTCATGACGGCGCCAGACGACCCCACCGCGTGTTCCGGGGCGCGCCGAAGAACGGCCCCGCCGAGTTCCGCGACGGCGGCCAGCGCGTCAGCCAGGGCCGCCACACGGAAGCCTAGCCGCACGGCGGCGGGCGACGGCGACTCCGGGCTGTTGTCGCCGACCCGGATGGGCGGCGAGTGGAATTGAGCGAGTGAGGAACCGGAGCGCATTTATTTGCTTCCCCCACGTCGCACTCCGTTCCAAACAATTTCAACCACCGGTACAATGTCGCTGGAGGATCGACCCATGCCGCTTCGCGATCACTTCCGCCCGCCGTTGGCCGACTTCGCGTCTTGGGAGGAACTCCACGGCGCGTGGCCGGGGACGATTGCGTTTCGGCTCAACACGATCTTGCCGAGCGAATACTGCAGCGGCGTCCGGGTCCACGTGGGCACGCAAGTCGAAATTGACGTGGTGACGCCCGACAACGACGAGCCTGTTGTTGTGATCGCCAAGGGCGGCACGGGCGGCGCCGCAGTCGCCTGGGCGCCGGCCCGACCAACACTGCTGCTGGACTCGGACGCCCCGACGCCGCCCGAATACGAGGTCCGCCTCTACGACGAGCGCCGTGGTCGGCGGCTCGTGGCCGCCGTGGAGCTCGTCAGCCCCGGCAACAAAGACCGGCCCGAAAACCGCGACGCCTTCGTTTCCAAATGCCACGCTCTCTTGCAGCAAGACGTCTGCGTTGCGATTGTTGATCTCGTGGCCGATCGCCCAGCAAATCTGTACGCGGAATTGGCCGAGCGCATCGGCGCCGCCCCTCCGGCCGTGGCCGGCGGCTCCATCTATGCCGTCTCGTGTCGCGGCATCAAAGCCCGTGACCGTTGGCGCGTCGAGGAGTGGGAACACGTCCTGGCGATCGGAGCGCCGTTGCCGACCCTGCCGCTGTGGTTGACGGATCGGTTCTGGGTTCCACTGGAGTTAGAGGCGACTTACGAGGAGACTTGTCGGGGATTGCGGATTGCGTGACGAGCATTTCTCCGGAAGGAGAAACACGGCAGCGGGCCGGAGCATGTTGCCGCCGAATAAGCCGGTGTGGTGTTTGAAATCTACCCGTGCGGCGCGGCGCCGCCGTCGCCGGCCGCGGTGCGTCTTGGCTTCCGGGTGGCGTCGCTGGAAGATGCGCTGGCCGCCATCGGGGAACAGGGCGGCCCCGTGGTCGCGGCACCTGAGGACACGCCGTGGGGTCACCGGGCGGTTGTCGCGGACCCGGATGGGCGGTGAGTGGAATTAAGCGAGGAAGGGAACGGACCGCCCGTGCTGCACCGCCAACCCTTGGTAGGTCTCTGGCCCGGCCAGGGTGACGCGCTGTCCCCGGCCGCGCAGCCTGACGCCGATGCCGACCTAGGGAAACACGTCGCCGTGGGCGCCCATGGTGACGGGAATGGCATGCATCGAATCGAGGCCGTCGGTCCTACTCTTACGCGTGCTCCTACGCTTCATCCTCTTGCAAATCTTACTCGTAATCCTGGCTCCTTCCCTTGTATGCCGCGTAGGACCTTTCGAGCGGTCGTCGCGGCGGCAAGTGGGGTCGCGGAACGGATACGACGTGCTCGCTGATCGTGTGAGAAGAGCGTTCGCTCGCTACGACGCCGCATGAGCCGCGCCCAAAGCAAGGTCGCGTCCGGCTCTCCAATAACAACCCGGTGAGCGGAATCTTGCGCGCTTCGGTTCGACACGCCGTGGGCGATGTGGCCGACGCGCCCGCCCCGGCCCGCGGAAGCCGGTCTGGGAGGAATCCCGGCTCGAACAGAAGTCCGAAGCGAAGGCGACGTCGGGGTATTGAGAGCGGTTGGTGGGGGTTACTTGGCCCGCACAGCTAATGAATCAGTTCCTCCTCCTCTTCGAGGCGTTCCCTAGCCGCGTCTGCGCGAGCGCTTCTACTCACGTATCGCGCCCACTCTCGAACGCGGCGCAAATCGTGATCGAGAAACTGTTCCGCCACCTCGGCGTCTCGCTCCCGCTTTTTTCCGCCTTCTGTCCAATAGACGCCGGTAGTGCCCGTGCCCGCACAGAACTCTTCGAAAACTCGCTCGTCATCCTCAAACCGTTCAAGGACGTAGGCGGTAACCTCTGGGACACGTGGATCGCCCTCCTGATCGACGAAGGGTGCGGGCAAGTGGCGGGCGATTGAGCGTGCTCCCTTGACCCCTACCTGATTAAGCCAAGCGGCAACGGCGGCGACCGGCATCGCGCTGAACAACTTATCGTACTTACCAACGAGAAACTGTATTTTGTGGGCGCCATCGAGTGTGGCTTCGCCGACACCGTTCATGACGTCGGTGGGCACTTCCAGTGCTCTGCGTGCGAGAAACTCTTCGGCTTTTTCTTTCAAGTGGTAGTCGTCACCCAAGAGTGCCCGAACAACCAAAGGGATCACGTCTGACTTGCCTGTTTTCCACAGGACTTCGATGACGTCCAGCCAAGCCCAGGAAGCGCGGCCCGGATTGGCGGCTGTCGCCGCAAGGATTGTCAAAACGAGACGCTGTACGTCCGGGGATGAAAGCATCTCCCGTGTCTCTTCATCCGTTAGGGAGTGAAAGTAGTCGTACAAAAACTCTAAGCTCGCCTCGCGAGCCCGATTGTGGTCGCCTGTGCATTCTGGACTTAATCGTTCTAATACTGCATGGAATTCTTCCGGCGTGAGTTTTCGCTTCGGGAGCCGGTGCCCGATCACGCGAAGATACCACGACGGAATCTTGCCCTCATCGACCATCCGAAGTAGCCGGGGGATGATCCGAAGTGCGTCCCCCCCTTCCGTTATGAGCTCAAAAGCTTGCTGCGGCGCGCGGTCCTGAAGTTCATCGATGTAGCCGTTGATTAGTTCGACGTTTTCAGGGTGGCTAGCCACGGCACCAGCGACATAGCCTTGCCCGAGCGTTGTTGATTGCGATTGCGCGCAGGCATTAACCACGCGGTCGAGAAGATGAGCATGTGCATCCAACTGCCCGAGCGCCCGACCAAGAAAGAACGCGCCACGAGCTTCCGGAGTACAAAGCCATGCGAGGTTCTCGTCGAGAACTCGCTGGTTTTCAAGCGACTGGGCAGCGAGTGCTTCGATTTCTTGTTGCCACTGGGCCCGATCATGCCGCGGGCGCCAGAAGTCGCGGCTGACAACGGTCCGAATGCGCTGGCCTAAATCCTTCGGTCGAAGATCATCAAGCCACGCTTGGATTCGCTCACGGTACCTCTTCTGCGCCCGCATGGTTTCGCCGTTCGCATGGCTCAAAGCATCTTCGTCAAAGAAATTCTCGACCGACTGAATGAGAGCGGGCAAGGAGTTCGGTTCGCGGCAATAGCGGTCGAGGACGGGACGTACGTCGTCCAACCAGCCTTTCGCCAAAAGCGATTCGAGCCGCCGCAGAAGAAATGCACGAGCCAGACTGGCTACTCCGGACGTTTCCGCACCTGCCAAGTTACAGACTAGTCGGACAACCGCATGTTCGTAGGAGCGCACGTCTGCCAAAGCATTTGGTTGCCAATCGGGCGGCGTCACACGCCCCGCAACTACGGGCCGACCCTCCATCCGCATTGGGAAGGGACTAAATACTTCCTCTATAGCTGCGAAGGCCAAACGGACGGTTGCCTCATCGCCCGAGCGCAACCGCTGTTCCAGCCGCGCAAGCCTTTCAGAAAACGGCACCTCCGTACCGGACAGGAGAATCCGGTAGAGTTGTCGCCAAATGTGAGTAGCATTGTTTCCAATCCGGGGCTCGCTCTCAGCTAAGGCAAGACGCAGCAGAATACGTTCCGCGTCATCGTAATGTCCAGAGAAGCGGGCCATTCGCTCGGCCAGCCAGACGATTTGACGACGCGGCCCCCATTCGCGGTTGCGGTTTCCCCCTTCGACCCGACGCAAATCATCAATACTGCTTGCTTCAATTAACTTGCGAAGAACTGGGAGATGCGTCTCGGGGTTAATGTCTGCCAACATCGTGACTAGCGTGGTGACGCGCCAGTCTGCCAAATCAGGAGGGTGCAGACTCAGAATCCAGTCGCGAAAAAAATCGGAGACAGCTTTCTGCACTTCTTGCGACGCGGCTTCTGCGACTCGGTCCAGGAAAGCGCGGAACAGACTAGGTGGAACGTGCTGGAGGAAGCCCTTGGGATCGGAAGCACACCAGTACTGCCACGCATCCTGGAACGCAGCGTTGGCGATGAGAGCTGGCGTGACATAGAAGTAGCGTCCGGCCTGTGCCACGAAACCGGGGCCATCTTTTAACGCGCTGGCCAGTCGCTGAACCTCATGCCGTTCCCACTCCAGACCGAGCCACTGACACAGGTCGTCTAATTCGGCTGCCACTTCGTCACGGAAGCCAACCCGGCGCACTAGGGATAAGGCCTGAAGGACGACGAGGTTCCGCGGATCTGAGCGGACCGCCAGTTCCAGATACCGTCGGACTCTGGGCGCTGCGCCGGCGACCAAACCCTGTGCCGCGATGACCGAATCATCCCGGCAGAGTTGGGCGGCGAATCGAACGAACCCTCCCGAAAGCTGGGCGTACGACCGTCGCCGATGGTCAGGCACGTCAGGGTAGTTTTCCTGCAAAATCCGAAGCACGGTATCGTTGTCGAGCCGATCCAGCCATAATTCGGGCATTTCGGCCGGAGGCCGTTTCCCGGAGTTATTGATCGCTATAACTCGGACCCGCTCTCGTACCGCCCGCAAGGCGTCGTCCAGTTGCTGTTGCGTTTGCAGGAAGCACTCGTCCGCAATCAGAATCGCGTGCGCTTCACTGTCATGGCTGAGTTGGCGGGCAACTTGCAAAGCGACCCTCTCATCCGAGGTGTAGAGGACCAACCCTGCGGCACCGGCGAGCTTACGCAATTCCTCGTAAGTACCCCGGGTCTTACCGACCCCCGCCTCCCCTTGAAGGCGGAGCACTACGTCGTGAGCTGGCTGGGCCAAGTCTACGTGACGCGCAATGTCGTGCCGCATCCGGTCCCAGGCGGCGACTGGCACAAAGATCGGCGTCGCCTCCGTGGTGGTTTTGCCCCAGGTCTCAAGATCCCAGACGTCTCTTAACTCCGGGCGGAAGAAGCGGCGCACGAGGCCGAGAAACCGACTGACCCAGCTAGCTATGTCATCTGCCGTGACAACAAATGGATCGGGAGCATTGGGGTTAATTAGGTCTCTTTCGGCCGCGAGAACGTCATTCCACTTCTTGCGCGTTGGCGCTGGTAACGAGTCGCAAATGCAAAAACGATAGGCGTACCCCTCTCGAATCAGTTTTGCCGCGAACGGCTTGTTGATCTCGCCGGCAAGTTTCTTGTTCTTAGAGCTAGGTGTCCACCCTTTGTAGGCTTCCGCCTTGTATTGCCAGCATGTCGGAGCAGCCAGGCGGCCCGTGGAATCCTTGGCGAAAGGAACTTTCACTTGGGTATCGACACCTTGGTCACCAATGTTCGTGCGTTGACAAGTTAAGATCTCACAATCCGCTACTCCAGAAACTGCGCCCTGAGCACGGATCAATTCATCCAAAAAAGTGGTCCATCGCTCGCCAAGGCCATCGCGGAAAGCCTGGATAACCATCTTCGGCTCAACATTCCACATGATTGCACCGGGGACCACTGTTTAGACGGATTGCTCGCCCTACGCATCTGTGCGGCGGCGACGTCGGAACGGAATTGTTCGACGACCGATTCCGCAGCGACCATCTACTGGGTATTCTTAGCGGTTCCGGTGAAGGAACGAAAGAGAATCGGCCGTCGAAAGATAAAGTGTCAGGCACCTTTGCTAAAGGCCCGTGACGCCTTTTGCTTTTCCCGCAGCCCGCGCTTTACTCGTAAGGCACCACGTCTGCGAATGGGAACCCGTCCCGCCCGCAGCGCTCGCCGGCGTGGACAGCCAACGTCCCCGCGAAGATCGGACCGCCGTATCAAAAGGTGTGAAACTCGCCGCGCTCGCCGCAACGATCCACCGAGGGAGGCAACGCGGCCAGCAAATGGGGCGTCGTATTCGCGCCCGAAGAACGCCGCGCTCGGCGCGGGTCTCTGCGCGGGTCTCCTGACCCCGCCGCACCTCCGACCGAAGGTCTCCCGCTTCCCCCTACGCCCCGACCCCGCTTTCAATCCGCACCTTCAACCCTAACGCACGAACCACCTGCTCGATACGCTCCAACTTCGCGGACGCGTGGAGCGGGCAAAGCGGACGCGGATCAAATCTCGACCACGGTCCTGCTTTCCTGCCATTGACAACGGCCTGCATCCACGCCAACTACCCGCTCACTTCCTCCCCGACCGCACTCGATTTGCCGTTCAACTCCTCGTCCGAATCCCACGGCCAAGGCGGATCGGGGTTGTTGCAAAGTTCAAGAATCTCTTCGTCCTTTCGGCCTGCCGATCGGGCCCAAGCTTTGATGGCACGGATCAAGGTGACGCCTCGAACGCGGTGGGCTGCCTGCTGTTGGTGGGCCGGAAGAATGTAAGGGTTCGTTGCCTTTTCCTCGTTGGGCGTAACCGCCCGTCCGCTCTAGCGTAACCGCTGTGATTGCAGGGCCTTGCAGCCCTGGGATCCATAGTCGAGAGGGCCTCCCGCGGATAATCTTGCAGCTGACGAAGTCTGCAAACCCGCACGGAGGCCCGGCCA
>JBGQKZ010000135.1:0-15827 GCA_041499805.1 Gemmataceae bacterium
ATGGGATAACCTGTTGCGTGGGTCTTCCATCGGTCATCGGGCGCGCGGCGGGCTGCCGCCGGCCGCGCGCTGGATTCGGTTACTTCTCGTCACAGTGCCCGTGCGGCCCGACGAAGTAGAGCAATTCGCAGTGGCGGTATGCCTTCATGCGGGCACAGTCATCCATGACGGGGCTGCGGTAGTCGTACGAGCGTCGGCTTTCCAAGCGGCCGAACAGATAGAACTCCAGGTCGCCGGGCTCAAAATAATCGGAGCCTGGCAGCGGCGGAATCTGGTTCGGTTCCATCGGATGGACCAACTCCGGCGTCACAAGAAGGACCAGCTCCGACTCGCTCGCACTCGTGTGATCCACGCGGAAGATTTGACCGCCGAACGGAAGGTCGCCGAAGAGCGGCACCCGCGAGGTGTCGCCGCCCAGGTTGGTTTGCAGCAAGCCGCCGATGGCCAAAGTTTGTCCTTCCCGCATTTCGACGGTGGTCGTGATCGTGCGGTCGTTGAGACCGGGGACAAAGGTGTTGCCGCTGTTCCCGGTGCCGAAGTTGGCGCCCGTGGCCACGTCGCGAACGCTCACACTCGCGTTCAGTTGGAGGCGAATGCGGTCCTTATCCGTGATGTACGGTGTGAACTGCAATTGGACGCCGAACGGCACAAAGGAGACGCCGCTGAGCCCCACCGCGGTCGCACCCGTCACGACGGGTACCGGGAACTCGCCGCCCACCTTGAACTGCGCCGGGTGTCCGTTTAAGGTCACGAGGTTCGGCTCGGCCAGCGAGCGCGCCAGATTCACGTTCCGAAGCGCTTGAATCGCGATTGGGATCTGGCCGTTGTCGATGGCGGCCGGCAAGTTCGCGATGCTGTTGGCGGCGGCGTTCAACGCGGTGGTGGCCCCCCCGAAACGCGATTGAATCAGCCCGCCGGTGTTCTGGGCGAACACTTGGATGCCGTGGTTGTTGTTGATGGCGAAGTTGAGGCCGATCTGTCGAGCCGCCGCCCGGCTTACTTCCGCGACGGTTACGCGCAGCATCACTTGCTGCTCGCCGGGGATTCGCAGGAGATTAATGATGTTCGATTCGCCTTGAAGAATGTAATTCTCCAGAGCCGGCGTCGGCGGATTATTCGGCCCGAGGAGCGGCGAGTTGACGTTGAGATTGATATTGTTCGTCGGAATGATCGCCGCGGCCGGCGAGCCGGCAATGCCGGGCGCGCTGGCGCGGATCACTTGCAGAATCTTCGTCGCCTCCATCGAGTCTTTCGCCTCGCCGCTGACGACCAGCTTGTCGCCGACGAGAAACAGACAGACATAATCGTCGGGGAAGGCGCGATTGATTTCATCTTCGAGCGCTTTGTAGGTGCGTTCGAGACGTTCCTTGATCTCCGGGTCAGGCAGGACATGAACGACGTAGCTGAGGAGCGTTTGCTTGCTCACGTCCTCCGGGTCGCCGAACCACATGTTGAAGACCGTGCTGCCGACGTTGCGGCCGAGAATGGTCAACTCCTTCGGCGACCGGCCGAGGATGTTGTAGCTCATGATCCCTTCATCCGCGACTTGGATGCGGAAAGGGGCTTCTTTCAAGTGCATAACCCGCGGGCGGCCGACGATCAGGTCGAGATTGTTTTGGGGATCGTCGATGCCCGTCACGAAGTTGCCAAACCTGTCAATCACGGCCTTGGTCGGCGCGGGCGTAGCGCCAAGCGGAAGCACGCCGGCGGCGAGGCCTTCCATTCGCGGACGCACCGGGCCCACGCTACTGTCCGTGGCGCGGCGCGGTGGCGGCGCGGGTTCCGGCGGCGTCGCGGGTTGCGGCGCCGGCGGTTGCGCGGCGAGCTGGACGCCTGGATCGGGTAATCGAGGCGCCTCATTCGGGCTCTGACCGCGAGCCACCGCCAGACTCACCGTCAGGCAGGTCAGTGCGAATGTCCACCGCGAAAAGACAACCCGTACGCTGCGCCGACTGTTCGTCCCGCCGCCAGCTGCACGACAGGCGTGGGCGGCGCCTTGCTTCCTTGCATGTGCCATGGTCGATCCTTCTCAAGTCCGTGACCGACTGGAACTGGAAACCGGCCGTCGCACTCAACGGCTTCCCGTGAGCGCCTGGGTCCTTTCCTTTCACGCAGTCGGGAAAGGGAACGGTCGGTATTCGCCGTCGCGTAGGTTAGTATCGGATAGGAGGGTTATTCGACTTGTGCGGGCTTAGACGGATTTGCCGGTTATCCCGCACCCGTGGATCGCGGCCGCGGCAAACGGCGTAAAGTGGCGAGGCAAAGCTCGCGTTACGCCGGCCCTGGACCCGGCCCGATCGAATAGTTCGCTCGCTCCAGCTTTTGGGCGAACCGGTCGCCCGCTCGAACGGCCTCCGCGGAATCGACGCGTGAACGAGCGATGGCCGTATACCAGTATTTCTCGCGGTCGCGCGGCGGCAGCTCGCCCGGTTGCAGCCCTAGTTCGCTCACGGCATCCTTGTCCCAGCGCAGCTTCTTGAGAGCCGCGGCCAGCAGTCGCCATGTAACCCCGTCGGAGATCAGGGCGCCGTCCGGCCCTGTGATTCGTCGGCCGATGATGACATTGAGCATGCCGAGAAAATTGCCGGTCGGCCATCCGTGCCGCTTGAGTTCTTCCAGGAAGTCGAGCAAGCGATCCATCTCGTTGGCTCCGCCAGCCGCCACACGGCCTTTCGGTCGAATGGCGTTCCACTCCAGAGTCTCCGCCCTCTTTGCTTATATTAACATTTCCCCGTAGCTTACGGGAATACCCTCGTTGAATCGGTGTGCGATGCACAGCTTGTATCTAAACGCCAAAATGAAAGGAACGCTTTGATCACATCCCGTCTTATAATGTTCAGCAGCCCGGCTGGGAGTGCGACGTGACGATCGGCGAAATGCTGGAGATCCTTGCCAAGAACGCGGGCTCCGCGGACGCCGGCCCAAACTGGCCCGACGCTTCGTGGGACGCATTGCGCGTCGGCGGCGCGCTGAGTTGGGCGATTCCAACGGCCTACGGCGGACAGGGACGCGGCGGGATCGATCTACTCGACGCTTACCAAGAGATCGCCGCAGCGTGCCTGACGACTTGTTTCATCCTTAGTCAGCGCGATGCGGCGGTGCGACGAATTTGCGACCACGGTACCGAGGAACTGCGGCAGGCGTTATTGCCGTCGCTGGCGCGCGGCGACGTATTCACGACGGTTGGGCTTTCACAACTAACAACTTCGCGGCAGTTCGGCAAACCAGCGATGACGGCCGCGCCCCAAGGTGACGTCTACGTGCTCAACGGCTTCATGCCGTGGGTGACGGGCGCGCCGCACGCTGCCTACTTCATCACCGGCGGTGCTGTCGACGATGGGCGTCAGCTTCTGGCTGTGCTGCCACGTGAAACCCCGGGACTGAGCGTGTCGCCGGCGCTTGACCTGATGGCGCTCGCGGGTTCCCAGACAGCGGAAGTCCGCTGCGAGAACGTCCGCCTGGAGAAGCAGTCGGTGATCGCGGGGCCGATGGAACGTGTTTTAGCCACGGGGCGTGCCGGCACGGGGGGACTCGAAACGTCGTGCCTCGCGCTCGGCCTTGCAGCCGCCGCAATCCGCTATCTTCACGCGGAAGCCGCATCCCGGCCGGAATTTTTCGCCATCGCTGAGCGGCTCGAGCAAACACGCCAAGACGTTCGCGCCGACATGCACCACCTCGTAACAACGCGCGTTTCGCCCGAGGCGGCCGCAGCGCTCCGTGCTCGTGCGAATACGCTGGTCCTCCGCGCGACGCAGACCGCCCTGACCGCGAGCAAGGGCGCCGGGTTCCTTCGTTCTCATCCCGCCCAACGCTGGGCACGGCAGGCGCTTTTCTTCCTTGTGTGGTCGTGCCCGCGTCCTGCCGCGGAGGCGACTTTGGCTTACCTCACGCCGCCGGCTGGCCCTGAATGCGCCCTGTTCTAGCGCACTGCGCGACGAGTGGGGCCGAATCGCATAGGTGAAGCCGCGGAAGAGGGCCGGTTTTCTCAGATCTTCATCCAGCCGCAACCGTTCGATCAGATCACGCCGCGATACTTTGTTCGGATAACGCCTGATTGGGAACGGCCAATTCCAAGGAGGGTGCCATGCTGTCTTGGTCAAAGCAGGGGTTGACTACTGAACAAAGATGGTCTAGTATTCTAAACAACACTAATCGTTCGGTGAGGCAGGAGGTGCATCATGGTAGCAGCGCTCACCCGGCCCGCGGCGACCCACGAACTGCGGCTTGTTGATCCGCGCCGGCTTCCCGTCGTGGAATGGGCCTCTCGATCCGGCGCGGCGTTGCGGCGCGGCCCGCTTTCGTCCCGAGAAGACATCCTTAGCGTCGATCTGTGTCGCGGCCGTGCGGCACTTGGCGCCCTCGCCACGGTTGACGCGGGATTCGCCGATGTCGTTACTGGCTACATCGGCACCGCGGCGCGGCTGGAGGAAGAACTAACTCACCGATCGCGGCCGCACGCCGTCCATGTCAGCCCGTATGCGGACCCGTTCCCGCCGTTGGCCGCGTTGCAAGCCGAGACCGATCGCGTGGTTGAAGCACTGGTCAGACACGATGTCGAGGCATGGCTTATGACGCGCGGTTACATTCGTCCGGCAACGCGGGCTATCCTGGCCGCGAATCGGCGGCAGGTCCGCGTGACGCTGGCTCTGAGCACGCTTGACCGCGGTTTACAACGCTCCCTTGAGCCGTGGACGGCATCACCATGTTTGCGTTTGCGACAGCTCACGCAATTGCGAGAACTCGGTATTCCCGTGCAACTGGCGATCGAGCCGCTGGTTCCCCGCGTTACGGATACGCGGGCGAATCTAAATGAGTTGTTTTGCGCGCTCGCCGCCATCGGAGTGGACCATGTAACGGCGAGCTATCTAGCGCTGGGTTCCGGAACGGAAGCGGCCCTTTTTGCCGCCCTCGAACCGTATGGCTGGGGCGAAATGGCGCTCGAAGAGTACGGCAGTGGGCCGCGGTTCACGGCGTCCGGCGGTTCGCTTCGGCTGTTGCCCAAAGCGCGCCGGCAACGTGGTTACGCTGCATTGATGGCGCTCGCTTCCGAACACGGCATTCGCGTCAGCGTTAGCGCCGCCGGCAACCCCGACTTCGCCGGCGCACGCCCGACGGCTGGCGGCGCTTCGCGGCAACGGTTGCTGCCCACCTTTCTTTCGATGAGCCAGCAACTTCAGTTTGCCTAATCCCGCCTTCTCGTTACGAGCGGCTGTCGAACGGGTATGCCGGTCTGGTGAGGTGTGCTATAGTAACACATTCCAGACCAACAGCCTCAACGGGCTTCCGCGACAGCTCCGAGAATGCGCATGCCGTTTCAGCCCTCTCCAACGCTGAGGTCAAGGACGTTCATCGGCCTCATCGTGGCGCAATTCCTGGCGGCGTTCAACGACCAGGCGATCCACGCTTCGTCGATGTTTTACGCCATCCGCCAGGGGCTGCTGACGGAAGATCAAGCCATTTCACTGATGCCGATCCTGTTTTACGCGCCGTGGGCAATCTTCTGCACGTTGGCCGGGTATCTCGCGGACCGGTACAGCAAGCGCGACTCGCTCGTGTTCTGGAAAGTTGCGGAGGTCGGGATCACGCTCGTCGCTCTCGGCGGTTTTCTGCTCGGCAGCGCGATGGGACACATCGTCCTCGGGCCGATCATCGTACTCTCGACCGTGTTCCTCATGGGAACGCACAGTGCGTTCTTCGTGCCGGCGAAGTATGGCTCGATGCCGGAGATCCTGGAGCCGAACCTGCTTTCCAAGGGCAACGGCGTCCTCGAATCGACTTCGTTCCTCGCGGTCATTTTGGGCACGGTCAGCGGCGGCATCTTGTCGTACGTGTTTCAGGGCAACGAGTACTACATTGGCGTGATCCTGCTCGCGCTCGCCCTCCTCGGCGCCGCGGCCAGTTTAGTCATTCAGCGCATGCCGGCGGCCAATCCGAGTCGTGCTTTCCCGGTTAACCCGGTGAAGCCGCTTTGGGAAAACCTGCGGATCATGCTGCGCTCGCGGCCGTTGGCCCTCTCGGTGCTCGGCATCGCCTTCTTCACATTCATGGTCGCGTTCATGCGGGCCACGGTCTACATGCACGGCGAGGTGCAGATTCCGCGCTGGACCGAATTCCATACCAGTCTGATCGTTGCTACGGTCGCGCTCGGCGTGGGGCTCGGCAGTTACCTGGCGGGGCAGTTTTCCGGCGGTAAGGTGGAACTCGGCCTGGTGCCGCTGGGCGCCGTCGGCATGATTCTCGCTGCGCTGGTCGCCGCGTGGGCGGTCTTTCACGAGTACGGCCTGATCGCCACGCTGGTCGCGATCGGCTTTTTCAGCGGCTTCTACATCGTGCCGCTCTACACGTTGCTCCAGCATCGCGCCCCCAAGGCAAGCAAAGGCGACCTCATTGCGACGAGCAATTTCATCAATGTCACCGGCGCGATTTCCGCGTCGCTTTTGTTCTTCATCCTGGTTAAGGTGGCCCACGTGACCGGCGTCGTCCCTGAAATTCAGCAGATCGACCGCGCGATGGCTGGGGAACTCACCGCGCTCGAATACCGCCACGGCCATGTCTCGTATTTTGAAGTGGTAGGGCCCGACAGACGGCACGAAGTCGGTAAGCCGAATCAACCGGAAGATGAAGTCATCCAATTGCTTGAAGAGTTTTACGAGGATAACGAGCGGGACCGCATTGAGTTCGAGAATCAGGACCTCATCGAAGCGACCGGCGGCCTCCGCGCACGGACCGATCAGGCTCCCGGTTCGCAGGTGATCGTCAGCAAATACAACATCCGCGGCCAGGAGCACTTCCGCCTTCGTGCTGCGGATCGACCGCAAACACCGGTCTACGACAACGAGGGCTTGCCGCGTTACCTCTTCCTCGGCGCCAGTCTGATGACCGCCGTGATTCTCCTCGTTCTTTGCCGGCAGTTGCCCGACTTTTTCATGCGTTCCGTCCTCTGGCTGCGTTCGCTCGGCGCCTATCGTTTGAAGGTCCTCGGCCAAAACAACCTGCCGAGCGATGGTCCCGTCGTGCTGGCGACGAACTGCGAGAACATCGACGACTGCCTGCAAGTCGTCGCCTCGACGGATCGTTTCGTCCGCTTCGTGTTGCTGGAGAATCCGAAAGAAAAGAAGCTGCCGTGGGTCCTGCGCTACCTGACGCGGAAGATGAGCCTGGCGGTCTTGCCCCACGGCACGGACAACGCGATCGTATGGCAAAAGACGCTGGACAAAGCCATCCGGGCTTTGAAGCGGGGCGACATGGTTGGACTTCCCGCGAACGGCCGGGACAGCCGGCCGGAGGTGGCGCAACTCTTGCAAGGAATCCAACGACAACTGCAACCGGCGCTGCTCCCCGTATATCACCGGGCGGAGCCGAGCCGGAACGGACATCTTGGGCATCATGCCGCTCCGGTTCACGTCGTCATCGGTCCGCCGCTGCCCGCGAGCACTTCGACCGAGGCATTGCGCGGCGAGATCGAGCGGCTGGAAAGCTGGTTGGAGAAGTCCACGCACGACGGCTCGTCGCAAGCTACCGTAATGATTCCAGGGGGCGCAAGCGCATCGCCCACAGGGCCGGCAACAAGCCACCGAGCAGACCCATAAGCAACGTCAGGAACAAGCCCACGGCGATTGTGTTCGCATCGACGGCCAGACGAAGGATGACCGTCTTGCCGAAGCCGCGGCCGCTGCCGACGATGCTCGTTGCACTGAGACCGTCGGTCAATGAGCCCAAGGCGGCGCCAATCAACCCTCCGACGACGGCAATGAGCAGCGCCTCTAACAGAAATGACATCAGAATCTGCCAGCGCGCGTACCCGAGCAGGCGCAGCACGCCAATGTCTTTGGTGCGCTGACTGATCGCCGCGAACATGGTGTTCATCACGCCAAAAATGCCGCCGATGGCCATAAAGAAAGTGAAAAACCAAATCGCCACCAAAAACTGAAGGTTGATCGTCTGCAACTTCGAGTAGTACTCCGTCTCCGTCTGAGTCTGTAGATTTGCCTTCTTGAAGTTGTCACGAAGATCCTTGGCCACGCGGATTGCTGTCGCGGGGTCGGCGGTGCGAATGACCATCGATGAAATCGTCGCCGGCTTACCATACATCTCACCGACATACGATCGCTTGGCCCACACTTCCGAGCTAAACGTGGTGCCCGCCGATTTCATGATGCCGACGACTTTCCATTTTTTCGGCCCCAACTCGAACACGTCTCCGACTTCGAGGCGTTCTTTCTTTAGATCGGGACCCATCTCACGGGCCAAACCTTCGCCGACCACTGCCTGCACGGCGGTTTCGGCGCTTTGACCCGGCGGCGCCGGCAATGCTTCGACGGCCGCATCGCTGAACCACTGGCCGCCCGGATACAAATCGAGGCGGTGAACTTGCGAGGCAACAAGCGGGTCCTCGATCCCGCGCACCTGCACGAAGCGCCGTCGATTGGACCCACGTACCTCCGTCACCCAAGGATCGCCGCTGCGCTCCTCGAAGGCGACCCAGACGTTGTCGCCCGGACGAAGATTCTCGAGTTTTCCCGCGGTGCTATTGGCGAAGACCTTCCCGTTCTCGGCGAGGTGGAAAAAGCGCTCGTTGCCGTTGTCCTCGGTCAGGAAGAATCCGCCTTGGTCCACGAGCACACGCTTAACCTTGCCGCGTGTCTGGAGCGCCGGCGCCTTACCTTCGTCGGCGCCGATCGGCATGCTGGCGATGACGTACACTTCCCGGCTACACAGCGGCTTGCCGTCGTCGCCAATCATGACGCCGGGTTGGCGGTCGAGATCGCTGGAATCGCTAAAGCTCAACGTGCTGAACGCTTCATCGTCGGCGCCGTCGGCCAAGACGACGATATTGTCCGGATGGCCGCTACCCTCCGTGAGTCGGGTCATCCCATTCACAAATGCAAGCATGCCGGTGAGCAGCATGATCACCAAGGTGAAGGCAAGAGCGGTCAGGAGCGTCATCGGCCAACGTACGAGCAAGTTGCGGAAGTTGTAGCCGAGAGGCACCTTGCCGAGCACCAGCAGTGCAAACAGCAGAAGAGCGAGCGGAGCGAGAACAATCAGCAGCGACGGTGATATAGGAAGGCTCATGTTTTCGGATCACTGGCGAATGATAGAGGAAATTACGCGATCTTGGCAAACACCTCGGACACCTTCACGGTTCGGGCGCTCCATGCCGGGATAATGCTTCCCAAGAACGTCGTAACGGCGCCGAAGAGAACACCCCACCAGAGCGCGTCGGCGAATATGTCGAACACCGCGAAAAAAGCGATCTGGAACGGGATGCCGCCGAGCAGGCCGTGAATCAGACCGTAGGAAATCGCCGCGCTCAAGAGGCCGCTGGCGGCGCCGATGACGAGCGCTTCGCCCAGAACGAGGGCTTGAATGCGGGCCGGCGTGAACCCTAACACCTTGAGTACGGCCATTTCCGTGCGCCGCTCGCGCACGTTGATGCTGATCGCCATTGCCATCACCAGCGCCATGATGATCAAAAGGGCCGGCACAAGAATCCATTTCACACCCCAGAGGATGTCGCGGTACGGCTCGAGGAACGTCGAAATGCCCGACGACGCCGTTTCCGCCTTGAGGGCCGGACTGGTGTACAAGGGCGACGACATGATCTGGTTGCTCAGCTTGCTGAACGTATCGGAATCAGGCACGCGCAGCCACACCAACGCGAGAGCTTTCTCCGCCATGGGATGCGCCTTCCCGTTCTCTCTCTTGTACTTGTCCAGAGCGTCACTCAGATAGTCGCGGTTCATCACCGCCGATTGATCGTAGCGCGCCGACTTGGGAAAGGTGCCGACAATCTCGAAGTCCAGGTCGATGAAGTTGAAGCTCGACACGACAAAGCGCTCCCCCACGCGCTTGTTCATCTTTTCGAGCCGCCGCTGCCCGATGATGACGCCGTTCCGTTTCTCCATCATTTTGTGAACGGCCTCGACAAACTGCGGCTCCGGATGGTCCAGGTCGTCCATCATCGGCGGAATCGTCTTTTCTTCGCCGTTGACGCGAACGGTGCGGGGGATTAGGTTCTGCGGATCGAGGACGAAGAAGAAGATGATGTTCTCAAAAGTACGTTTCTCTTTGTCGAGCGTCCCGCCGTAGAACGACCACGTCATGGCGTCCTCGCGAAGAATCCGGAGGTCGCCGGGGCGCGAATAACCGCCCTCTTCCAGCGTGCTCGCGTAAGACGGGGGCATTTGGCTCGGCACTTGCCAGCGCTCGCTGACGATGGTCTTCAGATTGCTGGTCTGCTCGGTCATCGCGATATCGAGGGGCACGAGAAACGACCAGATCAACGTAACGACGAAGACGAGCACCATGATCGCCAGGCTCGCGAGAACCGTGCGGAGGATATTGCGGCGCAAGCTCTTGGAAACGAGAGAGACGTACTTCGGAAAAAAGAACCACACGACGCCGAACAGCAACAGCAGCACCGCCGCCGCGGAACCGAGGACTTCAAGCGCGCCTGGCCGGTGCCCGAGGAAAGGTTCGAGGTAGCGGAGAAATCGTTCAAGAGGAAGGAGGTGTTGCATGGGAATCGCGCCCGCTGTTCCTCACCGGTCCTTGTAATTTGAATCGGCGATTACGCCGATGTTGACGATGAGCCAAATCGGGAGTGAAGTTTCTATCCCTTCGGACTCATGATCGCGGTTTGGTCGTCCGCGACAGCGCGGCTGCGCGTGCCGCCGAACGTCGCCTTGCCGTCGTCCACAAGTTGCCCCTTTTCCAGGTGTAAGATCCGCTGGGCACGTTCCGCCGCGCGCGGGTCGTGTGTTACGAGGAGGATCGTCTTGTGGAGCCCGGTGCGCAGCTCACCGAGCAGGTTGAGAATCTCCTCGGCGCTTTTCGCGTCGAGGTCGCCCGTCGGTTCGTCAGCCACGATCAATGTCGGATCGGTGACGATGGCGCGGGCAATGCCGACACGTTGCTGCTGGCCGCCGGAGAGTTGGCCGGGGCGGTGTTTAAGACGGTCGGTTAGGCTGACAAGGTCGAGCGCCGTCAGCACCTGCTTCTTGCGCTGCGCCGACGACAACGGCAGCAGGAGCAATGGTAACTCCACGTTTTCGTACGCGGTCAGCACCGGAAGCAGATGGTAGAACTGAAAGATGAATCCAACGTGCCGGGTCCGCCAGCGGGCGAGTTGGCCTTCAGACATGGTGGAGATGAGCTGGTCGCCGACCACAATGCGGCCGGCGCTCGGCGTGTCGAGCCCCGCGATCAAGTTGAGCAGCGTCGTCTTGCCGGAGCCGCTGGGCCCCATCAGCGCAAGGAACTCCCCCTCCTGCACATCGAGGCTTAAATCGTTGAGCACATCGATCTGCTCGCTGCCGCGGCGGAAGAACTTGTGAACGTTTTCGACGTGAACAATCGTGTGCGACGCCATGGGACTCCTCGTCAGCGCTCGCCGCCTGCTGCGGTGGCGCGAGACACACCCCGAGCTCGCGCTTCGGGCTTCAAAGAACTACTTGCCCTGTTTTTCAGAAGTCTTCAAAAACGATACGACGGCGCCCATTTCGGGTTTGAGAAAGGCGCCTTCTTCGTCGCGCGGCACCGTCACTTTTACGCGAACGGGAATAGCGCCCTTGGAGCGGTCGGCGACGGGCATCGCCCGCGACACGATGCCTTTGTATTCCCGTTTGGGAAACGCTTCCGCGTAGACCTTGCACTCCTGACCCACGGCGACTTTGGAAACGTCGCGCTCCTGGATCATCAGTTCCACTTCCAGATCGGACAGGTCGGCCATTTCGCAGAACGCGGTCGAGCCGCTAAAGGCGACCGGATTCACGAGGTTGCCTTCCTCGGCGCTCTTCTTCAAGATCGTGCCGGTGACCGGCGCGCGGATCGTGCAGTTGTCGAGCCGCCAGCGCGCCTTCGCGACGTCGGCCTCGGCCTGCTGCACGTCGGCCCGCGCGGCGTCTTTCCGCTCTTTGCGGGGTCCTTCGACCATGAGGGCGTAAGCATTACGCAGGCGCTCGACCCGGCGTTCCATCGCCTTGTACTGACTCTCAATCTGTTCGTACTCGCGGTCCGCCACGGTCTTGGTCGATTGCAGACGCGAGCTGCGTTTCCAATCCGCCAAGAGTTGATCGCGTTGGGCTTCGGATTCGCGCAGTTCCGCTTCCGCCTGCTTGATTTCCTCGGGGCGACTGCCGTTTTCCAGTTCGAGCGACCGCTGCTTGGACGCGGCGAGATTGGCCACGGCATGGTCGTAGTCCGCCTGGTAGTCCACCGTTTCAAGCTGAGCCAGCACGTCCCCCTTTTTCACGCGCGTGCCTTCCATGAAGAAGAGTTTCTCGCACAAGCCGCTGACCTTGGGGCTGACCAGGATTTGGTGGGCCGGAATCACGTATCCCTTGGATTCCAGGACCACTTCGCCGGTGGATGCCGTCAGGGTGGAGGAGGCGCTCTCCGATTTCAGCTTGGCTGCCGGGTCGTTCGGTTCAACGGCAGCTTCGGCGTTCTTTAGGCTGAACCCGCCGAAGTAGGCGAAATAGCCAAGCACCGCCGTGCTGGCCGCGAAGAAAAGACAAAGCACCCACGGCAGGCGCGAACCGCCGGAACGGGCCGACGAGTGCTCGTTTGGCAGCCGGAGCGAGCGCACCCGATCGCTGAGCGAATTGTTTGCCGGACGGGCGGGGAGCCCGTCCACGTTCTGGGCCAGGTCGTTCATGCTTCACCCCTTCGGGCGGCTCCGGCGCCGGCGCGCGGAAGCCGGACGGAAGCCGTTTGACGACGTTGTCTTGTTCGCTGCCGGCCGCCGCTCCTTTTCGCCCCGAAAAAGTGGTCGGGAGTCGTTGCCGTTAGGACTCCCGACCCCTTATTCGGGGGGTGGCGGCAAGTGTAAGTAACTACCCAGCAAGTCGAGGCAAAGATGCAGCATTTCCTTGCGGTCGAACGCGTCCGGGTTGGCGGCCAGTTGCATCGTCAGACCGTGAATCATCGCTTGCACCAGCGAGGCAAACGCGCGTGGGGAGACACGCGGCGCGTCGGCGAGGTTCTCAAGGTCGGCGGCCAACCCCATTCCCATATTGGCGCGCCACTCTTCATACAAAGTCGACAAACGGCCGCGAAAATCGTCGCGATGGCCGATTTGTGAAAGGAACGTGTATTGCAAGCAGCTGAACTCGGCGCTAACCGGATATTCCAGCAGCAGCCGTTCGAGCAAATGCTGAATCCACGCCCAACCGCCCGCTTCCTGACCGTCGCCGTTGGCGTCCGGGGAGCCGATCCGCCCGTACATGAGCTCCACCAGGCGATCGAAAACCGCCAGCAGAATCGCTTCCTTCGACGGGAAATAATAGGTCAACTGACCGCGGCTCATGCCCGCCTTGGCTTCGATCTCCGACAGCGAGAGGTTCTGAATCCCTTGCTCGGAAATCACGGCCACTGCCGCTTCGACAATCTGCTCGCGACGGATGGCGCCAACGTCAATGCGCGTCGTTTTCATGCGAGCCTAGGATCGGGGAGTAATAGACCGTGCGAACTACTATTAGACCGATTGGACTAGGAAAGTCAAGAAGAGCCGACGTACGGGGAACGGTACTATTCGCCCGAGCGCTCGGCGTACAATGGAATCACGGACGCGATTCAGACATTCACCCACTTCGGGAGACAGCTGATGGCCGATCAAAATCCGCACGACGTTGTCAAACTTGTCACCGCGCAGAATCAGGTGCAGGCACACATCTGGCAGCAGGCGCTCGCCGACGCGGGGATAAAGGCCAATGTGCTTGGCGATTATCTGGAGGCCGGCTTCGGCGACATGGCGGGGACGAACCCGGAATTGTGGGTCCACCGCGACGACGTCGCCCGCGCCGAGGAAGTGCTCCGCCAAGGCGAAGCGATCTCCGACGCCGATGTGGAAGCGGACGAGGAATCGGCGTGAGCACGACAGAAGTCAGAATAACGAGCGTTATTCTGACTTCTGTCTTCTGACTTCTGTCTTCTTTTTCCCCGTTACTGCACGCTCTCCTTGAGGGCCTTCAGCGCTTGGGCCTTCACGGCGTTGCGGGCCGGTTTGGCCTTGATGGTGATCGCCTCCTTCGTGAACGGGTTGATGCCGGGGCGGGCCGGTGTGGCGGGCTTCCGCACCACCTTCACCTTGAACAGGCCGGGAACGGTGACGACGCCGGGGCCTTTCTTGCCCAGGTGCTTCGTCACCAGCGCGGTCAGGGCGTCGAAGAACTGTTGGACGTCCTTCCGCGACTTGCCCGTCGCCTCGGCGACTTCCTGGAAGATGGCGGACTTCGTTGCAGCTTTCTTCGCAGCAGCCATAGGAATCCTCTCTTTTCAGGCTGTAAAAACCGGGCGCTTCTCCAATAGGGGCAAAGAGTAGGAATCCCGTCTCCGCTTGTCAATCATTTTATCCCTGTTTTTCCAGGGGTTTTCGCAACCCGTTCGCGTTTCATGCGGTGATTTTCGGCGTTTGCCGCGCTCACGGCGAAATTCGCGCGGCGAAACGCGCCGCGTCGAGTATCATCTCCCGCAGGCCGCTATGTGGCCTACGGCCGCCAAACCCCTTGATTTCCCGGAGAAAACGCACATGGCCGACCCCATCGTGATCGCGACGTGGCCCTTCGGACAGACCGCCGTCAAAGTCGCCGCCCCGCTCCTGGAGCAGGGCAAGCCGGCGCTCGACGCCGCCATCGCCGGCGCTCAGGCGATCGAAGACGATCCGAAAGTTATGTCGGTCGGCTACGGCGGGTTGCCCAACGCGGTGGGCGCCGTTCAGCTGGACGCCTGCGTTATGGACGGCCAAACGCTCGCTTGCGGGGCCGTCGCGGGCCTGGAAAACGTCAAACATCCCGCGGCCCTTGCTCGCCGGGTGATGGAAAAGACGCCGCACATCCTCTTGGTCGGCGACGGCGCCCGCTGGTTCGCGATGGAACAAGGCTTTCCGCTTGAAGACCTGCACACGCCGGAAAGCCTCGCCCAGTGGTACCGCACGCGGCCGAAAAACTCGAAATTCCAATCCCCCGCAGAAGGCGTCTCGCCGACGAACCACGACACGGTAACGGTGCTGGCTCTCGATCAAAAAGGCAACCTCGGCGGCGTCTGCACGACCAGCGGGCTGGCTCACAAATTGCCCGGCCGCGTCGGCGATTCGCCGCTGATCGGGGCCGGTTTGTACGTGGATAACACGGCCGGAGCGGCCGGCGGCACCGGCGTCGGCGAGGAGATCATCCGCATCGGCGGCAGCTTGCTGATCGTCGAAGCAATGCGGGCCGGCAAGTCGCCGCAAGAGGCGTGCGAACTGGCCATTCAGAAGGTCAACGCCACCGCCGTCCGCCGCGGCATGCACCCGCAGCAGGTCGCGTTTTTGGCTCTCGATCCGAAAGGCAACTACGGCGCGGCATGCACCGAGCGAGGAAACTTCCAATTCGCGGTCGCGCGGGCCGGGAAAGTGGACCTGCTGAAGGCGAAAGAGCTGGGCGTGGAGAGCCGCTGATGTGTGAAAAACCGTCCCTGTTTCGCTCCCGCTTTGAGGCACAGGCTGAATTCCGATGTCCGGTTTTGTCCGGTTTTTCAACCGGACATTTGCCCTTTGTTCTTTGCCAACCATGAGTTGCGCCGGGACAAGCAATAACCTACCGGACATGATGTTTATTGAGCTTTCCAAGTCGCCTGCGCGTTTATCTATTGCCGCTTTCTGCCGGTTTTTCGACCGGCAATTCTCCCTTAGTCGTTTTGCACAAATCCGTTGCGCGCCAACTCGTAATAATCGACCGGCAATGATGTTTATTAGTTCGACTGTCTGATTTACTCCCGTTGATTCGGCCTCAACGGCGCCAACAGTTTACGTGCTTTGTAGTGATAGAACCGCGCCAGCTCGTTTC
>JBGQKZ010000136.1:0-15532 GCA_041499805.1 Gemmataceae bacterium
GTTGGCGTTTATTGGGGTTTTGGATAATTGTTTGGCACTGGTTTAGCGGGCCACCAGGGCCCCCGCCAAATACCCGAAACGCCCTTTCGGGGGGGGGGCGCTAACGCGCCCCCCGACGTTCTACGCTCTACTGTTCGACATGCGCTCTTGCGCGAGAACCAACGTGCTGGCCGCCCATATCGAGTTGATTCTGTTGCTCACGGGCCTCGCCACAGCTAGCGCCGCGGCACTGGGCCTCGCGCCCGTGACGATGATGAAGATGCTGTTCGGGCAGGCGCCGTCCGACGCGCTTAGCCTCCTGATCGCCCGCCACTGGGGGTTGCTCGTTGGCTTGGTAGGTGCTCTGCTCGTTTACGCGGCCTACCACGCGGAGATCCGCGTGCCAACGCTGATCGTCGCCATCGTGGAAAAAGCGGTCTTCGCGCTCGGCATGTTCATCTCGCCCTTCCGTCGACGTCGGACGGTTCTCGTCATGGCACTGGCCGACGCCGGCATGGCGGCGGTGTACGTGATTTATCTGACCGGCCTGCAGGGCCAGTAATGGATGGTCCAGAGCGAGCGCCCCATAGGGGGCGTTCACTTCTTGGCACTTAATGTGATCGGAAAGACTCATGCGCATCGCCCTGGTTCACAACTTCAGTTCGCGACGCTGACCCAGGCGTTCTGGCGGCGTGTACCGGTATCCTTCGATGGGAGCAAAACCATGATCAACGTTTCCAGGAATCGAGTTCTAGCTCTCGGCGTGGCAGTCACCGCCGTGGCGCTGATTGTGCTGTCGGTTACTGCCCGCCCGGTCCTCGGCGGCGCCGATGAGCAAGCCAAGACCGGCGCGCTTCCGCATTACACCGTCGTGATGACGGAGGCGCACAACCTGCTCGTTACCGACAATGGGACCAACAAGCTTTACTTCTACACCATTGACAAGGACCAGCCGATCGGTTCCCCGTTGAAGCTCCGAGCCTCGATCGACCTGACCAAGGTCGGCGCCGAGGAAATAAGGATTACCGCACACAACGTGGAAAAATCGGACAAGTAACCCCGCATCGGCAGAGTGCTCGGTTCCGAGAGCCGAGCGCTCTGCCGGCGCGTTCTTCACCAAAAGGAATGATCCATGATGAACAGCTTGAAAAGACTTGCCGGTTTGGCGGCGCTGGTTGTGTTGCTGCACGGCGGGTCGGTATTCGCGCAATACTACGCGGCGCGGGGCTACAACCCTTACACAGGAAACTACGCCGCCGGGGCCGCCGTGCGTAACCCTTACACGGGCGCCCAAGGAGCCGTGGGGACCGCCTACAATCCGTATTCCGGCGCCCGTGCTTCGGGCGGCGCGTCTTATAACCCGTACACCGGCGGCTACAAGTCCGGCGCGCAGGGTTACAACCCGAGTACCGGTAACGAAGCGGCCAGCCGAAGCTATCACAATCCCTATACCGGGGCGAGCGCCAACGTTCAGGGAGCCCGCAATCCCTACACGGGACGGTACGCCTATCACTACAGCTATCGCCGATGATTCGACGACGACCCTGCCTTGCAGAGGATCACGATGAGTTCGCTGACAATCAGTTGGATCGTGTTCCTTGCTGGGGATCGGCGACGGCCGGCCAAGAGCCGTAGGACAGGTTTGAACCTGTCCTACGCACGTCGCCGCGACAGAGACGGGTAACGGGCTCAAGTTGCTAAGAAACCGCACCCCTGATTGGAGGAGGCCAGAATGAGAACGCATCGATCTATTCTTTGCTGTATGGTCGCCGGACTGGCGTTCATCGCAGCGTCGCCGACGACCCACGCTGGGGGCGACGAGCCGGCCCAGCAGGACCAGCAAATCGTCGAATCCAAGGCGACCGCCAAACCGGCCGCATCAAGTGTCAATTTCCGCAAGGAGCTCGCCTTGCCGTTCGACTCGCTCGGCACGCTCGGCACGCGGATCGACTCCGCCCGGCGCAAGCCCGATCCTGTGTCGCTGGCTCATGCCGCGAGCGAGCTGGCGGTCGCCGAGAAGATCTCCGGCAAGACCGCCAGTATGACCTCGAAGGCAGTGCTTCAGGAAGCCGCGGAACTCGCCGCCCTCCGCAAACAGGAGGCCGAGTTGAAGGCCGTTCTCGAAACTTCCAACCAGGTCGCGATGGCGAACGACCAGGTTGCGTCGTTGAAGCGACAAATCGCGCTGGCGCAAGCTCAAAGCAAAGCCGATAAGGATGCCTTCGCGCGCAATGAGCAGCCGACTGCCGCCCCGCGGCAGGTCGTCGTCAACAACTACACGACGCAGTACCTCAACGTGTACGTCAACGGCTACTACAAGACGCAGGTGCTGCCGGGCTCGACGCAGGTCATCACCGTTGAGCACCGCTGGAACCCGACCGTCCTCACCGCCTACGGCAACGAAGACAGCAACACCTGGGGCCCGCGCTACGTCTGGGGACGCTTCGACAAGTACACGTGGAACATCAACTAGTTGGACGGCTCGGTGTTCCGAGTCGATACGCCGAAAACGTCTCCATGCTCCAAAGGGCTAAAACACCATGAGCACACTTCCATCTTCGGGCGTCAACCCCCGCTTTGAAGCGGCCATGACCCTCGGCCGTTGCTGGGCCTGGTTCGTCGCGCTCGGCGCCATCCTGGTTATCCTCGGCGTGGCGGCGATCGGTTCGCAGTTCGTCGCCACGATCACTTCGGTTCTGCTGTTCGGCTCGTTGCTCCTCGCGGGCGGCGTCGTGCAGCTCGTCAACGCCGTCCTGGCCCGCACCTGGGGCGGCTTCTTCCTCTCTCTGCTCGCCGGCATTGTCCACCTCGTCGTGGGCACGTTTATGGTAGAAAACCCCATCCGTGCCGCCGTGGACATCACGCTTATTCTCGCGGTCGCGTTCATGGTCGGCGGCGCGATCCGCGTCGCGTACGTCCTGTTCCAACGTTTCCAGGGCTGGGCCTGGGTGCTGCTCAACGGTCTGATCACGTTCTTCCTCGGCGTCGCGATCTGGCGGCAATGGCCGGAGGCGAGCGTCTGGGTGATCGGCCTGTTTGTCGGCATCGACTTGGTGTTCAACGGCTGGTCGTGGGTGATGCTTGGTCTGGCGGTGAAGGCGGCGGCGCCAAAGGTCGAGACGCGGGAGCCGGCATTCGCGAAATGAAGTGTGTTCCACATTTTATCAACGGCCCATTCACGCGCGGTGACCAGAACGGTACACAACGCTATTTCGGTCTCATCCGGGAAAGCGCTTTTCTCTGACGCAGGGAGAATCTGTCATGTGCAAGGTTACGAGACTCGCCGGCCTCGTTGCGCTGGCGGTCGGCGCCTTACTCGGCTACGCCGCCGCGTCAGGCCATTTGAGCCAAACTCCGTTCGCGGGCACGGCCCAAGCAAAGGCGCCGGCATTGGACCGTGCTAGCGCCGCGGCGCCGCTTGCGTGCTGCTCAGACGCAGCGCCCAAGGGCACTCTGCTGGCGCTCGCGGACACCAAGGATGCCGCGCCCGCCGACAAGGCGCCCGCTCCCGGTTCGCCGGCCGCCACCACAACGATCGACGGGAATTATCTCCCGAACGCGCCGCCAAAATTCGGCGGCGCCATCGGTCTCAGCGCCAAAGATTCCAAACCGTATTGGCCGGCTAGGATCGTGCCGAAAAAAGGCGCGCCCAATGTGCTCCTGATTATGACCGACGACGCCGGCTACGGCGTGTCCGGCACATTCGGCGGCGTCATCCCAACGCCCGCCATGGACCGCGTCGCCAAGGCGGGGCTCCGCTACACGCAGTTCCATTCCACCGCGCTCTGCTCGCCCACGCGGGCGGCGCTGATTACCGGCCGCAACCATCACTCCTGCGGCTTCGGCGTCATCACCGAGCAGTCCACCGGTTACCCCGGCTACGACTCCATCATCGGCCCGGACAACGCCACCATCGGCGAGATTTTGAAGCAAAACGGTTTCGCGACGTCCTGGTTTGGCAAAGAGCACAACACGCCCAGTTTTCAGTACACCACGGCGGGGCCTTTCGACCAATGGCCCGTCGGCATGGGGTTCGAGTACTTCTACGGGTTCATGGGCGGCGAGACCGACCAATGGACTCCGTACCTATTCCGTAACCAAACCCAGATCTTTCCTTGGATTGGCAAGCCCGGCTACAACCTGACCACCGACATGGCCGACGAGGCCATCAAGTACATGGGCGAGCTGAACGCCGCCGCGCCGGAAAAGCCGTTCTTTCTCTATTACGTGCCCGGCGGCACGCACGCGCCGCACCAACCGACGCCGGAGTGGATCGAGAAGTTTAAGGGCAAGTTCGACATGGGTTGGAACAAGATGCGTGAGGAAATCTTCGCCAACCAAAAGCGGCTCGGCGTAATCCCGGCGAACACGCAACTGACCGAGTGGCCCAACGACCTGCCGAAGTGGGAAACGCTCGACGCCGACAGCAAAAAACTCTTTGCACGCCAGGCCGAAGTCTACGCCGCTTACGTGGCCTACACCGACCATGAGATCGGCCGCGTGATCCAGGCCGTGGACGACATGGGCAAGCTCGATAATACGCTCGTCATTTACATCACCGGCGACAATGGCACCAGCGCGGAAGGTTCCACGCTCGGCACGCCGTTCGACATGGCCGCGATTCAGGGCATCAATGTCCCGGTCAAGGAGCAGTTGAAGTTTTACGATATCTGGGGCTCCGACCAAACGCAGCCGCACATGTCCGTCGCGTGGTCGTGGGCGTTCGATACGCCGTTCAAATGGACCAAGCAAGTGGCGTCCCACTTCGGCGGCACGCGCCAAGGCATGTGCATGGCGTGGCCGAACCGCATCAAGGATGCCGGGGGCATGCGGCACCAATTCCACCACATGATCGACATCGTGCCGACCATCCTCGAAGCCACGGGCAGTGCCGCCCCGGTGATGGTCAATGGCATCGCCCAAAAGCCGATCGAAGGCGTGAGCATGACGTACACCTGGGACAAGGCGAATACCAGCGCGCCGTCCAAGCGAACGACGCAGTACTTCGAGATGTTCGGCAACCGGGCGATTTACCACGAGGGCTGGGTTGCCTGCACGACTCCGCCGCAACCGCCGTGGTTGATGGGTACGGCCAAGATGCCCGAGGTGATTAATGGGTACAAGTGGGAGCTTTACAACATCGCCGACGACTTCTCCGAGGCCAACGACCTCGCGGCCAAGATGCCCGATAAGTTGCGCCAGTTGCAGGAACTCTTCCTGGTCGAGGCGTCAAAGTACAACGTCTTCCCAATGGACAACTCGATCTTGGAGCGCCTTGTGGCGCCGCGACCAAGTGCTGTTGCCGGGCGGGACGTATTCACTTACTCAGGTGAGATGTCCGGTCTGGACCCCGCTTCGGCGCCGAACATCACCGCCCGGTCCTATACCATCACCGCCGACGTGGAAATCCCGAAGGACGGCGCCGAGGGGATGCTCGTCACTTTGGGCGGCCGCTTCGGCGGCTATGGACTTTATCTACTCAAGGGCAAACCGGTCTTCCTCTACAACCTGCTTGATCTCGAACGGTTCCGCTGGGAAGGGACGGAGGCCCTGGCGCCGGGCAAACACACCATCGTCTTTGACTTCAAATACGACGGCCCCGGCCCGGGCAAGGGCGGCGCCGGCATGCTGTCCGTGGACGGTACGGAAGTCGCCAACAAGAAGATTCCGCACACAACTCCGTTCCTCATAACTCTTGGCGAGACCTTTGACGTGGGCGTCGACACCCGCACGTCGGTGGACGACAAGGATTACCAGGTGCCGTTCCGCTTCACCGGCACGCTCGCCAAGGTGACCTTCAAGCTCGGACCGGAGCAGTTGGCGGAGGCGGATCGCAAGGAGATGCACCAAGCGTTGCTGCGAGCCAAGGACTAGGCGAGCAGCCCCCCTCACCCTGTCCTCTCCCCACTGCGGGAGGGGGAGAGGGCAGGGTGAGGGGGCTGCCCATCGCTTCGCGTTCCTGAAGAATTTCACGTGCCGACCGCGCGGCACGGGCTTACAATAGCGGCCCGTCACCTCAAGGGAATGAGATGAGTCAATCACCGCGGCGAATGTCGCGACGGTTCCTCTCCACATCTGTCTCGCTGGGGAGCCTTTGAAAGTCCAAGGCTGCCCGCGTTGATTTTGTCGAGTCGGAATTCTCGGAGGAATGAAGGAAACGCGCTTGTTTCCGTGCCGTGACCGTCCGTCTTCGTCCGGGGAGCTTTATCAACGAAGACATGGCATGCGTCACGTCGTCGAACTGCTGATTGCCTCGACGACGGGGCCTTCGGCCTGTGGGAAACTGTACCGATTGGCGTGACCTTGCGAGGCATCCCATGAAAGCGTTGACCGTAGCTGTCGCAGCGCTGAGCATCGCGCTGGGCTTCACCGCATTGGGGAGCCAATTCCTTCGGACCCGCGTCTTGTTGGCGCAGCAGCAAGCTGCTTGCGCCGATGCACCGGCGAAGCAAGTTGTCTCGTCCGAGCAAGCGTGGCAGCGTTTGAAAGCGGGAAATAATCGCTTCGCGGACGACCTGTTGGAACGACCGAACGTCGGAGCGAGCCGGCGGAAGGAGCTTTCCGACGGGCAAGCGCCTTTCGCCATTGTCCTCACGTGCGCCGACTCGCGGTTGACGCCTGAGTTCATCTTCAACCAGGGCTTGGGCGACCTCTTCGTGGTGCGCGTGGCGGGGAACATCGCGGACCCGTTCATCCTGGGGTCGATCGAATATGCCGTCGAACACCTGCACGTGCCGCTGATCGTCCTCCTCGGCCACGAGAAATGCGGCGCCGTCGACGCCGCGCTAGGCCACGAAAAACCGCCCGGCAATCTCGGCAAGCTCATCGGCGCGATCGACGTTGGCAAAGACCTACCGGCGGGAAAAGAAGCAGCGCTGGCCGCCGCCGTCACGAATAACGCGCGCCATCAGACGCGTCTGCTCACCGAGGGCAGCGATGTAATCAAGGAGCATGTCGCGAAGAAGGATGTCCGCATTGTCTCTGGGATTTATCAACTTGCGACGGGCAGAGTCGAATGGCTCGACGGCCATTGAGTTCGTCAGGAGAAACCGAGTGAAGACGCAAATGAAGCTCGTTGTGCCAGCCGTGCTGGCACTGGGCGCGGTGCTCGGCTACGCGGCAGCCACGGGACACTTTGGACTGTCGCGATCCTGGGCCGACGAGCCTCAGAAGGTCACAGGTGCCGGGCGCGGCGGCTCGGACGTGCTGCCACGCCCCGAACCGCCGTTCCGCGGTCACATCGGCCGCACCGCCAAGGACTCAACGAAGGACTTCCCGGCGGAGGTACAGGCGCCGACAGGAGCGCCCAATGTCCTGCTCATCCTGACCGACGACGTCGGCTTCGGTGCGTCGAGCACGTTCGGTGGACCGATTCCGACGCCCACGATGGATCGGCTCGCCAAGAATGGGCTGCGCTACACGCAGTTCCATACCTGTGCCCTCTGCTCGCCGACGCGCGCCGCCCTCCTCTCGGGGCGCAACCACCACTCGAACGCCACGGGCGTCATCATGGAAATGGGCACCGGCTTCCCCGGTTACAATTCGCTGATGCCCAAGAGCTGCGGGACGTTCGCCGAAGTGCTCAACCAGAACGGCTACAGCACTGCCTGGTACGGCAAGAACCACAATGTGCCCGACTGGCATAGCAGCCAGGCCGGACCGTTCGACCTGTGGCCGACGGGGCTGGGATTTGAATACTTCTACGGCTTCATCGGCGGCGACACGAGCCAGTGGGCGCCGGCCCTCTTCGAGAACATCAAGCCCGTCGAGCCGCCGCACGACGTCAAGGATTACTTCTTCGACAAGGACATGGCCGACCACGCCATCGATCGCATCCGTATGCTGCACTCGGTTGCGCCGCAAAAACCCTGGGTGACCTACTACGCCCCGGGCACGGCCCACGCACCGCACCATGCGCCCAAGGAATGGATCGCCAAGTTCAAGGGGCAATTCGAGCAAGGCTGGGACAAGGTACGCGAGGAAACCCTCGCCCGCCAGAAGGCGCTCGGCGTTGTCCCCGCGGATACCAAGCTGACCGAGCGCTCCGAGGGCATCCCCGCCTGGGATTCGCTCGACGCCGACCACAAGAAGGTCGCCGCCCACATGATGGAAGTCTACGCCGCCGCCCTGTCGCACTGCGATTACCACATGGGCCGCGTGCTCGACGCCATCGAGGAGATCGGCGATCTGGACAACACGCTCGTCATCTACATCCAGGGCGACAACGGCGCCAGTGCCGAGGGCGGCCCCAACGGCCTGCTGAACGAAATGGCCGCCTTCAACGCCATCCCCGAGGACTTCGCGGAACTGCTGCGCCGCATGGACGAGCTGGGGGGGCCGACAACGTTCAACCACTACCCGATCGGCTGGGCCCACGCCATGGACACGCCGTTTCAATGGACCAAGCAGGTCGCCAGTCATTTCGGCGGCACGCGCAACGGCTTGGTGATCTCGTGGCCCAAGCGCATCAAGGACAAGGGCGGCATCCGCACCCAGTTCCACCACGTCATTGACATCGCGCCGACCATTCTGGAAGCGGCCGGCGTCCAAGCGCCGTCGATGCTCAACGGCGTGCCGCAGAAGCCGGTCGAGGGCGTGAGCATGGTCTATTCGTTCGATAATGCCACGGCGCCGTCACGGCGCCGCACGCAGTATTTCGAGATGTTCGCCAACCGCGCCCTCTACAACGACGGCTGGATTGCCTGCACGACTCCGCCCCTGGCGCCGTGGGCCTACGGTAAGACCATCGACGTGGATGACTACAAGTGGGAGCTTTACGACGTCACCAAGGACTTCAGCGAGGCGGAGAACCTTGCGGCCAAGGACCCAAGGAAGCTCCGCGAGCTACAGGAGCTGTTCTGGATCGAGGCGGCCAGGTACAACGTGTTGCCGCTCGACAACAGCAAGATCGAACGGATGAACGTCGATAACCGGCCCAGCCTGACTCGCGGTCGGACCTTGTTCACGTTCTATCCAGGCACTGCCCGCGTTCCTGAAGGGACGGCGCCGAGCATCCTGAATAAGTCGTTTGAGATCGCCGCCGCGGTCGAGATTCCCGAAGGCGGCGCGGAAGGGATGTTGGCGACGCAGGGCGGGCGCTTCAACGGCTGGGGGCTCTATTTGCTCAACGGCAAACCGGTCTTTCACTACAACCTCGTTGGCGTCCAACGCTACACGGTGGCCGGGCCGGACAAGCTCTCCCCCGGCAAGCACACCATCCGGATCGACTTCAAATACGACGGCCCCGGCATCGGCAAGGGCGGCGCCGCCACGCTGCTGGTGGACGGCAAGAAGGTGGCGGAGGGCAAGTTCGAGCGGACGATCGCGATCCGCATTTCCGCCGACGAGACGCTCGACATTGGTGAAGACACGGGCACGCCGGTCAGCGAGGACTACCACGTGCCGTTCAAGTTCACCGGCAAGCTGTTCGGAGTCGCCATCAAGCTCGGCGATGAGAAACTCAGCGCCGAGGATCAAAAGTCCATCGACGAGCTGAAGGCCAGGATTGGGCTGAGCCGGTAAGTGGCGCACCGATCGATCGCAAATGCCCTGCGCGACCCCGGGCGGGGATGCGCCAGCCGCCCGCGGCGCCGCCGTCGAGCATCGAGATCGGCGTGGAAGGTCTTGTCGACGCCACGCGCCGAGACGAGCGCCCTAGACCGCTCGGCCCGTTGTGTAGCGGGACGGGCGCGCATCGTTTTCTTTTGCACCTGAGGTTGGACATGGAGATTCGCATGAAGACACGTGGCATCCAAGTTCTGGCAGTGTGCGCGCTCGTGGGAACGGCCGTGCAAAGCTGGGCCGGAGAGTCGTTTCAAAACCTCCTGAACCGCGTTCCCGGAACCGCGAACGTCCTCTTGCTTGTGGACGTGAACGCGGTGCATAAGAGTCGGCTCGGCGTGAAAGAGGGTTGGGAAAAACAGCACGAGCAGAACTACACCGCCGGCATCGCCAGCATTCCGCCCTTTGTCAACAAGCTGGTAATGGGGTCGTACCAGGACCCGGTCGCGCTGGAAAACCTGTGGCAAGTCGCGGTCGCCGACATTGACATGAAGCCGTCGATCAATGACATCGCCCAGCGCGAAGGCGGTACGGCGGATCAACTAGCCGGCCAGCCGATTGTGCTTTCGCCCCGGCAGGCTTACTTCACGCTCTTCGGGCCGCAGACCGTCGGCGTGATGCGGCCGGCGAACCGCCAGGAGACGGCCCGCTGGCTCCGTTTCGCCAGCCGCAGCACGCAGCCCGCCGTCTCGCCGTACTTGCAGTCCGCCGCCGCCACGATGGGCGACCGAGCCCACCTCGTTCTTGCTTTTGATACCGCGGATATCCTCGACCTTGCCGGCCTACGAAACCGCTTGAAGCAGTGCAAAGCGCTGGCCGATAAGCCGGATCAGGTCGACCGCTTGGCCAAGCTGTTCGCGGGTTTGAAGGGAGCAAGGTTCACGATCTGGGTCGATGACGTAATCAACGGCGACCTGCGGCTCGATTTCAGCGACTCGGTCGACGGGACCGCCGCCGAGGTCAAGGCCGTCGTTCTCGAAGCGCTGAACAACATCGGCTTGCGCATCGCGGACCTGGATAAATGGTTGCTGCGGGCGCCAGAAGACAAGGCACTGACCTACCGCGGCATGCTCACGCAGAACTCGCTGCGCCGCCTGTTGACGCCCATTCTGACCCCGGCGGCCGCTCCCGCGGGTGGCAAGATGTTCTCCACCGCGCAGCCAGGCCAAACCATCACTTCTCAGCCGCAAGATGTCAAGACGATGGCGTCCCAGCGCTACTTCCACTCCACGTCGAGCCTGCTTGACGATCTGCGCAATGACAGCGCCAACACCTACAACCGGCTGGCCTACCTGCACAACAAGTACAGCCAGATGATCGACGCTCTACCGATGCTCAACGTGGACCCGGAACTGCTCGATTGGGGCGCCAAGGTCAGTTCCACGCTCCGCGCTCTCGGCAACCTGACGGGCAACACCGCGGCGTTCAACCGCATGATGACCAACAACATGTCCACGTCCACCGTCTACACGCCCAACGCCTATTCCGCTACCAGCTTCGGGCCTGGCTGGAATTCTCAATACAGCCTGGGCGGCTACCAGCAGTACGACAACCGCCGCGACCTGAGCAACTACATCGCCGCCGCCGGGCTCAATGAAAGCGCCGTTCGCCTGGAAACGTGGAAAAACATCGATGACGCTACGTCGAAGGTGCGCCGTGATATGACGTCCAAGTACAACGTCGAGTTCAAGTAGGGGATTATTGAGGACTGCACAACCAATGCAACACATCGGACACAAGCCTGAGGCGCAAGCGAAGGAATCGACGACGCCCCTTCGCTTGCGCCTCAGGCTTGTGGGGCATTGGTTGCGCAGCGACGCGCTCACCGATACCACGCTCCCCGTCTACTGCTCGGTGAACAAGCGCTCGCAGCGCGCCGCCTGGACCGTCAGCGAGCGCAAGGACACCGTTTATGAAACCGGCATCGCCAACCCCGACCGAACCGGAAACGTCCTTGCTGGTACACTTCAGCAAAGACCGCACGCAGCAGTGGACCTTGGTGCGGATTGAGAAACCGGCGGAAGAAAAGTGAGCGGCCGCCTGGCGCGGCATTCGTGTCTTCATGCACGCCGGGGAAATAGGTCTCTTTGTTCCAGGGCAAGGACGTGTCGATTCGGCCTGGTTTTGCCGTAACGGCGGCTCCGCCGTGGGTCAAAACCGCTCGATTCAGCGGCGTTTCTAGGGAAAAAACGCGCCTTTTTTCGCCGCTTCGCACACCGTGCTGTAATTATGGGAAATCTGGGTGGTTTACAGATGGAAAGAAGCCCGTGAATAAGCGCCGATTTTCTCGGCAAACAAAGCCGCGGCGGCTCCGGATTCCATAAAACCTTACAAAAAAAGGACTTAAATGTCTTTTCTGCCACGGTTTTTCGAGGCGGCAGGAATAAAATCGCCGTAAGCATCATCCGGGAAGCGGTTTATGAATACGCACCGCTTTTCTGCCAGTGGGGGGGTAGCGGCAGAAAAGGGCAGGAATGATTCGCCAACGCACCGAGGAGAGTGAGCAATGGTTGACGCCTTCGACATCATGGCATTCGTCGTGTTCTCCGTCCTGCTGGCGGCGACGGTGATCGTCGTTGTCACGTTTGGACGCCGTGTACTCGGTGCGGACCACGCCGGCCGGTGCGCGATTCCGAATCGATTGGTTTTCGCCGTCCCAACCGTAGTTTCACGGTGACCGACGATTCAGCGTCGCCCCCGGACGGGCGCCGAAGCCTTTGAAGTGACGGTCATTTCTCGATCAGGTTTACTACTGTGCAACGGAAGCAACCAGTTTCAGGCTTCGTGACCCAGCATCGGTTCGTTATCCTCTTCTTCACGCTCATCGCCTTCCTTCTGCTGGTGCCCGTCGTTCACCAGCTCCGCCTGGCGTATTCTCCGACTTTGCCGCCCATTCTGGAGAACTTCATCTTTGTCGCCGTGCTCGTCGCGGCGGTAATCTCGGTAAGCAACAAACACTCCTGGCGGTTCCTCGGTGTTGCGCTCGGCCTTCCCGCGGCCGTATTGGGCGTTCTCCGCGGCGTCACGGATGGGGCGGTCATTGCGGTGGCGCATCACGTGATTGTCGGCGCTTTTCTCGGCTATGTCGTCGTCGTCATGTTTGTCTTCATCTTTACGACGCGCCGGGTCACCACGAACACGGTGTGCGCCTCCCTGTGCATCTATTTGATCTTGGGCGCCGTGTGGGCATTGGGTTATTCGCTGCTTCACCGCTTCGATCCGGGAGCGTTTCGGTCAACCGTGTCGGACCCGTCCGTTGAGCTGCGCTTCGGCGAGGGCGGATCAACGGGGGTGCTCTATTTCAGCTTCTGCACCCTCACCACGCTCGGCTACGGCGATATCGTGCCGATATCACCGCTCGCCCGAACGCTGGCGAGCGTGGAAGCGATCACCGGACAGCTTTACCTGGCCGTGCTGGTCGCACGTTTGGTCGGGCTGCACATCGCCGAATCAAGTGGCTCTGGAAAGGAAGCAACGCCGCCCGTTACGAAGTGATGCAGCGTTTCCCCGCTTAGAAGTCGAGGGCCAGGCGGGTTCCAAAGATATACGTCCACCCGGCGCTCCCAGAAGGCGTAGGCTCGCGATGGTCGACGGCGAAGTTCCACTGGACGGACAGATTGGGGTTCAGGAACCAGTTCACGCCAAGGTCGATGTCGTGCAGCGTAGCGCCGTTGATTCCCTTGTTTTGCAGGTCGAGATAGGAGTAGCGCAGACCCACCTGCCAGGCGCCCCAGCCGCCGTCTCCGAAACTGAAATTACGCAGCGGAATTACGCGACCGAACAAAGCGTTGTCGCGATCGTAGATCTGGTGTTCGCCGGTCAAGAAGTAGAGCAGCGCCACGTACGCCCCCTGATAGAACAGCGTGCCTCTGGGCAGGCCCACGGGAGGCGCCTGGTTCGGATAAAAGGCGTCGTGAATAAAGGCGCCATAGTACTCCGACTGGAGCGTCCACGGTCCCCAGACGCCGGCCAACTCGCCATCCACGCCGTCCAGCGTGCTGCCGAGGATCGTGCCGGTTTCCGCGAGTGGCGGTTCGAGCACGCCGGGCATGGTGCGCACTGTCGGCCGGCCGCGCAAGTCGATCTCGTTGTTGTTCAAGTGCCGGTGCGTGCCGCCGACGCCCAGGTGCAGCAACCGGCTGCCGTCGTCCTCGTACCAGGGGAGCCACGTAAACCGGCCCGTTTCCGCGTATTGGCCGTCGCCGACGCCGAAGCCGAAATTGTCGTCGTTCGAATGGTAGAAGCCGACCGCCCACGTCACCCGCTTGTCCACGGCGGCATTCCTTATCAGGACGCCGGGCGAGCGCAGCGACAGCGCGCCGAACCCCGGCGGTCGCTCCATGAAATTCAGTGTTCGGCTGCTGACGAGGTGCTCGAATCCGACCGGCTCATCCATCCAGCCCAGCCTCACGGTTCCGATCCAAGGCACGTCGTTGACCGCGACCCATACGTTTTGAAAGCTGGGGCTGCCGAGGACGGTTTGTGCGGCGGCCGTGTCGTTGTCGACATTGTTGGCGAAATCAAACTCAGCGACCCATTCGAAATGCTGATACAACGTGCCGTCAACGCGCAGCGTCGCCCGCCGGAAATAGGCCCCGTCCTGCAATTCACCGGTGCCGCCCGGACCAAATTGCAGCGCTTGACCGGCGGCGTTCCATCCCGAATCGAAGTGCAAGTTCCCGCCGACGTGGACGCGGAACTGGCCGTCGTCGCTTTCCGCCAAGAATCCGTCCTTCCAACGAGCGGTCATGGGCCAGCGCGAGGCGGACTTACTCTCCATCGCTGAGCCGGGATCTTGCACGTCGGAACGACTGCTTGGAGAATCTGCGGGAGTGGCGAAAAGCGAGAAGAAAGGCGCGGGCTGCCGCGGATTTACTTCAAATTCCATGGCGCCCGACTCGAACTGCATTTTCGCTTCGAGCTCGGCGATTGCCGCCTTCAATTCGTTCATCTCATGCGCCCATGCGCGCGGAGCGGGCGCCGAGACTTTAGACGCCCCATCGCCGGGCACCGGAGCGTCAGGAGTGTCTGCGCGCTGCTGGCAGAATCCGACACTTGCCGCGAGAGCAGTCACCAGCGCGCACAGCAAGACACGACGCACTTGTTACATCTCCGGAGACTCTGTAGATTCTGCCGCCGTATAGCCACTGGCGCCACGCTGTGCAATACGAGTTGAAAAGACGGTGAAAACGCGGTTCGCTGCCGACGCGGCGCCGGAGTGACGGGGTTTCGTGCTCCTTCCCGGCGGCTTGCTTGAAGTCAACGGCATGCTTCGCCCACGTCGAAGTTGACGAACAATCGCCCCGCCGACCTTGCTAGAACAAGCTGTTTACGAGGTGAAGTTTGACTTCCACGGTAGGGACTCGTATGTTCCATCGAACGAGAAATCGTTCGCGCTAACGTCAAGGCCAGCAATGATCAGTCCGGAACTGCTCGAGATTCTGCGTTGCCCCATGGACCCGGCTCGTGCCGCGAAGTTACAGCTCCAACATGACCGTCTCGTCTGCGAGCGTTGCGGCCTGAAATACCACGTTAAGGACGGCTTTCCAGTCCTGATCGTCGAAGACGCCGAGTTGCCGCCAGGCTGTCCGAATCTGGATAGTCTGCCTTGTCAGCACGCGCCTGCCTCGGTTTGAACCTGCGATTCTCAGCAAGAACACAGATTCGAGTTTTTTCGCGCGGTCCCCTTGCCGCGTTTTGCCGGCGGGGCTATTATCCCTATTCCTGCTGACTTGCTTTGCGGGCGAGTGAACCATTGGGACGCTTCTCGTGTCCTGATTTGCTGCGGCGAATCCCATCGGATTTGAACTGCATCTAACTCGAAGACGCGAATGCCGACAGGCATTCGGGTCTTTTGTTCTTTGACAATTGGGTAGCGGAAAGAGTTGCAAATCACAAAGAGGGTCGTGGCGTGTAGGCGTAAGCCTGGACGTTGACGACCGCTGAGTGAGATTCTCTGCGAGAGCCCTTTGAGGAAGAGAATGGATCGTTA
>JBGQKZ010000137.1:0-15427 GCA_041499805.1 Gemmataceae bacterium
TCAAGGCATCGCGCTCGCGCTGACTCATGGCGATCCGGTCTTCGAAGCCTTTCACGATAAATGCCCTCCTTGGCGTAAATTGCCCAAGAGGACATTTCTACCTTGTTAAGACCGGACATTTCTATTTTGGTTTGACAGGTTATGCGCCCGAAACTTTGTTCACTTCGTTGCCGCGTGCGCCATCGCCGTGGGCGAGATACCAGGGGACATTGATGACGACGACACGCCGAAAACCGCTGAAGAGCAAATAGGCCTTGATGACGGCCGCCGTCTGATTGTGGAGCAAATAGTGATACCAGCGCGTCGCGACTAACTCCGGGACAATCACGGCGACATCGCGGTTGGGGTGAGCGCGTTGAAGGTCGGAAAGAACTTGCTTCAACGGTGCGTAAAGCTTGCGGTACGGCGAGTAGATCACGATCAACTTTGGCGGCGCTAGCCCTGCCGCCGTGGCGGGCGCCCAGACGCGCTCCTCCCAGGTGCTCTCAAGGTCCGCCACGATTTCCTCATCATCGGCGACGTGCAGGGCGTAGATATCGGTCGAGATCTTGAGCGCGAAGCGCAACGCTTTGCGCGTGATGGTGCTCCAACCCCGGATCGGCAACAGCACCACCGGGCACTGAAGAGCCGTGGCGTCGAGTGGCGCCGCTGTTGCGACGTCGCACGCGACGGCCCGGTAATGGTAATGCACGCTCAGGAACACGGCCAAAAGCCCGGGGATAAGCAGTGCCGTCACCCACGCCCCGTCAATGAATTTGGAGACGAGTACGATGGCGAGCGCCACGGCGGTGCATACCGTGCCGGCGGCATTGATTGCCATCGACGTCCCGGCGTGCGGACCGCCGAAGCGCCGCCAATGAGCTACCATGCCTGCTTGCGAGAGCGTAAACGCCAAGAAAGCGCCCACGGCAAACAGAGGAATAAGATTGTCGGTGATGCCGCCGAAAGTGAGCAACAGCACGCCCGAGAGAATTGCCAGAACGATGATGCCGCGCGAATAGACGAGCCGCCGGCCCCGGTGTGCGAAGCTGTTAGGCAGAAAGCCGTCCTGCGCGATGACGCGGCAGAGACGGGGAAAGTCGGCGAATCCGGTGTTTGCCGAGAGGGCCAGGACACTGAGCACAGCACCGATGGTAACGTAATAGAGCGACCCCCGGCCCACCACGGCGGCGGTCAACTGTGAGAGGATGCTCTCATAACCGGCCTCGCCCGGCTCGGTGGCACTGATCCGGTATGCCACGCAGAGATAGGCGATGCCGGCCAACATGACAGCCAAAAGCACGATGATTGCCGTGAGCGTACGCCGGGCATGGACGACGGACGGCTCGCGAAACGCGCTCACGCCGTTGCTGACCGCCTCAACGCCTGTCATCGCCGTACACCCGCTGGCGAACGCACGCATCAGGACCCAAAGACTCGCCGCCGTCGTCGCCGGAAGCGGCGCCGCAGGCGCTGCGACGGGGTCGGGGTGCCCGCTGTTTAGCACGGCTTTGATCGTGCCAATCGCCAACACCGTCAACAGGGATACGACGAACACGTACGTAGGGAGGACGAATGCCAAACCCGACTCGCGCACCCCGCGAAGGTTGACCACAGTGATCAGCGCCAGGATCGCCAGGCAGAGGGGAAGCGTATACGGCTGCAAGTCGGGCACGGCGGATACTAGCGCCCCCACTCCCGCCGAGATGCCGACTGCCACCACCAGGACGTAGTCCAGCATCAGCGCCGCGGCCGCGAGCAGACCGGCCGTGACGCCAAGGTTCTCTTTGGCCACGGTGTACGAGCCGCCGCCGTGGGGGTACGCGGCGATGGTTTGCCGGTAAGAAAAATAGACGACCAGCAACAGGGCGATGATCAGCGCGCTGATCGGCGCGATATAGCCAAGACCGGCGACCCCCAGGGGAATGAGCAACGTGAGTGCCGCTTCTGGTCCGTAAGCGGCGGAACCCAACGCATCGAGGCCGAGCATCGGAATTCCAGCGAGCACACCGACGCGTTGCTCGCCCTCCTCATCCGTGGCGAGAGGCTTGCCAAGAAGCAAGTCCGTCAACGGAGGCATCGCTCACTCACCTCGATCGTGTGGAAGCTGGCGCTGCCGAAGGTACGGCGTGCGTAATCCTCCCCGCCCGCACCCTCACTTTGGTGTGTAGCCTAGCAGACGGGAAGTGAGGGGCGAGCCGGGGAGGAGATCGAGAAAGGCGGAGAACGCCGCTGTCACGTGGCGCCCCCGCCCGGCACTCCGCCGAAGCGGACTACCTTTTCGCGGTGTCCAAGCGCCGAAAATGATCGCGCAGGGCCAGATTCACTTCGAGCACATTCACCGTCTCCGGCCCAACGAGGCCGCCGAGCGGCGCGTCGGCGTGGTCGTTCAGAATCTGGTGAATCTCCTTGCGGACAGCGACTTCGTCGCGCTTCATGTCGGCAGCCCATTTCGTGCTGACGCGCTCGAGCTGATACAGGGCATTTTTCAGCGTAATAAGAGGGTCGAGACCCGAGCCTGACGCCATCACCATGTCGGCCGGGACGCGCTCCAGTTCGACATCCGGATGCTCTTGCAGCCACATGTCGAAGAACACGGCGGCAACGCTCCACGTCGCGTCGTCGATCAACTTCGGCCAGGCGACCGGCGCGATCGCGGAATAGTCGGTGAAATACGCCGCCGCCAGGTCGGCCGGTTTTGGCTCGCCGGCGTCGGGGTTAGACTTTTTCCATTCGGCGACCGCTTCCGCATGTTTTTCCGCCCACGCAGCCACCGCCGCCTTGTGCTTGTCGTCGGCATTGACCCAGGCCGCCGCGACGCCCGCGTGTTGCTTGGCCCATGCGGCGACGATGTCCTTCTTGGACTTGAACCACTGCTCGACGTCCGGCGCGACCGCCCGTCCTCGCTTCGGCCCGCTCTGGTATTTCACGAGCGGGCCGAGCTGCCGGGCCACGCGATCGCGCAGCAGGTAGTTGGAGGCGCCCCAGTTGCTCGCGGCCGACGCCGCCCCGTTGAACGAGGCGGCCGACGGTCGCGGCTGAAAATACTCATCGCCGCTGAACGGCTGCGCGATCAGCCGGGAGCCCACGATGCTGCCATCCGGCGCCGTGATGAGACTGCCTGCCGCCTTAGACGGAAAGACCGCCTGTCCGATTCCCCAAAGAATCAGCGGGTAGACCACACCGCAGATCACAAACGACAGCGCCAACAGCCAAAGGCTGGCACGCAAATGTGCGCGCATAACGTCCCGCTCCCGGTTCAGGAAATCAGGTGCAACCAAACGAGCAGCAGGTCGATCAGCTTGATGCCGACGAACGGCACCATTACGCCGCCGAGGCCCCAAATCACCAGATTGCGCCGCAACAATGCGTCGGCGCCCACCGGCCGATACGTCACGCCTTTGAGCGCGATCGGGATCAAAGCCGGGATGATGAGCGCGTTGAAAATCACCGCCGAAAGGATCGCGGACGTCGCCGAGTGCAGGTTCATGATGTCGAACGCCTTCAGCCACGGCAGCGTGGCGGCGAACAGGGCCGGCACGATGGCGAAATACTTCGCGAGGTCGTTCGCGATGGAAAACGTAGTGAGCGCCCCGCGCGTCATCAACAATTGCTTGCCGATTTCAACGACTTCGATGAGCTTGGTTGGATCGCTGTCGAGATCGACCATGTTGCCGGCTTCTTTCGCGGCCTGTGTGCCGGAGTTCATGGCGACGCCGACGTCGGCTTGGGCCAGAGCCGGGGCATCGTTGGTGCCGTCGCCCATCATCGCCACAAGCTTGCCGGCCGCCTGTTCCTTGCGGATGTAAGCCAGCTTCGCTTCCGGCGTCGCCTGGGCGATGAAGTCGTCCACGCCGGCCTGCATGGCGATGGCTTTCGCGGTGAGCGGATTGTCCCCGGTGACCATCACCGTGCGCAGCCCCATGCGGCGGAGTCGCTCGAAGCGCTCACTGATTCCCGGCTTGAGGATGTCCTCCAACACGACCATGCCGGCGAGGCGATTCCCTTCACAGACGAGGAGCGGCGTGGCCCCCTGGGACGCAACCTCCGCGACCAGCCGTTCCAGGTTGGCGGGAACGGCGCCGTGTTGGCCTTGCACGTAGCGGAGCACGGCGTCGGGCGCGCCTTTGCGAATCGGCCGGCCGTTCGGCAGGTCGATGCCGCTCATCCGCGTTTGCGCGGTGAATTCAACGAAGTGCGCGTGCGGCGGAATACTCTCGATCAACAAGCGCGCCGCGCCGGCCATGTAGGCGCCGCCGGCGCCGTCGGCCGAGCGGGCGTGCAGATCGAGAATGCTTTTCCCCTCCGGCGTCTGATCGGCGAACGAGGCGAGGGCGGCCAGCCGGCCCAGTTCCGCCGCCGTGCAGTCGCCGACAGGCACGAACCGCGTCGCCCGGCGGTTGCCCATCGTGATCGTGCCGGTCTTGTCCAGCAGCAGCGTATCCACGTCGCCGGCGACCTCAACCGCCTTGCCGCTTTTGGCGATCAGATTCGCGCGCAGCGCCCGGTCCATCCCCGCGATGCCGATGGCAGCCAAAAGCGCGCCGATGGTCGTCGGGATCAGGCAGACGAGGAGCGCCACCAACGTCGGAATGTCGGTTCCGAGGCTCTTCACCGGCTCGTTCGTGCCGAGGAAGTCCTTCATGTACATCTCGGCATTCAGAGCCATGGGCCAGAGGGCGACCGTGACGATGAGGAAGATGAGCGTGAACGCGGAGAGGACAAGCGACAGCGCGATTTCGTTCGGCGTGCGCTGCCGGATCGCGCCTTCGACCAGGGCGATCATGCGATCGAGGAACGACTTGCCGGCGCTCGCCGTGATGCGGACGACAATGCGGTCGGAGAGAACGCGGGTTCCGCCGGTGACGCCGGAGCGATCGCCGCCCGCTTCCCGAATCACGGGCGCCGACTCGCCGGTGATGGCGGATTCGTCCACCGATGCGACCCCCTCCGTGATGTCGCCGTCGCCGGGGATGAGTTGACCGGCTTCCACCACGACACAATCGCCGGCACGCAGGGCTGTCGAGACTGTTTCTTCCGTCCGGCCATCCTCGAGTAAACGGAACGCGGGGGTTTCCTGACGCGTCTTGCGGAGCGCCTCGGCCTGCGCCTTGCCCCGCGCTTCGGCCAACGCTTCGGCAAAGTTCGCGAAAAGCACCGTGAGAAAGAGCCACACGTCCAGCGCGACGAGATAGCCGACCGGCACGGCGCCGCCGTGGCCCAGGAGCGTCGCGATTGTGAAAACAAGAGTTAATGCCGTGCCGACCTCGACAACGAACATCACGGGATTTTTCCACTGGATGTCCGGCCGCAGCATGATGAACGATTGCTTCAAGGCGGCGCGCAGCAAGGCCGGGGCAAACAGCCCGTAACGGCGGCTCATGCGCCGTTCCAGCTTGGACTGTTGCGGATCGTAACCGGCGGTCGCCGGGTTTTGTTCAAGCGTGGCGGTCATGTCTCGCGCTCGTGGGTAATCGGACAGGCTCTTCGTTCGCATGGGGCAGTTTCGCATCATCCGCCAAAAGGCAGCGGCCCCAGATGCTCGGCGACGGGGCCGAGGACCGCCGCCGGCAGGAACAACAGCGCGCCTACGAGTAAGATTGTGCCCAGCAAAACAAATGCGAAGGTGATCGTGTCGGTGCGCATGGTCCCGGAGGTAAAGGGGGTGGGTTTTTTGGCAGCTAAGCTCGCCGCCAGCGCGATGGGGGCGATGATCGGTATGAACCGGCCGATCAACATGACCAGGCCGCATGCAATATCCCAGGGGACGCTGTACGGCGCGGGCGGCGACGGATTTTCGTCCGCCTTGTTGAAGCCGTACGTGTCGCCCAGCCCCTCGAATCCGGAGCCATTGTTGGCTGAGGCCGAGCTGAACTCGTAAAGGACTTCCGAGAAGCCGTGGGCGCCCGGATTGTTTTCCGCCTTGACGCCCCAATCCGTGGCGGCGAACAGACCGGTCGGCAGCAAGACCATGAGCGGATGGATGAGCAAGGCCAGCGACGCGAGCTTCATCTCGCGCGCCTCTACTTTTTTGCCGAGGTATTCCGGTGTTCGCCCCACCATCAGGCCGGCGAGAAAGACGCCGACGATGAGATATACAAGTAAATTGATGAGCCCGACGCCGACGCCGCCCCAAATGCAATTCAGCCACATGCCGGTAAGCGGAACCAGCCCCGCCAGCGGGTTGAGGCTGTCGTGCATACAGTTCACGGAGCCATTCGACGTGTTGGTTGTAAGTGCCGCCCACGTCGCGCCGGCGGACGTGCCGAACCGAAGTTCTTTGCCCTCCAGATTGCCGAGCTCCTGATCCACGGGGAGACCGCGCAGCACGGGAACTGCCGGCTTGTCGACGCCGCGTCGAGACGGATCGCGTTCCACGAGGTCCGTGGCGCCGCCCGGAATCGCGACCGCCCAGAATTGCCGCACACTGCCGTCACTTTGGGGCACGTCCTGTTCGTAGACCATCCCCGTCTGGTCGGTAAGCGCCGGATTGGGTTTCAGCGTGTCGAAATAGATGACCCAAACCAACGTCGCCACCGAAAGAACCAGCATCACGCCGAAGATCACGCCGGCATGCCGGAAATGGTTCAGCATTCTGCCAAACATCACGAGCGTGGCCACCGGCAGCAAGAACAGGCCGACGCACGTCACCAGGTTGCTGATGGCCGTGGGGTTCTCGAAGGGATGCGCCGAGTTGACGCCAAAGTATCCGCCGCCGTTGGTCCCGAACTGCTTGACCGCGACGATCGCCGCCACAGGACCACGGGCAATTTCCTGAGGCTTATTGGCGCCGGCGTCGGTTGTGCCCATCGCGCCCGGCTCCACGGTCGTCGCCTGGACGGCTCCTTCCAGGGTCATCGGCACGCCCGTCGCGATGAGAAGCGCGCCCACGATCAGACAAATCGGCAAGAACCAGTAAACGACGCCGCGCCACATATCGACGTAGAAATTCCCGACATGTCCGTCGCCGCGCAAACCGCGAATCACGGCGAGCAGCGCGCACAGGCCGATGACCGGCGACAGGATCTGTTTCCAGCAAATGAAGAACAATTGACTGAAGTACGAAAGGTGTACTTCGCCCGAGTAGTGCTGCTGATTCGTGTTCGTAAGAAAGGAAATCGTGGTGTGGAAGATCGTGCTCGGCGACAGCATCCCCTTCTTGTCCGGGTTCAAGGGCAAGTACGGCTGAAAAGTCAGAATGAGGAAGCCGACGACGAACGTCGCGATGTTGAAAATCATGAACGCGACGCAATACGCCTTCCAATTCTGCGTGCCGGTATTAAGCCGGTCTTCAAACCACTTCAGCCAACGCGGCGCGCGGAATCGGCCGTCAAAGATCCAGGCCATGTACAGCCCGATCGGTATCGCCAAAACAAAGGTGACGGCCAGCACCAGCGCGGGCAGGGTCCACATCAGCGCAGCCTTTCGATCTCTAGAACCACTCGGGGCGCAAGAGCGCCGTCAGCAGGTAAATGAACAACAACGCGGTGACGATGACGGTCAGCCAGATCATGGCACTCTCCGCTAAATGGCCATGCACGCTTTCGCAGTTCACAAGCCTGACGCGCCGCAGTTCACAAGCCTGACGCTCCGCAGTTCACAAGCCTGACGCGCCAGCGAAGGGCACTGCGGTCCTTCGCTGGCGCGTCAGGCTTGTGTGCTGCGGAAGCCCGCACAGTGACTTAGACCTTTTCGCAAGCGCGCACAAAGGCGAACAGCAAGCCCAAGGTGGCCAGGCCGAGGAGGAACAGGGCGGGCAGCCAAATCGTCAAGTCCATCGAGATTCTCCGATGCCAAGCACGCTCATGCGACGCGGCATTAAATCGCTGTTCGTAGGAGGCGTCTTTTCTTCTTCGTCGCCGTGCCGCGCCTTCGCGGTGACTGCCTCCGCGCTGTCTTGTCCGCTGACAAGCGGTCGGAACAGATGGTAAGCCAGTGCTTCCACAAAGAGCGCACAGGTCGCTCCCAGGAGTGCGCCGCCGAAGCGGTCGATCCAGGCGAAGAGCCAATCGAACAGCACGGGTTGCAGCACCGCCTTGAGACCGAAATGCCAAGCGGCGACCGCGAGCAGGGCGCCACACGCCCCGCAAATGGCGCTTGCCGTGAGAACGCAGAATCGGCCCGCGTTCCATGAAGCACGCTCTTCGGGGACGCTCCACACGGAGGTATCCTCGGCGAGAACAACCAGGTAGGGACGAGCAACGCCGCGCGCAGTACGCAAAGCGGTTGCCAAGCGAGCCCTTCGATTCCAAGTGCCGATCCACCAAGCTTTTCCGAGCGTGACCTGGACGCGGCACGGCACGCGCACCGTGCAATCTGCAAGATCGCCCTCGCAAATTGCACGACCGCCCGTGCGAACCAGCGGAAGCAGATCGTTGTAGAATGAGTTGGACATAAACGCATCACGCCGGATACCCGCGATGGACATTCTCCTCATCGACGACGATGTCAGCCTCCGGCGCACGATCCGTACCGCACTGGAGACCATGAGCCATCGCGTCACGGAAGCGCGCGACAGCGCCGAAGCATTGCAGATGCTCGGTCATCGACTATTCGACCTGGCTTTTCTTGACATGCGCTTGGGCCGCGAGCACGGCATTGATCTGCTGCCGGAATTGTTGCGGCTGGCGCCCGGGCTCGACGTGGTTGTCATAACGGCATACGCGACGATTCAATCCGCCGTTGAAGCGATGCGCCGCGGCGCGTTCGACTACCTGCCGAAACCGTTCACCCCGGATCAGCTTCGCATTACCTTGGAACGGGCCGCACGCACGCGCAAATTGCAATTTCAGGTCGAAGCGCTCGAGGCGCAAGTCCGCTCGGTGATTCCCGAGGCCGATCTGCAAACCGAAGCGCCGGCCATGCGGCAGGCCTTGGAGCTCACGCTGAAGGCGGCGCCGAGCGAGGCGACCGTGCTGCTCCGCGGCGAAAGCGGCACGGGCAAAGGGGTATTGGCACGCACCATCCACGCGCACAGTCGCCGCTCCGGCGGGCCGTTCGTCACCTTGAACTGTCCCAGCTTGTCCGCGGAGTTGCTCGAAAGCGAATTGTTCGGCCACGTGCGCGGCGCTTTTACCGGAGCAGTTCGCGACACGTCGGGCAAAGTCGCGGTGGCGGAAGGCGGCACGCTCTTCCTCGACGAAGTGGGTGAGTTGCCGCCGGCGCTGCAACCGAAGCTGCTGCGGCTGCTTCAAGAAAAACAATACGAGCGCGTCGGCGAGACGGTGACGCGGGCCGGCGACGTGCGCATTGTGGCGGCGACCAATCGCAATTTGGAAGCCGACACCGCCTCGGGCAAATTTCGCGAGGACTTGCTCTATCGGCTCAACGTCATCGAAATCACGCTCCCCGCCTTGCGCCAGCGGTCGTGCGACGTTCTGCCGCTCGCCGAGCATTTGCTTCGTTTCTTCGCTCGGCAAACGGGCAAAACACTGCCGGGCTTCACCGCGGAGGCCCGGACGGCGCTGTGCCGCTATCCGTGGCCGGGCAACGTCCGCGAGCTGCGCAACGCCATTGAGCGGGCGGTGATTCTGGGGTCGGACTCGTTCATCGGTCTGGCCGACCTGCCGGCGCAGATCGCCGCCCCGCCCCGGTCCGGCATGGAACTCGGCGGCCGCGTCACGCTCGATCAGCTCGAAGCCGAGCACATTCGCCGGGTGCTGGCGGCGACGGTGACGATGGAAGAAGCGTCCGCGGTCCTTGGCATCGACCCCAGCACGCTATATCGCAAACGCAAGCGGTATGGTTTATAGAACCATCCCGCCGCGAACGTGACGCCGACGAAAACCATGACTCTCTCGCTACGCAATCGCATCCTTTTGACGCTGGCCCCCTTGCTCGCGCTGCTCGCGATCTTGGGCGGCGCCGGCGCGGTATTGCTGCACCGTCTCGGCGGCAGCATTGACGCGATCTTGCGTGAGAATTACAACAGCGTCGTCGCGATGGAGCGACTCAACGAGGCCCTGGAACGGATTGATTCGTCGTTCCAGTTCGCCCTGGCCGGAGAAGAACAGAAAGCCCGCGGGCAGTACGACAAGAACTGGCCGTTGTACCTGGAAAGCTTGCGCGACGAGCAGGACAACATCACACTGCCCAACGAAGGCGCCGAAGTCGAGCGCCTCGCCCATCTCACCGAACAGTACCGTCAACAAGGAGACGCCTTCTACGCCGCGTCGGCGGAGCCGAATCGGCGCGATCGCTATTTCGGCAAGTCGGGGCTCGAACACGCTTTTTATGAAATCAAGGATTCTTCCGGTAAGATTCTGCAAATGAATCAGGACAACATGCAGGAAGAAAGCCGCGAGGGGCGGCGCGTGGCTCGGAACTCGCTCCTCGGCTTTGGCATTGGGCTGGCAGTTGCGGCGTTCGTTGCCGGCTGGCTCGCCTGGCGAACGAGCCGCGCCATACTTCGTCCCTTGCAGTCGGTGACTCAATCCGCGCTTGCGATTGGACGCGGCAATCTCGACCAAGTGATTCCCGTCGTCACCCGCGACGAGCTGGGTGATTTGGCCGAGGCGTTTAACCTGATGGCTCGCCAGCTTCGTTACTACCGTCAGAGCGACTACGCGCGACTGCTCCGCGCTCAGCGGACCAGCCAGGCGACGGTCGATTCGTTTCCCGACCCGGTCCTCGTGTTGAACGGCGCCGGGCAGGTGGAAATGGCGAATCCCGCCGCGCAGCGAATCCTGGGAGTTGCGCGCACGAACACAGACCAACAGACCGCGATTCTCTGGCAGCCGCCCGAGCCGCTGCGGCAGCCGCTCCAGGAGGCGATACAACAGCAACGGCCGTATCTTCCCGAAGGCTTTGATCGGGCCGTGCCGCTGCGCGTGGACAATCGGGATCGTTACTTTCTGCCACGGCTGCTCCCCATCGCCGACCCCTACGGCAACACGCTGGGCGCCGCGGTCCTGTTCGAGGACGTTACTCGTTTCCGCTTGCTCGATCAGGTCAAGAGCGACCTTGTCGCCACCGCCAGCCATGAGCTGAAGACGCCCTTGACCAGTATCCGCCTGGCCATTCACCTGCTCCTCGAAGAGGCGGTCGGGCCGCTCACACCCAAGCAGACCGAGCTTCTTCTCGACGGGCGCGACAACGCCGAGCGCTTGCTGGCGGTGGTCAACAATTTGCTCGACCTCGCTCGCTTGGAGCAAGGACAGGAACATCTCGACCTGCAATCGGCGACTCCTGGCGACTTGATTCAGAGCGCCGCCGAGGCGGTTCGGTCTCGTGCCGACGACAAGGGCATTGCCCTCGTCGTGAACGCGCCGCCGGATTTGCCGGCAGTGCGCGTCGATGCGCAACGCCTCGGCCATGCGCTCGGCAATCTCCTCGACAATGCGCTGACGTATACCAACCGGGGCGGCGTCATTACGCTGTCCGCTGTCTCCGCCGACGGCATGGTCAACGTCGCCGTGGCCGACACGGGCCGGGGTATCCCGGCGGAACACTTGCCACACGTTTTTGAGCGCTTTAGCCGTATCCCAGGTCAGAGCGAAGGCGCCGGCACGGGGCTCGGCCTGGCGATCGCGCGCGAGATCGTGACAGCCCACGGCGGCGCGATCACCTGCGAGAGCCGTGTAGGTGAAGGGACGACGTTCCGCATTCTGTTGCCCGCGGCGTCGCCTGTTCAGTACGACAACCCGTCAACCATCGTATCCAGCCACGCGGGAGCATGATCGTGTCCACGGAAGCCGCCCGACCCGCTCCTGAGCAATTCCTCACGCTGATCCGCAAACAGCTGCGCGGCATTTTCAAGGTGTATCTCGGCTTCGCCGCCGGCGTGGGCAAGACGTACGAAATGCTCCAGGAAGGCCACCGCCTCAAGCAACAAGGCGTTGACGTTGTCATCGGCATCGTGGAGACCCATGGCCGCAACGAAACCGCCGCGATGATCGGAGACCTTGAACAGGTCGCGCGCCGCCGCGTCGAGTATCGAGGTGTGGTTTTGGAAGAAATGGACCTTGATGCGATTCTGGCCCGGCGTCCGTCCGTCGTCCTCGTGGATGAATTGGCCCACACAAACGCGCCGGGCAGCCGGCACGCCAAACGGTATCAAGACGTGGAGGAGCTACTGCGGGCCGGCATCCACGTCATCAGCACCTTGAACATTCAGCACCTCGAAAGCCTTTACGACCTTGTCGAACACGCCACCGGCGTGAAGGTGAAGGAACGACTCCCCGACTATGTGCTCGGCATGGCGGACCAAATTGTAAACGTTGACCTGTCGGCGGAGGATTTGCGCGAGCGCCTTGCCGTGGGCAAGATCTATCCTGCCGAGCGCGTGGAACGAGCGCTCGAGAACTTTTTCACGCCCGCCAACCTGAGCCGGCTGCGCGAGCTGGCCCTCGGCGAGATCGCCCACCTGTTGGACCGCCGCCGCCGCGAACTGGCCGAAGGCGACCAGCCGCGCGGTTCGAACCGCGTCATGGTCTGCCTCAGCTCGCTGAGCCCCAACGCCGACGGCTTGCTCCGCAAAGGGGCCCGGCTGGCGGATCGGCTACGCGCCCCGTGGTACGCCGTCTACATCCAGACGCCGCGCGAAGAAGTCGATCGCATCGATGCCGCGGCCCAACGCCAGACGGCGAACTCGCTCGCTCTCGCACACCAATTGGGCGGCGTGCCCTGGACCATCAAGGGCCCCGACATCATCAGCGCCATCGCCACGTTCGTCCGCGAATACAGTATCACCCACCTTATCGTCGGACGGACGCAGCGCCCCTGGTACCGGCGCTGGTTCGGCCAATCGATCCTCGATCGGCTGCTGCAAACCGTGCGCGGCGTGGACGTGATCGTTGTCGACACGGCCTGAAGTGGCGGCCCCATCAAAGCCCGCACGCGCCCGGCTGACGAGTCGGCGCCGCGCTCCTACAATAGACGCCTACAAACCCCCGCCGGCAGATCGGCGCCGCGGCCGTAGCCCGTGTCCACGCTGTGGAGTGAATTTCGACGTGCGTGTGGCAAGATCAGGAGGCGTAGCTCAGTTGGTAGAGCAACGGACTTTTAATCCGTAGGTCGAGGGTTCGAGTCCCTCCGCCTTCACTAGACGTGACAGGGAGTTACGTCGATTCGCATTCTGGCAAGGAAGCCTGTCCCTCATATATCCCTCATCGCGGAGCCTCGAATGAGCGCGGACAAAGAATTCATCGTTCTTGATGAGCCCGAGAGCCCCGGGCCCAAGATATTCCGAGCCAACAGCATCGTCGCGGTTGAGGTCGCGAAGGAACACAAGACCGCGCGCGTCTTGCTCACCGGATCGCACTGCGTAACTCTTACGTCCGGCGAAGCCGAAGAACTGCTCAAGAAGATTCTGCCAAAAAAAAAGGATTTCAAGGGCTTCACCTGATTAGCCTCGCGACCAAGGGCTGGCGCACGGACGCGGACGGAAAAAGGACGCCGACTTTCCACAACGCCTCTTAGCGAGCGTCCATAGCCGCGGCCCGCAGAACGGCCGGCACATGCAACCCCGCGACCGCGGCGTCCATCTGCCGGGACAGGTTGATATACACCTGCGTGGTCTGGTAACTCTTGTGCCGCATGAGCGATTGCAGCGCGTCAGCCGTCAGCCGGTCCGCGTTCATCGTGGCGAACGCCCGCCGGAAGTCGTGGAACCCGTAGACGTGGCAAGCCCGCGTGTGCTCGTGAGTCTCGCCGCACGGTAGTTTGATTCCCGCCGCTTCCTGAATACGGGCAAACTCCACGTCCAGCGTCCGCCGGTTGTAGTTCCACGGGAACACGCGCGGGTCAAACCCCGGCAACTTGCGGAGATGCTCCACCACGACGGGATGCAGCTTCACGCGCTCATCGCGCTTGCCCTTGTTCTCTTCCGACCGCGTGATTGCGGAGCCGGCGTCAAGGTCCAGGTCATCGCGCCGGAGCCCGAGCATGTCGGAGATGCGCCAGCCGGTCATATAGCCCATCACGATCAAGCCGCGCCACCAATCCGCGGCGGCGTAGGGTAGGCTGCCCGGTTTCTTCGCCTGTTCGCACGCCGCGTAGATCGCCGCGAAATGCTCGCCCGTTACATACGTCGCCAGCTTCTTCGGCACGCGCTCCATGCGGAACCGCGGGACGTGCGGCAGATAACCCCAATCGTGAGCGACACGGAGTGCCGCCCGGATGTGACGGAGGTCCTTATTGACCGTCGCCGGCGAAACACTGTCGCCCTTGTACTTGCCGTTTTCCGCCCGCCGCGTCGCGATGAATCCGTCGATCGTCGACGTCTTGATGGACGCGAGCTTGTTCGGCTTCGCGATCCGCTCGAAATGAGCCAACGCCGTTTTGATTTCGTCGCGTGTCCGGACCGCCAAGCCGGGCAGGATCTTCGCGTCATAGTCCTTGCGAAAGTCCTGCCACGTTTTCTTGGCCGTGCTCTGGTAGGTCCCGGTCAGGAGCTCGGCGTCGATGCGTCGGCGCAGCTTCTCGGCGAGGCTCTTCCCGCGCGCGTGCGGGCCGCAGCTCTTGCAGCAGCGTTTGCCGTCTGGATCGAGCCAGCCGACGTACCAACTTGCTCGTTCGGCGCCGTACTTCTTGACTTGCTTCGGGTCTTGAAATGTCCACGCTTTCACGACGTGCTCCACCCTGAGAAGAGTCGCCCGGCGGAGCGCGCTTCTCAGGTCGAGCCCCGCCGGTGCGGCCAGAGGACGGGGACATTATGGGCTTGGTACGCCCCCAAGTGCCACTCAGAAAATCGGCGGGGGAGGGGCTCTGTCTAACAACCGGCCCGCCGAGCCCGTCTGTCCAAAAACACGCCTGTCCTCTCGCTAGTCACAAGTGGACTTGCGCCAGGTTACGGTTGTACAGTATAATCGGTACTCGGCATTCTGATCCGCATTCTTCGGTTTTTTCTTGTGCGCCTGTATGCCTGAGGGTAAAAGTTTGGAGACCTACAAAGCGCGGGCAACGCTCGCCTTTGCCTCCCGATGGCCCAAGGGCGCGGCGAATGCCAGCAACGCATTACAAGATTTGGTCGTGGGGAGCGCGTTTACGAAAGGGCGTCACCGAACAGTATTACGTTGCGATTTCGACCTTCGCGAAGAGAGGGTCGCCGCAGGACTCGATCTTCACGGTTCCGAACGAAGTAATCTGCGGGTCTCTCGGTAGGATGATCGGTTTGCCGGTGCCTGTCGGTGCGATTGTTACAAAGGAAGGCGAACCATTCTATGCCTCGCTCGACTTCAATATAGCGGGCCACACTCTGCCGCCAGTCGATGCATCACTGCTCGCCCGTGATGAACCATTCCTGTCGTGCGGCATTTTGGCGTTCGACGTATGGGTAATTAACGGAGACAGGCATCCTGGGAACCTGTCCTACCGCAGCTTCGCCGCAACCAAAGAGGGGATAGCAAACGGCGTTCGCCTGCCGCAAGATGGTTGGTTCAACCGCCGACCATTTCGCGAAGGAGAACGCCGTGGCCGCTATTACAACCGATCATCCGTTCCTCCGCAA
>JBGQKZ010000138.1:0-15249 GCA_041499805.1 Gemmataceae bacterium
ACGCCTTGCGCCGCCACTGTCTGGAAGAAGAATTTCAAGCTGGTGCGGCACGTGCCGCGGTGCCGCGGAAAATCCAGAGCCTCTGGCACCGCGTGATCCGGCTCGTCATGTGAGCAAAGAAAATCTAAGAAAGCGCAGTACCAATGCATTGAGCACGTTTTACTCTCTGGCGGCGGATGCTTGCCGTCTGCTCGACCTGCGAGATTGCGGGATGATCGATGAGGGCAGATACTTTAGGGGGAAGCGCGCGGGGTACGAGCATCTGCTCCGGTGGGCGGTTGAGAAGCTCAGTCCGGAGGAATGCCGAAAACAAACTTGGTTCGACCCGCCCCACGATTACGTCAGAACAACGTGGGGGTTAAAGGACACGCCGAGGAGATGGTACGTGGAGATGCCGTGTGTCTTTGCAGCGGTTGCTCTGGCGCTTGACAGGCACATGAAAGGGCTCGGCAATCCGTGGCCCGCACATTGATTGCGTCGGAAAAGGCCAAAAAGACGGCATCTCCAAAGGACAAAGAGCGTCCGGAGCCGCTTTCACGACTTCACAACCCCTTCCAAGTCGTTGCTCGCTGACGCAAACAAATCCCGAACATTACGCACCGTGTCCGGGATGGCTTTCAGGATCGCGCGCAGGCGAGCAACGTCCTTCTTCAGCTTGCGAATCTTGGGCAGCAGCCGTGTCCCCGCCGCCCCGATCTTGATTTTGAGACCGGAAGCGATGCCCGCGGGCAATGGCTCAGTAAGGTACGAACTCGATCCGATCCGCCCATTCCCAGGCGTCGCTGGCATAGGCGACGAGGACGAGATGGTTCAGGACCTGGGCCAGACGACTGCCGGGACGCAACATGAACACGCCCGGCGAGTGGCGGCCCGCCTGCAGGTGGGCCGCGAGATGTCCCGCCATGCTCGTTTTGTCGAAAGTGACCAGGATGCGCTGCTCGCGCTCACACCACACGAGGATGTCCGGGTCGGTCGAACCCAGCGACAAATCGGGCGAATCGCCGACGCGGAGCACGTCCAGGGGATAAGCGCCCGCCCCGTTGTGCCGCGTCACGGCCTGCCAGAGCAGCCCACGCTGGTTTTCATCCAGCAAGAAGCGCAGCGGCATCCTCAAATCTCCGCCGCCTGCCGCGCTGCCAGCCGGCGCCGCAACTCCGCCGCGTCCGGTCCTCGCGCCGCCGCGGCCCTCTGCCGCTCCATCTCCGATTCATAGCCCGCCGTATACGCGTCTACTTCCGCCCGATGTTCGAGATAGAACGCAATAACCTTGTGAATGACAGCCAGAGGCAACGTGGGGAAAACCTCGAGCAGCGCATCCGCCGAATGCCCTTCGTTGTAGTAGTACACCAACTCGCGCAGACCGATTCGATGTCCGCTGAGGTGGATGTAGCCGTCGACGTCTTGAGTGAGGTACTCGGGGAGAGTCATGGTTTCCTCCGGGCCATCCTCCCGATTATATCAGCGCTTGTTTGCCCGAACGAGTATGTCAACGACCGCCAACGGTTCCAGCTGTGGCGACATTCGCGCCGGCGTCGGATTGACAACGGCCCCGAAATTCGCGAACAATGATGCAATGGCCACTGCCGAAACGAACCACCTGATGGATGCAGAACTCGCTGCCAACACCGATGCCGTGATCGAGCACATCATGTCCAAACGGCCGCTCGCTCCGGAAATTGCAAAGCGCATCCACGAGCGTGCTGGGCGCATCCGCGACGAAATCCTCCGGAAACACGGCGTCCTTGAAATCGGCGTCTCTGCTATCCGCAAATTGCGGGATTCAGTATGAAAAACGGCGCGCCCTAAGCGTCGCCGTTCACCCCTTCTCCCTCCTTCTCGGCACGAATATCGGCTCCATGAGCGGCAACGGATCCAGTTCCGGGAAATCAATGCGAAATGGATCGTTCTTCCACCGCTCCTCGCTGGCCGGCAGCCAGTACTTGTAGGGATCGTTCCGCCGGCCGGTGCCGTTTTGGAGGATGATGCCGTCCCCCACCGCGCGGCGGAGCCAGCGCCAGAGCGTGGCCGGGTCGGGCGGGCGGCAGTCGGTGGGCCATTCGTTGAGAATGCCTTTCGCCGTCAATTTGTCGTTGGCGAATTCGAGCACCAGGCGCAGCTCTTTCCAGTTGTCTTGGAAATCTTCGCGCTCGCTGTCGCCGAGGCCGGCGTAGTCGCCTCCTTCGGCGGCCAGCTCGATGACCAGGTTGGCCGGCGTTTCCTCGTAGCGGGAGTACGCCACGAGCCGGCGGCGGCGATCGGCGTTGCCGGGCTCGCCGTGCCAGCTCATCTCCAGAATGAAGTCCACGTAGCCGGACAGGGCGCCGCTGCCGCGCGCCGCCTGGCCGGCGATGGTCTCGCCTTTGCGCGGGTGGTGCAGCACCAACACCGCCACGCCCTCCGCGGTCAGCTTTTGGAGCGGCAGCAGCGTGTCCATCATGCCCCCGGCGCCGTTCTCCGTTCGCCCTGGCAGAAATGACGCCAGCGGATCGATCACGAGCAGGTCGAAGCCGTCGCGCGCACGCAAGTCGTCGAGGAACCCGATCAGCGCCAGCCAATCCTCGCGCCGCGGCTTGCCGCGAAACGTCCGGCACAGCCAACGGACGTGCGGCCCGAACGGCGCCTTCAGGCTCCGGCGGTGCCAGTGCAGCGCGCCCTCTTCCGAGAGAACGACTGCCTTACCCCGCGACACCGCTAAACCGGCCAGCGACCCGCCGCTGCCCATTTTGGACAGGAGAACGCTGAGAAGCGTGGTCTTGCCGGACTTCCACTGACTGGTCAACAGCGTCACGTTGCCGCGCGCCAGGTAGCCGTGCCACAACCACGGCACGTCGACGCTGGCGAGGGCCGGCAGATCGTCCGCTCCGATCGTCGTAAATGCGCTGGCGGCATCCGCGACCGCCGATTCGCCGCCGGCTTGAATAACATCTTTGCAGCTGGCTGACATTTGAGGCGCCTCCCCGGTCAATGCTGAACCGGGCTAAAGTGTACATAATAGCACTACGCCGTGTCAACGATTTGCCGAGGTTTTTCTCCCAGGTTACCTGCCAAAATGGCGGTTGCATTGCAATAAAAAAGCGACTTCGTTGTGCGTGCAAACAATGCAAAGAAACGACCTCTCGAAACATATACAATTGCTGTTAAAACACTTACGTCTCGCCATTTCTTTGCATCGGCGATGCAAAGAAACGTCTCTTTGTGCAAAGAAACGAGCCACGAAGAGATTCCAACACGGTTGGTTGCGGCGTCGATTCTGAGGGCGGTCAATAAGATGACCGCCGCTCTTTCCCGTCGATTCTGAGTGCGGCTGCCATCGTTCCGAGAGGCCATTCACCATGCCGGAGCCCCCGGCCGCCGAGCCGCGGTCCATTCGCAAACTCCTCGTTGCCAACCGCAGCGAGATCGCCATTCGCGTTTTCCGCACGGCTCATGAGCTGGGAATCCGCACGGTCGCCATCTACTCGCACGAAGATCGGTTCGCCCTGCACCGCTTCAAGGCGGACGAGGCGTATCGCGTCGGCAAGCCGGGCGAGCCGATTCGCGCTTATCTCGACCTCGACGGCATCGTCGCGCTCGCCCAGCAGTACGAAATCGATGCGATCCACCCCGGTTACGGCTTTCTCTCGGAGAACGCGAACTTCGCCCGTGCCTGTCAAGAGGCCGGCATCATTTTCGTCGGGCCGCGGCCGGAGATTCTGGAGTGGCTCGGCGACAAAGTGACGGCCCGGCGGATTGCGGAGAACGCCCGCGTTCCCGTCCTCCCCGGAAGTGAAGCGGCGGTTCGCTCGAATGCCGAGGCGAAGACGCTGGCGAAAAAGCTCGGCTATCCCGTCATCATCAAGGCGGCGATGGGCGGCGGCGGCCGTGGCATGCGCGTCGCCAAAGCCGCCGATCAGCTCGAAGAGGCTCTCGAACAAGCACGCCGCGAAGCCGGAGCCGCATTTGGCATTCCCGACGTATTCCTGGAAAAATACGTACAGCGCGCCCGCCATATCGAGGTGCAGCTTCTCGGCGACCGGCACGGCAACCTCGTGCATCTGTTCGAGCGCGATTGCTCCCTGCAGCGGCGGCATCAGAAAATCGTCGAGATCGCGCCGGCGATCAACCTTGATCCAAACATCCGCAAACGCATTCTGGACGCGGCGCTTGCGGTGGGCCACGCGGTCAAGCTTGACAACGCGAGCACCGTCGAATTCCTGCTCGATGACGCCAGCGGCGAGTTCTATTTCATCGAAGTCAACCCGCGCATTCAGGTTGAGCACACGGTCACCGAAGTTGTCACCGGCTACGACGTGGTCAAGTCGCAAATCCTCATTGCCCAGGGCAAACTGCTGTCGGACACGGAGGTCAATCTCGGCGTGCAAGAAAACGTCACGACGCACGGTTACGCCATGCAGTGCCGGGTGACAACCGAGGATCCCGCGAACAACTTCCTGCCGGACTACGGCCGCTTGAGCCATTACCGCTCCGCCAGCGGCATGGGCATCCGACTTGACGCCGGCACCGCGTTCGGCGGCGCGGTCATCACGCCGTTCTACGACTCGCTGCTCGTGAAAGTAACGGCGAGCGGCCTGCGTTTCGTCGACGCCGCCCGCCGCATGGAGCGTTGTCTGCAAGAATTCCGCGTTCGCGGCGTGAAGACAAACCTGCCGTTCCTCATCAACCTCGTCACGCATCCGCGCTTCCTCGAAGGCCGCTTCACGACGCGCTTCATTGACGAAACGCCGGAGCTGTTCCACCTGCCCACCCGGCAGGACCGCGCGACGAAGCTGCTGACCTACATCGGCGAGGTGATCGTCAACGGCAACGACGAAATAGGGGTCAGGGGTCAGGGGTCAGGGGCCAGGGAGCGGAATAATCCGCGCGAGCTGGCGCCGGTGCCGGAATTGGTGAAGGAGAAGCCCGCGCGAAACGCGAGTCAGTCGGCGCGTCTTCATCCGCGCGCCGTGTTGCCGCCGCCCGGAACCCGCGACAAGTTCATGGAGTTGGGGCCGGAGCGGTTCTCGAAATGGATTCTCGAACAGGACAGACTGCTGCTGACCGACACCACGTTCCGCGACGCGCATCAATCGCTGCTGGCGACGCGGATGCGGACGTACGATATGTTGCAAATCGCGCCCTACTACGCGCAGCAGCTTTCCGGTCTGTTCTCGCTTGAGATGTGGGGCGGGGCCACGTTCGACACGTCGATGCGTTTCCTCAAGGAATCGCCTTGGGAACGCCTCGCCGAGCTGCGTGAGCGCGTGCCGAACATTCTCTTTCAGATGCTGCTGCGGGCCGCGAACGCGGTCGGCTACACGAACTACCCGGACAACGTCGTCAATGCGTTCGTCAAGGAATCGGCGCAGGCGGGCGTTGATCTGTTCCGCATCTTCGACGCCCTGAACTGGACGCCAAACCTGCGCGTCGCCATCGACGCCGTGCGCAACGCCGGCATGCTGTGCGAGGCGGCGATCTGTTACACCGGCGACATCCTGAATCCAGAGCGGCGCAAGTACGATCTGAAATACTTCGTGGACCTCGCGAAAGAGCTGGAAAAGCTCGGCGCGAACCTGCTCGCGATCAAGGACATGGCCGGGCTGTGCAAGCCGTTTGCGGCGCGGGAACTCATTCGCACATTAAAAGATGAAGTCGGTATCCCGATCCATTTCCACACGCACGATTCGGCCGGCGCGCAGATCGGCTCCATCGTCATGGCCGCCGAGGAAGGCGTCGATAGCGCCGACGCCGCGATGGGCCCGTTCTCCGGCATGACCAGCCAGGTCAACTTGAACACGCTTGTCGAAGTGCTGCGGTTTACGGAACGCGACACTGGTCTGGATTACGAGAAGCTCCAGGCGGCGGCCGATTATTGGAAAGTGGTGCGGCGCTACTATCGCCCATTCGAGAGCGGCGTCCTCGCGCCGAGCGCCGACGTTTATCTGCACGAAATGCCCGGCGGCCAGTACACGAACCTGCACCAGCAAGCACGGGCGCTCGGTCTGGAAAATCGCTGGCACGAAGTCTGCCGCATGTACGCCGAGGTCAACACCTTGTTCGGCGACATCATCAAGGTGACGCCAACGTCAAAAGTCGTCGGCGACATGGCCCTGTTCATGGTCGGCAACAACCTCACGCCGGCCGAGGTGTTGGAAGGCACGCGCGAGCTGGCGTTCCCCGAGTCGGTCGTTGAGTTTTTTGAAGGCCGGCTGGGACAGCCGCCCGGCGGCTTCCCGAAGGCGTTGCAGAAGCGCGTCCTTCGCGGCCGTAAACCGCAACGCGGCCGGCCTGGCGCCAGCTTGCCGCCCGCGGACTTCGATGCAACGAAGAAGCAACTCGAACGCAAACTGCACCGCGGCGTCAGCGACCGCGAAGTCGTCACGCATCTGCTCTACCCGCGCGTGTTCCCCGATTTCGCCGAGCATCAGACGACCTATTCCGACACGAGCGTGTTGCCGACGCCCGTCTTCTTCTACGGCATGGCGCCGGGCGAGGAGATCAGCGTCGATATCGAAAAGGGAAAGACGCTCATCATCAAGTTTCTCACCGTCGGCGACCCGCATCCGGACGGCACCCGGCTCGTCTTCTTCGAGTTGAACGGCCAGCCGCGCGAAGTGCTGGTGCTCGACAAAGCCCTCGCCGGCGACGTAAAGACGCACCCGAAGGCGGAAAAGGACAACCCAAAACACGTCGGCGCACCGATGCCGGGCCTCGTCGTCAACGTGCCGGTCGCGCTTGGCGAGGAAGTCGCCGCGGGGCAGAAACTGGTGACGCTTGAGGCGATGAAAATGGAGACGACGGTGTACGCAGAACGAGCGGGCCGTATCGCAGAACTGCTTGTACGGCCGGGACTGCAAGTGGATGCGGGGGATTTGATGTTGCAGTATGAATGATGTGGCTTCACGCTCTTGGTACGAAGAGGGTATGATGATGCGAGGCCACCGTGAATCCACGTGAATTCCTCGACATCGACCCGCGGACACTCCGGCTGCCGTGGTCGCGTCGAAACGGGCCCGATCCGCTGAAGTGGGCCCGGCAGCTTTCCCGGTTCGGGTACTCTACCCAAGGAATGGCGCCGCTTCTGGTATATCGGTGCAAGGACGGCGAGTTGTTGATTTACGAGGGAGTGACCCGCGCAAACCGGGTTGCGAAACTTCTTCCTGGACAGACCGTGCGAGTCGAGGTTATCGCGAATCACTTAAGCGCGGACGTCAGCAAACATCCGACTGTCGCGGAGAAACTGCCATGACGCCAACCCGTCAAGAGATTCTGGAAAGAATGGCTGACTTCATCGCCTTGTTCCCGACATTTCGTTTCGGCCAGGCGGTGAGCAATTTCTGCTCGCTAGGTTGGGAGGGGGATGCCGACCATGCTATCGGCCAGATCGACGACGAAGCGTACCTCGCGAGCTTGGAACATCTCTTGGCTTTCAATGCCGGCCGGGAGCCCGCTCCACGCGACATGTCGCACGACGATTACTACGACGCCCAAACGTGGCATGGCATCTTTGATTTGATTCGGGAACTAAGCGAACTTCATCCTTCGTGGAGATTCGGACAGCTCGTCGGACAGGTTACGGAATGGGCACGCGACGAACGAGATTGGGGCATTTACGATGTAGAAGATACGGACTTCGTGGCCGCTGCGCGTCGGCACCTCGATGAGCATCGTCACGTCAGTCGAGCCTCATGATTCGCCCGCCCCCAACTGCCGCCCCAGCAGCTTGTGAAAGTGATACCCCGCGATCTCCCGCCGCACGCTGAACCGTCCGGTATCATAGGAGCGGCTCGCCAACCCGCGCTGCACTTCTTCGCAAATTCCGATGTCTTCTTGCTGAATCTGCTCCGCCACCGCGATGCTGTCGGCGATGTACTTTTGCGCGTCCGGCCCGACGGTGTTCGCGAAATAGAAATCGAACACGATTCGGCAGCGGTTCGGTCCCAGCGGCCAGACGTGGTTGGTATCCATCACGCCCTGGTAGATGTTCAACATCACGTTCGGAAACACCCACCAATACTGGGCCATGTCGCCGCTGCGCACGTTGCCGAGATCGCCGCTCGGTTTGAGCGGGCTCAGTTGCACGCTGCTGTTCTCGAAGACTTCCGTGCGGTACTGCGCGTAATCAAGCACGCCGGCCAGACCCGGATGCACCGTGTTGACGTGGTAGCCGCCGTCGAGATAGTTATCGACAAAAATCTTCCAGTTACACGCCAGTTCGTACTCGCGCCGCTCCACGAAGCGTAGTTTGTCCAAATCACGATCCGCGGTTTTTTGCGGCAGCGGAGCGAGGAACTCCGCGAGCGGCGGCGGGTTCTTGCCGAGATGAACCAAGATCATCGGCCCCCATACCGCGACGTGATATTCGTGCAGTCCGTTGTCCTCGCGGCGAAAGTCGCTGACGCCGTCGAACTCCGGCACGCCGCGCAATTTGCCCGCAAGGTCATACGTCCAACCGTGATAGCGGCAGCGAAGCTTCGTCGCCGAGCCCTGAGCTTCGCACATCACCTGTGCGGCGCGATGCCGGCAGACGTTCGCGAACGCCCGCAACGTTCCTTGTTCATCACGAACGACAAGAATGGGTTCGCCCGCCACATCGGCGGTGAAATAGCATCCCGGATTTGCGACTTGATCCGTGCGGCCGACGGCTTGCCACGTGTTCGCGAAGACCGCGTCTCGTTCCGCGGCGGCAATGTCGGCGTCGAAATACCACGCGGCGGGAATCGTGCGGGCGCGGTCGAGCGGCAGGGTCGGATCGAAAGCGTTGAGCTTGTCCGCGAGATCACGCGTCACGCCGGCTAAACCTCCACATCGTAATCGTCCGCGAGCGGCTCCAACTGTTCTACGACTTGTGACGCGCTCGCAAACCGGTCTTCCGGCTTCTTCGCGAGCATCCGCATGACGACCGCTTCGAACGCCTCGGGAATGCCCGATTGCAACTTGCGCGGCTTCACCGGAATCACCGTCCGAATCTTCGTGCGAATCTCGTCCTGGCTCTTCCCCTCGCACGGCGCGTGGCCGGTGAGGCGGGCGTACGTCACCGCGCCCAAGCTGTAAATGTCCGACAGATCATCATACCGCGGGCTGATCACCGGGCACTGTTCCGGCGACAAGTACGGCAAATCGGTCGCCATGCGGGCCGAGTGCCGGTGCCGGTACAGCAGGCTCCCTTCCATCGCCTGAGCCATCATCACGTCGCAGAGCTTGACCGTCTTGTCCGCCGCGCGGGCGATGATGTTCGCCGGCGTCACCGCGCCGTGGACGAGATCATGCTCGTGCGCGTACTCCAGCGCCCGCGCCCCATGCACCGCCAGCCGCAGCGCCTTCTTCCACTCGATCTTGTCGGCCTTGCTCAGCCGCTTGATCGTGGTCGCCAGGTCTTCGCCTTCGATGTAATCCCACGCTTGCCACAGGTAATAGCCGCTGCGGCCGACGCCGAGCAACCGCGTCAAATTTGGGTGCTTGAGCGGCAAGAGTTGCTTGGCCACCTCGACGAAATGGGAGAATTCTTCGTCGTTGTCGGGAAACTGCGGCGCCAGGACTTTCAGCGCGACCATCTGATCGCGCTTCGCGTCGCGCGCCAGAAAGACGACGCCGCAGTGCCCCTTGCCGAGCACTTCGCCCAGCTCGTAATGCTTGAGCGTTTCGCCGGTCAACTCGTGCAAATGATCGAGCGGCAGAGGCGGCTTGTTTTCTTCCTCGACGACTTCCAGATCCTCGACGACGTCGTCCTGCGCGATCATCGCGCCGTCTTCAAGCTTCAGCGTGGTGCCGCCGACGCGCAGCGTGTCGCCCGGCATGAGGACACGCTCCTGGACCTGCGCATTATTGACGAAGGTGCCGTGCCCCTCGCCCATGTCGGCGACTTTCACCTGCCCGTCGCGAACCTCCACCGTGCAATGGGTGCGCGAAGCCCGCAAATCGTTCAGGCAAATGTCGCAATTCTTGTGGCTGGAGCCTACCACCACCTCGCCGTCGTCCGGCAAGGCAAACAACCGCCCCTCGTCGGCTCCGGCGACGACGGAGAATCGAAACGGCATGGAGAGACCCTCCCAGGAGTTTCAGCCGGGTCCGATCCGTGGCTCGGCGCGAGTTTGCGAGTCGCTGTAACTCGTCAAGGGAGTGCGTTTAGAACGAGTTTGTGCGTTTGGCGGGATGGTGTCAAGATGCGATTGAGGCGGATTGCGTAGAGTTGTTGAACAATTACCGCGCGGACCTTGCCGAGTCGGTAGGCGAGGCACAATCCGACCGGCGAATCCGGCTCGCGCCGAGAGGAATCACCCGTAGAACAAGCTTCTCGCTAACGCAGTGCTTGAGCGGTCGGCTGGAAACATTTCTGGCAAACCTGGTTTGGCAGCGGGCCGGACACTCTGCGAATACGGCCGGATACCGCAGCGGTCGGCAGTGCAATCACCTCTGCCTATCACTTTTTCCGCGTTTGGGTCTACCTTCTGCGATTGCGAGCTTCGGCATTTAATATAGATTAAAATGAATCTCGGGGGCGCGTTGCATGGACCTCCGCTGGAACGCCTGGAACATCGAGCACATTGACAGGCATGGCGTTGATCCCGGCGAGGCGGAGGCGGTGGTTCGCGGCAGTCGGCCATTGTATCGAGGCGACGGCAAGTACCTGGCCCAAGGACGAGGCAGCGGCGGCCGCTGGATTCAGGCGATCTATGTGCTGGACGAGGATGGCGCGGTCTACGTGATCCATGCCCGCCCCATGACCGATCGAGAAAAACGCCGTCACAGGAGGCGCGAACGATGACCAAACCGCGCAAGAAATACTGGCAGATGACGACGAAGGAGCTGGCCGCAGCGACCAAGGAATTCGACGAAGAGAATGTAGCCGAGACTTTCGTGCCTCTGCCGCCGCAAGCGGAGGCCGCCTGGAAAGCCGCGAAACGCAAACGCCCGCGCGGCCGCCCTCGGGTCGGCCGCGGAGTCAAAGTTGTTTCCGTCGGCATTGAAGCCTCCCTGCTCGCACGCACCGACACCCTGGCCAAGAAGCGTGGCATCAGCCGGGCCAAACTGGTCGCCGAAGGGCTGGAAACGGTGCTGGCGAGGAATTGACGCGGATCATGACCGCTTCCCATCAATCCGTGGCTGGACGAAAGCCGCCGCCGCAGGTCCGTTGGCTGATCAACACCGACGCGTCAAGCGACCGTGGACAGTTCTGCCAGTGGCGGCCGCGGCGGTGCGAGGCGGACGCTGACGGCGAAGTGGGGGCGGAGCGAGGTGGGGATGCGGGCGGTGGCGTTGGAGCGGTGGAGAGAGATCAATTTGCGGCGGCGCGACGACATCACCTTCGGGTGGACGCCGGAAGAACTCCGCGGCAAGATCGAGAAGCATATTAAGAACACCTATTTGAAAAGCGTCCAGGCCCCGGTCGGCGTTAAGCCGGTGCTCAAGGCGTGGATGGAGTTAAGTTAACTGTAGAAGTCCATCGTTCCGCCTTGCTATTCTGAACGGTACGAGCCGCGCCCCGCCCAAAAGGAGACTTCCCATGTCAAACACGCCGACCGTTTTGCGCGGCACCGTTCACGGTAAGACCATCGAACTGGAAGCGGAATCGGGCTTGCCCGAGGGGCAGCAAGTAACGGTCTCGCTTGAACCTACGTCCGCGCGACAGCCGGCGGGTGACAGCGCGTTGGAAGCCTTGAAGCGGGCCGCAGGCGGTTGGTCGGACGATCCCGAAGGACTCGACCGATTCTTGGAGTGGAACCGGCAACAGCGGAAGCTGAATCGAAGGGATTCCCTCGAATGAGCTTTCTGCTCGACACCGATATCTGCTCCGCGTACTTGAAGAACGACCCCATTGTTGTCGGTAGGGTCATGCTGCACTAGGGCGGCTTGAACGTTTCCGTGATTACCGTCGGCGAATTGTTGACCTGGGCGCTGCGAGCAAACGCGCCGCCGACTCGGCTGAAGGTCGTTCAGGACATGCTCCGAGGCGCAGCCGTGCTGGAAGTCAGTTGGCCCATCGCTGAGAAGTTTGGCGAAATTCGGGCCGGATTATTCGATAGCGGCATCACCGTGGCAGAGATGGACTTGCTCAACGGCGCCACTGCGCTTGTCCACGGACTGACGATGGTGACGCACAATACAAAGGACTATTCCGACATCCCGGGCTGACAATCGCCGACTGGCTGGTCCCGTGACGGGACGGAGACCAGGCAACTGGATTGGAGTTTCGCCGATGCCGACCGCTCGAGCGATCGAGAATGCGCGATCGCGCGTTCATGACCTTGCCGCCGTTCTCCCAAAGCGCGAACAGCGCATTCAACTCATTCGCCACTCCCGCCGATTCCGCGATGGCGTCCGTTCCCGACTCTTCCCGCGCCGACAATTCGTCGGCGTCTTCGGCCCTCGGGAACGGAGGCAACCCGCGATGAACGTACGCTGAAAGCGTTCCAGCCCAAAGCCGAGGGTCGCGAGCGGAGCGAGCACACCCTCGGTACCGACGCGGCGCCACGATTGGCTTACGCTGAAAGCGTTACAGAACCCATCCACAGACTCCACCGCTGCCGGCGCTTGCCCGCTGCGAAATCGGCGTAATCTGCGGTTGGAAATCGGGTACGATTGTTGTGAAGACGGGGAACGGGGTCCAGACGGCGGCGGGCCATTCGATTGGGGCGGTTGCCGGATGGTTCGGTGCCCGGCCTCGGCGGCAGCGGTGAGACGCGTCGTTCCGAACTTCGCGTAGCGCGAGCCTGTTTGAGTTCTGGGAAACAGCGCAGCCGGCGAGGGGTGTAATCCTGCCTTTTGCCCTTTGCAATTCTAGCAGAAAAGCCGTGCCCGGTCGGTTAGAATCGGTGTCTACTTTGAACGAAACGTCCCCGCACGTTACCCGTGCGGGCCATAAACTCCTCAGCTGCGGCCAGAACGTCATGGCTTGCGGAAGTCTCAAGCGCCGAGTGTGCCATGAACCTCAGTCCCCAGTCCCAGGCAGCGCTCGAGAGGCTATGGCAGGGTCAGACACTCACATGCGGGTCTTTGTCGATAGGGCCGCTGGCCGACGACGCCGTCCGAGCCCTTCGGGTAATCGTGGATCAGTTCGACGATTTGCGGGGACGAGCTGGGGTCGATCAGGCGCGGGCGCTCAGGACGGCCTACGCAGCAGCTCTTGTCGCAGAGGATGAAGATGTAGGCGGGGACGCGCCTTGCCCGGTAAACGCGCCCTCACTGGTCGGCGCGGTCCCTGTAGTCGGGGTTCGTTGTAGCTGGCGTCTCGTTCGCATGAAGTGCAAGAACATCCGTGGAGTAGCGCCCTTCGATGAGATATTCACGTTCGAATATGACGGGAGATCAACACTCCTCTACGGACCTAACGCAAGCGGGAAAAGCAGTCTACTCGGTGCCGTAATATGGGGATTAACGGGAAAGACCGTAACAGACGCCGCCGAAGTGGCCGACACGAGCCCCGTCTACTGCTCCCCAGATAGCTCCGGCAAGCCAAGCCGAATTCGTGATTGGCCCGTAATGCACACGTTGCCGGCGGGGAGCAACGTGCGCACGGCCACTACAGACTGTTGGGTGCTTCTGGAGTTGCGCTCGGCTGACACTTCTTCGCGGTTGCATTTCCGTCGCAGTCTTGCGCGAGGTCTTGAGGCGAGTGCTGATGGGTTGACCTGGATGCCGTGCTCGAGCCTTGAGCCGCATGGCATCTCACCTCTTGACCTTCAACTTTCGTTGATCGCGCCATCCGTGTTTAGCAGGCAGAGTATCGAAAGCGCGGCCGACGCGCGAAACCTGCTAAGTCTTATGCTCGGCTACGACGACCTGGAACTCATCGGCAACTTCGTTTCCAACGTGGCAAGGAATCGAACAATTCTTGCGAACGCGGAGCGTCAAGCGAATGATGGGATGTGGGCGGAACTCCGCGGAAAACTTGGCGCGCAGCCGGCGCGATTACGCGAAGGGCTTCCCGTCAGGGCTGAGGTGTTAGCTCTTGCCAACCGAGACAAGCCGACGGTGGCTGAACTCGATGCCGTGTCTGGTCGGGTGGAAGCACTGATCGCTGCGGCAGAAACAGATGTGGCGCGTCTTATTGGCTTGCCCGTCAGGGAGGACGGCGGTGCTCCACAGGGACTTGCTGATGCGCTCACAGGTGCCGTGCTTGCACTTGAGAAGGGTGTGTGGCAGAACTTCCAATCGCTCGCTCAACTACGACTGGAAGTAGCGCTCCCGTTGCTGGGCGAAGAATCTCCTCAAGATCGACTCAGCGGTTTGCGAGGCAACATCGAACAGTTTGTGAATTCTGCGAGAGCCCGCATAGGGAGCCGCTTTGAGTGGTGGCAGCGTGAGACCGCGCCCGGCAGCAAAGCGTCACTCCTAATTCGAGCCGCGCAACGTTACGATCCAGATCTTGCGCAATGTCCAGTCTGCGAACGACCGCTCAACGGACTGCCGGTGCAGCGCGAACTTACAGAATTGAAAGCGGCCGACCAAGCACTTCTTCAAACGCTCACCGAGCTATTCCACAATCTTCGCGTCGAACTTGATGAAATTGTGCCGACCACGATCTGGGCGGCCGGCGAGAATGGCCCGCCTCGGCGTCTATTGGACGATTGGAATGAAATCCAACAGGCGATTGGTCCACAGCTTTCAAGCGTTGTCTCCCGTTTTGATGCGCCCATACAGCGCGTTTTGGAGAGCATGAGTCCTGTCGAATTCACCTCGTCAGCCACCTTGCCGACTGGAGCCGATGGAGAGTTCAGCACTAAAGCGGCGCATTTTGTGGAAAGGCTTCGTGCGGCGGAGCAAGGGCTTGCTGTGCTCACGTGGGGGGAAACGAACTTAGACATTGTTGAAAGATCGCTGCAATCAATCGTCACACCCCCTTCCAGTTCCGAAGCCGAATCGCTGTGTGCCGCGCTCTCCAAGGGAAAGCAAGCAGCGCAAGACATCGCTCCCCTTGCGGCGGTACGGAGCGAACTTAGCTCCGCGAAGGGCCTTTGCGAGACAATCACGTCGGCGGAAACTCAGTACAGTGTGCTTGATGGGATGAAGGATGCGCTCGATCCCTTGAAGCGACTGACAAACTACGCCGCAACTCAGGTCGAGAGCGTCTTTGGGGCGATCAAGCAGAAAACTATTGCGCTTTGCCGTACTCTCTACCCCGAAACCCCGAGCGGTCAGGGCTTCCAAGGTCAGTGTTCGCCGTCCGTAAGTAGTTTGTGGGTCGATACATGACCGCCGTTGCGGTAGGTGCTTTTTTTGGGCCACGGCTTTTTCGGGCCGCGTGGACTCTTCTGATACGTCTCGAGATCAACG
>JBGQKZ010000139.1:0-15204 GCA_041499805.1 Gemmataceae bacterium
ATCATGGCGGAGAACGGCTTCTTCAGCTGCGCCAACCGGCGCACATTTCTCCCTTTACCAGCTGGGGCTGGAAATCTCCCTAAACTGAAGAAATTAAAAAGGTTATTGCAAAAAGACCGGCACAAGTGTTAGTGGCGTTGTGTTCTCGGGTTTCATCCTTCGGAAGTGCGGCCCCTAACGGAGTTCGCGAGCGGATAGCGCCCGGGCACACGGTCTGACTTCAGCGTCCTTCGGTTCCCCGAATTGACAGGTCTAAACCTACTGCCGACTCAAGGGACGCCCCCATGCGCTCCTTCGACAGCTTTACCGAACAGGAAATCCTCGCCCTCGCCATCTCCCTCGAAGAAGAAGACGCCCGCATTTATGACGACTTCGCCGACGGCCTGAAGGAAAGCTACCCACAGCAGGCGGAGCGGTTCAAGGAGCTTCGGGTTGAAGAAGATGGGCACCGCCATCGGTTGCTCGACTTGTATCGGCAACGATTTGGCGAACACATCCCGCTGATTCGGCGGCAAGACATCAAGGGGTTCGTCCAGCGCAAGCCGGTATGGCTGGTGCGGCCGCTGGGTCTGTCGGCGGTCAGTAGGCAAGCGGAGCTGATGGAGGTTGAAACGAAGCGCTTCTATGAGGCCGCCGCGCGCCGGGCGACCGACGTCGGCATTCGCCAACTTCTGGGCGACCTCGCGGAGGAGGAGCGTAAGCATGTGCGTACCGCCGAGGAGCTGGTCGCGGCGCCGTCGGCGCCTGACGAAGCGGCGGCGCGACATCGACTGTTCGTGCTTCAGGTCGTGCAGCCGGGCCTGGCCGGGCTGATGGACGGTTCGGTTTCCACGCTGGCCCCGCTCTTCGCGGCCGCGTTCGCCACCCACGATAGCTGGGACACGTTTCGCGTTGGCCTCGCGGCGAGCGTCGGCGCGGGCATCAGCATGGGCTTCGCCGAAGCGCTTTCCGACGACGGCAGCCTCACCGGACGGGGCAGGCCGTGGGCGCGCGGCATTGTCTGCGGCCTGATGACGATGCTCGGAGGGCTCGGGCATACTCTGCCGTATCTCATCCCCAACATGTACACGGCAACCGCGGTGGCGGTCGTGATCGTGCTTATCGAACTCGGTGTGATTTCATGGATTCGCCACCGGTATATGGATACGCCGCTGTACTCAGCGGTTTTTCAGGTCGTCTTCGGCGGGTTGCTCGCATTCGCGACGGGCATTCTCATCGGCAGCTCGTAGACGGCGGCAGCGAAACTTGTCCCGGCGGCACAAGGTAGTATGGTTGATAAGCCCATTTTCCCAATTCCCAGCCAAGGGTCGATTCATGGCGACCAACCTTGCCCGCCGCGATTTTCTGAAATGGTCCAGCCTGGCGACGCTGAGCTGGCTGACGCCGGTGGGCCATTTGCTGGCGCGCGAGGCGGAAAAGCACAGTAGGCACGAACCCGCGCAGTCGATCATTCTTCTTTGGATGGCGGGCGGGCCGAGCCAGCTTGAAACGTTTGATCCGCATCCGAACACGGATAGCGCCGCCGGGTCGAAGGCGATTGACACCGCCGTCGAAAGCGTGAAACTCGGTGACGGCTTCGGACGCCTGGCGGAGGAAATGGGCTCGGTCGCCCTCGTGCGCTCCCTCGTCAGCAAGGAAGGCGATCACGAACGAGGCACCTACTTGATGAAAACCGGCTACCGGCCCGATCCGACCGTGGTGCATCCATCCATCGGCGCGATTTGCTGCCACGAGCTGCCGGCCGCGGGCACCGACATTCCGCGGCATGTCTCCATTGTGCCGGGAATGTGGCCCGGACGCGGCGGATTTCTCGGCGATGAATTCGACGCCTTTAAGACGGGCGATCCGGCACAAAAGGTGACCGACATCACTCCGCAGGTTTCCGCGGAGCGCGATCTGCAACGGATCAAAAACCTGGACGTTGTCGAACAAGCGTTTGCCCACGGCCGCAAGAGCCGCGTGGACATGACGCTGCACCGGCAAACGCTGCAGAATGCCCGCGCGATGATGACCTCGGAGCAACTGCGGGCGTTTGACGTGAACCGCGAGCCTGCTCGTGTGCGTGAAATGTACGGCGATACGCCGTTCGGCCGCGGCTGCCTGGCGGCCCGGCGGCTGATCGAGGTCGGCGTCCGCTGTGTCGAGGTCACGCTCGACGGCTGGGACACGCACGCCAACAATCATGAACTCGTGAAGGGCCGTGTTTCCGTGCTCGATCCCGCGTTCAGCGCCTTGATCCGCGATTTGAAGGAACACCATCTGCTGCACAAGACGGTCGTCCTCTGCGCCGGCGAATTTGGCCGCACGCCGAACGTGAATCGTCTCGGCGGTCGCGATCACTGGACGAACGGGTATAGCGTCGCCCTCGCCGGCGGCGGAATCCGCGGCGGCCAGGCGCTCGGCGCGACCGATCCGGACGGCGCGAAGGACCCCGCAAATCCCGTTGCGGTCGCGGACATTCACGCCACCGTGTTGACGGCGGTTGGCATCGATCCGGCGAAAATCGTCCAATCCCCTATCGGCCGCACGCTTAAATGGAGTGAAGGCCGTTCCATTCCGCAATTGCTCGGCTAAGATAGTCACTTCGTAAAGCGTCTTTCTCTGCTCCGTAGTGCAAGCGGCTCGCTTGCACGAAGTTATGCGAGCGAGCCGCTTGCACTACAACCATCGGGAGCCCCAATGCCCGTGCGCTTAACCGGCCTCGTTGTCGCAACGTTCGCGCCGCTCGACCGCGATGGAAACCTGAACCTGGCCGCCATCGAGAAGCAAGCGGTGGCGTTCGCGGACGCCAATGTCACCGCCGTTTTCGTGAACGGCACCACCGGCGAGGCGGCGTCGCTGACGATGGACGAGCGGCTGGACCTGACCCGCCGCTGGTGTGAAGTCGCAGCCCGGAAACTGCCCGTGATCGTCCACGTTGGCGGCACCTGCCTCGCCGATTGCATGACGCTTGCCGAGCACGCCCAGCGGACCGGCGCGAACGGCATCGCGGCGGTTGGACCCGGCTATTACAAGCCGCGCGCCATGACCGATCTGGTCGATTTCTGCGGTCTCGTCGCCGGCGCCGCTCCGGAGCTGCCCTTCTACTACTACCACATCCCGATGCGCACCGGCGTCGAGATACGCGTCCATGATTTCCTGCGCGTCGCCGCGCCGCAGATTCCGAACTTGGCCGGGGCCAAATTCTCCGATCAGGACTTGATGGATTTTCTCCGCTGTGTTCGCTTCATGGACGGGGCGTTCGACATGCTCTACGGTCTGGATGAAATGATGCTGCCGGCGCTCGCCGCCGGCGCCCGCGGCGCGGTGGGCACGACGTTCAACTTTGCACCGATTCTCTACGAGCGCTTGATCGCGGCGTACAAGCGCGGCGACATGGAAGCGGCTCGGCTGGAACAGCACCGCGCGACGGAGTTGATCGCATGTCTAAACCGGCACGGTTTCCTGCCTGCGGCGAAAGCGGTGATGCAAATCATCGGCCTCGATTGCGGCCCGCCGCGGCTGCCGTTGCGCGCCCTGGCGAAGGAAGACATTGAAAAGCTGCGGAGCGATTTGGAAGGGCTCGGTTTCTTCGATTGGCGCTGGTAGGTCGAAAAGTATTTCGCGCAAAGGCGCAAAGAAGGACCCTGCTTTGCGCCGTTGCGAGAAACTCAATTTGCGGTCGCAGCGAGCGATCGTCCCAACTTCCAATCCCCGTCGCGCCGCACGACTTCGCGATAGAGCGTGTCCCGCTCGACGGGCACGCGGCCCGCTTCCGCGATCAAACGGCGAATCTCCGTCACTGTTAATTCCTGCGGCGAATCCGAGCCGGCGTCGTGATAGATCTTCTCGTGAACGACGGTGCCGTCCAAATCGTCCGCGCCAAAACTCAGCGCCAGTTGGGCGGTCTTGATCCCAAGCATGACCCAATACGCCTTGATGTGCGGGAAGTTGTCGAGCATTAACCGGCTGACCGCCATCGTTTTCAAATCCATCAGCACGCTTGCTTTTTGAATGTGCGACAGCTTGGTGTTGTCCGGATGGAAGGCGAGCGGAATGAATGTTTGAAACCCGCCGGTCTCATCCTGCAACTCGCGCAGACGAATCAAATGATCGACGCGGTGCCGTGATTCTTCAATGTGCCCGTAAAGCATCGTCGCGTTCGAGCGCAGGCCGAGCTGGTGGGCCTCGCGATGGATGCGAAACCACGCATCGGCGTCGGCTTTGTGCTCGCAAATCTTGTCGCGCACCTCCGGATGGAAAATCTCCGCGCCGCCGCCGGGCAAGCTGCCGAGGCCGGCTTCTTTGAATTCCAACAGCAGGTCGCGGGTCGAGCGTCCGGTCAGGCGATGGAACCAGTCCCACTCGACGGCGGTGTACGCCTTCAGGTGCAGCCGGGGATGGGCGTCGTGGATGATGCGGACCACGTTCAGGTACCACTCATACGGCAACTGGTGGTGCAAACCGCCGACAATGTGCAACTCGGTAGCGCCACGCTGTTCCGCTTCCGCCGCGCGCTCGAGGATTTGCTCGTCTGACATGACGTAGCCTTTGGGGCTCTTCAGGTCGGCGCGAAATGCGCAGAATGTGCAGCGATAGACGCAAACGTTGGTCGGATTGAGGTGGGTGTTGACGTTGTAGTACGTGAAGTCGCCGTTCCTGCGTTCGCGGACGATATTCGCCAACTCGCCGAGCGAAAACAGGTCGGCTTCGTCGTAGAGGTAAAGGCCGTCATCGAACGATAGCCGTTGGCCGGCCTCGACTTTTTCGCGAATCACGGCGAGGCGCAGGTCGTTGGTCAATTGCATGGTTGGCTCACACGCGGGCTGCGCTTATTACCGCAGTCATCTTAGTAAGTTAACCGAGCTCTCCAACTCAGCTTGTAACGGCGTGCTCGGACCCAACATGCTCCGAAACCCACCTGCTACAGAGTGCGGAAACGGAAGTTTTTTCCTCGATCGCGCGCTGGCGGATTGATTCGTAAATGTCGTTGGGTAACTCCATCGACACTTGCCGCACCTGCCGCCTGCTATGGCCCGCGTACTGCATGGACAACAATCTGTCGTCCGCGAACGTCACTTGGACGCCGGACGTTGCTTGTAATGACTGGTGGTGGCCTGACATCCGCACTTCAAAGTCGCGGCCTTGAAGAAGGCCGACGCCTTCGACAAGCTTCAGAAACTCCAGGAATGGTAGCTCCGCCGGCGGGAGCGGGCCGCTCCACGCGAGGCCTTGCGGAAGGCTCTTTGTGACATCATGAAAACCGAGGAGGATAAACACGAGCTTGGGTTCCGCATCTTTTTGCGGCTTGAGGAAGCTGAGGGAAAGCGCGCCGTACTCCCAGACTTCGGGGTTCCTCGCCACGGAAACTTGCGCGGGGTTTCCGAGAACGTTACGCACGAATTCCGGCGAAGCTCCGAGCCTTATGGCGCCGAGACTGCCGGTTTGAAGGAATTCCCGCAGCGTGGACATGATTAAATCCCCATCCGCCGTATCGCAGCCAGCAAGAATGTCAGCTCTGCCCGACGCCCGCAGGCCAGTTCCGTCAGGAGCCCAAAGTCAGTCGCCAGGAACTCGCGAGCGCGGAACACGGACTGATAAAGAGCTCGACGGTTCGCGGGCTCCTGCAGCCACGCGCGAGCCTGGCGAGCGGCGGCGTCCGCATCCGCCTCCGGCGTAGCGGTGAACATCTTCTTGAAGATAATACCGCCGGACTGATCGGGTCGCAGCGCCAACTCGATTCCAGCAACGTGGATGTGACAGCCCTTGGTTACCCAATCCGGAGCGACTTTTGAAATGCGGCACATGCCTACTGCACCGCCTGTTGACTCGGCGCAACGCCGTCACGCTGCTTTTCGCAACTCTATGGTCAGCGACTGTCCATCCACCTTCACTTCTACGCGATACGCCCCTTCGCCAAGTGGCTCATCCGACCACGTGGCGACAAGCGTTTCAGCGGCGATGTAATCTCGATGTGCCGCAATCGCTTCGCGCAGCTTCGGCGAGTCGGTGGCGAGGTAGAGAACGATGCGGTCTTGCATCTCCAGGGCAGCATCTTTACGGGCGTTTTGAATGTGACGGACGACCTCTCGCGCCATGCCTTCGCGGGCCAGTTCGTCCGTAAGGCGGATGTCGATCATGGCCTGCGTTCCGCGCTCCGCAATGCCCGCCCAGCCCTCCGGCGCTTTCAATTGTACGATGACATCCGCGGCATCGAGGAGTGCCATGCCGTCGGAGCATGGCAACTCGAACGGCTGGCCGGCTTGTACTTTGCCGGATAACGCCGCCGGATCGTGCGCAGCGATCGCGGCCTGCACCGTCTTCAGTCGCGGGCCGAATTTAGGACCGAGCGTTTTCATGTTCGGTTTCACGTCGAACCGCAACAGTGGGCCGTTTTTCGGGTCATGGAGCGTTACGCGTTTGAGATTCAGTTCTTCGCAAATCTGATCGGCAAATCGCTCCACCGCGCGGCAGATACTCTCGTCGCCAGGCTGCACGCGCATTTCGGCGAGCGGTTGCCGCACCTTGATTTTCACGCTGTTCCGTGCCGCCGAGCCGAGGGGAACGATACGAAGGAGGGCGTCCATATCGGCGGACAGCTCGGCGTCAATCAGTGATTCATCGCCATGGGGAAACTCGCAGAGGTGAATACTTTCGCGTCCACCCTCGCGTGGGCTTCGGGCTTCTATCAGGTTTTGATGCATCGTCTCCGTGAGAAACGGCATGACCGGCGCACAAAGCTTCGTCAGCGTCGTCAGTACGGTGTAGAGCGTCTGATACGCCGCCAACTTGTCGCTCCCCTTCTCACTTTTCCAAAACCGTCGGCGGTTGCGGCGGACGTACCAGTTGCTGAGCCGGTCATCGACAAACGATTCTGCTTCCAGGCAAAACGCCATCGCGTTGAAACTCTCAAACGCTTCGCGCGCCTTCCGGATCAGCAGTTGCAAGTCAGAAAGAATCCAGCGGTCGATGTCCGGACGATCTTTCACCGGCGCCTGTGGGGAGGCGGGATCGAATCCATCAAGCCGCGCGTAGTTGCAGAAGAACGCATAGGTGTTCCACAGCTTCAAAACGAATTTGTTGCGCAGCTCGTCCGCGGGGCCGTAGCCGAAGTTGATGTTTGCCGACGGATTGCTGCGACAGTACAGCCAGCGCATCACGTCGGCGCCCATCTTGTCGGCGGCTTCGTTGAACTCGATGGCGTTGCCTTTCGACTTGCTCATCGTCTCGCCGCGTTCATCGCGAACGAGGGCGTGGCCGAGCAACACCTTGAACGGCGGCTTTCCCTCCATCATCGTGCTCATCGCGAGGATGGCGTAGAACCAGTTGCGGAACTGGCCGGGAAAACTTTCGGTGATGAAGTCGGCGGGAAACCATTTCTGCCAGTACTCGGGGTCGGTGTTGTACTTCATTGTCGAGTACGGCACGATGCCGGCGTCGAGCCAGGGGTTGCCGACGTCGGGAATGCGGCTCGCGGTGCCGCCGCAGTGGGGGCATTGGATTTTGACTTTGTCGATCCACGGTCGGTGCGGCGTGTGTCCCGAAAACTCCGACCAGCCGTTGATGGCCCGGTCACGCAGCTCCGCTTGGCTGCCGATCACGTCGAAGCCGCCGCAGCTCTCGCACACCCAGATCGGCAGGGCGAGGCCCCAGAAACGCTTTTTCGAGATCATCCAGTCGCCCATTTGTTCGAGCCATTTCAGCTCGCGGGCCTGGCCGTTGATCGACTCGGGCAGGAACTTCACTTGCCGGGTCACGTCCATGATTTCGTCGCGCCATTTCATGTCGATGAACCATTCATCGACGAGACGGAAAAGCAGCTCGGTCATGCACCGCCAGCAGTGCGGGTAGCTGTGCGGGTACTGCTCCGAAGCGAAAAGCGCGCCTTTTTCCTTTAGCTTTTCGATGATGATATCCGTGGTCGCGCTGTCGAGGGCCGAACGGCCAGAGAGGTCGCCAAAGGGTTGCCCGAAGGTTCCGCGCTCATCCAAAAACGCTCCTGAAAAGAAGTGTCCTCCCTCATTTAGTGGCGCGATCGGTGGCAACCCTTGTTCCTTGCCGAGTTGGAAGTCCTCCTTACCGCAACCGGGAGCGATATGCACGATTCCGGTGCCGGTCGTCGCTCCAACATCCTTCCAGGCGACCACACGGTGTGCATCCCTCGCTGACACCGCCGGCGCCCAGTTTTGACGTCGCACGACGAGCGCGAGCTGTTCGGGAAAGCCGGACGGCTGCTGCTGGGCGGGCAGCTCGTCAAACGGCCCGTCGTACTGCCAGCCAACCATGTCCGCACCGGCCAGCTCGCCGACGATTTCGAAGCCTTCCTTGCCCTTCTCTTTGAAGAGTTGCTCGATTGATTTCAACGCAACCTTCAGTTTCACGGTTGCGCTTGCTCGAGCTTGCGTCCCTTTGGAGAGACCTAACGCAGCAGTCGCAGTGGCGTCTACATCAACACCCTCTGTTTCCTCTACATGTTCCGCCAAATCGGAGCGGTTCGCAGTAAACGCCGTCTTGCCGACGTAGTACACTTCGCCGCGCTGCCGCACCTTGAGATAGGTCAACTCCGGGTTCACCGCCGCCCCGACGTTGCTCGACAGCGTCCAAGGCGTCGTCGTCCATACGAGCAGGTTCTCGCCGGGCCGGTCGCGCAGCGGGAACTTGACGAAGACGGAACGATGCGTGACGAGCTTATAGCCTTCCTTCACTTCCATTTCGGACAGGCCGACGCCGCAGCGCGGGCACCACGGCATGGCGTCGAAGCCGCGGTAGATAAGCCGGCGGTCGTGGCACTTTTTGAGGAACGCCCAGATCGTGTAATTGTTTTCCTCCGACATCGTGAAGTACGACTTCCGCGCGCCCGGCGGCTTGGCCCAGTCGGTGTCGGTGCGGTCCCAATCCATCCAGTAGCCGAGGCGGATCGATTGGTCGGTCTGGATGCGGGCGAACTTGTCCACGCGCTGCTTGCACAGGCTGACGAAGCGATCGATGCTCGCGAAGCGGTCGCCGGGAACGAGGTTCTCGATGTCACGCTTCGATTTCAGGCCCAGCTCCTTCTCGACCTCGACCTCGACCCACAGCCCCTGGCAATCGAAGCCGTTTTGGTAACGCTCGTCACGCCCGTTCATCGCGAAATAACGCTGAAAGACGTCCTTGTACGTGCGGCCCCAGGCGTGGTGGACGCCCATCGGGTTATTGGCGGTGATTGGACCGTCCAGGAAGGACCACCGCTTCTTGCCGGCGTTCTTTCTACGCAGCTTTTCGAAGGCTTGGATGCTATCCCAGAATGCGAGAATGGCCCGCTCCTGGGCCGGGAAATTGACTTGCGTGTCAACTTTTTCGAACGGCATGACCGGAACCTCGCGGAACACTTGCAAAAACGCTATTCTATCAGCGGCGTGAAGGCGCCGGCAGACCAACGGGTCGCGACAGCCCTCACAGCGAAGTGCGCGCTGCGCCGGACAGAGGGGCGTCACCATGAGAAGCGGGAGAAACGGCAAGATCGGACGGTTTCGCGTCGAGTTGGAGCTGGCGAACTACCAGGACTTAATCCTGGCAAAAAACGCTGTGTTGCCGCGCGAGCGCGTTCGCCGGGCTCGAATCAAAGGCGTCGTGGACTGCGGCGCCACGCGACTCGTTCTGCCCAAGCAAGTCGTCGATCACCTCGGATTGGCGCCCGTCCGTACGATCGGCGTAATGTACGCTGACAAGCGACGTGCTCGGCGCGATGAAGTGAATGACGTCTGGCTCCAACTGCTCGGGCGGGACGGAACGTTTACCGCGATTGTTGAACCGAGACGGGACGACGCCCTGATCGGGGCGCTCGTCATGGAGCAACTTGACCTCATTATCGATCCCGTCACGGAACGATTGAAGCCTCGCGATCCGCGAGGGATTATTGCAGAGATCGAATAACGCCATGCCTCCTATCCGACTTGCGGTGCTCCTCAGCGGAACGGGCACCACATTACAGAACTTCATTGACCGCATCGCCGACGGTCGGCTCAACGCCGCGATTGCCATTGTCATTTCGAGCCGCCCTGGCGTCGTCGGCCTGGAACGGGCTCAGCGCGCCGGCATTCCGACGTTGGTTGTCGAGCGCAAGGCGTGCGTGTCCGGCGAGGAATTCAGCGAACGCATCTTCAAAGGGTGCCGGGATGCGGGCGTCGAGTTGGTTTGCATGGCCGGTTTCCTTCAGCTCCTGCCGATTCCGGGCGATTTCACGCATCGCGTATTGAACATTCATCCGGCGTTGATTCCGGCGTTCTGCGGGAAGGGATTCTACGGCCATCGTGTTCACGAGGCGGCGTTAGAGCACGGCGTGAAAGTGAGCGGCTGCACGGTACACTTCGCCGACAACGTGTACGACCACGGGCCGATCATATTGCAGCGAACCGTGCCCGTGCTGGACGACGACACGCCGGATACGCTGGCCGCGCGTGTGTTCGAGCAAGAGTGCGAAGCGTATCCGGAGGCGATCCGACTATTCGCGGAGGGGCGCTTGCGGATTGTCGGGCGGCGCGTACGCATTGATTGAGCGCGACGCTCAGGCGAGTTCTTCGAGCAGGTCGTTGACGACGCCACTCCAATCTCCATCCTTCAATTTACCTTCGACTCTCGCGTCATCCGACCCGATGAACGAGCTACTGCCGTCATTCCCCTGCGCGCCGGCGAATACGTCGTTCAGGCCCTTCCCCCATTGGTTCCGAGTCCAATAAACGTCCGCGACGGAAGCGGCGGGACGCTCCTCTCGGCTCGCGGAATCGTTGGCGACATCTGCTTTCTGCGCGGACAACGGCAGGATTGGCGCCGAAATATCTGACAAAGAGTTTACCCGATAGATCACTTTGACCGCGCCGGCGGCTGTGCCTCCCGGTGTGCTGGGCGGCGGCGGAACCGGACTGCCGGCCGCGACGAGGTGCGCGACGATGCGGTCCGCAACAGGCGAGCCGCGGCCTGTCGCGAGATCGTAGCCGGGCGCGGCGTAGAAACCGTTGGAGCCCCATATTTCGTCGTGGAAGTCGGTGGCAGGGAGGCCGTATACCATTGCCTGCACATTCACGAGCGGTCCCTTGCCCGCGAACGCCCGACCTTGGTCGGCGACGGCGATAAGTCCCGCCCATAGCGGCGCTGATGCGCTGGTGCCGCCAATCCGAGCCCAACCCGGCGTGCCGTCGGACACCGTGGAGAAAACCGCGAGCCCGGTGCGCGGATCGCCGATGGCCGCGACATCGGGGTTCGTGCGCACGTAGTAGCGCTGGGCGCCGAACTGGTAGGCAGGCTCCCATTCGTAGAAACTGCCGCCCCCGCCGCTACCCGACCAGGCGGCTTCCGCGTAATAGTCGCCGGTCGGCGTCAGCCCGATGAGCGTGCCACCCACCGCCAAAACGTTCGGCGAAATGGCGGGCCAGCTCACGCCGGCGAACGCGCCGTTGTCGCCGGAGGAGGCGACGAAACTCACGGCGGCGTGGTTGGTCGGCGTCGTAAAGAACGCGTCGTAATACGTCTCGGCCGCGAATTCACCGCCGCCCCAGCTCGTCGAGACGACGCTGACGCCGGGCTGATTCCGGGCATAATCGACCGCCTTGAGCAGACTGCTGAGGCTATCGTTCTTTGCTTCCACCAGGAGGATGTTGGCGCCGGGCGCCAGCGCATGCGCCCATTCCACGTCGAGCGCGATTTCCAACGCCCAGCCGCCGTCGACAGATGGCGTGCCCTGCGGCGTCGCCTTTTGAAACGCGGGTGGATCGGGCAAGCCGAGCGTGCGGTCGAAGGCCTGCAAGTCGGTCAAGATATTGGGGTGATCGAACGCATCGACGATGGCGATGGTCTGGCCTGTCCCGTCGCCCGCGATGACGCCGTAGAAGGTGGTGCGGTCAAAGCCGTAAGCGTGGCGCACTTGAGCCGGCGTGAGGCCCACTTGACGGCTGTTGAACGCCAACGGCACGAATTCGACGGCGGGATGCGCCACCAAGCTCTCGATTGGGTTGGCGGAGAGCAGGTTGCGGGGTTCGAGTTGTTCCACGCGGAGCGAGGCGCGCAAATTCCCCGTCCGCGCGCGGCCCGATGCGGGCACGAGCGTGCCGAAGCGGTTTCGCATCTTAATCCACCTGAAGGGGAGCGTACCGAGTCGCTGCCTCCGCCGAAGGCGACCTGCGTGGCGGGCGAAGTTCCTTCTCACGCGTGGAGCGACGGGCAGGGGGACTGCCAATCGCCCCGTCGGTCGTGCTGGGGCCGGCGGAGCAAACCGGACGGGAAGATCACTCAACTATAGTGCGCTTTTTTGGCGTGCGGCAGGAAGGGAGGACGTGCGTGTCGCGCCGCCAACGAAAAAGGCCTTCTTTTCCCGCGGGAAGAGAAGGCCTCTGAAGTTTACTGCCGTGGGCGATTAGTAGCGTCGGCCACCGCCGCCGCCGCCGCCGCCGCCGCCACCATAGCCGCCGCGGCCGCCACCACCGCCGCCGCCATAGCCGCCACGGCTGCCGCCGCCCCCACCGCCGCCTTCGGTGCGGGGACGTGCCTCGTTCACCGTCAGGGCCCGGCCGTCAACCTGCTGGCCATTCAAGGCCGAGATCGCGGCTGTCGCGTCCTGGTCGTTGGCCATCTCCACAAAGCCGAAGCCCTTGGAGCGACCCGTGTCCCGATCCATGATAACCTGCGCCGACGTCACTTCGCCGTGGGCCTCGAACAACTGACGCAACGTCGCGTCGTTCGTGCCATACGTCAGGTTACCAACATACAATCTCTTGCCCATGTGGGCCTCCCAAACAACGAGCCGAATGCGCGAAGCCCTAACAAACGAACTTTCTGCAATCGGCGAACACCTCAAAGCAAACCGGCAATGCAAAAAGGCGCCCGGAACCATCAACGGAGGCTCCGCGACACCTTTTTCACCGCCTTGTCAATCGTGGGACCAGGGAAGAAGCGGAAAGGAGAATGGCTTCAACGGCATCTCGGCCACTAGCAATCCACAAGGCCCAGCCGCTGTATTATAGCGTTCGTTTTTGCAAGGAATAGATCGAAATCAGCACGTGCCGGGGGAATTCGCAAATGGCGAGTCAAAATGGGATGGCGGAAGAAGCCGTGATTCCGGTGGCGTGGCCGACGCGGGTTAGCAATAAGAAAGACGTTGTCCCGCCTGCGTTTCCAAGCACACACGGGGTCGCCGCGGTTTGGGGGGGTAACAGTCCTGGCGGGTGTATCGCGCGGGGCTGACCGCGACCCCACTTTCTTATCTTCCCGCGAAATAGAGCAGTTCCGCGCCGTCGAGAAGAGCAAATTCCGGCTGCGGCAGCTGGTCGGTGGAGTCACGGAACGCCGCCAGTTGCAGCGCGCGCCGCTGGCGCAGCAGCCGCAAGCCTTCGTGAAACTCGCGAATGGTTAACGTTTCGTGTTGTTGCTGTACGGCAGTGAAGAGTTCCGGCAGCGGGCACGGTCCGTTCGCGCCGGCGATCTTACGATGGTCCAGATAGGTCGTCGCGTCCTTGGCCCAGGGCACCGCTCCGGTCACGCCGGCCGGCAACGTCGGCGCCGCGTCTTCGAGCCGTCGCAGAGTGTCCTCAACACGTTGTTGCAATCCCCCCAAACGCTGGCTTAGCTGCCGCACCTCGTCGGTCACACACGTGTCCAGCTCTTGCAACCGCTGACGTAGCGCGCTCAACCAGGCCGGCAAGCCTTCTTGGTTTTGCCGCAAAAAGTCGCGCAGCTCGTGCAACGCGATCACCGGCGACTCGTGATCGTGCAGAAACTCCATGCCGCGCGGCGACAAGCGGACCCATTCGACCGTCGCCTTGCCCTTCGTTTCTGTCCGTACTGGCTCCAACAGTTCATCGCGCAAGGCTTGCGCGGCCGCGTCGCCGTTGACGCCGCTACGGCTTGCGAATAGGCCGTCGAGCTTGCCCGCCCGGAACAGCCGCTGTTCGCCCGTGCCGATGGCTCGTTTTAGCGCGTCGAGCAGCACGTCCGTGAGCTTGTCCTTCGTCATGGTTCCGTTGTCCTTTGCAGAAAAGCCGTCACAGCGTACAAAAGAATCAAGCCGCCGCACAAGGGACAAAGGACGAAGGACCAATGGCAACGGACCCAGCACCGAAGCGAATCCTCAGCGGCGTCCAACCATCGGGCAAGCTGCACCTGGGCAACTACTTCGGCGCCGTCAAGCAGCATATCGCCTCGCAAAACGAGGGCGAGTGCTTCTATTTCATCGCGGATTACCACGCGCTGACGACCATCCAGGACCGTGAGAAACTCGCCGAGAACACGCGCGACGCGGCGCTCGATTACCTCGCGCTTGGTCTCGACCCGGAGAAGGTCGCGTTCTTTCGCCAGTCCGACGTACCGGAAGTGTGCGAATTGGCGTGGATTCTTGGCACCGTCACCAACATGGGACTGCTCGAACGCGCCGTGTCGTACAAGGACAAGATCGACAAGGGGATCGAGGCGAGCGTCGGCCTGTTCACGTACCCCGTGCTGATGGCGGCCGACATACTTATTCATCGCTCGCACTTTGTTCCGGTCGGCAAGGATCAAGTGCAGCACATCGAGATGACGCAGGACATGGCGGGCAAATTCAACCGGGCGTATGCCGAGGTTTTCCCGATCCCGGACTACCGGCTCGACAAGGAATCCAAGGTCCCTGGCATCGACGGTCAGAAGATGAGCAAGTCCTACGGCAACACCATTGATATTTTCGCCGAGGGAAGTGCGCTGAAGAAGACCGTGATGGGCATCAAGACCGATTCCACGCCGGTTGAATCCCCAAAGGACCCGGAACGCTGCAACGTGTTCGCCCTCTACAGCCTCTTCGCCACGGACGCAGAGAAGGCGGCTCTCGCCGCACGCTACCGGGCCGGCGGCATGGGTTACGGCGAAGTGAAGAAGATGCTGCTGGACAAGATCGATGTTACATTTGGACCGGCTCGGGAACGGCGGAAGAAGCTCGTTGGGGATCCAGCCGTTGTCGAAGACGTACTTCGCCGCGGGGCTCAAAAGGCTCGTGCCGAGGCGCAGAAAACGATGGAACTGGTGCGCGCCGCTGTCGGCATGAAACCGCGACCGGTTACTTGACGCGCGGGTACGATGCCGTCCGAGGGCCTTGCAATGAAAGATTGCTCCGCGAGTTCGTTTCATTTCAGGTCAGTCGGTTACCTTTCAAGAGTCGTGGTTTTCTTGCAAGCCGACGTGTCGATTTATTCTCGCTTCTCCGCGACCGGCAGAACAAACTCAACCCCG
>JBGQKZ010000140.1:0-14992 GCA_041499805.1 Gemmataceae bacterium
ATGGCCGGGCCTCCGTGCGGGTTTGCAGACTTCGTCAGCTGCAAGATTATCCGCGGGAGGCCCTCTCGACTATGGATCCCAGGGCTGCAAGGCCCTGCAATCACAGCGGTTACGCTAGAGCGGACGGGCGGTTACGCCCAATCAATCGCAGCCCAGGTTTCACCAGATGAGCCATTTACCATGCCAGACTTTCGTGTAGGCCATTTGCCGGTGCATTTGTAATATTCGTCAGCCCACTTACCCAGCTGCTCAACCGACAAGGGCAACAAACCTTGGCGGTTCCGCACCCCACGATGCTCGGCGAGCAGTTTGGCTAATGAAGAACCACCAGGGAACCCCCGACTACCCTTGTACAACGCCTGTTCAATCCCGTTCCAAGTTTCTTCGGGTACTCCATCGACCGAGCCAGACTTGACCTTTGGCCACTCGCCAGTGCGTTTGTAGTGTGCGTCTGCTCAGGCCAGAATCTGTTCCATTGATAAGCGTGGCAAATCCTGCTTGTTCCGCACACCCCGATGCTCGCAGAGCAGCTTCGCCAGGGACGATCCACCTGGGAGCCCGCGCGAGCCGCGGTCCAAGTAACTGCTGAGTTCTGCCCATGCTTCGCCCGGTGCAACGAACACGGAACCTGACTTGATTGTTGGCCAATTGCCCGTTCGCTGGTAGTGTTCGTCAGCCCATGCCAGAATTTGATCGGTTAATAAGGGTGGCAAGGCCTTTCGGTTGCGGACGCTTCGGTGCTCGGCAAGCAGCCTGGGTAAGGATGAGCCACCAGGAAGGCCACGTGCGCCATTCGCCAAGGCCACATCAATCGCACTCCAGCTTTCTTCAGGGACCCCATGTACGCGACCGGATCGACGCGTTGGCCACTTTCCGGTGTCCTTGTGGTGAATGTCAGCCCAAGCAAGAATCTGATCGACCGTCAATACAGGAAGATCTTGCGGGTTCCGAATGCCACGGTATTCAGCCAGTAGTTTTGTCAATGAAGAATCGCCGGAAAGACCGCGTGAGCCTCTGAACAAGGCCAAATTGATGGCCTTCCAGGTTTCACCCGGGGCTTCACACACAAGGCCTGATTCCTGTGTAGGCCATGCGCCGGTTCGCTCGTGGTGCGCGTCGGCCCAAGCAAGAATCTGATCGCCCGACAGTGTAGGCAGATCTTGCGGGTTCCGTTTGCCACGGTGTTCGGCGAGCAGCCGGGTCAACGACGATCCGCCTGGAAGACCACGAACACCTTGGGCCAGGCAAGCATCGATAGAATTCCAATTGTCCCTCGGTGCTTCCTGTACAGGTCCGGCACTTCTATTTGGCCATTCTCCCGTGCGTTCCTTGTGTGCATCCGCCCAATTGAGGATTTGGTCTATGGTTAGCGACGGCAGATTCTGCTTGTTTCGTACCCCTCGCTTTTCTTCAAGCAGTTTTGCCAATGTCGAGTTCCCAGGAAGAGACCGACCGCCTCTCAGAAGGGCATGATCTATCCCAGACCACGTTTCGTTTGGGACTTCAATCACGAGGCCGGATAGAACCCTTGGCCATTCCCCCCTCTGCTCAAAATGCTCATCCGCCCACCCCAATATCATCTCCTCAGTCAACGGCCGCGGCGCCGCCTCCAGCAGCCGCTGGGCAAATTCCCGCATTTGCCCGCCCGTCACGCCATGCACCTGCCGCCGCACGCTCTCCAGCACCGCCGACTCATCGAGCGTCACCGACCGAAACTCATTCAGCACGACGGCGAACGCCTCGGCCATTGCCTTCTTCACCAGCGGATCGATGCGCAACCGCCGCGCCACTTCGTTGTGGATTGCCTCGCGGACTTCGCTGCCCGTTGATCCCGGCTGCGCGGCCAGAATCTCAGCAGCCACGCGCTGCAAGGCGGCTTCCGGTAAGTCCGGCCGGTTCTTCGCGGCCAGTTGCACCACTTCGCCGAGTGTCGTTTCGCCGCCATCGCTGACGATCTGCTCGCGTACTGCGGCCATGACCAACTCGATCTCGGCGCGAACTTCCGGGTCGAGCGCTTCGTCGGCTTCGTTCTCGGCAGCGGCGGCGGCGGGATTGTCGGCGCGCGGGCCCAGAGCGTCTTCGATCCCGCGGCGAACCTCACGCAGGACGATCCATTCCTGGCCGACCTCGTGATCGGCGAGAAAGCAGCAGGTCAACAGGGCGTGGCGGCTGTGGTCCAGAGAAAGATCGGCCAGGGCCGAACCGCCGCCGCAGGGAACAAAGAAGACCAACCGGGCCTTGTCACGGTAGGAGGGCGGGTAACTCGCGTCTTTGGGCCGCATCGCCCGGCCGAGCAACTGCACAACCGTGTTCAGCGACCCCGGCATGCCGACACAGTAGACGGCGCTACACACGGGCCAGTCGGTTCCCTCCAAGACCCTCTGGATACCGACGATGACGTCGTATTGCGATTCGGCAAAGGTCCGGTTCTTCTCGGCCTGGAGCGCGGCGAGGAAACGCTGTTTGTCCTTCGCGCCCGTGCCGGTGGCGTCGAGCACGCGCGCTCCCCGGTTCGAGAGAGCAACAATCACCCGGCCGACCAGCCCGCCGCTGCCGCCCCGCATCGGCGGCACGCGCACAATCGCTTTCGGTTTGCCGTCGTCGAGCCATTTGCGGCTGATCGCCTGAACCAGACTGTCGAAGTAGGACGGCGGCGGCGCGTCTTCCCCGGTGAACTGGCCGGCGCTGATCGCGTCGCCCGGCTTGCCCAACGCCACGATCTCGCTGTCGAGATGGCCGGGAGCGAAGCCTTCCGCCATGTGTTCGGCGAGCGACCGGCGGAAGGAGCGCATCCGTTCCAAAGCGACCGGCCGGCCGTCGCCGCGGTAGGGAGTGGCGGTGAAGAAGAAGATCTGGCCGCCGCGTTCGCGCCAGCGCGTGATGATTTGCGCCAAGCCGTCCGCCGAGGCATGGTGGGCTTCGTCAATGAACAGTGCCTTGCCGGCAAGGTCCACGGGCAGGTCTGCGGCCTTCAGACAATTCAAGGCCGCGTGGGTACAGGCCAGCGCGTGCTCCCGCGGCCCTGCCAGGCGGAGGTAACCGCGGATTTGCTTCACGGAGCCCAGGTCGCTCTTGCGTGCGGCCAGGATGATCTCTTCGGGCACCGCCACCGACGGCACCGCCACGCCGTCGTGACGCGACCAATCGACCCGTTGGTAATCGCGGTGGACGAAGCCATGCTCGATCTGTTCCTGTGGCGCCGCTATCAGCGCATGCGTGAAGCGCTGGCCCAAGTGCATCGCCACCAGCGTGACAATCTGCATCGTCTTGCCGGAGCCGGTCGGCTGCTCGACGAGCACGTCGCCGGTGACGCGGCAAACTTCGGTCACGAGCTTCGCTTGATAGGGGCGCAGTGCTTTGCTGGGTACTTCCAAGGTGGTAGCTCCGAAGAAGTCAGGCGACTCCCCAATAGTGTACATCTAGTCATATCGGCAACAAGAGTTCGGACGAAGGATTAAATTGAAGTTCGCACCTTCAGCGCTCACCGGCGCCGGCGGCGGCACGATCCTGTTAGCCGGCGCGGGCGACGATCTCCAACTGGGCAATCGTGGACAGGCCCTGCTCATCGGCGGCGCCGGCCGGGAGTTGTCGGCGGGCGGTCCCAGCTTGTCGATCTCGCATAGAATTGGGACAGCACACGCTCAAGAAATCGATCAGTGGTTCGCGGGACTGAGCAGCGATCCGCTACGTCTCGACTGGTCGAACGCAGCAGGGCCAGGTCGATATACTTCGCACGGTTCGGTTTGAGGCGTATGTCCGAGAGCCGCTCACGAAATAAGCGTTTGGTGAATCGCAGGGCGGGGCAACGCAACGCGGTTTGCGCTTGTTTTTCTGCCCGATCGAGTGTACGCTTGAATATGTATTGTATGACGGTGTGAACCCCCAACCCCTTGCCGCAACGCGCCATGGCGACCCGCTGCCGATTCCTGTTCCTCGACTCCCGGTATCGGATGCCGTACCAGCGTAACATATCTAGCAGCTGGCGTCGTTTTTCCGTTTCTGAGCCACAAAGCATTGGCGACACTGCACTTAAATGTCTTAAATTGGGATGTTTCCGTGATCGGTTGACCGATTTTGTCGTAAGACGTTTGCGCCGTTCTCTTTACGCGAAAAGAGCCGAAAAACGAAAATCGATTTAACGGTGGTTAACGTTGGTTATCGGTATTTATCTTGTGGTCTGGCCAGGTCGTCCGGCGGAAGGATTCTGGACTGGTACGTTGCACGGTTCGGTTCGAGGAGGATATCCGCGAGAGCCGCGCACGAAGTTAGCAGCGGGTGAAACGCAAGCCCCTTGCTTCGTGTGCTCGGCTTACCGAGGTCTCATTCGGTCCCGCGCGAAGAATAGCCGGATCAGGAGGCGACCGTGGGCTTTTATTCGGAGGTAGTCTTCCCTCGCCTTTGTGATTTCCTTCTGAACAGTCCGCTTGTGGAGAAGCATCGACAAAAACTGCTCGCCGCGGCCGACGGCGCCGTTCTGGAGATCGGCTTCGGGACGGGACTGAACCTGCCGCACTATCCGACCCATGTCCGCAGGATCACGACCGTCGATCCGAACGCCGGGATGCACCGGCTGGCACAGAGGCGGGTCAAGCGCTCGAGGATCGAGGTTGACCACCGGGTTCTTCGCGGCGAACAGCTCCCGTTCGAGGACAACACCTTCGATTGCGCGGTCAGCACATTCACCCTGTGCAGCATCGAGCACGTGAATCAAGCGTTAGGCGAAGTGTACCGCGTACTCAAGCCGGGTGGCAGGCTCCTGTATCTTGAGCACGGTCTCAGCCCGGAGCCGAACGTGCAGAAGTGGCAACGCCGGCTGAACTGGCTCCAAGGGCGTCTCGCGGATGGCTGTCGGCTGGATCGGGACATCCGCGGGCTTATTGCCGCACAGCCGCTCCGTTCGGTGGAAGCGCAGGAGTTTTATCTGGAGAAAACGCCCAAAACGCACGGCTACTTGTATCGTGGCAGTGCGACGAAATGAGTTGCTCGAAGCGCCGCCCTGCTTTCGCGACGCAACGCAGCCCGGCTTTCGGGCCAGACCGCAGCTTGTCAATAAATAGCGGCTCCAGCCGAAGCGTTGTCGCGACCGGCGGGCCGGGATTCGGCACGGCGCCGGACGTGGGACCGGTGTAGGAACATGGTGGGTGATGCAAACACGCGGATCGTGTACTATAGGCGTCAGTCATTCCATCTGCGGGGAAGAACAGCCGTGCTTTCCGTTTTAGATCGCGGCGTTCGTTTGTGCGACGGCCTTAACCGACGCGAGGTTCTCCGTGTCGGCGGGCTTGGCTTCACCGGCCTCGTTTGGTCGGATTGGCTGCGCGCCAGAGCTACAGCGGCTGCCCCGATCTCACCGCGGAGGGCGGCGTCCGCTGGAGTGGGCAAAGCGAAGTCATGCATCGTCATCTTCAATTACGGCGGCCCTTCGCACCTCGAGACCTTCGACCTGAAGCCGAACGCCCCCAGCGAGATTCGCGGCGAATTCAAACCGCGCGCCACCCGTGTGCCGGGCGTCTCCATCTCCGAACACTTGCCGCGCCTCGCCTCGTTGGCGGACCGTTACGCGCTGATTCGCTCCGTCACCCACACCGACAACGATCACGCCGTCGGCGCCTATCTCGCGCTGACGGGCTACCCGCATCCGCGCGCTCGGCCACTGGGGATTGAGCCGCCCGCCACTCCGCTCGACATGCCGTCGCTTGGGTCGGTGATCAGCAAGCTCCGCGTCCCAACGAGGCCGGTTTTCCCGTACGTCACGCTCGGCGATCTCCGGCACTTCGGCAACAAGGACAGCATGGGCCAAATCGCCGGCTGCCTGGGGAAGGTCTACGATCCGTTCACGGTCCCCTTCGCGCGACCGATGGACGGCGCCGGCCTGCTTGACGTCAAGGATGCCACGTCCGTGCTGACGGTTCTAAACGGCGACGGCGTCGGCGCGCGCCGGCAGTTGCGCGAGCAGATCAATCAAGCGGCGCCCGCGTTCGACGCGTTGGCCGGCGGCGACAATCTGGACGCCTTCGCCCGGCGGGCGTATGCGTTGCTCGCATCCCCCGCCTGCCGCGACGCCTTCGACGTTGCGAAAGAGCCGGAGAAAGTCCGCGAAGCCTACGGACCTGCGGCGTTCGGCCAAAGCTGCTTGCTCGCGCGGCGGCTCGTGGAGGCGGGCGTGCCGATGGTGACGGTTTATTCCTTCGGCAACCGCGATTGGGACACGCACGGCGGAAACTTCGCGACGCTGAAAAACACGCTCCTGCCGCCCACTGATCGCGGCGTGCCCGCACTCTTGACCGATCTGGAAAGCCGCGGCCTTCTCGATGAAACGCTCGTCGTCTGGATGGGCGACATGGGTCGAACGCCGCGCATCAATAAGGACGCGGGCCGCGATCACTGGTCGTTCTGCTATTCCATCCTTCTCGCGGGCGGCGGCGTCCGCGGCGGTCAGGTCTACGGCTCGTCCGATCGCAGCGCGGCGTACCCCTCCACGAACCCGGTCAGCCCCGCCGACATCGCGGCGACGATTTATCATTGCCTCGGTATCGACCCACACATTCATGTCACCGATCAGCAGGGGCGCCCATTCGCGGTCAGTACGGGCACACCGGTGCAGGCGATTTTGACGTAAGACGAAAGCACCGGAGAGTTCAGTCATGGCGCGGCTCGCGGGAACGTTGTTTCCATTCTTGCTCGCCGCGGAGGCCCCATGAACCGACCATTCCTCGCCTTGCTTTTGGCGGCCGGAGTTGCTCCCTTCGTCATCGCAGCCGAGCCGGCGCGGCCAAACATCCTCCTCATTGTCGCGGACGACATGGGCTTCTCGGACGCCGGCTGCTACGGCGGCGAGATCGCCACCCCGAACCTCGACGCGCTCGCCAAGAACGGTCTCCGCTTCACGCAGTTCTACAACACCGCCCGGTGCTGGCCGTCGCGGGCGGCCATGCTCACGGGCTACTACGCCCAGGAGGTGCGACGGGACACGGTCCCCGGAATCAAAAGCGGCGCCCAGGGCACGCGGCCGCCGTGGGCTCGATTGCTGCCGGAGATGCTGAAACCGCTCGGTTACCGCGCCTATCATTCGGGGAAGTGGCACGTCGATGGCAAGCCGTTGCAGAACGGGTTCGACCACTCCTACAGCCTCGACGATCACGATCGGCACTTTACGCCGCGCCGGCACACGGAGGACGACAAGCCGCTGCCGCCGGTCGATGCCAAAGCCGGCTACTACTCCAGCACGGCGATCGCCGACCACGCGATCAAGTGCCTGAAGGAACATGCGGAAAAACACGCCGAGCAACCGTTCTTCGAGTTCCTCGCGTTCACGGTCCCGCACTTCCCGTTGCAGGCGCCGCCCGAGGACATCGCCCGCTACCGCAAGAAGTACCTCGCCGGCTGGGATGCGATGCGTGAGGATCGCTGGCGGCGCCTGCGGGAATTGCACATCGGCGGCACGTCGCTCGCGGCCATCGAACGCGATGTTGGTCCGCCTTATGCGTTTCCCGACGCGATCAAGAAACTCGGGCCGAACGAGTTGAACCTCCCCCTGCCGTGGAAGGATCTCAGCGCGGAGCAGCGCGAATTCCAGGCGAACAAGATGGCCATTCACGCGGCCATGGTCGACCGCATGGACCGCGAGATCGGCCGTGTGCTCGCCCAACTCCGGGCGATGGGCGCATGGGACAACACCCTCGTCGTCTTTCTCTCCGACAACGGCGCCAGCGCCGAGATGATGGTTCGCGGCGACGGCCACGACCCCAACGCCGAGTGTGGTACCGGGGCAACCTTCCTCAGCATCGGGCCGGGCTGGTCGAGCCTCGCCAACACGCCGTTCCGCCGGCACAAGACGTGGGTTCACGAAGGCGGCATTTCGACCCCGCTGATCGTTCATTGGCCGCACGGCATCGCCGCCCGCGGCGAACTCCGGCACGCTCCGGGTCACGTCATCGACCTCGTGCCAACCATCCTCGAAGTCGCCGGCGGCAAGCGTCCCGAACAGTGGCAAGGAACGCCCGTGCCGCCCGCTCCCGGAAAGAGCCTCGTTCCACTCTTCGCGAAGGATGGCACGGTCGTCCATGACTCCCTTTGGTGGCTGCACGAGGGCAATCGCGCGCTGCGCGTCGGCGACTGGAAGATCGTCGCCGCGGGGAAAGACAGCCCGTGGGAGCTATACGACCTGACTTCCGATCGCTCGGAGACCAGGAATGCCGCCTCGGAGCAACCCGGGAAAGTCCGCGAACTGGCGTCGATTTGGACGAACCAATTCAGGGAATATTCCGCCCTCGCGGCCAAAGATTTGCCGCCGCCGTGAAAAAGGGGACGCGGATCATTTCGGAGAATCGATCCGCGTGCCCATTTCGGTGCGATGCGGTCGATGGCAGCGCCGCTTCAAATTCCAAGGTCCGCGAGGGCAGCGAGCAGCCGCCGGACAACGCCCGTGACAACGGGCGCCCGCGCTTCCATGCGCGCCGCGACATTCTCCAATCGCTGCACGGCAGTTTTCAATAAGCCGCTCTCGTGCGGCTGCTGAAGGGCCTGTGCCAGCTGTGCTGCGCTTTCGGCCAAATGGACGGCCTCGGGCTCGGGCAAAGGCGCTGCATGTTGGGAATGAACCAGCTCGTCGACGAGGTCGGCCAAGGCTTGTTGCGCTTCCGGCGATAAGGTCCGAGTCGCACGCACCTGCCTTGCAAGTTCGTGCAGCGCGGCCATCACGTCCGCCGTGCTCATCGTGTCATGCGTTTGCTCGGACATGGTGGTTTTCCTCCAAAACGATCGTCGATCCTCGACGAAAACGAACTTCAATCTTCCACTGGATGGATTAGACCACGGCGCGCTGCCGAAGCAAAGGAAATGCCGGCCGGCGAAGAACTCGGCTGCGGTCCGCGTGCCGGGGCTTTTTGCTTCTCGGACGTTTTCCGCCCATAATCACTTTAAGCCGCGTGCGCGCTTTGGCGGGCGGCGGACATGTCTTCCACTTCTTTATTCGCATCTTCGACGGAAGGAGTCGGTCATGGCGCTGAGTTGGTCGAGAACTGCGGGCAGGCGTACAGAAAAGCGAACAGCGCGACCGCGCGTCGAGCGTTTGGAAGATCGGCTCACGCCCGCCAGTTTGCCGAGCGGGTTCAGCGAGTCGTTGGTCGCCGGCGGCTTGTCGCGTCCGACGGCGATGGAGCTTGCGCCGGACGGACGACTCTTCGTCGCGGAGCAGACCGGGGCGCTGCGGGTCATCGACCAAGGCGTGTTGCAGAGCCAGCCGTTTGTGTCCCTGCCGGTCGATTCGTCGGGAGAGCGCGGGTTGTTGGGCATCGCGTTCGATCCGAACTTCGCGAGCGATTCGTTCGTTTACGTTTACTACACCGCGACGACGCCGTTTGTCCACAATCGCGTCAGCCGCTTCACGGCGAACGGCGACGTGGCGATTCCGGGAAGCGAAGTTCCGCTACTCGATCTCGAAGCGCTGGGGCCGACGATTCACAACGGCGGAGCGATTCATTTCGGGCCCGACGGCAAGCTGTACGTCGCGGTCGGCGAAAACGGAACGGGGTCGAATGCGCAGACGCTTGGCAACCGCCTCGGCAAGATGTTGCGGCTCAACGCCGACGGCTCGATTCCGACCGACAACCCGTTCTACAACGTCGCGTCGGGTCTCAACCGCTCCATCTGGGCGCTCGGGTTGCGGAATCCGTTCACGTTCGGATTCCAGCCGGGCACGGGGCGGATGTTCATCGACGACGTCGGCCAGAACACATGGGAGGAGATCGACGACGGGATCGCCGGCGCGAATTACGGGTGGCCGATCTTCGAGGGCGCGGCCGGCAACCCTTCCTATCGCGATCCGTTGTTTCAATACGGCGACGGCAACGGGCCGACGGTCGGCATCGCGATTGTCGGCGGGGCGTTTTACAACCCGGCGACGCCGCAGTTCCCGACGGCGTACACCGGGAAATACTTCTTCGCGGACTTAGGAAGCGGCTGGGTGCGCGCGTTCGATCCGGCGACCCGTGTGGCGTACGATTTCGCGAGCGGCATTTCTTTGCCAGTCGATTTGAAGGTCGGCGCGGACGGCAGCCTGTATTACCTGTCGCACGGCGGCCAGGTGTTTCGCGTGCAATACACGCCGGGCACGGGCCCTGTTGTGATCGACGACGGCGAACTGGGGTTCGGCACGACCGCCGGGTGGACCAACTTCGCCGGTCAGGGCTACAAGAACGACGTGCATTTCGCGGCGCTGGGCAACGGCAGCCAGGTCGCGACGTGGAGTTTCACAAACCTGCCGCCGGGCCAGTATCGCGTGTCGGCCACGTGGTCGCCGGCTTCGAATCGAGCCACCAATGCTCCGTACACGATCGCCGACGGCGGCTCGCCGGTGGCCGCCGTGCCGGTGAATCAGCAACTCGCCCCCAACGATTTCACCGACGCCGGGGCGAGCTGGGAGGACCTTGGCGCGGGGCCATACGCGATTTTCAGCAACACCCTGACCGTGCAACTGTCGAATCTGGCGAATCAATACGTCATCGCCGACGCGGTGCGGATTCAAAAAGTGGCCGACTTGCCGCCGGGCCCTGAGGTGCAGGTGCTCGACGGGTCGGCGAACGTGGCCGACAACACCGGCGTCGTTTCGTTCGGCAGCACGACGGTCGGCACGCCGGTGACGAAGACGTTCACGGTGCGAAATGTCGGCCTGTCGCCGCTGACGCTCGTGCCGCCGATCAACGTGCCGGCGGGCTTCATTGTGGCGTCCGGCTTCGGCAGCACCACGCTCGCGCCGGGCGTTGCCACGACATTCCAGGTTCGACTCGACGCAGCGGCGGTGGGCACGCCGAACGGCGCCCTGAGCTTCGGCGACAACACGACCGACATGAACCCCTTTGATTTCACGATCACGGGGACAGTGACGCCGGCGCCGACCGTGTTCTTCCTCGACGACGGCGACACGGGCTTCACGACAACCGCCGGCTGGACCCCATTCGCCGGACAGGGCTATCAGAACGACGTGCATTTCGCGGCGACCGGCAACGGCAGCGCCATCGCGACGTGGACGTTCAGCGGCTTGAATCCGGGACAGTACCGCGTTTCGGCCACGTGGTCGCCCGCCTTCAACCGGGCGACGGACGCGCCGTTCACGATCCTGGACGGCGGCACGCCCGTGAACACGGTGCGGATCAACCAGCAGTTGGCGCCCGGCACGTTCACCGATAACGGGGCCGGCTGGCAGGACCTCGGCGGGCTGTATTTCATCACGGGCTCGTCGTTGACCGTCCGGTTGACGAACTTGGCGAACCAGTACGTGATCGCGGATGCGGTTCGGATCGAGCGGCTCGGCGGATTGCCGTCGGGTCCGGAAATTCAAGTCATCGACGGTGCGGCCGACGTGCCGTCCGGCACGGGGCTGGTTGATTTCGGCAGCAAGCCGTTCGGCACGCCGGTGACAAAGACGTTCACGGTGAAGAACCTCGGCACGTCTGATCTGACGCTAACGCCGCCGATCAACGTGCCGGCGGGGTTCACGCTCGTCTCCGGTTTTGGCACAACGACCGTCGCGCCGGGGCAGAGCACGACGTTCGCCGTGCGGCTCGACGCCGCCTTGGTTGGAACCAATAGCGGCACGCTCTCGTTCGGCGACAACGACAGCGACGAGAACCCGTTCACCTTCGCCATTCGCGGCACGGTCAAAGCGCGGATCGTGGACAACCGCGACGCCGGCTTCGCGGTGACGCCGGGCTGGGTCTTCTTCACCGGGCAGGGGTATCAGAACACCGTCCACTTCGCGGCCGCCGGCGACGGCAGCGCGGCGGCGACCTGGACGTTTTCCGGATTGACGCCGGGTCAGTATCGCGTCGCGGTTACCTGGACGGAGTTTTCGAACCGCGCGACGAACGCTCCTTTCACCGTCCTCGACGGTGCGACGCCGCTCTTCTCCACCGCCGTCAATCAAAAAGTGGCGCCGAGCGACTTCAACGCGGACGGCGCCGCGTGGAAGTATTTGGGCAGCCTGTTCGCGCTGAGCGGCGACACGCTGGTGGTACGGCTGACGAATCTGGCGGATAACTACGTCATTGCGGACGCGGTGCGCTTAGAGCCCGTGGCGTAGCGCGTGCTGCCACTTCGCCGGCCGAAGGAGGCAAGCCTACGCACTCCACCTGCGCCGAACGCGTCGAACAAGTCCGTGGCACGTTGCTGCAACAGGGAATCACCGTCAGCCGAATGGACTTGCTGATCGCGAGCGTCGCTTTGGTCGACAATTTGACGCTGGTCACGCATAATACCGCAGATTATCAGAGTATCCGTGGTCTGCGACTGGATGATTGGCTGATTCCTTGACGACACACGGTAGCCTAGGATTTCATCTCCTTCGCTGCCACCTGTTCCTCTCGACGGTGGCCGAGGGCCGAGTCAACAAGGGGATCGGCGAATGCTCGGATGCGATGACGGGCCGGCCTGGGCGGTTGTTTGAATGCGGCGATGCAGGGTTCGTGATTAAGGCGTGGCCGGGGCAGACTCTGGGAACCAAACCCGCATCCATGGAGACTCTGCCCCGGCCCGCACCTCGTTGCGGTCGGCTTTAGCGGTTGCCTTTCGCAAACTCAATCGACCCCTTTCCCGCCCACACGTATTCAAACGGGGTCGTCGTGGCTCCCAGCACAAAGAAGGGTTCGCTCATGGCGATCATGATAAAGCTGCCGCCGATAACGTTCGCGAACCGCCCGGTGCACTTCGCAGGCAGCGGATTGAATTCGGCGACAAACACTGCAACAAAACTGCCATCGTCGAGAGGAAACAGCTCCACCTGGCCGGGCTGCTTGGCGCCGTTGCTGGTGTCGCCGTACGTGAAGGCCAAGTCGTCCCCGTTCGCGGCGGTGAACACGAAATCCGGCGCGCTGGAGAACTCGGCGGTTAACGGACTTGTAAAATCGAGCAGTTGGAACATGCCCGCGCCGTGATATCGGCCCAACTCGGTGGCCGTCCCGACCGCGTCGTGGGGGACCGGCGTGAACGGAATGAGCGATATCCCTTCCGGTGCGTTACCCCCTCCCGTGACCTTGAACGGTTTGACCTGCGCCTGAGCCTTTGGACAGGCCAGGACGAGAGTCGCCGCCAGGGCGATCAGGCAAACTCCGACCCTTTTCAGCCGAACGTTGCGAACCATGACGAGTCCTCAGGTCCGCAGTTAATCAAGAGCCAAGTATCGCCGCGCGGACCGGGCGGCGAGGTGGACTGGACGCGGCCTCCGTCCGGGAAAGCGCCGTCGTCAATCGCGTATTCAGCGCAGACGGTCGCGGCTTGCTCCACTTCTCCCATCAAATCGATCGTAGAATACCTGGTCGACGCTGAGGTTCCCTTGACCAAGAGGCCATCCGATCGCGCACTGATCCGCGGCCTGCCTTCGTGCGCTCGCTTTGATCGTTCACGGACTCAAATCGCGGATTGACTTCCAAGTCCATTGATAAAGAACTCGGTGCTCGACTCGATCCATTGTCTGACTTGCCGGAGATCAAGCCCACTCAGAAGCCAGTAGCGTAGTTCGTCAGGGGCGGGGGAACTCGACCGATGGAGCAGATCGGCGTAATAGGCGTCGACAGTGCGACCGCGATACTCCGCGGAAGTCACGAAATTGGCTGCGACTCCCGCTAGGCCGAGTGCAGGCAACGCTTGCAGCCAACTCTGTACCTCGTCCGCGACGGCGAATCGGTGCAAAAGCGTCTCGTACAAGGCGTTGATGAAGTAAATACTTCCATCATGAATATTTGAAGTCGAGGGTGCGCCGACGACGACGCTCGAGTGAGCCACGAATTCTGGCGAACTGAGGAACGTGCTGAGAGCTTGTTCTTCTGTGATGCCCTGGTAAAGGGCCTGGACCCAAAACTGTTCTTCGCCGCCAGCCGCGTCGCGACCCAAGAACTGCGTGTACCAGCCTTTGATTATCCGCGTGTGGGCCTCTGGCGAACGCTCGATCGCCTGGGCGACCAAACCTGCAGAGCTGCCGTTGCGGTGCATCAGCCGAATCCAAAAATCGACATCGGCATTGTCGCCGGCTCGCCCCAAAATATCCCGATAGAGCCCCTGCACAAATCGGTGGTCCGCATCGAGAACTTGGTCTTCGACACCGACATAGTCGATATGGCTCGTCTTGCCACCGCGGTAGCTGACTGATACCAGGCCAGAACCAGGTGCAGTTCCGGAAACCGACTGAACCACGGCGCCGCCCGAGCCATCGGTCACGACAAGCATATCGCCGTTGTCCGGACCGGGTGCGATGCCGGTATCCGGAAGTCCGCCGTCCACGACTAGGTCACGACTTTGGGATGACCCTGTGCGGACGTTGATCGTGTCCGCGCCGCCCAGCATGTCGACGTGGAGGATCGGGAATCCCGTTACGTCAGTCAGGGTAAGCAGCCCACGGCCCAAATCGTCTTGCAGACGGACAAGCGGATCGTCGAGAGTGCCAGCGGCTGAAAGGTTGACCTGCACTGTGTCGGGCCTCTCCGTAGCGCTTAATGTCGCCGAATCATTAGTTCCGACTGTGCCGAGGCCGACATTCACGATTCCACCGAAGTTGACGGTCAGTCCCGTACCAACGTCAACGACCTCGCCTGCACCAGGCGTGCTGGAGGCGAGCACCTTGAAGTCATTGGCAATCCCTGGCGCAACCACGTTGACCGACAATGCATTCTGGCCTGCCCCGCCGTCCACGTTAAGAGCGTTCGGAAACAATGACGTCAGGTTTCCGCGAATCTCAAACAGATGATGTCACAGGCCAATTGGAGAAAAGCCTCTTGGATTTCCGTGAGCCGATCCAATCGGCGCCGCAAGCGGCCGAACGAATACAGCCAGGAAATGGTTCTCTCTACGAACCAGCGGAAGGCACCAAGACCACTGCCATGCTCCGTGTTGCGGGCGGCCAGTTCGGGATTAATGCCCAACCAACGCAAGAGCTGCCGCAGCGGTTCCGAATCATAGCCGCGATCGCCTTGCAGCCGCTCAGGTTTCTGCCGCTTGGGTCCCG
>JBGQKZ010000141.1:0-14984 GCA_041499805.1 Gemmataceae bacterium
ATGTCCTCCGCGTGAGAGAATTCGAGGCGGCGCTTTAGTCAGAAAATGAGACGGACAACTAATGGCGTCGTGCCAAAATGATCGGGAGGCCGCACCGTTGCGATCGAGCCTCATGTGCGCTTTCTACACCAAAAGCGCACTCGGCGCGCGACCGTGTGAGAAACGACAGTGCTCTGTCGGAATGGAACGTGTTCCACGCAACGGCGTGAACTCGTCCTTTGTGCCCGTCCAGGGTCGGGAGTTCCCGGTGCGAAAGCAACGTCAAGCAGTGCCATTCCCAACGACGTAAGTCCGGGAGACCGGCGTGCGGGAGGTGCCGGTCCAACAGTTCCTCCAACCAAACGACGGACACGCACTGGCCGCATCTGCGTGCCGGATGCTTTAATTCCCGTTCGACGTCATCCGGAGGCTCGGTTGCGTGCCGATTGTCTTTTCTTTGATTTCGCACGAACCGCCACTCGCGCGAGCACGTCCTCCACTCCCCGGCACGCCTGGGTCAGCCGCAGGGGGTCGTTGGCCATGACAAACAGGAAATTCGCGGCCAAGAGCATGGCCTGGATCTCAAAAACCACTTGATCAACTTCCGCATGGGGATCGATCTCTCCGAGGGCCTGCGCGTCGAGGATGCACTGCCTTAGCAATGAAAGCCATGAATTGAGCACCTCGACGACCCGGTCGCGCGCTGGGCCGGGGCGCGTGTCGAGTTCCGCGGCGACTGCCGCAAAAAAACACCCGCCCGGAAAAACTCTCCGTTCGAGGTGGGAAAGAAACGAATTGACCAGACGCTTGAGCCGCGCGATTCCTGCGGGCGCCCGGGCCACGGGCTGAAGCACTTCACTGTCAAAAATCGCGGCCGCTGTCGCGATCGTCGCCAACTCCAGTTCTTCCTTGGACTTGAAATGCGCATAGAGGCCGCTCTTGCTCATGCCGACTTTGGCGGCCAGGTCGCCGATCGACAAGCCATTCAGTCCATGCGTCGTGGCCAGTTTGGCCGCGGCGAGGAGAATGTTACCGCGACTAGCCTGGCCTTTCGATGGCTGGGGCTCGCCGCCTGCCGAACTGGTCTTTGAAGAAAAAACTGCGCTCATACCTTGACAATAGCACGAACGGTCGTAATAATCAAGCTCATCAGTAAGAACGACCGGTCGTTCTTTTTAACCGACGGATCCCGGCTCGCCAGCTGGCCGAGGGAATTTACCATTCGGTACGCACCTGGGGGGTGTGCGAATTACCGAAAAGAGCACGCCGATGCCGCTCGTCAACCTCCGATTGATCGAAGGCGGTTCTGCACGCAATACGATCAAGATCTCCTAAGAGCGTTCGGAAACAATGAAGAAAACGCCTTGTTTTTCAGGCTTCCGCCTCATTGTTTCCGAACGCTCTAAAGAGCGCGATCGCGGTTGGCGGTGTATCGCGGGATGGGGCACGCGGTGCGCTGGGAAGGTCCCAGACGCTTCGCGGGTGAACTCGTCGCGTTCACCTCAAGCTAGTTTTGGAAACGTTGGGTTAGCCGATCCATCGGAACGGTTGGCCGCTGTCTGGCACGACTTACTAAACTCGAAACAAAAATGAACGGAGGACGCATGATGCGGTCAAGGAACATCCATATGTTGATCGCGCTTTCGGCGGCAATCGCCGTTGGCCCCAGCTCTATGCTGGGCGAACCGACCAGACCGGAGCGCGCGTCCAAGTCCAAAGTTATCCAGTACACTGGCATCGGTGAGCACACGCGGTCCGTGGCGACATCGAGCCCCGAGGCGCAAAAGTACTTCGACCAGGGGCTCGCATTCATGTACGCCTACAACCACGACGAGGCGATCCGCGCCTTCCAGCGCGCCGCCGAGCTCGATCCCCACTGCGCCATGGCCCACTGGGGTGCCTCGCTGAGCATGGGGAAGAACTACAACTACCCCCTCTTCCCGCCAGAGAAGGCGAAGGCCGCGTGGAAGTCGCTGGAGCTGGCTCAAGCGACGTCGAAAAACGAGTCGGAGGCAAATCGCGCGTTGATTGAAGCGCTCGCCGCTCGCTATGCCGATCCATTGCCGAAGGACACGCGTCCTTTGGAAGAGGCGTACGCCAAGGCGATGAAGGTGGCCTCCGAGAAGTTCCGGAAAGATGCGGACATCGGCGCTCTGTACGCCGAGTCGCTGATGAATCTGCGTCCCTGGGATCTCTGGACCGTTGACGGCAAACCGCAGCCGGAAACGCCTGAGATTCTGAAGGCTCTGGAAACCGTGCTAGAGTTTGCACCGAATCACCCACTGGCCAACCACCTGTACATCCATGCGTGTGAAGCATCGCCGCACCCGGAGAAGGCGGATGCTGCCGCGGATCGGCTCCGCGATATGCAGCCCGCCCTCGGACATGTGGTGCACATGCCGTCGCACATAGACATTCGCCGTGGACGCTGGCAGTCGGCGATTGAGGCCAACGACAAGGCCATCGTCGCTGACCGCAACTATGCGAAGACGGTTCCCGAACAGGGCTTCTACCGCATGTACATGGCTCACAACCACTACATGCTCGTGTTCGCAGCCATGAATCAAGGCGAGTCGAAGCGAGCGCTCAAAGTGGTGCGGGACATGCTCGCGGATGTGCCGAAGGACTGGGTCGCCAAACCGGAGAACGCCGCCGTCGCCGACGGTTTCGTCGCGGCGCCGATGGAGGTGATGAAGCGATTCGGGATGTGGGATCAAATCCTTCAGGAGCCGGAGCCGCCGGAGATCTTCCCGATCGCGCGGGCCATGCGGCACCACATTCGCGCGGTCGCCTACGCAGCCAAGGGAGAGACCGCCAAGGCCCGCGAGGAACAGAAGCTGTTCCGCGAGGCGGCGATGAAGCCGGCGAAGGACGCGACCTTCGGCAACAACAAGGCGGCCGACCTGTTCGCCGTCGGCAACGACATGCTCGAGGGCGAGATCCTCGTTCGTGAAGGGAAGATGGAGGCGGGGATCAAGGCACTGCGGTCGGCGGTCGCGAAGGAAGACAAGCTGCGCTACAGCGAACCGCCGGACTGGGTCGTGCCGGTACGGCACGCGCTTGGCGCCTTCCTGCTCCAAGATGGTCAACATGCCGAGGCGGAGGCGGTGTATCGCGAGGATCTCCGCCGCTGGCCGGACAATGGCTGGTCGCTCCATGGACTGTTGGTAAGCCTCGAAGCCCAGGGCAAGAAAACCGAGACCGCCAAGGTCCGGGCCCGCTTCGATGAAATCTGGAAGCATGCGGACGTGAAGATCACGTCGTCGTGCTTCTGTCAGAAGTGAAAGCGGAAGCGCGGCTCGTTTCCTGAAACGAGCTGCGCTACTTTTTTTGCGACTCGATCCAACCAGTCCATTTACTTGCCAGTCGCCGTCCGAATTCCGCGCCACACCGGACCGCGACGGTGAAGTGATCTGACTTGTAAGCTTGCCGAGCCGCGGCCGGTGGGCTCTTTCGTTTGGCCTCGGGGCGCTTGGATTCGACGTTTCACTAGGTTTTTTGGCCTGCTGCGGTACCGTCTTCTCACTTCGTGAGAAGCTGCCCCGTCGCGCACCTGTGCCGCATCGAGTGCGCTTTTCATGCGAAAAGCGCACTCGATCGAAAAAAGAATCAGCCGAAAACCAGCGCGCGGCCTAGTAATAGAGCCTGCGAATATCGAAGCCGCTCTTAGGCTGTATGGCGTATGTAAGTTCGACGGAACGCCCGTTGGCCGCAGGGGAAACCACTCGAAACGTAGACCGGGGGCGGCCCGGGCGGCTAACATCCCCCTCCCGACGGTATCCGCATGGAGCAGTTCTTCCTCCCGGTCCTGGACTTCTTGGCAGACTTCTGGCCGTACCTCCTCATCGCCCTGACCCTCGCCCTCAACATCTGGGCCTCCGGCCATGCGGTGCTCCACAAGCGCGACACGCTGTCGGCGACCGCCTGGGCGGGTTTGATCTGGACGGCCCCGCTTCTCGGGGCCGGCCTGTACTTCCTGCTCGGCATCAATCGCATCCGCCGCCGTGCCCGCTCGCTGCGCGGCCGCACCCCCCGTCTTCAAGTGCCCGCGGCCTCTCCCTGCTGTTCCCCCGAAGCGCTGGCCGGACTGCTGCTCCCGGGGAAGGTCCACCTCAGCGCCCTGGCGCGGCTCGTCGGAGACGTGACCCAGCGCCCGCTGCTGCTCGGGAATCGTCTCGTGCCCCTGGGGGGCGATACATCCGCCTATGCCGCCATGCTGCAGGCGATCGACGATGCGACGCTTTCCGTCGCAATGGCCACCTACATCTTCGACAACGACCGGGCCGGTGTTCTGTTCCTGGAGGCCCTGCACCGCGCGGTCGGGCGCGGGGTAGAGGTCCGCGTCCTGATCGACGACGTCGGGGCCCGCTACACCGCGCCTTCCATCGTCCGGCCGCTGCGCTGCGCCGCCGTGCCTGTGGCCTTGTTCCTGCCCCGTTGGCTGCCACGGGCGACCCCGTATGCTAACCTGCGCAACCACCGCAAAATCCTCGTGGTAGACGGCCGACGCGGGTTCACCGGGGGGATGAACATCCGCGAGGGACACTACCCTGAGGTGCGGCCGCGCCACCCCATTCAGGACCTGCACTTCCGGGTGGACGGGCCGGTGGTGGCCCACCTCCAGGAAGCGTTCGCCGAGGACTGGGCCTTCTGCACCGGGGAACTCTTGCAAGGGGAGCGCTGGTTCCCGGCCCTCGAACCAGCCGGGGCGGCGCCGGTGCGCGGCATTGCGGACGGGCCCGACGAGGACTTCGAGAAGTTGCGCCTGACCCTACTCGGCGCCTTGGCCTGCGCCCGGTCCTCGGTGCTGATCGTCACCCCCTACTTCCTGCCCGACGCCGGGCTGATCACGGCGCTGAACATCACCGCCCTACGCGGCGTGGCGGTGGACATCGTGCTACCGGAGCAGAACAACCTGCGGCTGGTGCAGTGGGCCTCGACGGCGCTGCTGTGGCAGGTGCTGGAGCGGGGCTGCCGGGTGTGGCTGTCGCCGCCGCCGTTCGACCACAGCAAGCTGATGGTGGTGGACGGCACCTGGGCGCTGGTCGGTTCGGCGAACTGGGACCCGCGCAGCCTGCGACTGAGCTTCGAGTTCAACCTGGAGTGCTATGATCCCGAACTCGCCGGGCTGCTGGAGGAGATGGCCCGGGCGAAGATCCGGCGAGCGCGCCGGGTCACCCTGGAGGAGGTGGACGGCCGGGGGCTCGCGGTGAAGCTTCGCGACGGGCTGGCGCGGCTGCTATCCCCCTACCTGTGAGCCGATCTTTCCAGATCGACGCCCTCTGTGTCCTCGGCTGCGACTCCAGCGGCTGAGGTTCGGGTGAGGGTCGGTGTGGGCAACCACTTGCATTCCCCGACTCGAGGCGTATACTCGGCACTGCAAGTGTCGGACGACTAGGTGAAGAACAACCTGGCCCTGCCGGGAGGTTCGTTACAGAGTAAGCCGACGTGCGGGAACCTCTCAATAGGTTCGCGCACGTCGGCTTTTTTTTGGACTTCTGGTAACGCGGAAGTAGCGCCAGTGCCCAAATTACGAAAGATCAGCAAGTTTGCGACGGATTGTAGATGGGCATTTTGCTCGGAAACGTCACAGACTTCGTTCTTGAAGGAGTGAGCATCATGGCCGACCAAGTGCTGGGAAACCAGGAGAAAATCCTCGCCAACCAGACGAAAATCCTCGCCAACCAGGGAAAGATTGAGGCCAATCAGGCTAAGTTGGACAAGGTCCTCGCCAACCAAGAGAAGATCCTCGCCAACCAGGAGAAGATCCTCGCCAAGAAGTAAAGTGTCCGTCGGGCCTGGGTTGAACCGGCCGGATCTCGTTGACACGCCCGCAACCGGCCAGTCCGCCTTGGCCCGATCGGGGTCTAGCGGCCGCAGACCACGACACCCGGCCGTCCACTCGTGTTGGGCGGACGACTTCGGGCCGTGGCACGAAAGGACAAGGTGCCCGGGAAGGATGTGCCAGTGGTGAGACGATATAGGCACTATCACAACTGCAAGGCATCTCATTCCGCAGGAGGATTGGTATGAGCGCTTCTCGGAACATCGTCATCCTGAATGCCGGCCCTGAGCAAGCCGGTTGCCACGCCCTGAGCCAGATGCTCAAGAAGGCAGGGTTCGAGGTCCGAGAAGCTGCCACGAGTGCAGAGGCTCTGAGCCCGACCTTAGCCCTACCCGATCTTATTCTCGTGGACTTGTCCCCGCCCAACGTGAGCGGACTGGAGTTGTACTATCAGCTTAAGGCCAATTCCGCCACCGCCTCGATTCCCCTGTTGCCCTTCTTCGTTGGGACGGATCAGACACAAAATGTGGGGAGCGTCGGGGATTCCTGCTCGGTTCCCGTCCAGGCCCCGGGGTTGTTAACTGCCATCGAGCACTTGCTCCAGGAACGGTTGCCAGCAAACGTAATCCAGGGTTTCCTGGAAGCAGCACCCGATGCAGTCGTCATCGTCAACCAGGGGGGCGAGATCGTCCAGATCAATGGTCAAACCGAAAGACTTTTCGGATACGGTCGGGACGAGTTGCTCGGCCAGCCGGTCGAGATGCTGATGCCTGAACGCAATCGCAGCAAACACAGCGGGCATCGCGCTGCTTTCACTGCGAATCCCAGCGTTCGGCCTATGGGAACGGGCCTGCAACTCTACGGTTTGCGCAAAAATGGGGCAGAGTTTCGAATTGAGATCAGCCTCAGCCCCCTTCCCAGCGCAGGGGGCATTCTGGTCGCCAGCATCATGCGGGACATAACCGCTCATCAAGAGCTGGAGGAAGAACTGCGACAAGGAAAGCGCGTATTGGAGCAGGCGGATCGTCACAAGGACGAGTTTCTGGCGCTCTTGGCGCACGAACTCCGCAACCCCCTGGCTCCGATCCCGAATGCCATCCAGGTCTTGCAGGAATTCAGCCCGGCCGATGTCGACCTAAAGTGGGCCCGGGATGTCATCGAACGCCAGGTCCAGCACTTGACCCGGTTGGTCGATGACCTGCTGGACGTCTCGCGCATCAGCCGTGGCAAGATCAACCTCAAGAAGGAGCGCATCAAGCTGGCACATGTTGTCGCCGACGCCGTCGAGATCGCCCGGCCCCACGTTGAAGCCCGCAAGCATCAACTAACGGTTTCCCAGCCGCCCGAGCCGGTCTGGCTTGACGCGGACGCGACACGCCTGGCCCAGGTCGTCGCCAACCTGCTGAACAACGCCGCCAAGTACACGGAGAAGGGTGGGCGCATCTGGTTGACCGTTGCGACGGAGGGGGAGGAGGTGGTCCTGCGGGTGCGAGACACCGGTCTCGGCATCGCCGCGGAGATGTTGCCTCGCGTCTTCGAGCTGTTCACCCAGGCCGACCGTTCGCTGGACCGGTCGCAAGGAGGGTTGGGCATCGGCCTGACGCTGGTACGCCATCTGGTGGAAATGCACGGGGGCCAGGTCGGGGCCTCCAGCGACGGCCTCGGCGAAGGGAGCGAGTTCGTCGTCCGCTTACCCGTGCTGTCTCAAATTAGAGAGGGCGGGATGGCGCGAGCGAAGCCCGACCCTTCGTTCGCTGCCCCTCCCTGCCGGCGCATCCTCATCGCGGACGACAATGAGGACTTCGCCGAACTGACGGGCCGCTTGCTGGAAAGGAAAGGGGGGCACAAGGTCAAGGTCGTCTATGACGGCCCCGCGGCGCTGGAAGCGGCACGGGCCTTCCAGCCGGAAGCGGCGTTCCTGGACATCGGGTTGCCCGGGATCAACGGCTATGATTTGGCGCAGCAGCTACGCCAAGAGCCGGGGCTGGAGGAGGTCCTGCTCGTAGCGCTTACGGGCTACGGCCAGGAGAGCGACCGGCGCCATGCCCTGGAGGCCGGCTTTGACGAACACCTGACGAAGCCAACCCAATTCGACACGTTGCAAAGGGTACTCGCAGAGAAAGCGGGGGCCGTCACGGTGTAGAGCCGTTGTCCCGCGCTGGCCGCCGTAACGGCTCTTTGAGAGATCACGTCTCCCCCCGCCGGCGCGGGTACTTGTCTTTAACGTTTGGAGGCTCAGACGTGGGCGCTTAGTCTTGGTTCGTTTGTGGTTTGGCGGCCTTTGACGTCCTTATCGTGTCCCTGGTTCTACGTTGGCTCGTATTCCTGGACCGCAAGGGTCGGATGATGACGGCCATCGGTCTCTCCGGCTTCATTTTGCATGCGGTCGTCTTCTTCGAGGGCGCGATTCTTTACATGCAACTCGCAACGCTTGCCGTCATCTACATCGTCCTGGCGTTGGGCCTGTCAAGGCGGCAATTGATCGATGATGCCCCTTGTCGCACCTAACCTGGCGTTCAGCCTCAACGGAGGGACCGTATGCTCGAGAACCAGTTGCAGTCTGCCCAACAATTGAACATCCGCACCGTGCTTCGCGTGGGCGGTCCGGTGATCGCGGGAGTCGGAATGCTCTTCATGATCGTCGGCTTCGGCAGCTTCTTCGCGTCTTTTGGCAGCTTCGAGCCTCCCCGGTTCTTCTGGTGTGCCTTCGTTGGCATGCCGCTGCTGTTCGTCGGCATCGTCATGTGTATGTTCGGGTACATGGGCGCCTTCCAGCGCTACGTGGCTGGAGAATCTGCCCCCGTGGCGAAGGACGTCGTGAACTACATGGGCGAGAACATCCAGCCGGGAGCCAAGGCTGTGGCCAAGGCGGTCACTGAAGGATTCATCGAGGCGCAGCAGGAACAGCGGCAGAAGCCGTAGGTTCAATGCCGAATCAACGGTCTTAGCCGATTGGGTCGGCAGTACGGCTTTCTGCGGTCTCCTGTACAATCGGCCGGCCCGGCGGCTGACCTTTTTCGTTCTGCGGCAGAAACCCTCAGGGAAGGAACGCCTCGTCATCACCATTCGCTCATCGGGGAGTTACAAATCATGTCAATCGTGACGTTCTTGGAGTCCTATTGGTTGTTGACGGCCCTGGTCGCTCTCACGGCGATTCTGGTAGTTCCCTCGATCAGGATCATCGGTCCGACCGAGGTCGGGCTAGTCACGAAGCGGTTCGCCCTCAGCAAACTTCCTGATGACAACCCGATTGCCTTCCGCGGCGAACCAGGCTACCAGGCCAATCTCTTGATGCCGGGTTGGCATTTCAAGTTGTGGCTGCTCTATGCCGTGGAGAGGCACCCCTGGGTACAGGTTCGGGCCGGTGAAATCGGCGTGGTCGTGGCGCAGGTGGGCCGACCTCTGCCGATCGGCGCCAAGTCGGCCGAGTCGGTCAGCGACTTGAACCTGATCACCAACCTGCGCGCCTGGCTGCAGGCCGGCGGACAGAAAGGGGTCCAGCGTCCCGTCTTGCCGCCCGGCAGTCTCATGCCGGTGCATCCGGTGGGCTTCCTGGTGATTACCCGGGAGCGCGTTTACGGCGTCCCGGTGGCCCAACAGTTCCAGCGCTTGCAGGCCCAGGGCAAATTCACCTACCAAGCGTTTGGCCTGGAGGAGAGTCAGCTCAAAGTAACGGTGATCACGCCGCGCTCGGCCGCCGGCGGCGGAGTTGTCGATACGTGCGGCATTGTTACGGCGCTCGAAGGGCAGCCGCTGCCGAGCGTCGCCATCGCCGGCCGGCTGGGCGAGTTCGAGGACGTCAAAAAACTGGAAGGCGAGCAGGCCACCGATCAGACGCTCATCGAGGCGTTGATCGGGTCGAAGTCCGTGCAACACAACAATTATCAAGACTATGATGCGTTTCTAAAAGCGGGCGGGAAGATCGGACTCCAGCATGACACGCTGCTTTATGGGGCGTACCTACTCAATCCGTTCCTGGTACGCGTGGAAGAGGTCCCGATGCTGGTCATCAAGCAAGGCGAGGTGGCGGTCATCAAGGCTTATGTCGGCCTGCCGACCGAAGACACCTCCGGAGCCGCCTTCAAGTTTGGGTCGATCGTGCGCCCCGGCCATCGGGGCATCTGGCAGGAGCCGCTGCGAACCGGCAAGTACGCCATCAACCCGCGCTGTTACGAAGCTGAGAAGGTGCCCACGTCGATTTTGAGCCTCAACTGGTCCGAAGCAGTCAGCGAGGCCCACAAACTCGACGAGCGCTTGTCTCAAATCGTTGCTAAGAGCCGCGAAGGCTTCGTTTTCACGATTGAACTCGTGGTGCAGATCCATGTGCCGGACACGTCGGCTCCGCGTGTGATCAGCATGGTCGGCACGATTGCCAACCTGGTCAACGAGGTGCTGCAAGCGGCTGTGGGCAACCACTTCCGCGACAAGCTGCAGAGCATGCCGGCAGTCGAGTTCATCGAGACCCGTCAGCAAGTGCAACAAGCCGCCCTGGCTCACATCCGCTCACAACTGACGCAGTACGAAGTGGAAACCCGCGGAGTGTACATTCAGGATGTGATTCTGCCGAAGGAATTGGTCGTGGTTCTCACGCAACGTGAGATCGCTAACCAGGAGAAGGCTACGTACCAGATGCAGCAGGAAGCGCAGCGTCTGCGTATCGACCTGGAGAAGACCAAGGGCACGGCCGACATGCAGGCCCAGTTGGCCCAGGCCCAGGTCGGGGTGGAGATTGCCACGCAGACGGCCGCGGCCCGCAAGAGACAAGCCGACGGTGAAGCGACCTACATCGCCGAGACCGGGCGTGCCAAGGCGGCGGAAGTGGAGGCGGTGGGACTGGCCCGGGCCAAAGGTTTCGATGCCCAGGTGCGTGCGCTCGGCCAGGGGCCCACGGCGATCATCAACGTCACGACGGCGCTGGCAGAGCGGGGCGTCAAGATCATGCCGGAGATTCTAGCAGTCGGCGGTGGGGGAACCCTGGAGGGCGTCGGTGCCACCCTCATGAAATTTCTGACCGACGGGGTTCGATCCCCGGCAAGCCCGATCGCCACTGAGGCCCTGCTCCCGAAAGACGGGCACGAACCAATCCTTCGCAATTAACGAGTGAGTGTACTCACAAGTTTGTCTACAACTTTGGAGGAATCCGTGGAATTCCAGCCCAAGCACGTCGGATGGGGCGTTTGGCTTCAATGGACGGCGGCCAGCACCGTGGGTTTTGCTGTGGCCGCCACTGCCTTTCGGGCGATGGGAACGCTGCTGACCGACACCACGCCCGCGTGGGTGGGCGGCTTGATCTCCACTGTGGTGGCGGTGGCGGGTGTCAGCCTGCCGGGTTTCCTGCACTGGCTCATCCTTCGGCGCCGGTTTGCGCGCGCCGGTTGGTGGATCTTGGCCAGCGGCGTGGGGTCGCTCGTGGGCTTTCTCATCCAGGGGGTGGGACTTGCGGGCGCGGATACGGGCCAAGGGTTCCTGTTCATAAGCGACCGCTATGTAGTTGACGTGGCCGCCATATTCGCCGGGGCCGTGGCGGGGGCAATGCAATGGTTGGTCTTGCGCCAGTGGGTCGGACGGGCGGGTTGGTGGGTATTGGCCAGCAGCGTCAGTTGGTTTGGGGCCACGTACGTGTACGTATTCTCGACAAGAGCAAACGACGTTCATCTTCCCCTGGGCGGGGCCGCGGCTGGAATCCTTTCCGGCACAATCATGGGGTTGGTCCTGGTATGGCTCATGCGGCATACCAAACAACGAGGATGCAAACAATGTGATATACAGGAAACCAGAGCCAATCCATCTGCCGACCGCTCAATTCATGAGCCATCGGCATCTCAACCACGGCAACGGCTTGCCGTGGATAGACACGGTGGTCGGGACGACTAGCTCGCTCAGGTCAAGCTGTGGTGATTTTCGCTTCATGGTCCGACCCTCTTCAGCCGCGCCCCGAGTGCGCTTTTCAGACGAAAAGCGCACATCTCTCCGGGGCATCGCCGAATCCGTCGCTTTCGGCTTATTGCGCGTGCCGGTATGGTCAGCTCTACGATTGCAAAGCGCAATTCAACATTCGCGTTACGAAGTTGTTACGCTCAATCGCTATTCGCATTCGGACACTCATCCCCTGACTCCATAACGAGTAAAGTCCATTTCCGGGCGCTGACATTTCCGCGTTGGGCGCTGCGACGTGTGCTGCAAGCTAACAACGGCCGAAGCCAAACGTCTTAGCTTATGGACGCGATTGCGCGCCGCTTTTTCACAGGGCCCCGGGCACGTTATCCAAATCGCCTGGAGGAGGAAAGGTTTCATGAATCGTAAATGCTGCTTCGCCCTCGGTCTTTTGGTCGTGGCGCTTGCCGGACTGGCGATACTTGCTGGCCTGCAAGCCCAAGATCGCGACCTCAAAAAGGCGTCGGACGCCAAGTCGGAGACGCCCGCCAAGTCGGAAGCGGCCGCCACGCCGGCGAAGCCCAAGCCGCTGACCGAATCGGTAAAAAAGGGGTTGGCGTATCTCGTCAGTCAGCAGCAGGAGAACGGTGGCTGGGGCCAAGGCGGCGGCTGGCGCATGAACCTCAAAGAAAACGGCGGGCGCGTCGAAGGCAAGGACCTCGCGGATCCACCCGATGTTGCCAGCACTTGCATCGCAGCTCTTGCCTTGCTCCGCGCCGGCAACACGCCGAAGGACGGGCCGTACGCTCAGAACGTCAACCGGGCCGCGGAGTTCATTTGCGCACACGTCGAGAAGTCGGACAAGAAGTCGCTCTACGTCACCGACGTTCGTGACACCCAGGTGCAAACAAAGATCGGCCCGTACATTGATACGTTTCTGTCGTCCCTCGTCATGGCTGAGTTGAAAGGCAAGATGCAGGACGACAAGAGCGAGCAGCGTCTAGTTGCCGCGCTGAACAAAGTCATCGGCAAGATGGAGGACAATCAACTGGCCGATGGTAGCTTCCCGGGCAACAACGGTTGGGCGTCGATCCTGTCACAAGGCGTAGCCAGCAAGGGGCTCAATCGGGCTGCGCAGGCGGGCGCGGTGGTGAAAGGGGAAGTCCTCGACCGAGACAACAAGCAGTCCGCGGAAGGGCTCGACAAACAAACCGGCAAGTTCGGCGCGGCCGGCAGCGGCGCTGTCACGTCGGGTCGGGGCGTCGGCGGAATCGCTGGCCGTGGATCCTCCGCGCCGACAACTCCCCCGCCCCCCAGCGATGCGGGCGTCGGGCTTTACAATTCCTCCGCCCGCGCGGGCGGGCTCCAGGAAACCGTCAACACACTCAAGGGTGGCGAGAAGAAAGCCCGCGAAACGCTCGAAAGCTCGACGGCGAGCAAGGACGAGAAGGACAAAGCAAAGTCCCACCTCGAGCGCCTTGCTATGGCTGAAGTGAGCCAGAAGGCCGCCGTTCGCGGAATCGTGTTGCAGTTGGAAGACAAGCAGTTCGTGGCGGGCTTCGGGTCGAACGGTGGTGAGGAGTTCCTCAGCTTCATGAACATCAGTGAGACGCTGCTCGCCAAGGGCGGCGCTGACTGGGAAAAGTGGGACAAGACAGTTGCCGAAAGCATCAATCGCGTCCAGGACAAGGACGGCGGTTGGTCGGGGAATCACTGCATCACGGGAAGGACGTTCTGCACGGCGGGAGCATTGTTGGTGCTATTGGCCGACCGCGCTCCCGTGCCGACTGTTGCGAAGATGCAAGGAAAAAAGTAACGCCCGGCTTGGCGAGCCGTGGGATTCAGCCCCGCGGTGCGGGCCGCCGGCCCACGCCGACGGCTCGCCGAGCATGAGGAGAACGTGCCTTGCGAATCCTCGCGAGCGGTGCGGTCGTGCTGACGATGGCGGGGCTATTCGCGCTTGGCTGCAACAGCCAGCGCGAGGCCCCGTCGTCGTTCACGCCGCCGCTCGTTTCCCGTGTTGGGCGCATCGACCGAGCGTTGGCCGCCGGCGCGCGCTACCTCGTCGCCCACCAATCGCCTGACGGCGCCTGGCGCTCAGAACTAAAAGGGCCCTTCAAAGACGGCGACTCCCTAACCCCGCTGGCCGTTCTTGCCTTGCAACAGTGTGGACCTGAGGGCGCAGTTCGCGGCGCTCGCGAAAGAGGAGCCGACTATCTCGCGGCCATGATCCGGCCAGATGGTTCAATTGATCCCGGTCCGCGCGGCCTGTCCTACCCCGTGTACACGGCCAGCTTGAGTGTGGTCGCGCTCAGCGATCCGTCCAAGGAGCCCCGTCGGGCGGCTTGTGACGCCTGGCTTAAATACCTGCGTGACCGGCAACTGACCGAGGATCGCGGCTGGAAGCAGGCCGACCGACCGTACGGCGGCTGGGGCTATTGTGCCGTCCTCCCGCGCAAGCCGCCCCCCGGAGAATTCGGTCCGCCCTTGCTCGAAGCGAATCTCTCGGCGACGCGCTTCGCTCTGCAAGCGCTCGCCGCCGCCGGTTGCTCATCGGACGATCCCGCACTCAAAAAGGCGCTCGTCTTTCTCCGCCGGTGCCAGAACTACCACGATGAAGAAGCCGACCGCGACGCTGCCTTCGACGATGGCGGGTTTTTCTTCATCTATGACGACGCAGTTCGGAACAAGGCCGGGGCGGCCGGAAAGGACCGGCTCGGCCGCGAACGTTTTCAGTCCTACGGCAGCACAACCGCCGATGGGCTGTATGCGTTGCAGCTCTGCGAAGTTTCCGCAGACGATGCCCGACATCAAGCTGCCCGGGGCTGGCTGGCGATGAACTTCAGCGCCAAGAGCCATCCCGGCGCGTACGCCAGCCACCGAGAGCGCGATCGCGAGGCCGTCTATTACTACTACGCTTGGGCCGCCGCGCTCGCCCTGCGCGGCTCCCGCGCGAGTGTGTTGGAGACGAAGACGGGGAAAGTCGTCTGGTCCGAAGCAGTCGCCGACGTCCTACTGTCTCGGCAGAAGGACGACGGCTCCTGGGTCAATGATTTGGAACAGGTACGCGAGGACGACCCACTAGTCGCCACGCCTTTGGCAATGGCAGCGCTGGCCCTCTGCAGTTCGCTCCCGGAGCAGACAATCGAGGTCTCCGCCCATCAGTAGGGTATGCAGCCGCGCCGCTCATCGCGCGACAGGTGCCTGCAAGTTCTGTTGCGTCTAGCCGTGAGTAATGCAGGCCAATGTCGTCAGCCCGTCGACGACGAACGTCACAGTTCTTTCCCAGAGCGAACTTACACCAGCCATGCGAGCCCAGGTCCCAAGTAAGTGCGCATTTCACGCA